>JBBIRR010000020.1:0-71883 GCA_037441705.1 Ignavibacteriales bacterium
TCGACGGAGCTTCTGCGCCACAAGCGCATCACCACAACGGTGGCGAAGGCCAAAGAGACGCGGACGGTGGTCGAGAAGTTGATCACGCGCGCGAAGAATGCCGCCGCGCGCACCGACGCGCCCGCGGTTGCCGTCCACGCCCGCCGGGAGGTTGCACGCCTGATCAAAGATCGTGCGGTGGTCAAGGAGCTTTTTACCACGATTGCCGAGAAAGTCGCCGCCCGCCCCGGAGGGTACACGCGTATTGTCAAATTGGGCCAGCGCAAGGGCGACGGCGCGGAGCTTGCCGTGCTCGAGCTGGTTGATTTCAACACGGGGCAAGAAATCTCCGGCAAACTCCAGACGGAGAAAAAGGTCAAAGCTACGACTCCGAAGAAGGCAAAAGACAAGCAAGCGACCGAACAGAAGGCCGCAGAAGCGCCCGCGCGAGTAACGGCGGGCGCATAACACCACGTGATGAGGATGCCCTCACGGCTTCCTGTGTTACCCGTACGCTGTATGAAGATCACATCAGCAGAGTTTCTCTTGAGTGCAACATCGCTGGGGCAGCTTCCGAAAGATCAGTACCGCGAAGTTGCGTTCCTCGGTCGTTCGAACGTCGGGAAATCCTCTCTCATCAATAAGCTGGTCAATCGCAAGTCTCTTGCCCGCTCCAGTTCGGTGCCGGGCAAGACGCGCGAGCTGAACTACTATTTCATCAACAAGCAATACTATTTTGTTGATCTGCCCGGCTACGGCTACGCGAAGTTGCCCGAGCAGATCCGCTCCAGCTGGGGAAAGCTGATCGAAGAGTATTTGAAGGAGCGCAAAGGCCTCTCGCTCGTGGTCCAGCTGATTGATTCGCGACATGAACCCAGCGAGCTTGATCTGATGATGGTAGGATGGCTGGACTACTACGACATCCCGTTTGTTGTGGTGATGACCAAAGCCGACAAACTCCCGCGCAGCAAAATGCCGATGTACGTCCGCAACGTGGAGATCGCCTTCCAGAAGTTTTCCTTGTGTCGCGGCGTCATTCCTTTCTCTTCCGTGACGGGTGAAGGCAGGCCCGAATTGCTTGGCATTATCGAGGAACATCTGACTGCGCCCGACTGATCGGGCCTTCTCCGCCGCACACAGAGTATCCTGCTTGCCTCGCGTTGTTCGCGTTTTTCCTTCCTCGCCAGTATCTTTCATTCGTTGAGCCGTAACCGCCGGACGGTGCCGGTGTGCCCGCGCGTTGTTCGCGTTTTTCCTTCCTCGCCAGTATCTTTCATTCGTTGAGCCGTAACCGCCGGACGGTGCCGGTGTGCCCGCGCGAACTATAGACTTCATCCCAGTTCGTTGGCTGGTGCCTCATGTGCTGTTTCATACATCAAACTCCTCATCATACATTGGGCGACTCTACAACGGTTGCTTCCATGCGTGATTCTCAAATTCGTTTTTGCTACATTGCTCTCGGTTGACTCCTCTACAGCAAACACGTTCGTACCTTCACATTTAGAAAGCGAGTATCGTCATGAAAAAACGCCTCTTCACACCCGGTCCCACGCCGGTTCCGGAAACTGTTATGCTCAGGATGGCTGAACCGATCATCCATCATCGCAATCCCGAGTTCAACGAAGTGTTGACACGCGTGAATGCGAATCTGAAGTATCTGTTTCAAACGCAGCAGCCCGTTCTTACGCTTACGTGCTCGGGCACGGGCGGCGTTGAATCCACGTTCGTGAGTTTGTTTTCGCCTGGTGACACCGTCATTTCCGTCAATGGAGGAAAATTCGGCGAACGCTGGGTGAAGATGCCCCGGGCATTGGGAATGAATGCCGTCGAAATCAAAACGGACTGGGGGAAAGCTCCGACGCCCGAGCAGATTCTCGGCGCGCTGAAAGCCCATCCCGAAGCGAAAGCCGTGTATCTTGTGCACAGCGAGACCTCCACCGGCACCGCAACGGACGTCAAAGCGATGGCAAAATTGATTCGTGAGAACTCAAACGCGCTGGTGTGTGTGGATGGCATCACCGCTGTCGGTGCGCACGAACTTCGCTTCGATGAATGGGGCATTGATGTGTGCGTGACCGGTTCGCAAAAGGGGTTGATGATTCCGCCGGGCCTTGCATTTGTTGCCCTCAGCCAGCGCGCCATCGCGATGATGGAAACGTCGAAGATGCCCAAATTCTACTTCGACCTGCGTAAAGCCTTGAAGTCGTACGCCGACAATGATACGCCCTTCACGCCCGCGGTCTCGCTCATCATCGGCGTCGATCTCGCGCTCCAGATGATCAAAGCCGAAGGAATCGAGAATGTGTGGCGGCGGCACGAACGTCTGGCGACTGCGCTGCGTGCCGGCATCCAGGCGCTTGGCCTCAAGCTCTTCTCCGATTCTCCGTCCTATGCGGTCACACCCGTGTGGGTGCCTGAAGGCGTTGCGTGGAAGTCGTTCAACAAGATCCTCAAAGGAGAGATCGGCATCACGATTGCAGGCGGTCAGGATGATTACAAGGATCGGATTTTCCGCGTTTCCCATCTCGGGTACTACGACGAGTTGGATATGATCGCGTTTGTCGGCGCGCTCGAGCGGACACTTTCCGCCGTCGGATACAAGTTCAGCGTGGGCGCGGGTCTCGCGGCAACGCAGAAGGCATTTCTTACGATGGACTGAAATCGTAGATGACGCCGGGGGCCGCGTGCCCCCGGATTTGTTTCCCTTCCTTCAGAGGTATGATGAAAGTTCTGGTGAGCGACCAGCTCGAACAGAGCGGCATAGATATTCTCGTCGGTGAGGGTTTTGACGTGGAGAACAGACCCGGCATCGCCGCCGGGGAATTGCAGCAGATCATCGGCGAGTACGATGCGCTTATTGTTCGCAGCGCCACGAAAGTGACCGTCGACCTGCTTGCATGCGCCACGCGACTCAAAGTGGTTGGTCGGGCGGGCACCGGTGTTGACAACATCGATGTTCCCGCGGCAACGCGCAAAGGCGTGTTGGTGATGAACACGCCCGGAGGAAACACCATCTCTGCGGCCGAGCATACCGTCTCCATGCTGCTGGCGCTTGCGCGCAACATTCCGCATGCACACGCCAGCGTTGCAGCAGGAAAGTGGGAGAGGAAGAAGTACACCGGTGTCGAGCTTTTCGAGAAGACTCTCGGCGTTGTGGGGTTGGGCAAGATCGGCCGCGAGGTGGCGAGCCGCTGCCAGGCGTTCGGCATGAAGGTGATCGGGTACGATCCCGTCCTCTCCACCGAAGTTGCTGCCAAGCTGGACATCGAGTTGGTGAGTTTGGAAGAATTGTACCGGCGTTCGGACTTCATCACGCTGCATACGCCGCTGACGAACGAAACCAAGGGCTTGCTGAACGATGAGACGTTTGCCAGATGTAAGCGCGGTGTGCGCGTGGTAAACTGCGCTCGCGGCGGCATCATTGACGAAGCAGCGTTGGTTCGTGCGCTGGAATCCGGGCAGGTGGGCGGTGCAGCGCTGGATGTGTTCGAGGAGGAGCCGCCAAAGAATGTCGCGTTGCTCCAGCACCCGCGCGTGGTTGTAACACCGCATCTTGGCGCTTCGACCGAAGAAGCGCAGGAGAAAGTCGCTGTCCAGATCGCCCACCAGATCGCCGACGCATTGAAAGGTCGCGGCTATGCAGGTCTCGTCAACGGCGAAGCGCTGCAGTTGACGATGAACGAAGAACTCCGTCCGTATGCGACGCTTGCTGAGAAGCTCGGCAGGCTTGCCGCGCAGTTGAGCACGGGGAAGGTCGAAGGGCTTACGGTGTGCGCCGCCGGCGAACGTGCCCTCGCTGCCCTTGCTCTGGCAAAGACCGGCGTGTTGAAAGGTTTGCTCTCCCATGTCCTGCCCGAGCCGGTCAATTTCGTCAACGCTCCACTGTATGCAGAGGAGATGGGCCTTATGGTGAGTGAAGAACGTGACGCTGCCGCCGACAATTTTACCAATCTTCTGCGCCTGCGCTATCGCACAGACGGACGAGAGCGCGAATTAGCCGGCACAGTGTACGAACCGTCGGTGATTCGTCTTGTCAAACTCGATGGCTTTCGGTTCGAGGTGAATCCTGAAGGGGTTCTTCTCATCTACAATAATGTTGACAGGCCGGGAATGCTTGCCCGTGTCGGCGCGATACTGGGACGGCATAACGTGAACATCGGGGCTGCTTCGCTCAGCAGAACAGCAGCCGGTCAGAGCGCGTTGACCGTTATGAACATTGATAGCGAGATTCCAACGACAGCATTGAATGAACTCGTACGTCAAGAAGGAATCACGAACGTTCGTGTTGTTCGGCTGGACTGAACAGGCCGAGTTTCTTTCACTTTAGCTGAATTAGTGAAAAAACTTGAGGGAGTACTTGACAAATATGCCCTCTGTATTTATATTGGGTCGTGACAATTGCCTATCTGACTGTCCGAATCCCCTACATCAAATAGAGGAGGTCATCGCTCAACATTTTGTTACTGCTTCCACAACCCTTACCAAACAAAAACCAATAGTACTGAAAAGCTTTACGAGCGCTGCGCGCAACTGGTCGCGAGAGTAATTCACCAACAACTCTCCGCGCGCACACCACACACCATCGCGCTCATCTACCGAAATGACAACGCATCGCAGTGTTGTTTCGGGTTTTACTCTCTGCAACGTACATAGCAACATTCTGAGGATTAGTGCTTGAAGGCGAGTCCGTGCAGAATGCTGAAAGTGGTTTCACACAATTACGTTCTCCGGTGAGGTGTAAACCGAGAACGGTCGTTTCTTGTAACTCATCCATCCATAAAATAGGAGAACACTGCAATGAGTTTGAGAAAGCTTTTCCTTGCGCTCGGCCTCTTGCTACTTGTGGGAGTGTGGGGAGCTTGTGTTGATATTCCCAGCGGCCCGGGAACGGACGTGGCGTTGAACTTCCGTTCACTGGTGCGCTTCCTGCACGCTGTAGCGGGTGCGCCTGCAGGGGATGTCAAAGTTGATGGAGCAACGGTGGCCAACGTGTCGTTCGGCAATCCAAGCGCTTACATTGACATCGCTTCCGGAAGCCGCTCGGTAGCGTTTGGGTCGAATGCTGCCCAAACGATATCGTTTGCCTCCGAGCAGCAGAGCACGCTTGTGATTTACGGACCGAACGGCTCGCTGCTTCTGAACCTCAATGAAGGATACAGCAACAAGAATAACGCCTTCCGCAACAAACCCAATATCAGATTCATCAACGTCGCAACCGGCGGCGCAGCCTCTGTTGTTTTCCGCAGGGATTCTGCCCGCCTCAACACGCAGGTTCCCAATACCCTCAAAACCGCCGGCTATGGAAGCGCTGCCGCGTATGACACCTCGCAGCCTGCTGGTTCCATGACGGTCTATGCAATCTCCAACGGCGGGTACAAGACAACGATTGCCGGCAGCAATGAGGTTCCCCCTGTCACTTCTGCAACAACAGGAACGGGAACGATTGATCTGTCTGTCGATGGTGGGCTTGTGATCAACGCAACGGTACGCTCCAAGAATTCGGAAGGTTTCTTTACCGCGGCACACCTGCACAATGGAGCCGCTGGTACAAACGGCCCCGTGTTATATCCCATCTCGGTCCGCAATCAGGTAATGTCGTTTGACACAATCCGCCTGAGTGGCGCTAATGAAGTCCCGCCGGTCACAACCAGTGCAACTGGAAAAGTCGTGCTGACGGTTACGAACGATTCAACCTCCACCACGGGTGCGTCCTACACGGTTACCACAGTGACGCCCACCTCGATGGGGTTCTTCACAGGCGCCCATATTCACAACGGGGCCGCAGGAGTGAATGGACCGATTGTGCATACGATCAATGTCGCAAAGCAGACGATCAGCTTCCCTGTGATAATGGCGACGGGGCAAAACACCACGGCGAACGCCACGTGCAATTTCACGCTCTATCGCGACTCGCTGGTCTACTCCATTCGCGTGCGTCGTGATTTGTTCGACACGACATTCACCGCCGCACACTTCCACCTCGCTGCAACCGGACTGATCGTAAAGGATATTCGGACGACCTCCTGGAGTGATACCGCACGAACGCTTGCCGGGACGTGGAAGCGCACCGATACCACACAGGCTCTGACGGATGCCCTTATCGATTCGATTCGTCTGGGAAGGGTGTATGTCAACTTCCACAGTGTGGGCAGGCCGCTTGGATTGATTCGGGCGGACCTTATCCCCAATGCCACGCATACAAACACATTCACAGGGCGCTTCACCGGAACGACATTCCACAACTTCAAGGATGAGTTTGCGTTCAGCCGTATGTACTTTAACTTCCATACCACGGCTAATCCGGGTGGCGAAATCCGTGGGCAGGCCGTCCCTGATGAGTTCACGACGAACGACTACTCTGCAACGATCAGTGGTGTTCCTCCGGACAGCATCGGGCGCCTGCTGAATGAGCGGAACGTCTATTTCAATTTCCATACGAATCAGTTCCCCAACGGTCTGGTCCGGGGACAGGTCGAGATCGATTCGACGAAAGGTCAGTACGCCGTTGCAAGTCAGACGTTCAACTTTGAAAACGGAAAGATGTACACCATTCTTGCCGTTGGCGCTGGCCCGACCTTCCAGCTCATCAAGCTCGATGACCGGCAGGGTGCCGCTCCGTCACCTGCGCCCACTCCTGTACAGGACAAACGCGCGGAGACGCGGAAGCAGCAAATCAAAGCGAACGACTAACGCTTTTTATGGTGTCGAATTCAAACATAACAGCCCCAAACTAATTGGAGGATACTATGAGTAAGAAGTTCGTTGAACGACTAACGCTTTTTATGGTGTCGAATTCAAACATAACAGCCCCAAACTAATTGGAGGATACTATGAGTAAGAAGTTCGTTGCAATCCTCTCTCTGTTGCTCTTGCCGGCGCTGCTCTATGCAGCCGTCACCGGCAAGATCAGAGGGAAGGTGATTGACAGAGAAACCAAAGAAGCGTTGGTGGGCGCCAACGTGGCGGTTGAAGGAACGAGCTATGGTGCCCGCACCGACGTGGATGGTGAATACACGATCCTGAATGTTCCTGTCGGCGTGTACTCTGTCAGAGCAAGCTTTGTCGGCTACGCGGCGACAGTTGTGTCGAACGTGCGCGTGAGCGCTGACCTGACGACCGAGTTGAACTTTTCGCTTGCACCTGAGGCGGTTCAAATCGGCGCCATTGAAATCACCGCCGAGCGACCTCTTGTCAATAAGAGTGCGACAAATGCTGTTCGCATTGTGAGCGGAGATGAACTCACCAACATCCCCCTGCGTGGCGTAGGCGCTGTTGTTGCCCTCCAGGCAGGCATTGTGCAGCAGGGCGGTGAGTTGTTCATTCGCGGAGGCCGTCTGGATGAAGTTGGCTACTATATTGATGGTGCAGATGCGCGTGATGCACGTACGAACCGCCCGGCACTACAGATCGTTCCTGAAGCACTCGAGGAATTCCAGGTACAGGCCGGCGGCTACAATGCCGAATTTGGCGGTGCAAACGCCGGGATTGTGCGCCAGCAATTGAAAACAGGTGGCAGCAAATACTCTGCCTCGCTGCGTGTCGAGACCGATGATTTCGTCTCGCGCGGAGAGAAGCTCTTGGGCGGCTATAGCTACGGTTATACCGACTACACAGCGACATTCTCCGGTCCGATTACGGATAACATAAAATTCTTCCTCGCCGGACAGAACACGTTCCAGGCCGACCCCACGGCAGCATATTGGAGCGGTTTCCGGTTCGATGATCTTGTCGAAGACGTTGCAGGAAGTAATCGCAACCCGAACAATCCGATTGTCACCGACCCGAACAGCCCCTACTTCGGCCTCAGCGTACCGGATACTATTGACCTTGTGGTATTGCCGGGTAATGTTCCGGGCAGGAAGTTGCAGTACTGGGCAGGGAACGGTACACTCACCTTCGACTACAACCCGATCATCGTGCGCCTGAGTGCGTCGCTGAACCTCTCGAAGGGGTTGTTCAACCCAACACCCATTCGCAACATCTTCAACCACCAGCGGTTGCTGAACGAGCAGGCAAGCACGGGTCTGTACAGCGCGAAGCTGACCCACTTTATCCAGCCGCAGACGTACTACGATCTCACGTTCAGCTACTGGGATTCGCGATTCAAGCGCTTTGACCCTGTCTTCAAGGATGATTATATGAAGTACGGGGACAGCGTTGCGGCAGCTCAGGCCGGTCTGCCTACCTACTTCAGCCGATGGGAATCCCCGCGCGATCTGCGTACGAACGGCTTCCCCTTCACCCGGCCGGGGGCGTTGATGGGCGGATACACGAAGAGGAAGCAGTATTACTGGAGTGGCCAAATCGACGTTACACACCAGCTCACCGAACACGAGTTGAAGGCTGGATTCTCGTACCGCCAGTACAAGATTCGGAACTATTTCATCGGCAGTTTGCAATCGCTGCTGGCTCAGTTGCTGTCGAACCCTGATGCAGCCCGCAACGGCGGTCCCGATCGTGACCTGCTCTGGCGTTCCACCGGTGTGCCGGCCAACTTTGGTTACGACATCTATGGGAACGAGTATGACGGCGGCGGATTGGATCGAGCGCGCGAACCGAAGTTCATTTCGGCGTACATTCAGGACAAATTCGAGGTGAACGACCTGGTGATCAATGCAGGCTTGCGCTTCGATTCGTTCGACATGGATCAATACCGGTTCAAGGACCCGAGCAGACCGCCGTACGATCAGGCAAACTTCACGCTGTTCGAAAACGGAACGGAGAAGGTTGCTTCGTTCAAGACGGTCAGTCCGCGCCTGGGCTTCTCCTTCCCGGTAACCGACCGGACGGTGTTCCATGTGCAGTACGGCAAATTCGTCCAGGCTCCGCAACTGGATAATATCTACACCAGCACATCGCGCTTCGCACTGTTCCTGTCGGGCCGGAACTTCATCCCGAACCCTGTCGGTCTGGCACTCGAGCCGATTCGCACCACGCAGTATGAGATCGGCTTCACGCAGCAGTTTACCGACAATGCTTCGTTTGATATCACGACCTTCTACAAGGATATCAAAGGGCAGATTCAGTACGAAGCTGTCGTGGCATCGCCGGCAACGTATAACGTTCTCGTCAACGGCGACTATGCGACGACGAAGGGTGTCGAGTTGACGGTTCGGTTGCGTCGAACCAATCGGGTGCAGGCAGCACTGAACTATACGCTTTCTGATGCTCAGGGTACCGGTTCCAGCCGCATGAGCACGATTTCCTCCGTGCAGGCCGGACCGGAGCGTCCGTTGATCATTGCACCGCTGCAGTTCAACCAGACCCATCGAGGCTCCATCAACCTTGATTATCGGTTTGGCAAGGACGACGGTGGACCGATTCTCGAGCGGCTTGGCGCCAACCTGCTGTTCACATTCAATAGCGGACACGCATACACCAAGGCGCTGTTCAGCAGCGGCGGCGGCCAGCGTGGACCGGAGGAGGCTGGTATTCTGGCCGACGACGATCCTCGTCCCCGCAGACCCGAAGGCGCGCTCAATTCTTCCACGACGCCCTGGGTGTTCCAGCTTGACCTGCGTATTGATAAGACCGTGAATATTGCCGGGTTGTTCGATGTCAACTTCTACGTGTACGTGCAGAATCTGCTCGACACGAAGAACGTCTACAACGTGTACAGCCGAACGGGCAATGCTGAGGATGATGGTTTCCTGACCAATCCTAACTTGAGCAGCGCGATCATTGCCAACAACGGTCCGCGCTACGTGGATTTGTATCGTGCCATCAACCTCCAGAACCGGCAGCACTACTGGGCCAATCAGCTGGATCCGAACAATGAGTTTGGCGGCGGCGATCTGTTCGGTCCCCCGCGCCAGATTCGGTTCGGATTGAACATCACTTACTAAGGGAAACGGGTACGTATCATTCATTAACATAATTGGGTGACTGCCATGAGTAAACTAACACACGCGATCGCCGGCTTTGTGTTTGCCAGCCTCCTGATGTTGACGATTGTGGGGGTGGCGAGTGCGAGCGATCGATCGGGAAGGCCCGCGCAGACCAGCGGTCTGCGCAAACCAACCGGTGAGCCGGTGTCAACACTGATCAACATCAACAATATCGCCGGCTGGATTCGTAACGACGGTTGGTCCGCCCGTGTCCCCTCATCGGGAAACTCGGGTGTGTATTATCCCCGCGGTACATCCACGGCGATCTTCCAGGATGGCATTGTGTGGGGTGGTAATGTGAATGACGGCGGCTCGCAAGTTCTCCGCGTCGGCGGGCAGACCTACAGCATCGGTACCGTCGGCGGGCGCATCATCTCTGCGGGCGTTGCCGCACAACCTACTGATCCCGACGTCCGCATCTACAGGATTCGGCGTGACTTCAAAACGGCCGACCTGAAGCAGGATGCAGCCGAGTTCTTCGAGAAGGGTCTCTCTGCGGTAACCGACGGCGACATTGCAACCGTGCGCGCCCAGTACGAGACGGACTGGAGAGAATGGCCTGCATCGCAAGGCGCGCCGTTCTATGATGCCGACGGCGACGGCCAGTACAATCCTGCATTCAATGCCGATGGCACCCCGAAACTGCGTCCGGGGATCGGCGAGACATTCGATCCTGCAAAGCATGCCGATGAACCGGGTATTGCCGACGCCGACCAGGTGATCTGGTTCGTGTGCAACGACCTGAACCCCGGTAAGACGAATGCGCTCTATGGGTCGAACCCGATCGGCTTAGAGCTTCAGGTCACCCTCTGGGGCTACAACCGTACCGACCCGCTGGCAAATGTGTACTTCAAGAAGTTCACGTTCATTTACAAAGGGACCGCTACATCAATCCCCGGGTCAACCATCACCGACATGTATGTGGCGCAATGGTCCGATCCCGACCTGGGAGACTACTCGGACGACTTCGCCGGTTGCGATACGACGTTGAGTCTTGTGTACGTGTACAATGGCGATGCATCGGACAACGAGTATGCGAAATTCGGATTGAAGCCGCCGGCGGTTGGCTACGACTTCTTGCAGGGGCCCATCGTTCCGGGTGCGCCCACAGACAGCGCAGTCTTCGGTCTGAAGCGTGTCTATGGCAAGAGGAATCTTCCGATGACGGCAGCCTTCTACTTTGCTGCCGGTGGCACCTACTCCGATCCTCCGTTCACCCGGCAGGGAACCATTCAGTGGTATAACCTGCTGCGCGGTCTGACGCCAGTCGACGGGACTCCCTTCGTTCACCCGAGGTTCCCGCAGCTTGGGCCAACCAAATTCTGGTTAGACGGTGACCCCGTTGCCGGAACGGGTCGTCTCGATGGTGCCGTTGACCAGCCGAGCGATCGCCGTATCGGCGCATGCTCCGGTCCCTTCACGATGGCCCTCGGTGACACGCAGGAGGTTGTTGTGGGTGTGGTGGCCGGAATTGCAGCTGACTACATCGGCAGTGTTGCAGTCATGAAAAACAATGACGTTGCCGTTCAGAATGCTTACAACGACCTGTTCGATCTGCCGAAGGCTCCGCCTGCACCGAAGGTGAAGGGCGTAGCTCTCAACAAGCAGATCGTGCTGGATTGGGGTTCTGATCTTGCTGCTGTGCGCGCAACCGAAGACTTCGATCGGAAGGGATACAAGTTTGAAGGCTATAACGTGTATCAACTCCCGACAGCGAGCGCGAGCTTCGATCAGGCTGTACGGATCGCGACCTTCGACCTCGAGGGCAACGGTGTCCGCACAATCTTTGACCAGGTGTTCGATGTTTCCCTCGGTATCATAGTCACCGTTGTAAAACAGCGAGGCACCGACAGTGGTATCCAGCGGGAAATGGTCATCGAGACGGATGCCATCCGTCAACTGCCTCTGGTCAACGGGCAGAAGTACTATTTTGCCGTAACAGCGTATGGGTATAACCCAAGCGACCAAGCGCTGACGCATGCTCTGGAATCTTCGATGCAGGTGTTGACCATCGTACCGCAGACTCCGGATCCAGGCTATCGGCTCTCCGCTGTGTACGGACAGGAGATAACTCCTACCAACCTGAATCCTGGCGTTGTGAAAACCGACGGTGGGGCTGCACCGCGGGTAGTCGATCCGACGGCTCTTACCGGAAAGACATATCAGGTGACGTTCAAGAACATCCCGACCACATTCTATTATGGTCCGGACAGCCACGGGGATTATGATACCGTCACTATTGATCAGTTGAACTGGTTCCTGATTCGAGGTGGAACAGACACCTTGTATCAGAGTGTCAACCAGGGTCCGACGGTGCCGATCGATCCGGGAACCCACAACTTGGATCCGGAAGTGCCAGCGATCTTTGGTAGCCCGTTCAACTACCCGATTATCGATGGCATGTACCTGTCGGTTCAAGGTCCGCCACCGCAGTTGAATGAAGAGCGCAGCAGGTTTACAGAGGGCTCCAATTGGCTTCGCGGCAGTGGGCGGTTCTCATCCTCGACATCCGCCCTTCGAAGTCAAGCGACTACATCCTACGACGGACCAGTATTCTACCTGGCGTTTGTCAGCGCGGGCGTTCCGCCATCGGAATACCGCGATGTTGAATTCCGCTTCGGTCCTGGACGAACCCAGAAAGCTTATCGCTATCGCAGGTTCGCCACCACGCAGGAACCCGATACGCGGTACAAGTATGTCGGGTATACGGATGTTCCATTCGAAGTATGGGACGTTTCCGATCCCAGTAATCCGCGTCAACTGAACTGTGGATGGCGCGATCAGAACAATGATGGCTTGTGGAATGTCGGTAATGCCTCCGTTGGACCGAACCTGGAGATCATCTTTGTCGCTCCCACGACCTATGATGGGGCCACGCCCACGACGTATGGGACGACATTGAATAGCTCGGTCAACAACATTGTGGGTGATGGTTTCGGTGGTGCCAATGTCCCGCGGAACCAGCAGTACATGATGCTGGCGGAGTGGATGAACTCCACCGGAAACAATGCGGACATCCCGCAAAGCACGATCCTTGTCTCGCCGAACCGCGTCATCACCGAGAACGACAGGTTCGAATGGACTGCACCGGCGGCACCGGCGTACAGTGTTGACAACGCCCGAGCCGACGTCACGAAGATCAATGTCTTCCCGAACCCGTACTATGGCTTCAACCGGGCGGAGACGTCGCGCAACCAGCGGTTCGTCACATTCAACCATCTGCCGCCGCGGGCCGAGATCAGAATCTTCAACCTCGCCGGCGCGTTGGTTGCTTCGTTCGATGAGACTTCACCGGCTCCACGGCAGCGCAATGGGCAGTACCAGAACTGGGACCTCAAGAACAACAACGGCTTGCCGGTCGCCAGTGGTGTGTACATTGCCTACATCAATATGCCGGACTTAGGCGTAACGAAGACGTTGAAACTGATCGTTATCCAGGAACAGCAATTCCTCGATAACTTCTAATCAAATTTGGAAAGGAGAAGCAAATGAAACAGCAAGCAATTTTTAGGATGAGCATCGTGGCTGTGGCGCTTCTCATCCTCGTCCTCGCTGCGCCACTGGCGTCGTATGCCGGCGGTGAAAACCGTGTCGGGACGAACGCCGCATCCGAGCTCCTCATTCCCGTAGGGGCACGCGACATCGCCATGGGCGGCGCCTCCGTTGCCACCGCCAGCGGTCTGGATGCTATCTTCTGGAACCCTGCGGGTCTGGCACGCACCAAGAACTCCGCCAACGCCATGTTCTCGCACATGAACTACATCGCCGATATCGGCATCGAGTACGTGGCCGTGAGCGGAACGTTCGAGAGCTTCGGGACGCTCGGCCTCAGCATCAAATCCGTCGGCGTCGGTGACATTGCCGTCACCGACGAGGACAACCCCGACGGCACGGGCGCCATCATCAGCCCGACCATCGTGAACCTGGGGTTGACTTATTCGCGGATGCTGACCGACCGCATCTCGGTCGGTGCAACCGTCACCCTCATCAGCGAGCGCTTCGACCGCGTCTCGGCTACGGGCTTCGCATTTAATGCCGGCGTGCAGTACAACGGTCTGGCAAATGTGAACGGCCTCAGCCTCGGCGTGGTGGTCAAGAACATCGGCCCGCAGATGAAGTTCGATGGTGACGGATTGCTGCGGCAAGGGAACGTGATTGACGTTCTGCGACCGGGCACGTTCTACAAAGTGGAAGCGGCATCGTTCGAGCTGCCTTCCACGATCGAGATCGGCCTCGCATATAACTACGCCGTTACGGACGACGACTACCTCTCGCTCTCCGGCGTGTTCCAGAACAACAACTTCGCCGCCGATGAGTACAAGGTAGGCCTGGAGTACAACTACGGTAATCTCTTCTTTGTGCGCGGTGGCTACAACTTCTCCGAGATCAAGGAGAACGCCAGCATGCAGACGAGCACGTCGTTCGACAAGACGACGCACATCTTCGGCTTCACGGCCGGAGCGGGTGTGAAGTACACACTCGGTACGTTGGATGTGTCGTTCGACTATGCGTACCGTGCGGTGAAGTTCCTCGAGAACAATCACGTGTTTACCATCGGCTTGGGATTCTAAGGACGGTGATACAACATTCGTAATCCTGCGTAACGGACTTCGGAAGCCGGTCACCTCCGGAGTTCGTTACGCTGTATTGTTTCTGCGCTCCGCAGGAGGAGATAAGCCTCATTCCTTTCGGTACTGGTTGTGAATGTCGACAGTTCTTTCCATTCACCTCATCAACAGGAGGGATCCGCCAATGATTACCCGCTGTCTTATCGTTTCTGCCTCCATCGTTGTTTCGGTACTATCGGCTACTGCTGGCACGGGTACCTTGAGGAAGCATGCCGAAGCAAAGTTGCCGGACGAGCACCGCGTATCTTTGCGTCAAGGTTCCCGAACGCAAGAGCCACCCGATTTTTCTTCAATGCGTCCAACAGCCGGTGCATATACGGGACTGAGTGGATTCTATGATTATCAGGTCAACACCGGGGCTTGCCAGTATGTGCGGCTTGACCGATCGGATCCCACCGGCAATAAGATTCATGTCGTCTTCATGGGTGCACCTGATTCTTTAGCTCCGACCGGATCCACCAGAAGAGTTTACTATGCATATTCGAGCAATGGAGGAGTTACCTGGGAGACCTTTGGCAGTCCGGGAGGGCTTGAGGTTCCCACGCGTCGTGCAGGCTTCCCTTCGTTGGACATGTTACAGGGTACGACGCAGGGAACAATTCTTGCAAACCACAACGTGGTGGCGACTGATCTCCAGTCGATCGTTTTTGTTGACGCTCCTCCCGGTACAGGTGCCTTTGCCGAATTGACCCCGCCGCCGATTCTTGGAGGCGCAGACGAACCAATCTGGCCCGATGTTGCTGGCGCGGCCGATGGGTCAATCGTGATGTCTGCATCGAAGTCTGTGGCCAACACCGGACATTACACCCGAACGACGGATTTCACAACCTGGGCGACCTGGGGCGAGACCGCACCGGCGGCCTCAGCAGGACTTGTTGCCAAGGCGAATGGGACCGGACGCGTCGCGATCGTGCTCAACCCGACATTTGCGGCCGTTGATGATGGTTTGTACTACCTCGAATCGACCAACAACGGAGCCACGTGGCCGTCGCAGGCAACACGCTTCATGACCGATGGTCGGGTAGCCGGCCCGGATACATTCTATCACACGCTTGGTAATGACTGTGTGTATGATGGAAACAATCTGTTGATTGCGTTTGCGGAGTTTAACGGCGGCGCCAATGCACCGACCGATAGCGCACAGATTTCCTTCTGGAGTCAGGCGACCGGGATCGTTGTGGCGGCCACGAAGGTGAACACTCCGAATGTTACACCGTTCGAGAATCGTGCAACGTTCAACGCTATGACGATGGATATGCCGTCCATCGGGATGTCGGGCAGCACGATCGTCATCGCCTACCAGGCGATGATGAACAATGATACATCGGCGAACGGCTACAACTGCCATGATCTCTTCATGGTCACCTCCACCAATGGAGGCGTGTCGTGGTCGAACCCGCGACGGATCACGAACACGCCAGGGGTTGACGAACGCTTTGTCTCCGTTGCACCCTGGAACGAACCGGGAATGGTGAATCTGGTCTGGCAGGAAGATCCTGAGGCAGGTGGCTTTATCATAGGGGATCCCGGGACGATCGCTCGCCGCACCCGACAGGTTTTCTTGAAGACCTCGATCACCACGGATGTGCGGGTTGGCAACGCGCTACCGTCTGCGTTCCGTCTGGAGCAGAACTACCCCAATCCGTTCAATCCTTCCACGAAAATCACGTACGCCATCCCTGTCGGATCGAAGGTGACGTTGAAGGTCTTCGACATGCTCGGCCGGGAGGTCGCAACCCTCGTGGATGATTATCGTCCGGCAGGGACGTATGAGACGGAGTTTCACGCGTCGGAGCTTGCCAGCGGCGTGTACTACTATACGCTCCGAGCGGGGAGCGTGATCGCAACGAGAAAGATGGTATTGGCGAAATGAGGCATCCATTCACTTCAACTACTCAATTACAAGAGGAGGTTCACGATGAGAAACGCGCTACTCATTGCGTGCTGCATCATTCTTGCAGCACCGTCGGTGCTGGGCGGCAGGAGGGCGGAGTCACGAGCTGAAAAAACTCTCCCCTTAGCTGTCGACGACGGCTCAACGCGTCCGTCCTCAAGCGTTGGGTACTACATCCCGGGGCTTGACCAGCCTGCAACGCTTACGTGGATAGCGGTGGACACCATGGCGAATGCGTTTGGCCCGGCGAGCCGCGGCATCAAACCTATCGCGTATGATTCGGCCACGAACATTGTTGCGTTGATCCATCGGGCTGCAACAAGCTATGGCCAGAGCAGCGGCGAGTTGTGGTATAATATTTCGCGCGATGCAGGCGCCACATGGCGCAGGGTTGGAGCGCTCAACTCCGGCGTCGAACTCCTTTCGCGCTATCCGAGCTGTGCCATTTCGAATCCGACTAACTCCAGCGACACCTCCACGGTGTTGTTCGTCTATGCTGCTCCACAATTGTTAGCGGGAGGCGCGGCCTTTGGCAGAATCATGTACGGTGTTGATTATCCCATCGGAGCCAATGCCGCACTGGCGTTCCAATCGCAGCAACCGGATGAATCGTTCTGGTCGAACGTGAATATCTGGACTGCCAACGCGAGCCCGGTGGTGAACTGGGTGATCTATCGGCGAGGCACAGTGGTGTATGACGACCTGTATCGGTTCAGGACTGTTGACTTTTCGACCATCGAACAAGGTGTTCCCCCCACCTGGGCGGCGACAAACTTCAACAATGCGTTCGGCCTCGACATTCGAGGTCAGGAGCGGAACGGCCGGCACTACTTCGGGAAATGGGGTCAGTGGACCGGCGACCTGAACCAGGTGGACAACCCCGGCTACTCGGTGTCCACCGATGGCGGAGCGACGTGGAGCGCGTGGACTCGTCCTCAGCCGGATTTCCGCAGCATACCGGGCATCGGCGGCTCCAAGGATTGGTGGACTTACGGTGGTCCCGGAGCGTATTCATTTGATATGGTCGTGGATGCCAACAACCGTGTGCACTTCTTCGGCGTCATTGTCGACACGGCAACGTTGCAGCGCGACCTTGTGGAAATCTATGAAACGGGAACCGGCTGGGCCTCGAAGATGATCAAGAGCAATTTGAACCCCGCGACCCTGCTCACGTATGCCACGCTCAATCAGATGGGCAATCACATCAACGCTTCCACCAACCGCGGCGGAAACGTCATGGCGGTTGTCTGGCTCGATGCCGCACCGGGTGATACCTTGCCCGACATCTGGTTCTCGTGGCGCCGCATTGATGATGCTTCCTGGGCGACGGCAAGGAACCTCACAGAAACGCCCGGCTTTGCTGAACTCCTGCTTCATGCTGCCCCGACGCTGAAGACCAATAGTCCGACGAGCTACACGATGTTTCTCGGGCGTTCGTACGAAGCCGGCGTCACAACCTATCCCCCCAATGATGTGAATCGCACGGTGTTCTATGCGGCGGCCTATACATTTACACTGACGGATGTGCCGGGCGGGAAAGAGGGCAATGTCCCGCAAGCGTTTGTCCTCTCGCAAAACTACCCGAACCCCTTTAACCCGGCAACGAAGATTTCGTTTACTCTCCCCGTTGGTTCGGACGTGACATTGAAAGTGTACAATATGCTGGGGCAGGAAGTGGCGACGGTGGTGAACGGGTACCGTTCGGCAGGAACGTACGAGGTGGAGTTCAATGCAGCGGGCCTTGCCAGCGGAGTGTACTACTATACACTGAGAGCGGGGAGTTTCACTGCAACCAGAAAAATGCTCTTGACAAAATAGTATCAAGCGAACCAATTGCAAGACGAAGCGTGAGCATGTGGGGTCGTGCTCACGCTTCTTTTCTTTCCGGTCTCGGCGGAAAAACATTGATTTTGATTGTTTGAATTGTTTTTTTGTTCGAGACGCTTGTCCCGACAACAACCAACCCATCACCAACAAACATGCGAGGTGCTCTATGCCCCACAAGCTACTAACTGTTCTTGTGCTCGGTGTAGTATCGGTCTCACTTACATTTGCCGACGGCGGCAGGAAGAGGCCAGCGCTTGAGGCGGAGCCTGACGAAAGCCGGCCGGTAGTGAACGTCCCCTACACCAAAGTCCCCGATCCCGATTGGTCAACGTTTCTCACTCCGGTGGGAACCCCAACGACGTTGTCCGGATTCTATGACTATCAGTCCAATGGCGGATCCATCCAGCACATTCGTGTGAACCCTGCCAACGGAAACATTCACGTCACGTACATGCTCTCTGAGGATTCCACGGCGGGGGGATTAAGCACAGCGCGTCGAACGGGCTACGCATTCAGCAGTGACGGCGGGGTGTCGTGGAACAACTTCGGAAACGTGCGTGTACCCAACCGCCTGTCGGGATTCCCGACGATCGATCTGCTGAGAGGGCCGAACGCCGGGCTTCCGGTCATTGCCAACCACAGTACCATCACCGGAACGCAGAGCACGATCTACATTGACTCGCCGGAAGGGTCGGGGGCCTTCAGCGAGCTGAGTGCGCCGGCGGTGGTCGGTCCACCGGAACCGATTTGGCCGTACGTTGCAGGTGCGAGTGACGGCTCGGTGGTGATGGCCGCTGCTCAAAACATTGGCCCCGCGCCGACTCCCGGCGTCATGTGGCATAATCGGATGCCCAGCGATTTCTTGCAGTGGGGAACGTGGGACAACTGGACGGGCGACGTGCAAAGCGGTGGACGACATCCCACCCATGCAAACGGAACCGGACGGGTGGGAATTCTTCTCAATACTTCCAACGGTACAACCGCGCTCGGCAATCGGTGGAGGGAGTCCACGAACAACGGAGTGACCTGGACCGCCCCGGTGAATCTCTACGGCCAGCGCGTGGCCGGCGCCGATACATTCAACTCCTACGTGCACACCGATTGGGTGTACAACGGCGATACTCCTCTGTATGTATTCTCGGAATACTATGCGGGCAGCGACCCGACGCGCTTCGATGATAACATTGTGTTCTGGAGCCAGGCGACGGGCTTTCGTATTGCCGTTCCGTACGATACGTCGAAGTACGGACCGTACAATACCACGCCGCCCAATCCGCAGAGGTTCCATAATCTGTTGATCAATTTTCCGTCCATCGGTCTTTCGGGCAATACGATCATTGTGGCCTATCAAGCATTTCAGCGCGACACAGACCAGTACGGCTGGAATTACAGTGACCTGTGGTATGTTACTTCCACCAACGGCGGCAACAGTTGGTCGGAGCCGCGTCGTATTACCAATACGCCGACGATTGACGAACGCTATCCCAGCGTGTCGAAGTGGAATGCGCCGGGCCAGTTCAACCTGGTCTGGAGCCAGAAGACGGAGGGGCACAGCGGATTGTTTGCGTTCCCGGGTCCCGATGGTAACCGCGGTGTTGATACCGTTCGCACGTTCCAGATGTTCCAGCGCATCTTCCTGACAGACGTGGGCGAGGAAGGAGGGAACGTGCCGCGGATGTTCCGCTTGGGCCAGAACTATCCCAATCCCTTCAACCCTGCAACCAAGATTGATTACTCGGTTGCGAAGGCGGGAGTTGTAACGATCAAAGTGTACAACACGCTCGGCCAGGAAGTTGCCACGCTGGTCAATGAGTATCTTGCCCCCGGGCATTATCAAACGACGTTCGACGCGACACACCTTGCCAGCGGCGTGTACATCTACAAGATGACTGCCGGCGGCTATGCGGAGTCGAAGAGGATGTTGTTCTTGAAGTAAGGATCGGTTGTGTTCTGTACAACGGCACGCGGGGATGAACCTTGCGTGCCGTTTTCGTTCGGACGTTCTTCTTGCATTTGAAAACGCCAATCGTTTCTTTATCACCAATCCTCGTTTCACTGTACCTCCGAGGAGTCGCTGATTTTATGACTCGCAGACGTGGTTCCGTAGCCGCCGTCCTTCTTCTGTGGCTTTTCGCAACAGCGGTTTCCGATGATGGCCGGGCACAAAGGGAAGGTGATGGCCTTCCGCAGGAGCGTTCCGCCATGCGCGGCGGAACACGCATCGATGTGGACATCAACAACACGGTGACGGTCGTGGACGGCGAGAACAACGTCGTCCGGCAGTACAGCGCCGACTTGAAACTGTTGAAGGAGATCGGCGGACCGGGATGGAGCGAGGATCGGTTCGATCATCCGGCGGGCGTGTGGGCGCGCAACGGCATCGACATCTTTGTTGCCGACTACGGCAATCATCGCATTCAGCGATTCGACCGCCAGTTGGTGTTCATCTCTTCGTTCTCGACGCGGGAGCGGAGCAACCCCGATGAGCGCTTTGGCTACCCGACCGACGTGGCGCTCTCGCGTCTCGGGGATTTGTTCATCTGCGACAGCGAAAACACGCGCATCCTCAAAGTCTCCGGCCTGAGCAAAGTGGAGCGCATCTTCGGCGACTTCGGTGCCGGCAGGGGGCGCCTGCACACACCGAACCAGCTGGACATCGGCCCGAACGACAATATCTATGTGCAGGATGGGAAGCGCGTCGTTGTCTTCGACAACTTCGGCAATTTCATTCATGCGATCGAGGGATTGTTCGAGCATGACCCATTGATTTATGCCGACGATGAGGGTCTTGTTGCCTTGGCTGGAATGCGCTTTTTCATTTTTGATCGTGACGACAGACTGTTGACGGCGGTTCCCGTTGACACCGCGCGGGTTGTATCTACCCCGCGAGCATTTGCCCTGAGCCGCGATAGCGCGTACGTCCTCACCCATGAAGGGATTGCAAAGCTGGCAAACCCGAGAGAGAGCAGGAAGTAACGACACACCATTCACCGAATACAAGGAGGATCCCCTATGGCCAAAAGTTTGAACAAAGTGATGCTCATCGGCAATCTGGGTAAAGACCCGGAACTCCGGTACACAACCAGCGGCGTCGCCGTTGCCTCGTTCACGCTTGCAACGAATGAATCCTGGAAAGATCAGGACGGAAACACACAAGAGCGCACGGAGTGGCACAACATTGTTGCGTGGCGGAAGCTTGCCGAGATTTGTGGTGAGTGGCTGAAGAAGGGAAACAAAGTGTACATCGAAGGCCGGATTCAAACCCGCAGCTATGACGACAAGAACACGGGGCAGAAGCGGTACATCACGGAGATCGTTGCGGACGACATGATCATGCTCGGCAGCGTTGGCGGTGGACGAGCGGCATCGGATACTGCTGCCGCGTCACAGGCATCGCCGGTTGAGCCGCAGGCTCCTGCTTCTCCCGAAGATGACCTTCCGTTTTAGTGGGCGATGGGTTTCCGCGACAGGCTGACGTTCGGCCTTCTGATTGTCCTTCTCGCGGCAGCTGTTAGCGGCCGTGCTGGAGAGGTAGCGTCTGCTTCGAAGTTCGAAGAGATCGCTGCGAAGAATGGCATGGTGGTCGCTGCCGAGTCTCTTGCTGCGCAAGCGGGTGTGGAGATTTTGCAGCAAGGGGGCAATGCGGTGGATGCAGCGGTTGCCGTAGGCTTCGCACTTGCCGTCACATACCCTGAAGCCGGAAACATCGGCGGCGGGGGGTTCATGCTCATCCGCCTTGCCGACGGCAGAACGACGATGATTGATTTCCGCGAGAAAGCTCCGGCTCGAGCCTCGCGCACACTCTTTCTTGACTCCGCCGGCAATGTTATTCCGGAAAAAAGCCTGCACGGTCCGCTTGCCGCGGGCGTCCCCGGCAGTGTTGCAGGTCTGCTTCTTGCGTTGGAGAAATACGGAACACTCCCGAAAGCCCGCGTTCTTGCTCGTGCCATTCAGCTTGCAGAAGAAGGCTTTCCTCTCCCTGCGTGGCTTGCGCAGTCGTTCAACGAGCATCGAGAGGCCTTTTCTTCCTTCATCTCTACAAGAAAAATATTTGTCAAGAAAGAAGGGCACTACACGGCGGGCGAACTTTTTCGGCAGCCTGATCTTGCGCGAACGCTCCGTCTCGTGGCGGACAAGGGGCATGAGGGCTTCTATCGCGGCGAGATCGCCACGAAGATTGTTGCCGAGATGCAGCGCGGCGGCGGTATCATCACGCTTTCCGATCTCGAACACTATCGTGCACGCGAACGCGAGCCGCTCACGGGCAGCTATCGAGGATACGAGATCATTACGGCCGCGCCTCCTTCCGGCGGCGGCGTGTTGCTGCTGCAAATGCTCAACATGCTGGAAGGCTACGACCTCAAGACGTCGGGTCACAACTCCGCACGCACGCTTCATCTCTTTGCTTCTGCCGCGCAGCGCGCATTTGCCGATCGCGCGACGTACTTAGGAGACCCTGACTTCGTGAAGATGCCGATCGAAACATTGATTTCAAAAGAGTATGCGCGAGTGCGCGGCAGCGCCATTGACCCGACCAGAGCCCTCGCGAGCACACACATTCATGCCGGCAGCCCGGTGAAGGCGGGCCACGACGAGACGACCCACTATTGCGTCGTCGATCGCTTCGGCAACGCTGTGAGCGTGACCACGACACTGAACGGCCTGTACGGATGCAAGACAGTCGTGGACGGAGCAGGCTTCTTTTTGAACAACGAGATGGATGATTTTGCGATTGCACCGGGAGTGCCGAACATGTACGGACTGACCGGCGGCGAGGCCAATGCTATTGCTCCGAACAAGCGGATGCTCAGCTCGATGACGCCGACGATTGTCATGAAAGAGGGAAAACCGTTTCTGCTGGTAGGCGGTCGCGGCGGCAGCCGGATACCGACAGCGGTGGCGAATATCATTCTTAACGTGATCGATTTTGGCATGAGTATCCGTCAGGCTGTGGAATCGCCGCGCATCCATCATCAATGGCTGCCCGACATCATCCATTACGAAACTCGGGGTCTCTCTTTCGAGATCGTTGAGGCGTTGCGGAAGATGGGCTGGGCGGTGGCGGACGCGAACGGAACCAATGCGCGCGTGGCGGCACTCATGATCGATCCTGAACGTCGCCTCTTCATCGGCGGTCCCGATTCACGCGAGCATGGCGTGGCCGTCGGGTATTGATACTCACCTCGCTATTGGCTATCTTGTTGTTGGTTTTAGGATATCTTTTCACTATTGTCATCCCGTCGATCAGGGGTTCGTTCCTTGGATTGTCAGTATCCATGTGGTGCTCGCGTGTTTGTCGTTCCCGTGTTGCGGCCCACAATTCGATACGGCATCCCCTTCCTTCCGCTGCGGTTCTGTGTCTCTCGCATATCTGTCTCTCGTAAGTATCTATCATGAATCGTGCTGAAATGAGATTGACTTTCTTGCGTTCGTTCCTGGGCTTGTGCCTGGCGATGGTGCCGACTTTTGTAAGCGCCCAGCAAATTGTCGTCAATGAACTCTACAATTCCGGTGGCAACGATGAATGGATTGAGCTGCTTGTCATCCAGGATAGTCTCGATCTTCGCGGTTGGGATGTGAGAGACTTCAGCAGCGGCGGCGCCGCACAGAATCCTCTGGAGTTTACCACCAACACACTCTGGTCGAACGTTCGCCGTGGCACACTCATCGTTGTCGCTCGTCCGGAGAATACTTTTCCTGAGGACACCGATCCGTCGGACTACCTTCTCGTGATCAAATCGGATAACGGACTGTATTTCACCGGGAACGTTTTCTCCTTTGCCGGATCGAGCGACGCGGTACAGGTTCGCACGCCGTCGGACCAACACGTTTTTGGTGTGTCATGGGGGACAAGCAATCAGAACAGCCTGCCTTCGCCGAAGGTCCATTTCTCCGCCTCCTCCACCAGCAACACAAGCATTTCGTTCAACAGGGACTCGCTTGCGCTGATGACAAGTCCAAGCAACTGGACGATCAACAACACTTCGCCGACCCGAGGAGCCGGCAACACGGCTGCGAATGCCGCGTGGATCATGCAACTTCGAGGGCAGGGCCTGGGGGATGGATCGGGAAGCGCACGGGTTATCCCCGATACGCTCAACGGTGGCGTGCAGGGGCCGGTGCAGGTTATCTATCGTCGCAACACGCAATACGCCGTCAATGGCCTTCGCATTATCGTACCGCCAGCGTTCAGTTGGTCGCGCAGCCGTTCGGATATCTCGTACACGAACATGACTGCGGTCGATACGGTTCTGAGCGATACGATTCTGTTCACGAACATTGTCTTTAGCGCGGACTCGACGATCATCACAATTGCGAATGTCCGCTCGCCCGATAGTACGGCGTTTTATACGTTCAAGGTTCAGTCGCGACAGGCGACGTTTGCAGACGTTACCCCTCTTCCCCGCATGGTGGTATTTGGTGCGCCTGTTCCGATTGCCGAAGTGAAGACGAACGATGCCAACGGCGTACCGTTGAGGATTGGCCAGCTTGTGACTATTGAAGGATTCGTAACCGTAGCAAACGAATTCGGAGGCCCTTCCTTTGTGCAGGACAACTCCGGCGGCATTGCAATCTTCGGAAGTTCGTTCTCGACGGCGGTGAACGTCGGAGACGAGGTGAAAGTCAGCGGGGTCGTCAGCCCGTTCAACGGCCTGAGCGAATTGACAAGCCCCTACCTCCACGGCATCATCAGCATGGGCAATAATGTTGCACCTGTGGTTGCCACATGCGCTCAATTATTCAATGACGGTCAGGGTGGCGTAGAGCAGTTTGAAGGTCGGCTTGTTCGCGTCAACCTTGCGCATTTGTTGGATACTCTTTCCGGCGTTCCCCCTTCGACCTGGAATCAATGTGGGATCACCTCCGGATGCAACTACCGTCTGATTGATGCATCGGGGTATGTGGATATCCGCGCGGACAATAATGTGAATTTCTTCACCTCGCCGGCTCCGCAGGGGACGTTCAGTGTGATTGGTGTGCTCAGTCAGTTCAAGCCCGCGCCGCCGTTCATCGGCGGCTATCAACTCCAACCGCGCTCCGCTTCCGACCTGCTGACCAGCGGGCCGATCATCGCGACGACGCCGGTCGAATCGAACATTCAGCCGAACGCGCTGACGATGAGCTGGACGACGTTCAATCCGGGAACGACACGGCTCCGGTACGGACGAACTATGAGCTACGAACTGGGCGTATTGAGTGCCCGGGGAGATTCAACCTCCACATCTCACGCAATCACGATGACCGGCTTAAGCCCCGCCACGGTCTATCACGTACAGGCATTTTCCGTTGCAGGCTCGGACACCAGTTTTGCCTCGAACATCGTTGTCAGCACCGCCTCACCGCAGCAAACGACAGGCGTGATCAACGCGTACTTCAACAAGAGTGTGAATACGACGCTGGCGTGGTTCCAGCCGGCGCTGGGCAATCAGAATCTTGTTCAGCGTCTGCTGCCGCGGATCAATGCCGCGCGCCGCTCCATTGATGTGTGCCTCTACAGTCTGAGCGGCACGGCAGGGGCCGACATCGCATCGGCTCTCGTTCTGGCGAAGAATCGCGGCATCAGGGTGCGGGTGATTTGTGAAGACGATAATCGCAACACCGCGCCGTTCAACACCCTTGTTGCCAACGGCATCCCCCTCATTACCGACCGGTTCGACCCGATCAACAACGGAGCCGGATTGATGCACAACAAGTTTTTTGTGTTTGATGGGCGAGGCGGCGCGCCTGAGAGTGTGTGGGTATGGACAGGTTCGTGGAACCCGACGGATCCCGGCACGAACAACGACTTCCAGAACGCTATCGAGTTTCAGGACCAGGCGATGGCGAATGCGTACACCATGGAGTTCAATGAGATGTGGGGAAGCGACACGGAGCTGCCGAATGCCTCGCTGTCGCGCTTCGGCGCTCGAAAGCTGAACAACACGCCGCACAGGTTCGTTGTCGGCGGATCGCCTGTGGAGGTGTACTTCAGCCCGAGTGATGGAACGGACGCGAAGATTCTCGGCGAGATCGTCAGGGCCGAGCATTCCGTCGGCTTCCAGCTGCTGACACTCACGCGCAGCGGCATAGCCACCGCCCTCGTGAACAAGAAGAACGAAGGAAAGAAGGTACGCGGTAACCTTGACGATAGTACCGATACAGGCTCGCAGTATCGCTATCTGGTCAACAACGGCGTGGACGTACGGTTGAAGACGTCGGGGACCGTTGGCCTGCTGCATCACAAGTACGCGATTATTGACGCGGAGTACCCGTACTGGTCCAACACGGCAACGATTACCGGCTCGCACAACTGGACAAACTCGGCGGAGAACTCCAACAACGAAAACACCGTAATCGTCCGTAATGGCAACATCACCAACCAATATCTCCAGGAGTTTGCTGCGCGTTACTATCAGTTCGGAGGAACGGATACCATCCGCGTGTATGTGGAGGAGATTCCAACGAACACGCCGATCCGCTTCTCGCTCGAACAGAACTATCCGAATCCGTTCAACCCTCAGACGACGATCAGGTTCACGGTTCAGGGCGCAGGGCCGGTTTCGTTAAAGGTGTATGACGTGCTCGGACGTGAAGTCGCAACGTTGGTGAACGAGCCGCTGAGGGCGGGAACGTACAAGGTAAATTTCGTTGCCGGCTCTCTTGCCAGCGGTGTGTACTTCTACCGGCTCAGCGCAGGCTCGCTGAGCGCAACACGCAAGCTTATGGTGGTCAAGTAGGTTCGCGGCGAGTCTATCGCCGTCCTGTTCTTTCTTACGATGCTGAGGGTGCATATGAAACATTCGTTTGCTTTTCGTGCGTGCCTGTCTGCTCTGGCACTTACGCTCACGATTATTGCGGGCGGTCAGGCACAACAGAATGGTGTCACGCTGCTTGATACGCTTAACGTCCGACACGGCAGCACAAACTGCTACGGCACCACCTACTTCTCGAGTTGCTGGGGGTGGGTGTCGCCGGATGGAAGAGAATATGCTCTGCTCGGAACGTACACTGGTACAGCGATCGTTGACCTCAATGTGTCTCCCATTCGCGAGATCGCCCACATCCCGGGGCCTCCAGCCTCCTGTGCCTATCGGGAAATCAAGACTTACAAACACTACGCATACATTGTGTCGGAAGGAGGACAGGGCGTGCAGATTGTGGATCTCTCCCAACTTCCCGACACCGCGATTCTTGTCCGAAATTTCAATTACACCAACGGAAGCAGAAATACCCTGCGATCACACACCGTGACGCTTGCCGACGGGTACCTGTACCTGAACGGAAGTGCCGGTTGGTCTCCAGGTGGTGTTGTGATGTTTTCCTTACGAGAGGATCCGACAAATCCGCAGTATGTCGGGCAGTTTGAGCCGCAATACATCCACGACTCGTTTGTTCGCAATGACACGCTCTACGCCGCAGCGATTTATAGCAACGGCGGGTTGTATGTGGTGGATATTCGAAACAAGGCAAATCCTCAAATCCTTCGGTTCATTCAGTACAGCGGCTCGGGTACGCACCATACGTGGGCGTCCATAAACGGCGGTCGGTACGTCTTCACAACGGATGAAATCGGAACCGTGAACAACTTGAAGGTGTGGGATCTCAACAATCTTGGCGGGGGTCCCCCGTACACGCCGCTGGCACAATATGCGGCATCACCTTTGGACATCATTCACAACGTTCACGGTCGAGGAAACTACCTCTACATCTCTCACTATTCGGCAGGCATGCGCGTGGTTGATGTGCATGATCCTGCAAACCCGATTGAGGTTGGTCGGTATGATTCCTATCCAGGCCCGAGCGGCAGCTTCAACGGATGCTGGGGCGTGTATCCGTATTTTCCGTCAGGCCGTTGGATCGGATCGGATATGCAAACGGGGTTGTACCTGCTCTCGTTCAACGGACTCGCGCCGCGCATTCGCTCGCCGTTGTTGGCGCCGGCCGATCGCGATACATTTTTCCAGGGCGTTGCAAGAACCTTCCGCTGGCGTTCTGCAGCCAAGCAAACGGAAGACCCGCATTATTACGAGCTTCACCTCTGGGGTCCAGGTCTTGACACGCTGGTAAAGACACGCGACACGTCGCTCACGCTCATGCCGTTTGCCTCTATGCAGAACGGGCAAACCTACCGCTGGCATGTGTGGATTCGGGATGAGTTTACGGAGGTGTCGAGCCGAGACACGTTCCAGCTTATCTATCGTTCCGGCGCGACTGCTGTGGAGCCGGAACCGGTTGCGGGTTCTTTCCGCCTTCGACAGAATTATCCCAATCCGTTCAATCCCTCGACAACAATCTCCTTCGAGATCGGGCGGACTGCGTTCGTGAGTCTGAAGGTCTATGATGTGTTGGGAGAGGAAGTGGCGACGCTGGTCAACGAAACACGACGTGAAGGAAGATACGACGTTCAATGGGAGCCGCGGGACCTGCCGAGCGGGATTTATTTCTACCGGCTGCATGCCGGTGAGTTTTCCGACATCAAGAAAATGGCTTTGATACGTTAATCATTCTACAACCAAAGGAAAACGCCATGAAACACACACTGGTGGTTGTTGCTGCGCTCGCGGCTTTCGGCCCACGGGCGCTTGCCCAGCCTCGACTGGACACCTTGCGACACATTCACCCGCGTCCCGGAACGGGCCTGTCGGCCATTTGGGGCTACACCGCACCCGATGGCCGAGAGTATGCGCTCGTGGGCATTACGGGCAGCGGTTCGGGCAATACATCGGGGGGAACGTCGATCGTGGACATCACGGACGACAACAATCCGCGCGTCGTAACGCATATCGTCGGGCCGAACAGTACCTGGCGCGAGATGAAAACATACAAGCACTACGCCTACGTCGTGACCGAAGCCAGCGGAGCAACGGGTGTCCAGATCATTGATCTCTCGCAGCTTCCCGATACAGCACGTCTTGTCCGCACGTTCAACTACACAAGCGGAACGAAGAACATCAACAATTCCCACACGATCACCATCGCCGATGGGTACATGTACCTCAACGGCTGCGCCCAATGGTCGCCGGGCGGCATTCTCATCTTCGATCTCCGCAACGACCCGACCAACCCGCAGTTTGTGAGTGAGTACCAGCCGATGTATGTGCATGACTCGTACGTTTTGCGGGACACGATCTACGCGGCGGCCATCTACAGCGGCGGCGGCGTGATTATTGCCGATGCGAGGAATAAGTTCAATGTCCAGACGATCGGACGCATTGCCTACGCCAGTTCTGGAACGCACAATGTGTGGGTGACGAAGGACAGGCGCTTCGCTCTTTCGACGGACGAAATCACTCACCCGCGGAAGAATGTCAAGTTCTGGGACATCAGCAATCTTCCGACAATTCCTACGACCACGAGTGCAGAGTTCACCGTCGATCCGACGTCGACCGTACACAACGTCCACATTCGTGGAGATTATGCCTATTGTGCCTGGTATCAGGGCTATGGCATTCAGATCATCGACATTCACAACCCTCTCGTGCCGGTTCTTGCCGCTGGATACAGTATTCCGGGGAGCGGTCTGTCGTGGGAAGTCTATCCCTATTTCCCCTCCGGCAAAATCATCCTCGGAGCCGGACCGCAATCGGCTTCCTCGACGGGGTTGTGGATCTTTCGTTTCAGCGAGTTAGCCCCGCGCCGACCCGTTCGTTTGCAGGAGCCGGCACACAACGACACCGTGCGCGTGCAGAGCTCCATGCAGTTGCGGTGGACCAAAGCAACAGATCTGAACGCCGATCCGCATTGGTATGAACTGCATCTGTGGGGAGAAGCCCTCGATACAACGTTCCGCGTGAACGACAGTGTGGCAACGTTCACCAACATTGCCGCTCTGCACAACGGACAGCCGTATCTCTGGACGGTGACCACGCGAGACGAGTGGAACACCACAGCCAGCCGCGATACGTTCCGCTTCTGGTTCGTGCGGCCAACGGATGTGCAGGAAGCAATGGATGTTCCCAAAACGTTCGCGCTGGACCAGAACCATCCCAATCCGTTCAATCCCACAACAACCATCCGTTTTCAACTTCCAAGCCCCGGCAAAGTCACGCTAAGCGTGTACGACATTCTCGGCAAGCTCGTTGCCACCCTTGTTGACGAGAACCTGGCGGCTGGGTACTACGATCGGCAGTTCGATGCGAGGAGTCTTGCAAGCGGCGTGTACTTCTATCGCTTGCAGGTGACGGCACCGGAGAATGCACAGCGCCGAAGCTACGTGGAAACGCGCAGGATGGTGCTCATCCGGTAAGCACGTGTTTGTCACAGGGCGATCTCCGAGCGGAGGTCGCCCTGCGGTTGTGGTGGGCGTGGTTGACTTTCAGATGAGCGTTCGTTATCGTTCAAGCAGTCGCTTCCCGACTCGCTCATCATGCATCCATACACCATCGACGAGATACGGCGGTGTTTTTCCACCTCAACCGATTTTGATGAAATCTTTGAGGCATTCGAGGCCGCGCTCGCACTCAAAACAAAAGACATCGAGCTTTACCGTTTGTTGTTCTGGAACCATTCCTTGACAGCCGATGAAGTGCGCCTGTTCGGCGAGAAGTTGGCAAAAGAATTTCCCGACCTTGGCTACGACGTCTTCAGCTGGCTGGCAACCATCTTTGAAGCGACAACCTCGTCCAGCGACAACTACGAGCTTGCCCTGCATTACTATAGGCGCGCGGCGCAAGCCCGCCCCGCCGAGCCTGATCCGTATCTCGACGCCTGCGATTGCTACGATCCGGATTTGAACATTCCGCCGCTCTCCAGTCTCATCGAGTTTCTCAGAGAGGGAATCGCGCACGTTCCGTATCCGTCACCTTTGTACAAACGGCTTGCGTACCTGTATGATCTTGCCGGCCTGCCCAATCAGGCGGAGGAATGCCGGAGGATGGTCGAGAAGTTGGAGAACCCTCCAGACGAACGCTCGACATGAAGGATCTCAAGGGCTACCTCATGGTGATGGGAGCGGCCGTCTGCTGGGGTGCTTCTGCCACCTTCGCCAAACATCTGCTCAACCAACAGTTCGATACCCTTTTGCTTGTTCAAACACGCGCAGTGTTTTCCTGTTGTGTGCTGCTGCTCGTCTTCGGCCTCGTTGCCCGCCATCTTCTGCGCGTGCATCCGAAGGACCTCTGGCGCTTTGCGCTGTTAGGAGTTGTTGGGCTGGCCGGCGCTAACTTCACGTACTACTTTACGATCAAAGAAAGTTCGGTGGCAACCGGGATTACCATGCAGTACACGGCGCCGCTGTTCGTCATGACCTATGAGGTGCTGATGAAGGAAGAGCGATTCTCCGTGGCGAAACTGGTTGCCGCAGTTATGTCCCTCACCGGCTGCTTTCTCGCGGTGACGGGATTCGATCTGGCGACGATGCGTATCACGCGGCTGGGACTGCTCTCCGGTATCGGTTCCATCATCACCTTTTCTTTCATGACCATCTACATGCGGCATTTGTTGGTTCGGTATCGAGTCTGGACGGTGACGTTCTATTACATCGCGTTCGCTTCGCTGTTCTGGCTGATTGTTGACCCGCCCTGGAGGCTCATCCCGCGGGTGCCCGATCCTGGGACGTGGGGAGATTTGTTTTTGCTCGCGATGGCATCGGTCCTGGTGCCGAACCTGTTGTTCACGGGGGGACTGAGGTACCTGGTGCCTTCTCGCGCGGTGATTACCAGTACGCTCGAGCCGGTGGTTGCGATCGTTACGGCAGCAGTGTTCATCGGCGAAGCGATTACGCCGGTACAAGCCGCAGGAGCGGGATTGGTGATTCTGGCAATCGTCGTTCTCCAATTCCGCAGGGAGAGCGGCACATTGCCGTCTGCTGATGAGGGCGAGACAGGATGACGGCAAAAAGTGCGCGACGGATTGAACGGATTCAGACGGTGTTGCGGAAACGCCAGCCCGACCTCACCGTCGTTGTGGAAAACATTCACGATCCGCACAACGTCAGTGCAGTACTCCGCTCCTGCGATGCCGTGGGGGTGATGCAGGTAGAGCTGCTCTACACGATCGAGAAATTTCCCCGCATCGGCAAGAAAAGCTCTTCCAGCGCCAACAAGTGGCTGGAAAGAAGAAAACACCGGTCGGTTGACGAATGCTACACGACGCTGCGCGCCGAAGGGTTTTCGATCTACGCCACTCGGCTCGACGCTGCCGCCGTTTCCCTCTATGACCTCGATCTAACGAAGAAGGTCGCCCTCGTCTTCGGCAACGAACATCGCGGCGTGTCCGACGAGGCGGCACGGAAAGCGGACGGCAACTTCGTGATTCCGATGGTGGGGATGATTCAGAGTCTGAACATTTCCGTGGCCTGCGCCGTCAGTCTCTACGAGGCGATGCGACAGCGCTTGCTGGGCCATCATTACGATACACCCAAGCTCACTCCCGAAGAACTGGAAAGGCTGTTTGATGAGTGGATCAAGAGATAACAGTTCGTTCATGACGCGCCTCGAGTGCAGCCGATGCCGTGCCGTGTTCGATCATCGAGAGATACATACGGTGTGCACGCACTGCGGGCACTCGCTCTTTGCGCGATACGATCTCGACAAAGCCCGTATACGGCTTTCGCCTAACTTCTTTGCGAAGCGGCCGCCGACCTTGTGGAGGTACCGCGAGCTTCTGCCGGTGATAGACGATACCAACATTGTTTCCCTCGGCGAAGGGTTCACGCCGATCCTGCACCTCAAGAACCTCGGGAGGAATCTCGGGTTCGATCATCTGTACATGAAAGATGAAGGCATGAACCCGACCGGCTCGTTCAAGGCACGCGGCCTGTGCATGGCCGTTGCGAAGGCAAAGGAATTGGGGATCACCGAGTGCTGCATTCCCACCGCGGGCAACGCAGGCGGAGCGCTTGCTGCGTACGGCGCGGCCACCGGAATTTCGTCGCATATCTTCATGCCCGAAGAGACGCCCCGCGTCAACATTGAGGAATGCCGACTGTACGGTGCGGACGTGCACCTTGTGCCGGGGACAATCAGCGACGCAGCCAGGGTGATGAACGCGGCAAAAGCACACAATGCGTGGTTCGACATGTCCACGTTGAAGGAGCCGTACAGGTTGGAGGGAAAGAAAACGATGGGCTACGAAATCGCCGAGCAGTTTGGCTGGCAGCTTCCTGATGTGATAGTGTATCCGACCGGCGGTGGAACGGGCTTGATCGGCATGTGGAAGGCATTCGATGAGCTGGAAGAATTGGGCTGGATTGACAAGACGCGTCCGCGCATGGTTTCGGTGCAAAGCTCGGGATGCGCGCCAATTGTGAAGGCGTTCAATGCTCATGCCGCAATCTCGGAGTTTTGGGAGAGCGCCGAAACCTGTGCAGCGGGACTGCGTGTACCGAAGGCTTTTGCCGATGCGCTGATCCTCGACGCGTTGTATGCAAGCAACGGCTGCGCACTCGCAGTTGATGATGAGGAGATCATCGAGAGCATCAGGGTCGTCGCGCGCCACGAGGGGCTTCTGCTCTCGCCTGAAGGCGCTGCAACTGTGGCGGCGCTGAGCGCGTTGCGCTTGCAAGGTGTGGTCACTGAGGCGTCGCGCGTTCTCCTCTACAACACAGGATCGGGGTTCAAGTACACCGAAGTACTCGCGCGTGCGGCCTCCAAAAACTGACTCGTTGCCTTGCATCCTCCACGTTCGATGGGTATATTCTCATGGCGCTCTGGAGCAACATCTTCTACTCCCATCCGTATGCATAGGCGTGATTGTGTACTCTTCCCCAAAGTATGGAGTCTTTTTTTCGAGATAACCTGCTGCTGATCGGCATCATCGTCTTTGCCATCTTTGGCTATCTGCTGTTGTTGGTTCGGAAAAGGAAGCGACAGGACTATCTGCATTCCGACCGCAAAGAGCACGAAGCAACTCCGAAGAAGTAGGAGTCATCTCTCTCCGCGTCAGTCATCTCGTCTTGTTTGTTCCCGCATTTTTCGGTAAGATGTAAGTGTTGAGTGATCAGTATGCAACTGCATGCGTCAAGACGCTCGGTCTCCTGACGATGATTTGATCAGAGGAACAAGGGGTTTCGACTCTCAATGAAAACATTCTCTGCCTTTCTTACACTTGTTGTGTGTTGTCTTGCAACGGCACAGGCGCAGGACCAACAGGCACCAACCAAGCCTTCGACAAAAACACATCACACGAACGTCACGTTGCTTGCGGACGTGAAGAGCATTCAACCCGGCACGCCCTTCACTGTCGGCGTGCTGATGAAGATGGATGAAGGGTGGCACACCTACTGGCAAAACTCCGGCGAGGCGGGGTTGCCAACAGAAATAGACTGGACGCTGCCCGAGGGTTTCACGGCGGGGCCAATCCAATGGCCGCTTCCGCACAAATACAACGAGAGCGGCGACGTCTTGACGTATGGCTACGCGACCGAAACCATGCTGCTTGTTGAGATTACCCCGCCCACAGCGCTTGCAGCCGGAACAGCAACCCTGAAAGCAAAAGTCCGGTGGCTGGAATGCGAAACGCTGTGCGTGCCCGGCAGTGCGTCGGTGTCGCTCACCCTTCCCGTCCGACCAACAACTCCGGAAAAGGCGAATCAAGAGTTGTTCAAGAAGTACCGGGCGATGGTGCCACAACCCCTTGCCGCGATGCCGGGGTTCGCATGGAAATCGGAGGCAAAGAACAGCACGGTTTCTCTTAAATTGATTGCTGAAGCCAACAAGCAGTTCGTCTTTCAAACCGATGTGGTTCCGGATTTCTATCCCTACCCGAATGACTCGTTGGCATTTGGACGGACGAAAGTGACTGTTGACGGTTCGCGTGCATTGCTGACGATTCCACTTACGGCCTATGAGAAAGTCTCCGGCCCCTTCACGATGCGCGGCGTTCTCGTGTATCAATTGGTTGGTGGAGAAAAGGCAACGGGAGTTATCGAAGTTCCGCTTTCCCGTGAGTTCTGCGCAGGTATTCGCCTCGAAGGTGAGGACGGAGCTGCCACCGACGGCAGCTTACTTGACCGTTCTTTCACTTCAGTCGAAGCCGCTGGTGCTGAATACTCGCTTCTCCTCTACGTTCTCTTTGCCATTCTCGGCGGCATGTTGCTCAACATCATGCCGTGCGTTCTGCCCGTTATCGGGCTGAAAATCTTCGGGTTGATGCGGATGTCGGGCGATGAACCGGCGCGCGTGAAACGCCTCGGCTGGTTCTTCTCGCTCGGCATTCTCGCTTCGTTTCTTGTGCTTGCTATTCTCATCATCATCCTGAAGGCAACAGGCGAGTTGGTGGGATGGGGGTTCCAGTTCCAGGAGCCGCTCTTCGTCATCGCGATGTGCACGATCGTATTTGCCTTTGGCTTGAGTTTGTTTGGCGTGTTCGAGATCAGCCTTCCGTTCATGCTGGCGTTCGTGAGTGCCGGAAGCGCCATGGAGAAACGCGATTCGGACAAGGGCTACGTGTCCTCATTCTCCGAAGGCGTGTTTGCAACAATTCTCGCAACGCCGTGCACGGCTCCGTTCCTCGGCGCGGCGATGGGATTTGCGTTCTCGCAGCCCGCTCACATTATTCTGTTGTTGTTCACCAGCGTTGCATTCGGCATGGCATTGCCGTATCTCATTCTTACCACCAAGCCGGCATGGATGAGGTTCATGCCGAAACCCGGCGAGTGGATGGTGACGGCAAAGCAGTTCATGGGCTTCCTCATGATGGCCACCCTCGTGTGGCTTTTGCAAGTTCTCGGCTCGCAGCTCGGCATGGAGGCGGTGATCTGGACGGCCGCGTTTCTGTTGTTCGTCGGCTTCGCCTGCTGGTTGGTGGGACGCTTTGCCACGCTCAGCGCCTCGCGGGGTAAGTATCTCGGAACGTGGGCCGCGGCGATTCTCGTCGTTGCGCTCGGCTTCCATTTGTTTATTGGCGATGTGCTCAAGGCGCGTGACATTCTCTCGCATACGGCTGTTGCAAACACGACTACGCCGTCAACGGATGGGATTCCCTGGCAACCCTTTTCGCTTGAGCAGCTCGAATCCCACCTCAAAGCGAACAAAACCGTCTTCATTGATTTCACCGCCGAGTGGTGTCTGACATGCAAAGTGAATGAGAAGACAGTCTTAGCGGACCGAACGGTCGTCGAGAAGTTCAAGCAGAGCAATGTTGTGGCGATGAAGGCTGATTGGACAAACGGCAACGAAACGATCACGCGTTTACTTCAAAAGTTCGGACGCTCCGGCGTGCCGTTGTATGTCGTCTTTCCAGCCGGCAGGCCGAACGAGCCTATTGTGCTGCCGGAGGTGATTACGACGGGGATCGTGCTTGAAGCGTTGAGAAATGCAGTATCAGAGTAGGCGGCTTGCTGCTTGAAAATGAAACAAATCAGGACTCGAACTCATTGGTTGGAATCTGCGATTGACGGATAATTGATTTCAACCTCCGGGTTTGATTTCTTTATGGTTGGGCACGGGAACAGTTATTGTCGAGAACCCCGTCTTCTTCTGCATGATGATATGGCTCCCACGTTGCCGGACGTTTTGAAAGCCGTGCTTTGATAGGATCTGACAGACCTCGTTGCCTGAGAAGACTCGCAGCTTAGCCAACGGCTACCTCTAAACGCGTCACAAAAACCTCGTCGTGCAGGCGTTCTCGAACCTCCTGTTGCGAGGCTGTCTCGAAAAACAATTCGATAGCCTCCTTAAGATTCTGCCGAGCTTCTTCCACAGTGTTGCCCTGGCTTGCGATGTCAAGCTCGGGGCAGAGAGCAACGTACATGTCGTCCTCCCGCTCGATCACCGCCGTGAATTGGTGTTTGGTTTGCATCTCGATTTTCCGTCCATTGTTCTGGTACGAGATTACTAAATTCCGGAATCTAAAACAAATTCCTCCACATTGGACTAGACCAGAGCGATGAAAGCGAACTGGACAAGCTGTTGCCGGAGGTGATTACGACGGGGATCGTCCTCGACGCTATAGAGAAGGCGGCCGGCACTCTTTCATCGCAGTAGCACGAGCTTTTTTGTCTGTGTGAATGCGCCTGCTTGCAACCGATAGAAGTACACTCCCGAAGCGAAACGTATCGCATCCCACGTAACGAACTTACGTCCCGAAGCTTTCATCCCCTGCACGAGCGTTGTCACGTGCCTTCCTGTGAGATCATAGACGTTCAAGGAAACGTGCTCGTAGTTCGCTGTCTCATAGAGAATAGTCGTTTCGCCGTTGAACGGATTGGGATAATTCTGCGAAAGGAAGTAGGATTGAGGGACACCTACAACGGGATCGTTCGATCTTCACCCAGACTGAGAGTCCAAGATCTTCCGCAAAATCATTTTCGTCGCCTCTGGGAACTCGCTCTCTAACATCCACTGAACATAATCGAGATGCTGTGTTACCAGCTCTCCTTTATGTTTGCCGAAATTGAACACGATCTCGCCCTTGTCATTGCGGATCAGGTGTCGTGCGTAGTCCACCGTATCGGGACGGGTACAATAGGTGTGAAGTTCATCGAGCGATAATGACCCGATGTCGGGGTAGCGGGCAAGCTGCGCGCGGAACACTTCGTAGGTTGCCCGGACGTCTGCTTCGGCACTGTGAGCGTTCTCTAACGTCTTGCCGCAATAAAACCTGTATGCGGCTGAAAGCGTGCGTTCCTCCTTCCGTTTGAAAATCGTGCACACGTCAATCAGTCGCGTTCCTTCCTGCGGAAACTCCATGCCGCATCGCGCAAACTCCTCGGCGAGAAACGGAATGTCGAAGGCGTTGGAGTTGTAGCCCGCAATGTCGCAGCCCGCCAAAAACTCAAACAGCGACCGAGCAATATCTCGAAAGCGAGGCTGGTCCCGCACATCTTCGTCCGTGATTCCGTGAATGGCGGTTGCTTCCCTCGGTATGGGCTTGCCCGGATTGATGAGTCGGGTGCGGCTTTCCTCGGAGGAGTCGGGGTGAATTTTCAGCACCGAGATTTGCACGATGCGGTCGGCAACGAAATCTTTGCCCGTGGTTTCGAGATCGAGGAAGACGATGGGGCGGGTGAGGGGGAGGTTCATTGGAGCGGTTGAACATGATTACGTACCCAATCCGTAAATTCATCCCGCTGCATCTCTCCTGCCGCGAGGGCGAGGATTATTTGTTCTTGCTCATCTCGCGGCGCCACGACTTCATAGCCGTTCATCATGAGAAATGTCTCCAACGCGTAATGCCCGATTCGTTTGTTGCCGTCAACAAAGGCGTGATTCTTAATAAGAGAGAATGCTAACGCTGCGGCCTTTTCCTCCAGTGTGGGATACAGCTCTTTTCCACCGAATGCCATCTGAGGCTGGGCAAGCGCAGACTCCAAGGCTCCGATATCTCTTGACCCGAACGAGCCACCAGAGCGTTTGACGAGATACGTGTGCAGCTCCAGTACCTCATCGACGGTGAGGTAGAGGATCATGCAAGACGACGATACAGTTCGATGTTCTTTTCAAGGGCGCGAGCAGCAGCTTCTAAGAATTTCTCATCACGGCCACTCAGGATGTGATCGATGCGCAAACGTACGATGTCTTCAGGAGAAACGCCAAGCCGACTTGCAATGTCTTTCAGTTTTGCCATCTGCTCGTCTGTCAGCGAGACTGAAATTGTGTTCATGAGGCCCTCTTTGTTATTTCATTGCAGGTAAGGTAGAAATTCGGCGAACGAAGAGCAATGGTGACACTTCTTTGCTCCGATAAGCTTTTGTGACGCTTCTGTCTTATATTCAGTCACGTTGCGACTCCGCACACAATCTGAGGAAACCCCATGTCCACACTCACCAAATCCAAGGCCTGGAGGGCATTGCTCGATCACCACAAACAAATCTCAAGGAGACACATGCGGGAGATGTTTGCCAAAGATCAGCATCGGTTCGACAAGTTCTCCCTTGAAGCCTGCGGCATCCTGTTAGACTACTCCAAGAACCGCATCACGCCAAAAACGATGCGGCTGCTTCTTGCCCTTGCCCGAGAAGCGCACGTCGAGGCGTGGCGTGAAAAGATGTTTCGCGGCGAGAAGATCAACGTCACCGAGCAGCGTGCTGTGCTGCATGTTGCTTTGCGCAACCGCGTGAACAAGCCCATGCTGGTCGATGGCAAGGACGTGATGCCGGCCGTGAATGCGGTGCTTGAACAGATGAAACGATTCAGCACTGCTGTGAGACGTGGCGAGTGGAGGGGATACACGGGACAGCCCATCACCGACATTGTGAACATCGGTATCGGGGGTTCGGATCTGGGTCCGGTGATGGTGACCGAGGCGCTGAAACCTTATGCAACGCCGGACCTGCGTGTGCATTTTGTTTCGAACGTGGACGGCACGCATCTGGCGGAAACTCTCAAGCGCGTCCGCCCCGAAAGCACGCTGTTCATCATCGCTTCGAAGACGTTTACGACCCAGGAGACGCTGACGAATGCGACCTCGGCGCGCTCATGGTTTCTGCAGTCGGGTGCGGACATCGACGCGATTGCGAAGCACTTTGTCGCTCTTTCCACGAATGCCAAGGAGGTATCCGCCTTCGGCATTGACACGAAGAACATGTTCGAGTTCTGGGATTGGGTCGGGGGCCGTTACTCACTCTGGTCGGCCATCGGACTGTCGATTGCCGTAGCCATCGGATTCGAGCAGTTTGAAGAACTCCTCGGCGGAGCGTTTGACATGGATGAACACTTCCGTTCGGCCCCGTTAGATAAGAACATGCCCGTCATCCTCGCGTTGCTCGGCGTGTGGTACAACAATTTTTTCGGCGCCGAGACGCACGCCGTTCTTCCCTACGATCAGTATCTGCATCGGCTTCCTGCCTACCTCCAGCAAGCGGATATGGAGAGTAACGGTAAGTCGGTTACACGAGATGGGCGACGGGTTGACTACACTACCGGTCCGGTGATCTGGGGTGAACCGGGAACGAACGGGCAACACGCGTTCTATCAGCTCATCCATCAAGGCACGAAACTCGTGCCCGCCGACTTCATCGCTCCGATGGAGACGCACAACCCGATGGGAGAGCATCATGCTCTTCTTCTTTCCAATTTTTTCGCGCAAACTGAAGCGTTGATGAAAGGTAAGACTGCAAAGGAAGCCCGCGCCGAGCTGAGAGCAGCCGGCATGACCAAGCAAGAAATCGAGCGGCTCCTTCTTCACAAAGTATTTGAAGGAAACCGTCCGACGAATTCCATCATGTTTCGCAAGCTCACGCCTCGTACGCTCGGCTCTTTGATTGCAATGTACGAGCATAAGGTGTTTGTGCAAGGGATTATCTGGAACATCAACTCGTTTGATCAATGGGGAGTGGAGTTAGGGAAGCAACTTGCGAAGGCTATCCTGCCTGAGTTGCGGACCGATGCCGTCGTGATGTCACACGACAGCTCGACAAACGGTCTGATCAACTACTACAAGAAACATGCGGCCCGTTGAAGTGTTGTGAGAGTTGTTATATATTGCACTGCAGTAGCTTCAGGTGAAGGGTTTCATCACGTTCGTTGAGAGCCCGGAGGAAAAGCGATGACATTTGAAATATCAGAAGCAACCCGGAAACAATTGGAAGAGATTTGCCGGAAGTACCACGTTCGTCGACTCTCGATCTTCGGTTCTACTATTCACGGTAATGCTCGGCCCGACAGCGACCTTGATGTGTTGGTGGAATTTGAGCCGGGACGAACACCGGGATTTGCGTTCGCAAGATTGGAGCGAGAACTTTCTGCTGTTCTCCGGCGGCAAGTTGACCTGCGGACTCCTAACGACCTCGGCAAATACTTTCGTGAAAATGTTGTGAAGGAAGCTCAAACCATCTATGCCGCTCACTGAAGAAGACCCGATTCGGTTGCAGCACATGCTCGAGTATGCGCAGAAAGCGCTGCGGTTTTCCAAAGGTAAGACGCGAGCTGACCTTGAGCACGACGACCAATTGACGCTTGCACTTACGCGGGCAGTTGAAATCATCGGTGAGGCCGCATCCAAGACCTCCCGCTATCTTCAAGAACAAACGCCGACAATCCCGTGGGCTGATATCATCGGTACGCGCAACCGACTTGTTCATGCCTACATGAGCGTTGACCTTGACGTGTTATGGGCGATAGTTGCAGAGGACTTGCCGCCTCTTGTAGCCGACCTTCAAAGAGCCCTCGACGAAATCAATCGACAACAAAATCGCTTCAGATAGACCTCATGGCATTCCGACCTGCACCAAATCTCATCGAAGCTCTGGATGCAGAGGGCAACGTCCAACTCATGTTTCGAACCACTCCGCTGGCAAAGCAGTACGAAGAAAAGAAGGCTCAACTTGCAGATGTGAGAGTCTCGGAGGAGTTGGAGGCGGAACTCTTCGGCGACATCTACACCTTTTTCAGCCGCTGAAGAAGCGGATCTGCTTCACGATTATCATCCTCCCACTTCTACCGGGAGTCTGCGACCGCCCGTTTCGTTGATTTTCAAGCCTCATCTCGTTACCTTGATGCAAGCAGAAACCGACCATCACGCTTGATTGCCGATGAAGCTCTCCGAGAAGTTCATTCGTACGTTACCGAAAGTCCTTTTGCACGATCATCTTGACGGCGGCTTGCGTCCTGAAACCGTCATCGAACTCGCCCGCGATAACGGCTATAAGAAGCTTCCCACGGACGACCCGGGTGAGCTGGCACAGTGGTTTCATCGCGGTGCGCAGCGTGGAAGCTTGCCCCTCTACCTCGAAGGCTTTGCGCATACCTGCGGCGTGATGCAAACGGAAGAGGCGCTTGAGCGCGTAGCCTACGAGATGATGGAGGACATGTATAACGACAACGTTGTCTATGTCGAGACGCGGTTTGCGCCCGTCTTTCACACCGAAAAGGGTTTGCATTGGGATGAGGTGGTCAATGCCGTGCTGAAGGGACTTGAGCGGGGGCGGCGCGACTTTGGTGTCGAGTACGGGTTGATCATCTGCGCCATGCGGAACATGCATCTGTCGCAGGAGATGGCTGAGCTGGCCGTGGATTTTCGGGAGCGCGGCGTGGTGGGATTCGATCTTGCAGGCGAGGAAGGCGGCTTTCCGCCGAAGAAGCACGTCGACGCATTCCACTACATTCAACGCGAGAATTTTAACATCACCATTCACGCCGGCGAGGCCTTCGGCAAGGAAAGCATCTGGCAGGCTATTCAGTGGTGCGGGGCCCACCGCATCGGGCACGCGACACGTTTGATCGAGGATATCGGACTCGATAAGCGAGACCCGACGAAGGTGACCAAGATGGGCTATCTGGCGCAGTACATTCTGGACAAGCGCATTCCGCTTGAAATCTGCCTGACGAGCAACGTGGATACCGGTGCGGTCAAGTCCATCGAGGAACATCCCTTTGGCATCTATTATCGGTATAAGTTTCGTGTAACACTCAACACGGACGATCGCTTGATGAGCAACACCACGATGACGAAGGAGTTATCTCTCGCGCATAAGGTGTTCAAGCTCGGTCTCGATGATCTGGAAAAGATCACCATCAACGCGATGAAGAGTGCGTTCATTCCGTACAATCGTCGCATTCGTCTTATCTATGACGTAATCAAACCCGGCTACGCCAAGGCGCGCCAGCGCCTCTCGCGGGCGAAGGCATGATGCGCTGCCGGTTACTGCCGTTCTTCTGTTGTCTCAACATGGGGGGACTTTGAATCTCTACATCGTTCGTCACGGCGACGCCAACCCGCTGGGAGGCGAATTCCGTACAGATTACGAGCGGACACTGAGTGAAGAGGGGAGAGCGGAGGCTCATTTGATGGCACAGGCACTGCTCAACATCGATTTGAATATTGCCGCTATTCTCACGAGTCCGTTGACCCGCGCCATAGAGACGGGAGAGATTTTCGGGCGGGTGCTGAAGCGTGAACCGTTGCCGACACGGAAGCTCGAGCCCGGCTTCGATCCGCGCGCCCTTGCGGAGGAGGTACAGAGTGTCGCCAGCGGCGCCGGCGTGGTCGTTATCGGGCATCAACCGGATATGAGCACGTTTATCTCCTATCTCATCTCTCCGGCGCACGCTGCAACCGTGGCGATGGAAACCTGCGCGATTGCGGCAGTTCATCTTCCGACCAACGGTCCCCCAAAACTTCGCTGGCTGCTCACGCCCGAGATCGTACGGCGAATGAACCCGTCGTTCTAATCCAAGAAGAGGTAACGCATGGAAATCACCACCATCCGTATCGAAAAGCCCGATGAGATGAACTTCATCCTCGGACACTCGCATTTCATCAAAACGGTCGAGGACCTGTACGAGGCAATCGTGCAAACAAACCCCTCGATGAAATTCGGGATCGCATTCTGTGAATCGTCGGGACCTGCGCTCGTCCGTTCCGTGGGCAACGATCAACGCTTGATCGAGCTGGCCCAAAAGAATGCTATGAACCTCGGTGCAGGCCATACGTTCATCATCATGATGGAGAACGGTTTCCCCATCAACATCCTCAACGCCATCAAGAACGTTCCGGAAATCTGCCGCATCCACTGTGCGACCGCCAATCCCACCGAGGTAATCATTGCAGAAACCGAGCAAGGGCGAGGAATTCTCGGCGTCATCGACGGTGTCAGAACGAAAGGAATTGAAACCGAGGCGGATGTCGTGAAGCGGAAGGAGTTTTTGAGGAAGATTGGCTATAAGCTGTGAAAGAAGGGATCGGAGTAAATGGAGTAATCGAGTAATGGAGTAATGGAGTAATGGATTTATGAACACTCTCACTCGTCGTACATTCATCCGAACGTTTTCCGGCGGCGCGCTTGGTGCCGCGATGCTGTATGCTTTCCCCGAAGACGCACGGGCGAAATACATCCTTGCCTCCGATCAGGAGGTGGAGGCCGATGACGAGTATTTCTGGCGTGTCGTGCGTGATCAGTTTCCTCTCAAGAAGGAGCCGCTTTTTCTGAACAACGGAACGATGGGGCCTTCCCCGTACGTCGTTCTTGATGCAGTGCGGGCGGAGATGGAGGATGTCGACCGCACGGCCCGCTATGGAGGATGGGAGCCGGCGCGAGCCAAGATTGCCCGGTTCATCAATGCGGAAGAGCAGGAGATCGCTCTCACCCACAACGTGACGGAAGGGATTAACATCGTTGCGTGCGGACTTCCGCTGAAAAAAGGCGATGAAGTGATTCTGACCGATCACGAGCACGCCGGCAACGCGCTTCCCTGGCTTGCCCGCGCCCGGCGCGATGGCATCGTAATCAAGCAACTGAAGCTTGCTCGCTCGTTCGAGGAGACAATGAATCGGCTGAACGCGCTTATCGGTTCGCGCACCCGCTGCATTGCAGTCCCTCACATCACCTGCACCATCGGTCAGGTTTTGCCTGCGAAGGAGATTGCAGCGCTTGCGCGCGAGAAGGGCCTCTGGTTCTTCCTCGACGGCGCCCACACGCCGGGGATGCTTCCGCTCGATGTAAAAGAACTCGGCTGCGACTTCTTCGCGTCGTGCGGCCACAAGTGGATGATGGGTCCAAAAGGCACGGGCTTTCTCTACGTTCGACGCGAGATGCTCGAGACCGTGGAGCCGTATTGGACAGGCGCCAGCGCCGATACGGCGTGGGACCTTGCAAAAGGAACGATCGCATTCCGCAAAGACGCGCATCGGTTCGACTTTGCCACGCAAAGCTCGGCCATCTTTGTGGGACTTGGGGCGGCAGTAGATTTCTTGCATCATCTGGGGATGCAAAACGTTGCCCGTCGCGGGCAGGCGATGGCGGCGCATTTGCGCAGGAGACTTCTGCAGCTTGGCGACCGCATTGAAATCCTGACTCCCGATGAGAAGGGCGGGTACGGCTCCGTTCTCGGCTTCCGCATCAAAACTGTCCCGTTCGACGTGCTTCACAAACAACTTCTCGATCACTATCACATCATCACCCGCATGGTGCCGGAGAATGGCGTCAATTGCAACCGCATCTCCACGCACATCTACAACTCATTCGAAGAGGTGAACAAAGTTGCCGATGCCATTACAGCCATCGTGGAGGGAAAGGAAGGATGAGGCAAAGAGGACTCACATCGTTGTTTGTGATCGTGGCATTGATGGGCTGCGGTCCCACGGAGGATGATGTCCGCCGCTTTGTGCACGAAGAATTGAGTAGGGCGATGCAGAGGACGACGATTGCCCCGACAAAAACAATCGGGCCGTACAGTCCCGCCGTGCGGATTGGAAATTTCCTCTTTGTCTCGGGCCAGATCGGCATTGACCAGAACACGGGGCAGCTGCGCAGCGAGTCGTTCGAAGCAGAGACGCGGCAGGTGCTTGAAAACATCCGGACGATTCTCCACGCAGCGGGTTTTGATTCGTCACACGTTGTCAGCACGACGGTGTTTCTCAAGAACATGAATGACTTCGAGAAAATGAATCATGTCTACGAGAACTTCTTCCCGGCAGGAAGCTATCCTGCACGCACGACGGTGGGCGTGAGCGAACTACCTCGCGGGGCGAACATGGAGATTACTGTCGTGGCGTACAAACCGTAAAGGAGATGTAACATGACGACATTCGTTGAACAACCACCTCCCGCGCAGCGCACGATTCGCGCTCCACGCGGGACGACGATCACCTGCAAAGGCTGGATTCAGGAAGCGGCGCTTCGCATGCTCATGAACAATCTCGATCCTGAAGTTGCCGAGAAGCCGGATCAACTCATCGTGTACGGAGGCGTTGGCAAGGCGGCGCGTAACTGGGAGTGTTTCGATGCACTTGTCCGGACGCTGAGAAGTCTTGACGATGACGAGACCCTTCTTGTCCAATCGGGCAAGCCGGTGGGTGTCTTCCGCACGTACGAGGATGCGCCGCGCGTTCTCATTTCCAATTCCATGCTCGTGCCGAAGTGGGCGACGTGGGATGAATTTCGGAGGTTAGAAGCGTTGGGCCTCACCATGTACGGACAGATGACCGCTGGAAGTTGGATCTACATCGGCACGCAGGGCATTCTACAAGGAACGTACGAAACGTTTGCCGCGTGTGCGGAGCGGTATTTCGGCGGCAGTCTTGCCGGAAAGCTTCTCGTCACCGCGGGACTCGGAGGAATGGGCGGCGCACAACCGCTTGCTGCAACCATGAACGGTGCGGCATGTCTTGCCGTCGAGGTTGATCACTCGCGTATCGAAAAGCGTTTGAAGACCGGGTACGTGGACGAGATGGCCACGTCGCTGGATGACGCCCTTCTCACCTTGCAGACCGCCAAAGCCCTGAAGCAGCCGAAGTCTGTTGCCTTGCTGGGCAATGCCGCTGAAGTGTTACCGGAACTGCTTCATCGAGGAATTGAAGTCGATGTGCTGACGGATCAAACATCGGCGCACGACACGCTGAACGGCTATGTTCCGGCGCATATCAGTTACGAGCAGGCGCTGGAGCTGCGCAAGACCGACCCGGAGCGTTACATCAAACTCGCGCAGGAGTCCATCGTTGAACATGTTCAGGCGATGCTCGGCTTGCAGAAGCGCGGGGCTGTGACATTCGATTACGGCAACAACATTCGTGGCGAAGCATACGCTAACGGCGTGACGAACGCTTTCGATATTCCGGGGTTCGTCCCCGAATACATCCGCCCGCTGTTCTGCGATGGCAAGGGTCCCTTCCGATGGGCAGCGCTATCAGGAGATCCGGAAGACATCTATCGCACCGACCGCGCGGTGATGGAAACCTTTCCGGAGAATCGGCCACTGTGCCGCTGGATTGAGAAAGCGCAGAAGCACGTGCACTTCCAGGGATTGCCGGCTCGCATCTGCTGGCTGGGGTATGGCGAGCGCGCAAGGATGGGGAAAATCTTCAACGATTTGGTCGCACGCGGTGAGGTGAAGGCGCCCATCGTGATTGGTCGTGATCATTTGGACTGCGGCTCGGTTGCATCCCCCAATCGTGAGACGGAGAAGATGAAAGACGGCAGCGATGCGATCGCCGACTGGCCGATTCTCAATGCCTTGCTCAACGCCGTCGGTGGGGCGAGCTGGGTGAGTGTCCATCACGGCGGCGGCGTGGGCATGGGACTCTCGATTCACGCCGGCATGGTGATCGTTGCAGACGGAACGAAAGCTGCGGAGGCGCGCCTCGAACGCGTCCTCACCTACGATCCGGGCACCGGCATCATGCGCCACGCCGACGCGGGATACGAAAGGGCAATCGAGAACGCAAGGAAGTTTGGTGTGAAAGTGCCGATGATCAAGTGATCCATCAAAAGAGCGACACGATTTCGACGAATGTTTTTTCGACAATTTCACCAGGCGAAATCCGGGGGTATCACCTTCAGCACTCACGACATACGCGAGCGGACGAACGCGCGTCAACGGAAAGATCATCCTGCGAAAAAACACGAAGCCCTGAATCCCTTCGCGTTTCTTCGTCTACTTAGTGCATAACAATACCAGGAGGCTCCCCATGCATCGTATCGGTCATGTGCAGATTCCCACAACCAATGTGAAGAAGGCGAAGAAGTTCTTTGGGAAGGTGTTTGGTTGGACGTTCACCGATCACCCCGAGATCAAGTACACGCTCTTTCATACGGGTGGCCACCCGAACGGCGGTTTTGAGCGCGTGAAGAAAATGCCGAAGAGGCCGCAAACGGTGGTGTACATCGAAGTGGATGATGTGGACGCCAAGCTGAAGGAAATCAAGAAAGCCAAAGGTAAGATCGTGCAGAAGAAGACCGAAGTACCGGGGATGGGGTGGTATGGCGTGTTCCGCACACCCGATGGATGCGAACTTGCCATCTGGCAGTCGCTGCCGAAAACCGAGACGCATGCCTGAGCGCGACGCCGGAACAAATCTACGCTCCGTGCGTATTGGGTTATGTGCCGACTGCGCGCACGCAGAGGTGCATCGCAGCGGCAAAGGGAGCGAGTTCTACCGCTGCCTGCGTTCGAAAACCGATCCTCGCTTTGCCAAATACCCGCGCCTTCCTGTTCTCCAGTGCAGCGGCTACGAGCAACGAAAAGAAACCGATGCAACATCGTAGATGGAGCGAACACTGAAAGACGATGTCATGACTTCGCTGCGGCGCGAGGCCGACGACATGGCTTCCACGCTGCGCGATGCGGTTGTGAGCGCCCGCGATGCCATTCGACGGGGTGGACTCAAGGATATCCCCCGCCGCATCAATGAGCCGTCCGGTTTCGATCCCATCAAATTCAAGAAGCTGCTCGTCACGGTCATCAAGCTGCTGATCGTCTTTGAGTTCATCTCCGCGATCATGGAGGGAATCGGCACGGGCGATTGGAGCAGGCTGGGAACCGACCTGATTATTGCCGGCATCGTGTATGTCCTCTGGGATCGCATCACCACACTCGTCCAGAAGAAAAAGGATGAGTATCGCCGCAAGATGGAGCACCCGAGCGGAGAAACGAAACTGACCGACGCACTGCTGTTCTCGCTCCTCTGGAGCGACGAAATTTACATGGACATTCCGCTGGATATGCGGAGATTGGTGGTGATTGCGTACACCCTCATCGCCATCAGCATCGGGGCGATTTTCATCGGGTTCGGTCAGGGACTCGTCGGGTTGATCCTCTGCAGTTCGCTCCTGCTCGCGGCGGTGAACCTTCTCGCGTGGGTCGTCTCGCGCGAACGCGGCGAAAAGGATACGCTGAAAACCGAACTGAAGCTCGCTCACGATGTCCAGCTTTCCCTCATGCCCAAAGAACATCCTACGGTTGAAGGGCTGGATATTGCGGGCCTCTCGATTCCGGCGCGGGAAGTCGGGGGCGACCATTTCGACTACGCGTTCATGCAGGGCGACACGAGAAGGTTCGGCATCTGCGTGTTCGATGTTTCCGGGAAAGGGATGCAGGCGGCCATGAGCGCCGTGTTCATGAGCGGTGCGTTCGCCAGCGCTGCACGGCACTCGGCGTCGCCGGCTGAAATCCTTACGCGCCTCAACAAATTGGTGCATGCCCACTCCCGTCGCGGCCACTTCGTAGCATTCCTGCTGGCCGTCTTTGACGTAGATGAACATACGCTGCGTTTTGCCAACGCAGGCCAGATGAAGCCTCTTCTTGTTTCTCAAGGCTCGATCGAATGGCTCGATCCCAATGGCGTGCACTTTCCTTTAGGAATGAAAGAGGACAGCGTGTTTGCCGAACGATCACTTCATCTGCGCTCCGGCGATGTGCTCGTCCTACTTACCGACGGTTTTACCGAGGCAATGAACGATCACCACGAGCAATTTGGGCAGGAGCGACTCGAGACCATCATGCGGCGACCGGACACGAATCAGCTTCCCGCGCAACAGGTGTTGGATCGCATCACACATGAGATTCAGGCACACGTCGGCGCTGCAGCTCAGCATGATGACATGACCATGGTGGTGGTGAAAGTGACATGGCCTTGAGCGCCGTTGGGTGAGATAGCCTACCAGCTGATTGAAGGGAGTTGCATAGAGTTCTCAGAGTTTGTGGAGTTGCGCACGTGAAATCTGCAATGAAGGGCTGCCGCGGCAGAGTTTGCCTTTTGTGTTTTCTCATCCCGCTATTCATTTCTCTTGCGTCGTCTCAACCGAACCCTCACTTCAACATCCGGCTCAGCATCAACTATGAGTCGGCTGAGCGGTGCATCGAGTTGTACGAAGGGCGTTCCGGCAGCGGAAGCGATATCGCAGCGCTCCGCGGCAGCCGGCTTGCCCTTGCCACGACTGCCGACCTTGCCCGGCGGAGCCTGACAAGCAGAGATTTAGAGTCGAGCCTGAACGACATCAAGTTCGGACAGGTGGAGAGCGACGACGTGTTCCGACTGAAGGACGCCCGCGAGAACGTCACATTGATCAAGGAACTGCTCACTACCATCAGACGAAGGAACTTTGCTCAGCGCGTTGTGAGCACGGTCGAGCAATTGTTTCCGCCGGGAACGTCTATCGCCGCCTCCGTTCCCGTGTACGTCGTTGCGTTCGGGCATGAAAATATCGATGCCTACGTTCGGCGCGTCGTGTGGCATGGCGATGTGCCTCAGTTTGTAGGCGAAGGCGAAGGAGAGCTGACCATTGTGGTGAATCTTGCCAAGGCCGTCAGCTATGGAAGAACGGTGGACGAACGGTTCATCGGCGTCCTCAGCGTTGTGGCCCACGAAGTGTTTCATGTGGCGTTCGGTGTGTACAAGGATGCCGCTCCGGCGTGGCAGTCGTACTACTCAACGCATACCTCCTATCTTGATCAACTTCTCGATCTCACACAAAACGAGGGCATCGCGCATTACCTCACGTTCGAGCAGCGAACGAGAGGCGTGCTTCCCCTGGATTGGGAGGAGAAGATTACCGCCGCGTTCGCGGAATTCAACCGCGTTGCAGAAGAGCTTTCATCGCCTCGCATTAGCCCGTTCAGGGCACATACCCTTATTGCCAGCTCGAACACGTCGGGGTACTGGCAAAGCTATGGCGCCATCACCGGCATGTTCATCGCCCGCACGATTGACCAAAAGCTGGGCCGCGCTGCACTGACGGCGACTGTTGCAAACGGCGTCGCTGATTTCTATTTGAAGTACATTGAACTTTCTGAGCGGCACAATAGCCTGCCGAAGCTTGCTCCTTCCATGGCTCGTCACTTTACGCGGCGCTAGAGGTCGCCCTGCGGGGAACCTGTTCGGGACAACCGGCGTATCTGCCGCGACAACCGGGACAACTCACGACCGACCTTGTCCGCTTTTCATCAAGTTACAGCGCGTCTGCCGTGACGACCCAGAAAAACACCGTCATGCTGAGCGACGTCACGATGCTTTCTGTCGTGACGGAGTCGAAGCATGATCATCGGCTGTCGGGGATCGGCGCTGTTGTTACTTCGAGCGATTGCGCGGAACACCCTTCGACTCCGTCCCGCCTGAAAAGCGGCGGGACTGCGCTCAGGGTGACGGAGCGATCGGACGTCACGGCTCACGCGCCTGACACCCCGCGCCGTGACGGAAGGGCGGGAAGTCGACTACTCCGTCATGCTGAGCGCTGCTTTCCAAGCGCGAAGCATCCCAGAACCGGCGAACATGATTGTAGGGACATGCCTCCGGCATGTCCTGCTGGAAGTGTGCATACATCGCGCATCGTCAACGCAAGCATTTAGCGCTCCTCACACGCGGACACGGCGGAGCCGTGTCCCTACACATTTGCGCGGAACACCCTTCGACTCCGTCCCGCCTGAAAGGCGGCGGGACTGCGCTCAGGGTGACGAGGCAGAACCCGCGCCCGCCAAAATCGTTGGCCGTGTGCGATGGGAAGATTCAATCGAAGGGGTTACGTTTCGGTGAACCTGTACATCGCGTTCGGGCAGCTACACGCTCTCCCACCGAAACGTACGGCACGCGGGCGGCGATTGAATCGTGCGTTACGATTTTGGATGTTCTCTTGGTTACTTCTCTTCCAAAGAGAAGTAACAACAAGCACCACACAGGCGCAACGATGGCTGCGGGGCGGGTTGCCTTTGGTGCGAGCGTCTGTTACATTACCGAGGCGATCGCCGTTGCATGTAGCACTTCGAGGAGTCTGACGATGCGATACAGGATAGCCCTTGTGCTTGCGCTGCTGAGTCCACCTGCAAGAAGGAGCCACCCCCTGCCGTGCAGGTGCCCACGTTAGCACTGCAAGCGATTGACGCAAGCTGCACCGAGGCTTGGCTCAAAGCCACAACCAGCCAGATACCTGCCACCGTGCGTCTCATTCGCCTGACCCCAAGTCTACAAACTAATTCACTCATCCATCAACAATCCAAGGTTAGAGGTGTACGAGGAAACAAATCGAATGGTCAAGACGGGACGAAGCACAGATATGCCGACGATGGCGCTGATACTCTTGTTTGCTGTCTTCTGTCTGGGCTGCAAGGACGAAGGCACTCCTCCGTCCGGCTATCGGCGCTCGATCGAGCTTGCCGTTGAAGACTACGGCACGACCGATGCCTGGCTGCGTGTGCGCTTCAGCGATGCGCCTCCGTACGCATTCCGACTCCTGCGGGATGGGCAGACGGTTCTCAGCGTCAACTCCTCTCCCACAGATACACTCGTTGCCGACGAGACTCCTCACGAAGTGATGCTATGAACTGACGAGTAATCCCGCCGCGCTTTGGCGGGGCTGTTGCTGACAAAGTAGCATTCGAGCGACACCCGTTCGCTTTGGGCGGAAGACCTATCGCTCTACACACTGAAGGGCGAGCTCGGCAACGGCTTGCGCGCTTCGTTTCTTGCAGCTACTTTCCGCTTTTCATATCTTGAACATGCAATCGAATCCAGCCTCGTGCATAACATCAACACGTAGTGAATCTTTTCATCAAGAATATCTCCCAGCTTGTCACGGTAGCATCGCGTGGCGCCAGATCGAAATCCGGTGCGGAAATGCAAAACCTGGGATTGCTGAACAATGCCGGCGTGCTGTGTGAGAATGGAAAGATCGCATGGGTCGGAGAGATGAAGGATTGGAATCGGTCGCTGCCGGAGAGTTTCAATGAGCTGGATGCGAGGGGAAAGGTCGTGCTGCCCGGCTTCGTGGATTCCCACACGCACATGATGTTCGCCGGAAACCGTGCCCAGGAGTTTGCACTCCGTTCACAAGGGGCGACGTACCAGCAGATCGCCGAAGCCGGTGGGGGCATTCTCAATACGATCACGCACGTCCGGGCTGCAAGCAAGAGAGAGCTGAAGAAACAAACTGCCCGCTACCTGAACGAGATGATGAAGCACGGCACAACGACGGTCGAGATCAAGTCGGGCTACGGCCTCGATTTCGATTCCGAAGTGAAGATGCTCGAAGCCATCAACGAGTTGCAGGACGAAGAGATGATGACGGTTGTGCCGACGTTTATCGGTGCGCACGCCTATCCTCCGGAATACCGACAGAACACGCAGGCGTATGTTGATCTGATTCTTGAGAAGATGATTCCGTATGTTGGCAAGAAAAAGCTCGCTGCATTCTGTGATGTGTTTTGTGAGAAGGGATATTTCGGAATTGCAGAGTCAGAAAAGATCTTGAACGAGGGAAAGAACTGGGGCATGATGCCGAAGATTCATGCAGAAGAATTAAGCCCGCTGGGCGGCGCCGAGCTTGCTGCACGCGTCGGGGCCGTGTCGGCCGACCATCTGGAACACGTTACAGATCAAGGAATTACGGCGCTTCGGGAATCCGGAGTTATCGCGACGCTGCTGCCGGGCGTTTCGTTCTTCTTGAACCACGGCTACGCACCGGCGCGCAAGCTGATTGATGCAGGTGTTGCGGTCGCGATTGCATCGGACTTCAACCCCGGCTCATGCATGTCCTTCTCGATGCCGCTGATGATGACGATTGCGTGCACGCAGATGCGTATGACGCCGGAGGAGGCGTTGGTTGCCTGCACACTGAACGGCGCCGCCGCACTGAATCTCTCCACCACACTCGGCAGCATCGAAGTCGGAAAGCGGGCGGACTTGATTGTCGCTGACGTGCCCGAGTACCGCTTTCTTGCATATCACTTTGGCATCAATCACGTCGTCACGACGATCAAGAACGGAACGATTCTCGAATTCTCATAGTCAACGGAGCATACATGCCGCGTTTAGTTGAATGTGTCCCAAACTTCAGCGAAGGCAGAAACATTCGCGTCATCAACGAGATTGCGGGAGCCATCACGTCGGTTCCGGGTGTCAAGTTCATCAGCGCGGAACCGGACAAGGACTACAACCGCACCGTTGTTACGTTCATCGGTCCGCCGGACGAAGTGGTCGAGGCGGCGTTTCAAGCCACGAAGAAAGCCGCCGGGTTGATTGACATGACCGTGCACAAGGGCGGTCACCCACGCATCGGTGCAACCGATGTTGTGCCGTTCGTACCGCTGCAAGGAGTGACGATGCAGGATTGCGTGAAGCTCGCACATGAGTTCGGCAAACGGGTGGGAGACGAGCTGTGCATTCCCGTCTACTTGTACGAAGAAGCGGCTACACGACCGGAGCGAAAGAATCTTGCCAACATTCGAAAAGGAGAATATGAAGGTCTTGCCGAGAAGTTGAAGGACCCCGCGTGGCGGCCGGACTACGGTCCGGCGGAGTTCAATGCGCGCAGCGGCGCCACCGTGACAGGGGCGCGGGTATTTCTCATCGCCTACAACGTCAACCTCAATACCAACGACAAAAGCATCGCCGACGAGATAGCATACCGCATTCGCGAGAGCGGCCGCGTGAAGAAGGACGCCAACGGCAATCCCGTGCTGGATGCCTCAGGAAAGAAGGTGACGATTCCCGGCTCGCTGAAAGCCGTGAAGGCGATGGGCGTGCTGCTTGAGGCGCACAACATTGCGCAGGTCTCGATCAATCTTACCAACTTTTCTATCACGCCCCCGCATGTTGCGTTCGAGGAGGTGAAGAAGGAAGCGGCGACGCTGGGCGTGGAAGTGACGGGAAGTGAGATCGTCGGCCTGACGCCGCTTGAAGCGCTGCTGATGGCGGGGCGATTCTACGCGCCGGATGTCGCCGATGAAAAACAACTCATCGCCATCGCCGTAGAGAAGCTCGGTCTCAGTCAGCTTGAGAAGTTCGACCCACAAAAGAAAATTATCGAATATCAACTCTAAAGACACGCTATGGCCAACAACAAGAAAACCTTGCAAGGGTTCCTGGATGAGCTTGCTTCGCCATCGCCGGCGCCGGGTGGTGGAAGCGTTGCCGCGCTCGCGGGGGCGCTGGGCGCCGCTCTGACCTCAATGGTGTGCAATCTGACCATCGGCAAGAAAAAGTACGCAGGCGTGGAGGAGAGTATGAAAGCGATTCTGAAGGAGTCGGAGGACCTGCGTTCCCGCTTTACGGTGTTGATCGAGAAAGATACCGAGGCATTCAACAAGGTGATGGAGGCGTTCAACCTTCCGAAAGAAAACGATGCCCAACGCGCATTGCGCGAGGCCGCAATCGTCGCGGCAACGAAGGAGGCGACGTTAGTGCCGTTGGAGGTGATGAAGCATTGCATTGACGGCCTTGCGCTTGCCCAGAAGGTTGCGGCAAACGGCAATCGGAATTCGGTCAGTGATGCGGGCGTCAGCGCGCTGATGCTGCAGGCCGCATGCGAAAGCGCAGCGCTGAACGTCAAGATCAATCTCAGGAGTCTCTCCGACACGGAATTCGTTCACTGGAAAACGGAGGAGATGGAATCCATCCTCAAAACAAGCCGGAAGATGCTGGAGGAGACGCAGGCGGTCGTGGCCGCAACCATGGCAGCAGCTTAGTGCCGGAGATTCACCTTGAACAGATACCAGGGTTGATTCCAGGATGTGAACCCATCAAGCTCTTTGACGAGCTGCAGGTCATCTTCAGCGTAGTCCGTCGAGTGGCTTTTGATGAAGCTGAAATCTACTTTCCAGCCCACGATGTACTGAACGCGCATCGCTTTGATGTAGTCCATGTTCCGGCGCTCAACAAGTGAGCGATAGCAGGATGCATTCACGACGCCGTCAAGGTTGATGACACGGAGATTGTCGGCAAAATAGCCGATCGCCCCCGATTGTTGAGCACCGAGAATTGTTCCTTCCGGAAATTCCCGTCGAGCCCACAAGCCCAGGTTCATGTACCCACGAGTCTGCGTATCCGTCGATGTGATCAAATCGCGGAACGTCGGCTGCATTATGTTCAGGACCACGAGTACGACGACAAGAATACTCGCCCAACGAACGCCGGTCCGATGTGAACCGTAGAGAAGGAAGAATCGGTCGAGGGCGATGCCCATCACAAGAAAGACAGCGACTCCGATGGGAAACAGGTAACGCTCGTAGAACCACGAGGTGAAAATGTAGCACGTATAAGCGCCGACCAGCAGCAGCACGAACAGAAGCACAGGCGTGATCGTATGGAAGGGAGCGATAAATGCTCTTACCCCTTCTTTTCTCACCACAAAGAATGCGATGATCGCCAGCACAAGGAGGTGCATGCCGTTCTTGCGAACGAGAACTCCTGCTGCACGCCGCATCATAGGAAGGTACAGATTGAACAACGTCGGTTGGTGCTGAACATCCCAGAGAGAATTGAAGCGGACCGCCTTGCCGCTTATGGGATAGATAAGTCCCGTGTATGCGTAGGAATACAGAAGCCAGGGAATGACGATGATGGCTGAACCGAGGGTGATGAGCAGCAGCGAGCGCACAAGGGTATTGTTCTTGCGATACCGCCAGAACATAACAGCGACAACACTCAATGCCAGGAATCCGTTATCAATGCGCGCAAGAATTGCCAGCCCCAGGAGAATGCCGAGGACAATGTACCGGCCTGTCGTCGAAGACCCGCTGTTTGTTTCGATCATTGCGTGAAAGAAGGACAGAGACGCGAGCATGAAGAACACTGCCATCATCGTTTCAAGTCCGTTCAGAGTTGTGCCGATGACATACGGGCTGAAGATCCACGCCGCCGCGACGATGCGCGGAGGGTATGCTGTTGCGCTGAGTTTTTGTACAAGGCGATAGAGAACGTACAGCGCAGCTGTATCGAACGCTATCAGCAGAAAGAACGAGGATCGTATCGGAGCGAAGTAGTCGGCGGGAAAGAGCCGGAAGAACGGCACCATCAAAAACACATAGAGTGGCTGGAAGCCGTTGGTATGTTCCAGGCCGTACAGCGGACCGAGGCCGCGTGCGATGTTTCGTGCAATGGTGAGTGAAAGGTACGCGTCGTCGGGGATGACGAGACCATCGAGGTATTCGATCGGACGGAGGGCAACGATGCCGCGAACGAGGGCGTTCAGGATAAGCAGTCCCGCGACGATTCTCCTATCTTTTTGCTGGAGCGACAAACCGGATTGCATAGGTCACGGTCAGGACATCACACAAAACGCTACCGAAACCATAGCCGCCGTTTCCGTCCGCAGGCGACGTGGGCCGAGCGTGATGGGCTGAAATCCTGCCGAGCGCGCTTGTGCGATTTCGCTGTCGCTGAAGCCCCCTTCCGGACCGATGCATACAGTAACGCGCTGATGTTCCCGCGTGCGCAGCATGTCGGTGATCGACGGCGATGCGATAAGCTCATGCGGAATGAGGTTCAGAGAAGAGGGTGATATGGAAGAGAGGAACGAACCGAAGGCTTGCGCTTCCTGCACCGTCGGCAGAACGCAGCGCATGCTTTGCTTCATAGCAGAAAGCGCCAGCTTCTGCCATCGGTCGGTGCGTGCGTGCTGCGGTATCGTCCGTTCCGTCCTGAGCGGAACAATCGTCTTCACACCCAGCTCGGTACACTTTTCGACGAGAAAGTCAAACTTTGAACCGTTCTTCAGGAGTGCCACGGCAAGCGTAATCTCAACCTCCGGCTCGTTCAGGCGATGATGGTGCTGCACGATTGCGCAGCGAGCACTCCGCTTCGTGATCGCTTCGATGCGCACATCGTACGCGTTGCCCGATCCATCCGCAACGCGAATACGATCGCCCTCCTTCTTGCGCATGACGTGTGTAAGATGGGCAAACTCGTCGCCATCGATGACCAGAAAACCTGAGGAGACGTTGTGGGGCGGCGTGTAGAAGCAATCCATCAGAACGATGAGCGCAGGTCGAAAATGAACTGTCCGCGACCGAACTTATTCCAAGCGTACTCCGTGCGCATCACCACATCGTAGGGCAGAAGGAAGACGATGCCGCCGCCGTAACCGGAGGCAAATCGGTGAAAGGTCAGCTTCTCGCCACGGAACCACGTTGTTCCCGCGTCGGCAAACACTTCAAGGCTGATCCCGAACCGCCACACGGCAAACTCCTGCGGAATATCGATCGCGGTAAAATGAATCACGCGAGGCTTCAACAGCGGCCAGCGGAGTTCTGCCGACGCGCCCGTAATGTTTTCTCCTTCCAGAACTTCCTTGAAGAAGCCGCGTATGCGCTCGCCATACCCGAAGTACGAGCGTGCGTATGTCGGTATCATGCCGCCGGAAACGATCGAACCAAAGGCACGAGCGGCCAGTGTAAAATCCAGCGGAAGGGGCGTGAAGCGGCGAACGTCGGCGCCCAGACGCGTGAAGCTCAGGAGGGATTCACCGAAACCGTACTTTGTGACGTACACACTCGCGTACGTGCCTCTGGTTGAATAATCGCGCAAATCGCGCGTGTCGTGCGAGAAGCTGAGCGTGCCGTAGATAAATTTGTCCGAACCATTAGCATTGACGGTACGTCCCGGCTGGTGTTCGGTGACGTCCACAATCTGAAAGCCGAGATTGACGCCGAGCGTGTTGTACAGATCGAATCTCTTGCCGAGCGATGCGTTGATGTCGTAATGCAGCTCGTCGAAGTTCGGCGTGTTGATGACGGCGACGGCACTTCGATTCCGCACACGGAAGTAGGATAGCGACCCGTTGAAGTACAGGTTGTTCTCGCGATCGATCCACGGATCGGCATACTGGAACACGAGGGAGGGATTGTACCCGAAGACGATCGAGCCGAAGAGCTTCTGATTCATTCCCCGGAAGTTGTTGTGCAGAATGCCCGCGCCGTAGTACGGCTTCTTCGGATCGCCATCGCGAAACCCAAACAACGGCAGCGGAATGATATACCACCGCTCGTTCACATCCACAATCAGCACGTTCTTTCCGTCGAAAGGAACGACGGACATATCCACGCGCGTGAACAGGCCGATGCTGTAAATACGGCTGCGGTCGTACTCGATCAGCTCCGGCGTCGCTTCCATGCCGGGCTTCAACGTCATCTCGCGGAGGATCACCGCCTCCTTCGTCTTCTCATTACCCAACACGATCACCGTGTCAATGATGCCGTACGTGGCAGGCTGAACAAGGAGCGCCGAATCCGTCTGTGCCGAAAGCGACGAGGCCAGAAAGAACGATATGAATGAACAAACGAATCTCATGACACCACAAGATACGAAAAAAACAAGAGACGCAGACCGCGAATCGGTGAACTCTCTTCCGTGCACACTCCCGCTTGGATTACCTCTGCACGCACATGCAGAGCCCGCACGCGGCCATCACCCGCCCACCTTCTCCATCTCCGCCTCATACGCCTCGAGCGGAGGGCAGGCACACATGATGTTTCTGTCGCCGTACGAGTTGTTCACACGCCCAACAGCGGGCCAGAACTTGTTCTTCCGCACGTAGGGGAGAGGATAGACCGCCTTGTATCGTGTGTAGGGATGATTCCACGCTTCGCTCAGTGCCGCCCGCGCTGTGTGCGGCGCGTTCTTGAGCACGTTGTCGTTGCGGTCTGCTTTACCGTCAATGATCTCTTGAATCTCATTGCGGATCGCCAGCAGCGCGTCCGCAAAGCGATCAAGCTCGGCTTTCGACTCGCTTTCCGTCGGTTCGATCATGAGCGTGCCGGGGACGGGGAACGAGACCGTCGGGGCGTGGAAGCCGTAGTCCATCAGCCGCTTGCCGATGTCTTCCACCTCAACTCCCGCGCTGAGCTTGAACTCACGCGTGTCGAGGATGAACTCGTGACCGACTCTTCCGTTCACACCCTTGTATAAGACCTTGTATGCTTTCTCCAATCTCGCCTTGAGATAGTTAGCATTGAGGATGGCATACTTCGTCGCGTTCGTTACGCCTTCGGCTCCGAGCATGGTAATGTAGGCGTAAGAGATCACCTGGATGCTTGCACTGCCCCACGGCGCTGCGGCAACGGCATGAATGGCCGTCTCGCCGCCCGTCCTGACCAGCGGATGACCGGGAAGATACCGCGCAAGATGTTTTCGGACGCAAATGGGACCCATCCCGGGCCCGCCTCCACCATGCGGGATGCTGAATGTCTTGTGCAGATTGATGTGACACACGTCGGCACCGATCACGCCCGGACTCGTCAATCCGACCTGCGCATTCAGATTTGCTCCATCCATATACACCTGACCGCCATACTCATGGACGATGTCGCAGATTTCCATGATCGCCTCTTCGAAGACGCCGTGCGTGGAAGGATAGGTCACCATCAGTGCCGAGAGGTTGTTGCGGTGTTCCTTTGCTTTTGCACGCAGGTCCTCAACGTCAATGTTGCCCTGTGCATCCGTCTTTACGACGACGACGTGCATTCCCGCCATAACGGCGCTTGCGGGGTTCGTCCCGTGTGCCGATTGGGGGATGAGTGCGACGTTGCGGTGTCCTTCGCCCCGGTCGCAGTGGTATGCCCGTATCACCATCAATCCCGTGTACTCGCCCTGAGCACCCGAGTTCGGCTGGAGCGACGCAGCGTCGAGACCGGTAATGATACACAACTGCTTTTCCAGCGCTTTGAATATTTCCTGATATCCGTCCGCTTGGTCCAGGGGCACAAACGGATGCAGCGAGCTGAACTCCCGCCATGTCACGGGCATCAGTTCGGATGCGGCGTTCAGCTTCATCGTGCACGAGCCGAGCGGAATCATCGAGTGCGTGAGCGAGAGATCCTTGTTCTCCAGCGACTTGATGTAGCGCATCATCTCCGTTTCGGAGTGATAGGTATTGAACACGGGATGCGTGAGAAACGGGCTGTGCCGTGCAAACGGTTCCGGATACTCGATGGTGAGTCCGGCAAGCATCTCCGCAGTCCCGTCCAGCTCATACTTGATTTCCGCCGCCTGTGCAAGGATGGAAACGATCTGCTGCACATCGTCCGGCAGCGTCGTTTCATCGAGCGAGATGCCGATCGTATGCTCATCCATGTAGCGGAAGTTGACGCCAGCGGCTTCGGCAATGGCCCGAATGCGTTCGGCTGAGCCGACCTTGACGCGCAGCGTATCGAAAAACACGGCGTTCATTTGCTCGAAGCCGAGCTTGAGCAATTGCTTTTCAAGGGCAACCGTGAGGCCATGCACGTTGCGCGCAATGCGCTTCAACCCTTCTGGTCCGTGGTAGGCAGCGTACATGCCGGCCATGATTGCCAGCAGCGCTTGGGCCGTGCAGATGTTGGAGGTTGCTTTCTCACGCCGGATGTGCTGCTCGCGTGTTTGCAGCGTCATCCGATACGCTACACCGCCGTCGGCGTCAATGGAAACGCCGATGATGCGGCCCGGCATATAGCGGATGTACTCGTTCTTCGTTGCCATGAAGGCAGCGTGCGGTCCGCCATAGCCCATCGGCACGCCGAACCGCTGTGCCGAGCCAATGACGACGTCGGCACCGAATTCGCCCGGCGGCGTCAACAGCACGAGGCTGAGCAGGTCCGCCGCGACCACCACCTGCACGCCCTCATCATGCGCCATCTGGATAAAGTCCCGATAATCGCGCACGGCTCCATCCTGCGCCGGGTACTGCAGGATTGCCCCGAAGTAGCTCTCGTCGAGCCGATGGTTTACGTGACTTCCCTGCACCAACTCGATGCCCGAGGCCGAGGCTCGTGACTTGAGAACATCAATGGTTTGAGGAAAGAGCGTATCGGAGACGAAGAATTTCCGGGCGTTCTCTTTCGTCGGGTTTCTTCCGACGATGTGGTACACCATCACCATCGCCTCGCCGGCCGCGGTTGCTTCATCCAGCAGCGACGCATTAGCGACCTCCATCTTTGTCAGATCAATCACCATCGTCTGGAAGTTCAGCAGCGCTTCGAGCCTGCCCTGAGCAATTTCCGGCTGATAGGGAGTGTACTGCGTGTACCAGCCGGGATTCTCCAGGATGTTGCGCTGGATGACGGGCGGTGTCACGGTGCCGTAGTATCCCAGCCCGATGTATGATTTGTACAGCTTATTCCTTTTCGCAATCTGCGCAAGCGAATTGAGGAAGCGGCTTTCACTCACAGGTGCGGGTAACGGCAACGGCTCCTTCAGGCGAATGTTCGACGGGATCGTCTGATCAATCAATTCGTCGAGCGACCCAACACCGATCGTGTCCAACATCTCCTTCAACTCCTGCTCGGCAGGTCCGATATGACGGGACTGAAACTGTTCTTCTTCGAATGCAAACGTGTCCATGGGGTAACGAACTCAGCTGTGTTAGGGAACGAACTGGATGGAACATCATCCGCCGGCAGCGGATTTTCTTTGCTATGACAATGTAAGAAAAAAGAGATAAAAGTTGTTGGCGGAGAGGGGTAGGACTTGAATCCACGCAGCTTCACCGAAACTTAAGCGCTTCGATTGAATCTTCCCCCCGCACACGCCTCGTCAGAGCCCGTCTGACGACGGCCTCTGCCGGAGTCTGAGGATCGACGATTTTAGCGGGTGCGGGTTCTGCCTCGTCACCCTGAGCGCAGTCCCGCCGCTTTTCAGGCGGGACGGAGTCGAAGGGTGTTCCGCGCAAACGGTGTAGGGACACGGCTCCGCCGTGTCCTGATGTGAGGAATGCTGAATGCTTGCGTCCGCTGCCGACGCTTTACTTGTTGTTACTTCTCTTTGGAAGAGAAGTAACCAAGAGAACATCCAAAATCGTAACGCACGATTCAATCGTCGCCCGCGTGCCGTACGTTTCGGTGGGAGAGGGCGTCGCTGTCCGAACACGATGTGCATGTTCACCGAAACGTAACCCCTTCGATTGAATCTTCCCATCGCACTCGCACGACGATTTTTGCGGGCGCAGATTCTGTGGCGTCATTCTGAGCAAGCGCAGCGAGCGAAGAATCCAGAACGAGAATCAACCTGCATCCTGCATCCTGAATCCTGCATCGAACCTCAAACCTCAAACCCGGAACCGCGCTTGGAAAGCAGCGCTCAGCATGACGGGAGTCTCATTGGGGTGACAAAGGAGGGAAGCATGTCGGCCGGAATCGGCGTCGCAACGCATTGGCTGGCCGACGGAACCTTGAGCGTCTCAGTGCTGCTTCTCGCTAAACTGCACGCTCTTCCATTGCGCAAAGAGATGCTTGCACCGATTGCGCTGGTATTTTCCGGTGGAGGTGACAGGAATGTCGTTGCCGAAGACGACTACCTTTGGCGTTTTCGCGAACGGTAAGTGTTTGCGGCAGTAGGCAATCACTTCCGCTTCTGAAAGCACGATCCCATCTTTCGGTTTAACGTACGCTCCGACTTCCTCTCCATACCAATCATTGTCGAAGCCCACGGCGATGCCTGCTTGAACTCCCGGCATGTTCATGAGCACTTCGTCAATCTCGAAGGGAGAGATGTTGACGCCGCCGCGAATGATCAATTCCTTGATCCTTCCGGTAATGAAAAAGAACTTCCGCTCCTGATCGTCGTAACGGAAGAATCCCTCGTCACCGCTGCGGAACCACCCGTGTGCGAATGTCTTCTCGTTTGCTTCATCGTTCTGGAAGTAATGCTTCATCACGTTGTGGCCGCGGATGACGATCTCGCCTTTCTCTCCTTCGCCTAACTCGTTCCCCTTCTCGTCGTGAATAGCCATGTCATTCACCGGCAGCGGCACTCCGATGGACGGAAAGCCATATTTCGACATCCAGCGCTTATGCTCTTCGGGAGAGAGATCAATCGGCAGGAAGCAGGAATAGCAGGTTGTTTCGGAGAGGCCGTAGCCGTGAATGATGGGAATTTTGAACTCCTGCTCGAATTTCATCGCTAACTCGACGGTCAGCGGTCCGGCTCCGCAAATGATGTGGCGGAAATGGGCGAGCTTGTACGCTTCCATGTTCAACTTTGCATGGAGGAGAAACTGCAGAATCGTCGGCACAACACTCACCACCGTAACCCGTTCGCCGCTGATGCGCTCGAAGAATTTATCGGGATGGAATTTTTGATTGAGGACGACGCCGCAGCCTGCATACAGCGGCGTCATCAGCGTCACGACCGTGCCGTTGACATGATGAATCGGCAGCACGCACATCATGCGCTGGTCGTCTGAAAGGCGATGCCACTCTGCGATCGCCATCGCATCCACCAGCAGATTGTATTGAACAAGCACCACACCCTTGGGCAAGCCCGTTGTGCCCGATGTGTAGACGATGAGCGCCTCGTCGAATCGGTCGGGTGTGTGCGGAGGGACGAAGCGCGTGGAATGCTTGTCCACCTCCTTCTTGAACACAGGGAGCGACGCGTCGACACAGGTGCCGCATTGCACGATCGTCCGCAACGCCGGCAATCTGTCCCGGATAGATTTGATCCGCTCGACAAACTGATCGCGTACGAACGCAAGTCTTGTTTCCGAGTTGTGGAGAATGTACGCGATGCGCTCGTCGTCTTCGCCGACGTTGATGGGGACAACGACGGCACCCAGCAGAAACGCGGCGAAATACTGGATGACCGTATCGGAATGGTTGAACGAAACCGTCGCGACTCTGTCTCCCTTGCCGATGCCGGCGGTACGGAGGAAGTTTGCCGTCTTGCACACCTCCTCGTAGAATTCCCGGAAGGAATACTCCTTGCGATATCCTTCATCACTGTAGAAGATCAGAAACGGCCGTTCTTCGTAACGGTCAACCTGTTGCGTGAGCAGCTCGCCGATGTTTCGGTACGGCACCATCGGCTCGGTCGGAGGAATGCCGTTCACGCTTTGCGCGGCGAGAATTTTTTCGTGAAGCGTAACAGATGGAGACGACATAGAACTGCGTGTCACCGGTCATGCGCTCAAGGGGAGGACCATGAGCTGGAAACATCCGAACAGGTTGCCTTGACGTTCAGCAGTCATCACCAATGAACCTCACTCCTGCACCCAGAATCCCCCGTCCAGCATCGAGAATCCCGCATCCTTCCCTCACTTCTTCTCCATCCAGCTCATCCAATACTCTTTCCATTCAGCTTCCTCGCCTGCGGGAAGCACGCGGATGGGGTTCAGGCCGTCGAGCATCACAGCGTATTCGTCGGTGTGGGTCTTGGTTGCCTGACCTTTGAGAGCTTTTGGATGAGGGCCGTGATGAATGCCGCGAGGATGCAACGTCACCATCCCCGCTGTAATGTTGTCGCGGCTGAAGAAGTTGCCGTCGTGATAGAAGATGAACTCATCGTAATCGGTGTTGCGGTGGAAGAAGGGAACTTTCAGCGCCTCGGGATCCTCCTCCAAGGGTCGCGGCAGAAAGCTGCACACCACCGCTCCCTGCGTGACGAATGTTGTGTGCGCGCTCGGAGGAAGGTGCGCACGGTGGCTCATGATCGGTCGGATATCCCGCATGTTCAACTTCCAGACCGTCAGATCGCCTTTCCATCCTACCACATCAATCGGATTGAACGGGTAGGTGACGGTGGAGTATTCGTCTTCGACTTTGATGCGAATGTCCCATTCACGTTTGTCATCTAAATTCGGTTTCGGCTCGGGCGTCACGATCACTGCCGGGTCGTACAGAGCATGCTGTCCGATGAGGCCTTTCTCCGGCTGTTCGAACTCGGTCTTGGATTGAATGATGAGGAAGAAGTTATCCTTCGTCTTGGGAATGATGCGGTACGTTACGGCGCGGGGGATGACGATGTAATCTCCCTTTTCGAACTCGAGCGGCCCGAAGTCGGTTTCGATAATGCCCTCGCCGCGGTGTACGAAGTACAGCTCATCACCGTCGGCGTTGCGGAAGTAGAAGGGCATCGGCTCCGAGCGTCGCGACACATAGAGCGTCACGTCCTGATTACCGAGGAATGCAACAGGAGAGCCTTTCGGGTCGTGTTGATCGGTGGGCTTGAGCTTGTTGCAGTCGATGCAGTGGGGTCTCAGCTTTCCTTCGAACCGAATCCAACCCGTCGGCGGATGAGTATGATACAGGTGTGCTGCCTTTCCCGAAAACCCTTTGCGCCCGTGTTCCTCTTCGAACGTCCCTTGAGGCAACCCGACGTGTGCCTGTTTGGCGGTCAATCCTTTCTTGAGCGGGTACATGTCATCTCCTTATGGTAAAGAACGGTTCACCGCAAATATAACAGCAATTGCTCAAAACGGCAAATCAAAACGCCGCCAGAGTCCATAACAGACTCTGGCGGCAGCCTCTTGAGCAAGGTCCGAAACATGGAAGGTTACTTCAATAGCATGAGCTTCTTCGTTTCGGCGAAGTTACCCGCTTGCAGGCGATAGAAATACACGCCGCTGGCAAAGCCCGACGCGTTCCACTGGACGCTGTAGGTACCGGCGCCAAACTCTCCATCTGCCAGTGTTGCCACTTCTTGTCCGAGTGTGTTGTACACCTTCAGACTCAGCCGTGTATTGGTCGGGATGGAGAAGCGGATGGTGGTACTGGGGTTGAACGGATTGGGATAGTTCTGCTCGATGTTGAATGCGCTGGGGACATTCGAAATCTGCTCAGGCACGCTCAGCAGCCCAGGCCCGCATCCGATAACGTCGAATTGTGCCGTAGCAGCTCCCGGTGTACCGCCTGTGATGCTTCCATACCCGCCGGGCACAAACAGTCGAACCGTATCATTCACACATTTCGCCGTCACTGCATTAAAGATGTTCGACATTTTGAACGGCTTATTGTTAATCAACCCAATCCAGGAATTCGAACTTATGGAGAAGACGTGCGTTGTGTCGTAATACCCACCCCGGCCACCACGCTCTCCACACACAATGAAGAACTTATCTCCGTAGGCTGTTCCACCTGGGCGACTGGCCACCACGCTCTCCACACACAATGAAGAACTTATCTCCGTAGGCTGTTCCACCTGGGCGACTGAGTCCAGTATAGACCGTAGGAACATCCGGAGCAGCGGTCCAAGTGATAGACGTTGCAGACGCGATCGTTCCAACCCACGTCGATTTCAAGAAGGCGGTATTGAATCCGGAGGAAATCACGATCTTGTTGCCGGAGATTCCACAGGCAAATGTTCGTCGTCCTTGACCTGAAGGAAGAGAGCCTGCAATTGTTCCCCAGGTGTTGGAGGCTATTCTGTAGTAATGAACATCAAGATTCGTTCCCGAACCGGTGTATGGTCCGCCGATGACAAAGATGATACTGTCCCCCCACGACACAGCACCGTGAGCAGAGAGTGCGACTGGTAACGGGGCCTTTGTGGTCCATACGCCGGTTGCAGGGTCGTACTCGTAAACATCGGTTGAGCCTGCAGTGATCGAAGTGGCTCCGCCTCCAATGTAGTAGAGCTTTCCGCCCGCCTGCGTCAACGTTCCTCCGACCTTTGCTGCTGGGAGAGGCACCCCTGTCGTCCAACCTCCTGAGAGGGTGTATTTGTAGATAGTCGTTGCAGCTCCTCCTGTACTCGTTGGCGCGTGAACAAACATTGTATCGTTCAACCACGTCGCTGCTTGAAAATACGTTGCCGCTGGCACGTCAGGGTATCTTCCAGTCGGGCACCACTGCGATGAAACCGTGTTGCAGCCGCCCGTCACCTCTACAAGATCCAGCGAGATGGACGCCCCCTCGTTGATGTTGTCTGCTACTTTCTCGCGGAATGCGATGTAGATGTTTGATCCTACCGGGACGTGGTTCGCGAGCCGGTAGCGGTACTGGTTCCAATTCGTATCGGCCCCCCGTGGAAAGGCGATCAATGCCACCAGCGTTGTGAAGTCGCCGACGTTTATTCCTGTTGTCGAGATGCGAACTTCCATCGTGTCGGCATAGTTACTCGGCCAGTAGCGTACCCAGAACTTGAGCGAGTCATTTTCCTGCACGTTTGTGATGCGAGGCGTGACCAACCACTGATTGTTTGATGATGGCCCGCCGGTATTCCACGTGCAGAATGCTACGGCGTTTCCGCCGCCCGGCGGCACGGTAATTCGCCCGCCCGTCCAGCCAGGAATCGGCGTTGTACCGTTGAGCTGTCGGTTCCATCCCGTTCCCCCGTCAGGCGAAATCTTGGTCCAGCCTGTCGGAGGGAATGTCGTCCCTTCGAACGATTCACTCAACGCACTCAGCGGACCATCCAACTCGGGCCCGTAGGTGTACAGCGGGTGAATACTACGATCGGCGATCCGTTCCGTGCGTTGTGGAATGTCTGAAGCAAACCCCACCGCTGCAGCAAGGATGGCGATCGCAAGAATCGCAAGCAATAGCTGTGTTCGTTTCATTTCGATCTCCGAAACGTTATTTGATGGGTAGTGGATTCTCGCGCAGAACCCCACGGGGGCTGCGCTGTGAGGCGAGGTTCCTCGGGTTCTGGTCGTAATCGCTCGCGTCGAAGCACAAGGATGGCCGACAGCACACGCGGACGATGAGAGCATGATCGTTGTGAAGGTCTGTCGTCGTTCAGGTCATAAGCATGTCCCTTTCGATTACTTCCCTTTGATAGTTTATGAGGCGGAGAGGCTCTTGTGTTTACCGGATTTCTCTTCAAGTGTTTCTGGCGCCAAGACGTGCTCAGAGGTTCCCTCGCAACGCTTGCTCTCGCTCGATTGCTTCGAACAACGCCTTGAAGTTCCCCTTACCGAAACTGCGACTTCCTTTGCGCTGGATGATTTCGTAAAACAGCGTGGGACGATCCTCCACAGGTTTCGTGAAGATTTGCAGCATGTAGCCTTCGTCATCGCGGTCAACGAGAATCCCCAGCTTGCCCAACTCATCAATCGGCTCATCAATCTTACCCACGCGAGCAGTCAGGTCCTGGTAGTACGTATTCGGAACGCGCAGGAATTCGACGCCCTGATCGCGCAGCCTGGTGACGGTATCAATGATGTTGTCGGTTGCCATCGCGATGTGCTGCACGCCGGGTCCGTGATAGAAATCGAGGTACTCCTCGATCTGCGACTTGCGCTTGCCCTGTGCCGGCTCGTTGATCGGAAACTTTATGCGCTCGTTGCCGTTCGTCATCACCTTCGACATCAGGGCTGAGTACTCGGTGCTGATGTCCTTGTCGTCGAAGTGTTTGAACATGCGGAAGCCCATCACGTCCTCGTAGAACTTCACCCACACATTCATCTGTCCCCACCCGACATTGCCGACCATGTGATCAATGTACTTCACGCCGACGGGCCGCGAGACACGGTCCGGTCCTTCGATGGGCTTGTATCCCGGCATGAAGACGCCGCTGTAGTTCTTGCGTTCGACGAAGGTGTGGATCGTATCGCCGTAGATGGCGATAGCGGACTTCTTGACCTCGCCGAATTCGTCGCGGAACACCGCCGGTTCCAGAACGCCGCGTGCACCGCGCTTGGTGGTTTCGTTGTACGCGGACTCTGCATCATCTACCCATAAGGCGATGTCCCGCACGCCGTCACCGTGTTGTTTCACGTGCTCGCTTACGGGATGGTCGGGATGCATTGCCGTGGTGAGGACGAGCCTGATCTTTCCCTGTTGCAGCACGTAGGATGCGCGGTCCCGTACGCCCGTCTCGGGTCCACAATACGCAACGAGCTGGAATCCGAATGCCGAACGATAGAAATGCGCCGACTGTTTTGCGTTGCCGCAGTAGAACTCCACGTAGTCCGTCCCATTGATGGGAAGGAAGTCCGTTTGATTCGCGGACGACTCGGTGCGCGGGACGGTAGTTGTGCCGGTTTGTGGGTGCATGTTGCCTCCTTTGAATTCAATAGCCTACACGAGCTTGCATTCGAGTCGGTCGTTACATAGGGGACGTGGTTTCGTTCGAAAGTTTCCGGGTCTTTCTGGTGCGTTTTTTCGGCGACAATGGAAGATCCTGTCTACCCGCTTCATGATGATGGAAATGCGAATGCCGCCGCCGGAAGCTATCCGAATTTCGCCAAGTCGGGCTTCATTTGCAAGTAGCAAGCGCTATTTCTGATGACTCAAACCTTCGCCTCTTTGGGCACGAAGGCGGGTGTCGTGATTCTCCTCAACGCCGAAATCAGCCGCTCATTCTGTTCCATCGTCCCGATCGTGATGCGAACGCAGTGGGGGAGATGAAATGCACGCAACGGACGGATAATGATGCCTTCGTGCAGGAGTTCGTCGTAGAGCCGTAACGCAGCCCCTTCGTTTTCGAGCGGGCACATGACGAAGTTTGCATCGGAGGGGACGACGGTGAACCCCAATTCCTGCAAGCGCGGAACAACATAGCGCATGCCCTCGGCATTCACTTCGAGCGAGCGATGGACAAACGCCGTGTCGCGCAGCGCGCCGATGCCTGCAGCCTGAGCGACGGTGCTTGGCTCGAAGGGGAGTTTTACTTTCAACAGGTTGGAGATCAGTGCATCGTGAGCAAACCCGTACCCGATGCGGACACCGGCAAGACCATAAATCTTCGAAAAGGTTCGTAGCGTGATGACATTATCGTACCGGTAGTGCATCGAGTCGGGGTACTTGGGATTGTCCTTCGCATACTCAAAATATGCCTCATCGAGGATGATGAGCACATGGGGCGGAACGGACTTCATGAACTCGTCGAACTCATGCTTTGTAAAAATCGTGCCCGTCGGATTGTTCGGATTGGCGAGATAGATGATCTTCGTGCGATCAGTGATGGCTGCAGCAATTGCTTTCAGATCGAAGTGGTAGTCGCGCAGCGGCACGGTGACCAACTTCACGCCGCGCGAGCGCACGAGAACGTACAACCCGACAAACGTTCCTTCCGCGGTCAACACCTCATCGTCGTCGCACAGGAACGTGCGGATGATGCTGGACATGATGCCTTCCGAGCCGGCGTCGGTGATGACGTTCGCAAGCTTCAGCTCGAAGCGCTCGGCGAGCACTTCGCGCAAATCCAATCCGCCGTTGGGGTAGTAATGCACGTCGTGCATCACCCTCATCATTTCTTCGACAGCAAGAGGTGAAGGGCCTAATGGATTCTCATTCGATGCGAGCTTGATAACGTCGTGCAGGCCAAGCTCACGCTTGAGTTCGGAAATGGGTTTGCCGGGTTTGTACGGTTCAAGAGTTTCGATGTAGGGCGGAACAAGAGGCATAGGATGCTGCTCAGATGGTCGCTGAATCTACTTGAAGATACCAAAGGGATACGCCAAAGGCAATGTACTTGAATGAGGCGACAGATGTTCATAATTTGTAGCGTTGCATTTCCCATACTCCTAAAGGTACCTTATGCGTCGTTCTCCAGTCCTTCGAAATGCCCTTATCGGTGTTGTGTGCTTCTGGGCCGTCCAATTCCTGCACGCACAGTCCAATATTGTTACGCTGAATGTGGATGCACGCGAAGCACACAAGGGCGTCCTGCATGTTGAAGAGATTCTCCGGGTTCAGCCAGGCCACCTCACCCTTCTCTACCCGCAATGGATTCCCGGCGAGCATGGCCCGACCGGCCCGGTGGCGGACCTTGTGAATTTGAAAATCTCCGCAGGCGAACAGAGCGTGCCGTGGAGAAGGGATCCGAAGAACATGTACGCCTTTCACTGCAATGTCCCACAGGGTACAAACGAGATACGCCTTACATTCGATTTTCTCCTTCCATCCACCAGCGAGGGATTCACGAGCGGAGCCTCCTCGACCGCACACCTCCTCCTGCTCAGTTGGAATCAGGTCATTCTGTATCCTCAACATCTTAAGCCCAACGACATTATGGTCACAGCACGACTTCACGTTCCGGAAGGGTGGAAACTTGGAACTGCGTTAGAGATTGCCTCTGCCGCGAGCAGCGAATTCACGTTCAAGCCCGTCACGCTGACAATGCTCGTTGATTCTCCTGTTCTGACGGGAAAGTTTTTCAAGCAGATTGACCTTGGGGTGGAGGCCGGCGCGCCGCACACGATTGAACTCGCTGGCGATGCGGAGTACGCCATCCAGATGCCCGACCATCTTGTACTTGCGTACAAACGTCTTGTTCGAGAAACGCTGGCACTCTTCGGCGCGCGTCATTACAACCACTACCGCTTTCTCTACACCGTGAGCGACAACACGGCGCATTTCGGACTCGAGCATCACCAATCCAGCGACAACCGCGTTGCCGAGCGCGTCTTCGTTGACGCCAACCTCGGGCTGCTGCACGCGGGACTGCTTCCTCATGAGTTTGTTCATTCATGGAACGGCAAGTACCGCCGGCCCGCAGGACTTGCGACGGGCGATTTCTCGACACCGATGAACGGCGAAATGTTGTGGGTGTATGAGGGCCTGACGCAGTATCTCGGGAACATCCTCACAGCGCGATCGGGTTTGCGAACTCCCGAGCAGTTCAGAGATCATCTCGCCCTCCGCGCAGCCGAACTGGATTATCGGCCAGGCCGCCAGTGGCGCCCGCTGCA
>JBBIRR010000021.1:0-69956 GCA_037441705.1 Ignavibacteriales bacterium
GCGACCGATCACGCTCCGCATTCTTTCGATGACAAACAGGTAGAGTTTCAATTTGCGCCGTTCGGCATTGTGGGTCTTGAGACCGCCGTTGGCCTTGCAATGACAGAACTCTTTGCAAGGGGTATTCTTTCGTTAAGCCAGATCATTGAGAAACTTTCGACCAATCCTCGTCGCATTCTTCACCTTCCTCCTATCCTTATTCGTGAAGGCGAAGAGGCCAACCTGACGATCATTGATCCGAGTGTTGAATGGATTGTGGATGTTCAGCGATTCAAATCTAAATCCAAGAACTCGCCCTTCCACGGACGGACACTCATCGGCAAGCCGGTAGGGGTCATCAACAACGGCAGAGTGTATTGGGCGTCTTGATTTTTGGACGCCTGCCCTCCATAAGCTACACCGAACGCCCATCGCTGTTTCGTCGCAACCAGGAAAACCCCGTCTCCTGCATGGCATACCCTTTGCCCAAACGACTAGCGAAAACAGCAACTCATAGATCTTCAATACATGGAGGACATGTGAGTTTCATACGCACGGCGTGGGTTCTACTCTTGGTGTTGTTTGCAAGCAGCTGCCAGATGTCCAACACGTCTGTGGACCTGACACCGCCCGGTGCACCAACGGGGTTGTGGACCGAAACTGGCGACAACATGATCGAGCTTTTCTGGGACGCGAATCCCGAGCCTGATGTTGCCGGCTACAACGTTTTTGTCAGCAGCTCGTACAACGGGCGCTATGAGTTGATAGGATCGGTGCGGAGTCCCTACTTCCGTGATGACGGAGCACGCAACGGCAGCACGTACTACTACGCGGTGACTGCTTACGACTACGATGGGAATGAAAGCGAGCTGAGCAGGGATGTCGTCTACGACGTTCCTCGGCCGGAAGGATACGACGTCGTGCTGGACGATTATCGGCGTGTGAGCGCAACATCGGGCTACGATTTCTCGCGTTACAGCGTTGTTCCGTATAACGACCTGTATGCCGACATGTACTTTGAAAACTATCAAGGAACACTCTACATGAACGTTCGCGAGGATTCCGACATCATTGACATGGGTCCAACGCAGTCGCTGCTCGACATCCGCGAAGCCCCGTCGTCGGGTTGGTCTCCAACGCACGACGTTCGTCTGGTTGCAGGCCACACGTACATCGTGTGGACGTGGGACGACCACTACGCAAAGTTTCGGGTGACGAACCTTTCGCCGAGCCGCGTGACGTTTGATTGGGCATATCAACTTCAACGATCGAATCCGTTGTTGAAACGTTCGATCAATACGACGGGGGAGAGGGCGATGGTCCATCGGGATAAAGAGCGTTAGGCCTTTTCAACCTCGCCTTAGCGGTGGGTACGGGTGCTGTTGGTGCTGAGGATGGTGGGAGTGATTGGGTGGTCGGGTGAAGTTGGGCAAGGCGAGGGATGGGACAATGGAGAAGTCAGGTGCCGCGTGTACGGACTTGATGGTGGCCGGACAGGCGGTGCCGTTCTCCATTGGCTTTTTCTCTCACCTCTTACTTATTGGAGGCTGCTATGAAATGGCTGATGTGTTTCCTGTTGTTTGTTATTTCTGTACCAGGCGCCGATGCCCAGCGGCGCGACATAGGCAATAGCGGGCGCGGCAGTGCGCTCACGCCTTCGGGTCAAACGCAACGGCCACCGCGTTCCGAGCCTTCACGGAGCGACGCGCCTGCACAACAACCGCCGCCACCCTCGTGTCAGCCCCCCGTCTGGATTATGCCCACACCAATCATCCCCATTGTCATCGAGAGTCCCGTGGACGTTTCTCAGACCGATATCGTCGAGTCTGCACCCGATCGTGAGACACCGGAAGAGGAGCAGAGTGAGCAGAGCGTTTTGCACGACCGCAATAGCCATCCTGACAGAGCGGGATTGGATTTTTCCTCCGGTGAAGTTGTGGCCGATGCTGATGAAGAAGGCGACGTCTATTTTGTTGTTGATGGGGACGGCCCTCAGTTTGTGGTGAAGGATGATACTGATATTCAGGAGATTGGGAAAGGAGAGGAGCCGCTTGAGTCTGTTTCCTATTCATCAACAGATTGGTCACCGGCCCATCGCGTTCCCCTCCAGGCGAATGCGCGCTATGTGATTTGGACGTGGGACAATCAGTATTTTGCCTTTCGTGTCGTTCTTCTTGCCGAGCATCGTGTCGCGCTCGAGTGGAAGCGCCTCAGCGGCGGTGCAAAGCTTGCGGCCAACATTGCCTATCGCACGGGCACACATCATCGTGAGCAGCCACCAAAGTTCGGACGGTAGATTGATTTTTTCTGGCGATTGAGTTTTATTGACAGCACCAACCCAACGAGTGCCATGCGTCGCATACTTATGTTCGTCCATTGCCTGTTTCTTGCTGGAGTGATTTCAGCTCAAGAGCAGCCCCGCCCGAAGGATTTTCGGATCATATTCGAGGAGATTCAGCAGGGCCTTGAAACGGGAAATGTTGCGCTGTTCTCAGCGCGGCTCGGCACGCAGGTGCAGGTGAACCTAAAGAATGCCGAAAGCGGGTACTACAGCGCCAATCACGCTTACTACATTCTCGAGAAATACCTGAAAACGCGTAAAGTGTTGAGCATGGAGTTTTCAGGCGTGGGCGAGAATGAGGGGATTCCGTTTGCCACAGGTTCGATCGTGTTCACTCACAAGGGCACGCGCGAAGTCGCTCAGGTGTACGTCTCGCTCATGGCATCAGAAACGGGTTGGGTGATTGCTGAAATCACTGTGTACTGACGAGCGATGCTCTCTACATTACGGTCGGGGCTCTCACTCGAAAACATACAAAGACGATCCTTGGGAATCGTCTTTGTTGTTTTGGGAGCGTTGGGTGCATCCTACGTGACCGAGCGCTTGATGCTCTCGTACTACGAACGGAACTGGGCCTCCATTGTTGAGGAAAAGAGCGCCGCGCAGCTGGAGGCGGTCAAGCGCGCATTCGTTTTGGTGCAACGGAACACCCGACGCATTGCGGCCGAGCTGGCCCGCCACGAAGATGTAACCTCCTATCTCGTCGGACGATCCACGAACCTCGGCGCGGTGTTCGAACGGGCAGCGCGCGTGGCGGAGCTGCAGGATGTCGGCGTTGAAATCTACGACACGAACGGGACGCTCATCGCATGGCACGGAAGAAGCGGTACTGTTAACCCCCGTGAAATTCGGACTGCCCTGCGCGGCGAGCTGACATCCTATGTTACTCGCGGCCCTATCTTTTCCCATCTCTTCGTCATCACTCCGGTACGTAGTGAAGGAGCCTACTACGGCGCGGTGCTTGTCCGTACGGCGGTGGAGGTGAATTATCCGCTCAGCAACAAATTCATCCGGCGTGCCGGCCTTTCGGAACAGTTGAGCAGAGAGTTAGGGGTGAATGTTGAGCTGAGCTATGGTGATGACGTTGAACCGCGCAAGGACGGACGCTACATCTCCTCCGTGATTCATGGAATTGATGGGCGCAAACTGGGCGTTGCAACGATCTTGCGTCTGTCGCGGTCGGCGTACCTCGAACGCATTGCCGCAACGTTTATTCAACTCAACGCGGGTCTCCTGCTGATTCTTGTCAGCTTCCTTACGTTCCTCGCTGCTCGATGGTTGGCGCGGCAATCATCGCTGTTGCTGCGCTGCTTATTGATCACCGGTCTTGTGTGGTCCGTCCGATACGTGCTCCTCTGGCTGGACATTCCTTCCGTGTTTCTTACCGTGAGTGTTTTCAATCCGGGCTACTTTGCATCCAAGTTCGGCGGCGGGCTGGCAAAGTCCATCGGCGACATGACGCTGACAGCCGTGGCGTTGTTTACGAACGTTGCATTGATTGCACGGTTAGTGACGGTGCGGATTCAGCGTGCCGCGCTCTGGCGGCCGCCGTCTATTCTCCTTCAGCTACTCATCGGTCTCCTGTTTACCGCCTTTGTGTTCCTTGCGCTGCGCGGTGTTGCAGCCGTTATCCGCAGTGCGGTGTACGACTCGGCGCTGCGGTTTAACGACCCGACCGTGATCATTCCATCCTTCGAGCTTGGGCTGATGGTGTTCAACATCTTCGTTATCAGCTTTTGCCTGATTGTGGTTGCCGCAGGGCTTACGTGGTATCTGGCGTCGATGTTTGAAACCGGCCTGAAGCGCAAACGCTCTCCCGCGTTTGGTTGGGGAGCGGTTCTTCTCCTCTATACCATCGCCGGAGTGGGGTTTCAGTTTGTGCAGGAAACCCCCTTGCTTTCGATCCCGTTTCGGCTTTCGTTCGGTCTCGCGATCCTTCTCTTCACATTCTTCCTTCGCTCAGGAAAGAAAAAAGGAACATCGCCGCTGACCTTCTCTCATGCCGTGATCGTTCTTGCCCTCTCGGCGCTCTTTTTCTATCCCGTGCTTGATGAAGCGATCCATGAACGAGATCGAGAACGGGTGGAGGGATTCGCTCGTGACGTGCTTCGTCCAACCGATGCCTGGATCAAATACGTCGTTGAAGAATCTCTCCATCAATTCCTGACCGATGAAGCGTTGGATGTTCTTCTGTATGGTTCGCGGGAAGAAATCGAACGGCTTCCCTTCACGTGCTGGGCCATGAGTATGGCAGGGCGTCAGGGATACAATTGCTTGTTCGCCGTGCTCACGCCTTCAGGCGAAGAACTGAGTCGCTTCGCGATCGGCGAGCAGGTTCCAGAAACGTCCAGCGGTCTCCGAAGTGTCCTCGAGACGAGAGAGGGTAAAGTACGTGTTCAGCAAATCGGTTCGGGTGTCAACGCTGTTCGTGTGTACTCAGGCTCGATCCCTATCGTTGCGGCGGATAGCCTGCTGGGGTACGGGGTGGTCACGATTTCCGCGGGGCAGTTGTTCCTCTTCAGAGACGAAGCACCAACCGTCTTTCGCATTTCGTCTCAGGAAAACATCGAATCGTTCTCTCGCTCCATTGCGTTTTGTGAATTCCGAGGAGACTCTCTTGTTGCTTCGACAATCGAGCTGCCGTTGGGGTATCGTCTTCCTGCTGCGGTTGTAGCTGCTTTTCGCGATTCGACGAAAACGTCTTTGTGGGTCGAGGAAAGTCTTGGGGAGAAAAGCTATGAGGCGTATTTCGTCCGTCGTCCGGAGGCAGCCAATCAGATACTCGGCCTGTATCTGGAACGACTCGGAATACAGTGGCATCTCTTGGGAGTCGTCAGGACGATGGTCTATTATGCGATTGTGTTGATCGGTGCCCTCAGCCTTGTGCTGCTGACGCGCTGGGTTCAGAGAAATCCCTATCGCCTGATCTTTCGCGACAAATTGCTCATTGCTTTTCTTGTAATTGCCCTTGTGCCGGTGCTGATCATCGCAGCCTATATTCGCATGTTTGCCTCCGAACGTCGGGACGAACTCCTTGCAGAACGATTGAAACACGAGACTGCGCAAGTCGAGCGAGCGCTGCTCAGCGAGCAGGAAGGAGAGGCGCAACCACGCGCGGAGCTGTTAGCGGCTACGATGGGGTTGGATTTTAACTACTATGTCGGCAACACGATGGCAATCAGCAGTCGTCGAGAGTTGTACGATACGGGGATTCTCGATCGCCGGTTGAGCGGCTCGGCGTATGCTGGGATTTTCCTCCGGGGTGAGCGCTTTCACGTCGAGACGGAGAATATTGGATTGTACCGCTATGCCGTTGGCTACAGGCCGCTGATTGGCGGGGACGGAAATATTGAAGGCCTCATCGCCGTGCCCGCTTTGTATCGGCAGGAGGAAATTGATGAGGAAGTAGCTCGGACGAATGCGCTGCTGTTCGGTGTCTATGCCATCATCGTGCTTGTGGTAACGGTGATTGCGACGACACTGGCAAACCGTATTGCAGCACCGATCCACTCGCTCACCGAAGCGACCAAGCATGTCTCGTACGGCGACCTTGACGTCAAGGTTCGTGCAAACGCCGACGGCGAAATCGGCGAGCTGATTCGATCGTTTGAAGCGATGACGCGCGACCTGAAACGCAGCCGCGAGCATCTCGTTCAGTACGAACGGGAAATTGCCTGGAAGGAAATGGCGAAGCAGGTGGCGCATGAGATCAAGAATCCGCTCACACCGATGAAGCTCGCCCTGCAGCACCTCCAGCAAACCTATCGGGACAAAGTGGAGAACTTCGACGAGATCTTCGAAGAAGTCAGCCAGATGGTCATCCGACAGGTGGACGCGCTCAGTCGGATTGCGTCGGAGTTCTCACGGTTCGCCCGCATGCCGAAAGCGCATCTTGAGCAGTGCAGTGTGAATGATGTCGTACGTGAAGCCGCAAGCCTTTTCGAACAGGACAAGCGAGTGACGCTGGAACAGCGCCTCGACCCGCACCTGCCGCCCATCATGGCGGACAGAGAAGAGCTTCGCCGCGCGTTCATCAATATCATTCGCAACGGTGTTCAGGCGATGGGGAACGAGGGCAGAATTATCGTAACAACATCAAGGCAGGGGCATGACATTGAAGTTCGCATTCAGGATTTCGGCAGCGGCATTCCCGACGAAATAAAAGGCAAGCTCTTCCAGCCGAATTTCTCTACCAAGACCGACGGCATGGGACTCGGCCTTGCCATCGTCAAGAAAACGATCGACGATTTGAACGGTACGATCGAAATCGTCAGTGAAGCCAACCGGGGCACAACCGTCATCATTCGCATTCCTTTTGTAGAACCCTCCTCACATGAATCATCCACCCATACTGCAGGCTGAAAGTTTTCTCGGACACGATTCCGTCCTGTGTGCCATGAGCACGCGGCAAGGAGGGGTGAGCCCCCAACCGTATGGCCTGAACCTCTCGTTCCGCGTCGGAGATGCGGATGAGAATGTGGAAAGGAATCGGGAACTTTTCCTGGGCAGACTCGGAGTCGGCAGAGATGAACTTGCCATTCCACATCAGGTTCATAGTTCTGTCGTGAAGAGTGTGGATCATCCGGGAATCTATGAACAGTGCGATGCACTCGTTTCCAACAGGCGTAGAGTATTCCTCTGTGTGAGTGTGGCCGACTGCGTTCCTATTTTTTTGTTTGAGAAGAAACAATCGGTTGTTGCAGCAATCCATGCAGGCTGGAGGGGAAGTCTCCATCGGATCGTTGAACGCACAGTAGAGCTGATGGTTCACCACTATGCGTGCAATCCTTCGGACATGATTGCTTACATAGGCCCATCAGCGCGGAGCTGTTGCTATGAGGTTGGCAAGGAAGTCGCCCGGCGTTTCGCCACAGATTTCATCAGGAAAGAGCGTGAGAGATTCTTCCTCGACCTGAAGAACTCAAACCTTGCTCAGTTGACCCAGTCAGGCGTGCCTGTCTCTGGCATTGAGATATCAGAGCATTGCACCATCTGTGAGCCTGCGCTGTTTCATTCCTACCGGCGTGACGGACAAAAATCAGGTCGGATGTTGGGAGTGATAGGGCTTCTTTAGACATAGGCCGGTTTTAATCTCACCGCCGTCATTCGAGCCCCACCTCTTTGAGCCAGCCCGGATTGTACTTGCTTGCAAGGGAGAGGATCATCGTGCGCAGCCGCACTAAGGATTCGGGAAGGCGAGATGTTTTCCCGATGTCCATGTTGCGCGTCGAGCCATCGTAGGAAGCCGTGATGCGGACGTCCGGTGCATCGTGCAGGCGTTCAGCGGCTGGTTCTTCCATCTTCAAGAAATCAATCGAGCGAAGATACGTGAGCATCTCGCTGGCTTCTTCAGATTGACGCAGCTTGTAGGTTTGCTCGAACGGCTGAGCCTGCCCCGGCGTTGCACTACGAAGATGAAGTTCGTCCCGCGTGACAGTAATCGAGATGTCTTGTCGCGTCAAATAGCTTTTGGAGGAGAAGTGGACGCGAAAGTCGGCCTGTGAGGTTGCTGCCGGCTTGCTCGTGCATCCGATAGCAAAGAGGAGATAGCATAGAGCTGTGTGGAGGGTTTTCATCGTCTGTACTCGTTGGAGATAAAGGGATAACCCGCCCTGTTCAGACGGGTTATCCGTTGGTTGTTGTCAACTCAGACTCATTTCACCAGCGTCATCTTCTTCGTTGCTGTAAACTTGCCCGCATGTATCCTGTAGAAGTACACGCCCGAAGCGAGATGTCCGCCATCGAAGCGTACGCTGTGCTCGCCTGCGTCTAATTGTTCATCGAGAAGGCTCGCGACGCGGCGGCCCTGGACGTCGAATACAGCAAGTTGAACGCGATCGGGTGAGGGGAGCGCAAACTTGATCGTTGTGACGGGATTGAACGGGTTGGGATAGTTCTGCGCCAGCTCGAATCGGTCGGGGAGTCCACGTCGCTGGTCAACATCGGTCGGATCGTCGCCGGAGATTTCGCGCTTCCAGATTCCGCGTCCGTATGTTGCAGCAAGAACATAGAATCTCCCGTTGATGGCGATGCTATCAATGTAGGCCATTTCAGTGACGATAGTGGCTTCCGGCATGCCGTTGTTCCAACGATGCCAGGAGGCTCCGCCGTTGGTGGTCCGGAAGCAACCGCTTTCCGTTCCCAGATAGAGCTTGTTATCATCCGTCGGATGGGCAACAAGGTCACCGACAGCCACATTGGGAAGATTGCTTGTGATGTTTGTCCACGTAACGCCGCGGTTTGTCGTCTTGAAGACTTTCTGTCCTGAGACAAATCCTTGCATCAGGGCGTACGCTTTATTCGCATTAATGGGATGCGGCGCGACGCCCCGAACATTCACAGAGGTGGGGAACCCGCTGGAGCGTTCGTACCATGTACCATTGTCATAAACACGAAGCTGTTGGCCCGCTGGCGAGTTGGTACTGAGGCATGCGTAGACAACAGCTGAGGGCGAAGCGTAGCGAGAGACCGTCATGTTGTAAATTTCGCTTCCGGGGAATGCCGTTGTGTTAAGTTTCGTCCAGGTATCACCGCTGTTGGTTGACCGGTAGACGTAAGGCCCGGAGTTGTTGAAGAGATAGATCGGCGCAACCTTGTCATTGCGAATCTTATGATACCATTGACCCGAAGGATCAATTCCATTATTGATGCCTGTCCAGCTCTGGCCGAAGTCGGTGGAGCGATGCCGCTGAAATGCCCAATTGCCTCCATAGACGCCGAGAGTTCCGAACACGCGCGAGGCATCATTGGGATCAATGCTGATTCCGCCGCCGTCCCCTCCCAGGGTGTGCCGCCATATCGTGCCTCCATTGGTTGTGCCCGAGTATCCGTTGTCCTGTGAACCTCCGAAAATGACGGCATTGTTGTTCTGTCCGACATCGAAGTTTACGTATTGCGTGATGGGAAAGGAATTTGCCGATGTGATCCACGTTGCACCTTGATCGTTGGAGTAGGACAGGCCCCCGTCATTGCCGACCCAAACTTGTGTCCCTCCGCTGTGCCATGTAATGGCGTGATGATCGACGTGAAGATTTTCATCATCAATACGCGTCCAGCTCAGCCCGCGGTTCGTGGTTCGGAACATTGTAACGCCCCCCACGAGAACAATGTTCTCATTGGTAGGGCAGATGGCAATCACGTTGTCATACCATCCTTGGCCGCCAAGAAAATTCTCCGGAGGAGAAAGGTTCGACCAGCTCGTTCCTCCGTTCGTGGTTCTATAAACTCCCAACATCTCATTATTGTCATTGCGTGCGATGGAGACGAAGATCGTATTGGGATTGGATTCGGAAACTGCTATTGCTGTTCTCCCAACATTCGTTGTTGGAATGCCGCCGGCTGTAAGCTTCGACCACGTATCACCGCCATCAGTGGTTCTGTACACGCCGTCGCCCCAGATTGCTGTGTACATGATGTTCGTGTTCGCTGAGTTGAAGGCAATGTCAGTTGTTATTCCCACGAGGCGACGTGTCCATGTGCTGCCGCCGTTATCGGAGCGATAGTACCCTTGAGTTGTCACTGCATGAATCTTGGTGGGATTACCAGGCGTCATGCGGATTCGAAAGAACCCTGATGGGACTGGAGAGAGCGGGACTTGAGTCCACGTTGTTCCACCATCGGTGGTTCTCCACATTCCGGTACCGCCTCGAATATACGGCTCGCCTGTGCCGACGAAGATCTTGTATTGATCTGTTGGATCGCTTTCAATAGTTCCTATTGCAAGACTGCCGAGCTGGTCGGAGAGTGGGATGGGGAAGATCAAAAAGTATCCCCAAAGACCCCCGCTGGCCGCAGCCACCTTCGTTCCATTCTTGATGTCGATGTCGAGTATGCGGCCCGAATACCGCGCTCCGCCCGGCGTCTGCATGCCATACGGACCTATTGCATCCCAGGAGTTGACGACTGCTACTCCTAAATCGTTTTCGCTCGGCATCTGTTGCACGTCCGACCAAATGCGTTGGAGCATCTCCGGCTCTAACACTGCGCCGTAGGGTTGATGCCATTGTTCGAAATACCATTTTTCTAACTCAGGTCCCTTCTTTCCGTCGTGCGCATCCTTCTCGACGAAGGACGGGGCGATCGGTGGAGTAGATACTGCCGCTTCTGGTCGCGAACGATCCACGCGGAGCGCGTAGAAAATCAGGGTGCACAGAAGTATGGCAGAAAGCGGAGCAAGTTGGATGATGCGCTTCATGAGGCCTCCTGATAATAGTGTGTGTATGATGGTGTGTTTGTAGGTCTACGCCCGGCCGACGCTGGTTGTGGTTTAAGATAGTTTTCTCTTTTATTTATGCAGTGACATAGGCAACAAAAGAGCGGCCCAGGTATTGGTAGGAATTATGGGCAGGGTGACCAGTTCAGCGAGGAGATTTTTCCCGATGGTGTAACTTTAGGCTTGACAACGGCCTCTGCTTTGTTTATATTGTAAACGCTTTCATTGGCGATTATTTGATAGCGTTTTTTTGTTGCTGTTCCTGTAAACGTTTACACAGGTCCTCGCTCGGTAGGCCACAGCTTTCGCCTTACACGACACCGACCACGCCAGCAGCGCAGACATGGTTACCATAAAAGATGTAGCCCGAGAGGCGGGCGTTTCCATTGCAACCGTCTCGCGCGTTTTCAACAACGTTGGGCCTGTTGATGAGGAAACCCGACGTCGGGTACGGCAGGTTGCGCGTCAGTTGAAATATGTTCCGAGCGCGATCGGCAGAAGTCTCTCTACGAAAAAGACCGACGCCATCGGACTTCTGTTGCCGGATTTGTTCGGCGAGTTCTTCTCCGAAGTCTTACGCGGCAGCGACCAAACAGCACAGCAGGCACATTATCATCTGGTTGTTTCAAGTTCCCACAACAACAGGGAAGCCATCGAAGCAGCGCTGCGCATGATGCGAGGACGCGTCGATGGGTTGGTGATCATGTCGCCGCATATTGATGCCGAGACGCTGAATGAAAACCTCCCGCATTCGCTGCCGGTTGTCTTGCTCAACTGCTATGTGCAGTCCGATAAGTTCGATGCGCTCAATATTGACAACTACGGAGGCGCGTTTGCGATGACACAACACCTGCTTTCGCACGGCCATCGGCGCGTTGCAATTATCAAAGGGACGGAGCACAATTTTGACGCGGCAGAACGGCTGCGCGGCTATCGCGACGCGATGCGGCAGTTCGGCGGCGAGCTTGATGACCGATTGGAATTGCCCGGCCTCTTCAGTGAGTCCTCGGGCTACGACGCTGCGAAGCGACTCCTAACAATCTCTCCGCGGCCGACGGCTGCTTTCGCAAGCAACGACTCGATGGCCATCGGTGCGCTAAGCGCCCTGCGCGATGAAGGCATACAGGTACCGGAGCAGATTGCACTGGCCGGCTTCGACGACGTACCGATTGCTTCGTTCCTGACGCCGACGCTTTCTTCCGTGCAGGTCGGCATTCACCAACTTGGCGTGAAGGCAATCGAAACCTTGCTGCACGCCGTGCGACACAAGAACACGCATCGCAAGCAGCAGGTTGTGCTTCCCACCAAACTCAGTCTTCGAGAATCCTGCGGTTGTACTAACTCAACATCCACCACATCATAAATCAAACACACATGCAAAGGAGGTGATTGTCGGGAACTTCTCTTCAGTTCGGTTGTTGCAGCAATCCATTCGGGATCTGAGCATCGCTGCTCGCCCGGAGCGTTCGGTACCAATCCCTCATCAATCCACAAACACAAGGAGATACACGTCATGAAGAAACTCTTGTTCATGATGCTTGCCTCCGTTCTGGTCGCGGCCGTGACCTTTGGGCAGACGACACGAACGGACGTGATCTGGGCTCGCACCACCACCCAAACCATGACGGTGGATGGACGACTCACGGAAGCGGCGTGGGCATCGGCAGAGTCGGTGAAGATTCAGTATGGCAACCCCGCCATGCTGCCGATTCCCGGAAGCGGTTGGTTCTTCGAAAACGGTCGCCAGCAGGTGATCGACTCGATGAAAGCCACAATCAAATTTCTCGTGAAGGCTGATAGCCTGTATGTTGGTGTTCGCATCGAAGACAAATCTGTCGGCGGCGGACCGTTCAACAGGTTCGACGGGATCTTATCCAACATTCGCCAGAAGCAGCAGACTGCACGGCCTGTCGGTGCGGGCGAGATCTTCTACGGTTGGGTGAAGGAACCGTGGGCAGATACCCTCGCCGACCAACCCGGTCGCATGCCGGCCTATCTCGGTTTCTGGGGCAGCTCTCCGTATGCGCCGCGTCCGGATTCGCTGAATCAACGCTACTGGGCTGCCGGAACCACCGTGCAAGGTGTGCAGAACAATGACACCGGCAACGACACCAGCTACATCATGGAGTTCAAGATCAACCTCCGTACCTTTGGCTATGATGTGAGCGGCACGAACGGCGACATCGTGATGTACAGCCTCTCGATCTATGACGCCGACTGGCAGTGGCCGCTTGATACGACTCGGCAATCGGGCACGCGCGCATGGCTGCAATGCCCGTGGGGGAATGCTTCGGCGTATCACCACATGCGGGTTTATGCGCGGCCCAGCGTCGGCTTGACCGATCCGCTGCCGGTGGTGGGACCCGAAGGAATTGTTCCTGGTGCCGGTACCTATGCCTCTCCGGTTATCGATGGACGTCTCACAGAGTCAGTATGGTCTGCGCCAAACATCGGGCAGTTACCAATTCAGTTTGGCAATACAGCGTTGCGGAACTCGTATCCGAGCACGGCACCGTATCGCAGCGGTCAGTTCCAGCCGTCGGTGAACGGAGGTACTGCTCCGGTTGTTGAGCCGAGCTTAGCTACGTTCAAGCACTTCTACAAGAACGACACGCTCTTTATCGGTGTGGATGTGAGCGATCAGTTTGTTCAGGCATTCCCGAGTTCCACTCCCGACCGATGGGACGGGTTCCGGGTGGTGATCTGTCAGCGCGACCAGTTCAATCCCGACAACGTTTTGTTCCCCCGCATTCTGACGGCGAGGATCGGAGGTTCGGGTACGAGCGTGCAGACTTCACGCGAGGATGATCTCGCGCCAAATCCCGGTGCGTGGGATTCGGCGGGAACGAAGGTTCAGGTAGCTATCGCGCTCAAAGGTGGAACGACGATCGATACCGTAGGGGCGTCGCCGGATTCGGGCTGGACAGCCGAGATGAAGATCAATCTGCGGGCGCTGGGCTATCCTGCAGGGCGTGGTGACGGCGTGCTGTTCGTCGCCGCCATGCTGTACGACGGTGATTCGTTCGGGTCTGCCGCCAGCAGCAGCTACGGTACGCGCACGTGGTTCATGCGTGAAGGCGGTTTCAACGACGGCGCGTTCTGGGCGTATATGCATCCGAACATCACGGTGAGCGTGGACGACCAGCCAACCGCTGTCCCCGCGCAGTTTGCGTTGCTGGGCAACTATCCGAACCCCTTCAACCCCTCGACCACCATCAAGTTCTCTCTGCCGCAGATGAGCGAGGTAACGTTGGAGGTGTTCAACATCCTTGGCCAGCGCGTGGCGACGCAGCAACTGGGCACACAGCAGCCCGGTGTGCACGAGGTTCGCTTCGATGCCTCGCACTTAGCGTCCGGTGTGTACCACTATCGCCTGCGCATGGCGACAACGAATGCCAGCGTTGCAGGTAAGATGATGCTGTTGAAGTAACCAGTAGTGCGCAAGCGCCCCGGAGTTCACCGAGCGTGGCCGGGGCGCCGCGCAATTTGGTAGCATGTTGCTTTTCACGATTTGGTTTGCAAAACTACAGTCGTCGCCATAGCTGTCCCAGCGGCGCGAAGGCAGCTCGGTTTGTTTGATTTGGGAAACGATCATGAAACCCTTCCACCTTTCTCTGCGGTTATTCTGGCTCAGTGGCGCTCTGCTACTGTCCTTCACGCATGCGAGCGTCGGCGGCACCACCGGCAAACTTGCCGGACGTGTGCTGGACAAGAACAAGGAACCCTTGCCCAGCGCCAACATTGTCATTCTCGGGACGACACTCGGCGGCGTTGCGGACGTCGAGGGCTACTATTCCATCATCAACATTCCACCCGGCAGTTATAGTGTTCAGTTCCGACTTGTCGGGTACAGGTCCATGACGGTGCGCGATGTACAGATTACCGTCAACAATACGACAAAGTTGGATGCGGCACTCGAGGAGGAAGCCATTGCTACCGAAGCCGTCGTTGTTACGGCGCGGCGACCCGTCGTTGACATCAATCTGACGAGTACGATTGCCACCGTCACCGACAAGGAGATTCGATCGCTGCCGGTGCAGGAACTTCAGGATATCGTGAACCTGCAGGCTGGCGTTGTGGATGGCCACTTTCGTGGAGGACGCATCGGCGAGGTGCAGTATCAGGTCAACGGCGTGTCGGTCAACAACTCGTACGATAACAAGTCCTCCATCAAGATTGATCGTTCGTTGATTCAAGAAGTGCAGGTAATTACCGGAACATTCGACGCCGAATACGGTCAGGCGATGAGCGGCGTGGTCAACACCGTGTTGAAGAGCGGCGGAGAGAACTTTGCGTGGAATGCGGAAGTGCTGGCCGGCGATTTTCTCTTTGCCGGCGGCGGCGTGCGAAACCTTGTCTATCAAACTCACCCTGCATCGCTGCAAAACTACCAGCTCAGCGTCAGCGGTCCGACGGGATTGCCGCAGACGTTCTTCCTCTTCAACGGGCGCCGCTATGTGTTTGATGACTACCTTTACGGCGAACGGCGCTTTAATTCGCTGGACACGAACGGGCTTGCTGACCCCAACCGCTGGTTAGGCTCGCCCAACGGCGACCGCAAGCAAGTGGCAATGAGTTACACACGCGAATGGTCGGGACTTGCGAAGATCACGAATCGTTCGCTGCCGGGCGTCGAGATCAGCTATCAGGCTCTCTTCAATTTTCTTGAAGGACGAAACATGGCCAACGCCTTTGCCTATCGTTTCAATCCCGACGCAAAATCCAAACAAAAGACCGTGTCGTTCGTGCATGGGCTGGACTGGACTCATTCGCTTTCGCCCAGTACGTTCTACAACATCAATCTCCGACAGAACTACTTCGACTACAAGGATTGGGTGTTTGAGGATTTCTTTGATCCTCGTTATGACTATGCGGGGGCCAGTCGCGGCTTGCAGGATTACGAGTTCGGAGCTATCGTTGCGGGCGTTGATTTCACCCGCTTCCGCCAGAAGACAAACGCGTTTGTTGCGAAAGGCTCGCTCACCAGTCAGGTCACGCGCGAGCATCAGGTGAAGGTGGGCCTGGAGTTTCAAACGTCGCAGGTCCAGTTCGGGACTGCCGGCACGCTGACGTACAAGGGCGACTCGCTCTTTCGCTACATCGATGCGCCTCCGGACTATCCGGGCATTCAGACCTACAAGCCCATTGCGCTTTCCGCCTACGCTCAGGATCAGGTCGAGTGGAATGACCTCACCATTCGCGCCGGTGTTCGTTTCGAGTTGTTTGATGCTCGCGGATTTTTGCCGAGCGATCTGAAGAATCCGGCCAACGCTATTCAGGGCGCACCAACGTCGGTGCCGCGACGAACGACGAAAAAAGTGACGTATGCGCCGCGCATCGGGATTTCATACCCCATCACCACAACCTCATCCATCTTTTTCTCGTACGGTCACTTCTATCAATTTCCGCCGCTGGGCGATATCTTCAGGAACTCGAACTACACGATCCTTGAGCGCATCCAGGCGGGTACGTCGAACTACGGCGTGCTCGGCAATCCCGATATCAAGCCCGAACGAACGGTGCAATATGAGTTCGGCTACAAGCACGCCATCACCGATTTCCTGGGACTGAATCTCAATCTCTTTTACAAAGATATACGCGACCTGCTGGGTGTAGAATTCGTCGAAACCTATAACAACGCCGAGTATGCGCGGCTAACGAACATTGATTTTGGTAATGTGATGGGATTTACGATCTCGCTGGTGCAACGGCAGGTCGGCATCGTGAGTTCGACGCTGGATTATACCTGGCAGATGGCGCAGGGAAACTCCAGCGACCCGAATGAAACGGCCGTCCGTGCGCAGGCAGGGGAAGACCCTCGACCGCGTCAGGTGCCGCTGAACTGGGATCAGCGCCACACGTTGAATCTGACTGTCCAGCTTGCTGAAGCGGAAAACTACTCGCTTGCCACCATCGTCCGCTTCGGCAGCGGACAGCCGTACACGCCGGAAATCGGTTCGGGTTTCGGCGCTGCGATCGAAAAAAATTCCGGCCGCAAGCCTAACGGATTATTGGTTGATCTGCGCGCGGAAAAATATTTCTCGCTGTTCGGTCTGAGCATGAGTCTGTTTGCGCGTGTGTTCAATCTGTTCGATGCGACGTACTTCAACGGCGACGTTTTTGCTTCAACGGGCAGCCCGACGTACTCGACGACGCCGGCGAAGGATCGCAACCGGCTTGCCGACCCGACGCGGTTTTATCCGCCGCGGCGGTATGAAATCGGCATATCCATGAACTCAGCGTTTTGAGAGATGGGAGATCAGCCTATGACTTACCTGCGTTATTCCTTCGTGTGTGCACTGCTGCTGGTGCCGACGTTCACGCTTTTGGCACAACTGCAGCCGCCGGTGCCGCCCGATCGGCGCGGCCGATCCGACGCGGAACGCTCGGGCTTTCACGATGCGAACAACATCCGCACGATCTTCTGGAATTACGGTATGGTGGGAGATTACCCGCGCGATCCCATCAATGTTGACCTGAGTGTGTTTCATTCCGTGGAAGTGCCCAAAGGCAGCGGCTTGAACTACAGCGACGGCATCACGCCGTTCGTGCTGGCAAAGATTCACATCACGCCCACGGATTCCTTTTACATTATGGAAACCGGTTATCGTGAGCGGCAGGAGCAGAGTCCGTATTTCGCACGCGACATGCGCTACGAACCGCGCCCGGGCTACTTCCAGGCCGATCCTTTGATCAATCGTGGACGCTCGCCCGCCATCAGCAACGATCCTCGTACGTGGCCCGACACCTGGCCCGATAAGGATGCGACATGGAACGGATACTGGAACGGTTATTTCGGCAAACAGCCCGCAGCCGATCAGGAAAGTTTTTGGGTGATGGATGATGATTACTACGACAAGTGGAATTTCTATCCTGATGTTCGTGACTCGACGCGCAACGGCCTTGCGCTGCGCGTTGAAGTGCGCGGCTTTCAGTGGGCTAATCCTCAATCCGGTAATGTCATCTTCTGGCACTATGACATTACCAACGAAGGGACGGTGAGCTATCCCGAACCTGGCAAGCCGGAGAACATCATCTTTGGTTTGTATATGGATTCCGGAGTCGGCGGCTCTGCCATCGGATGCGATCCCGTTCCGGAGTCCGATGACGACAATGCGTACTTCGATCGTTCCTCGGGACTGAATCTCGTGTACACGTGGGATACGTACGGGCACGGAAGAAGTCTCACCAACACGTGCGCCCCCACGGGCTATCTTGGCTACGCCTACCTGGAAACTCCGGGCAAGCCGTTCGACTTTCAGGATAACGATGAGGATGGCATTACGGACGAGAAACGCGATAGCGGTCCGGGCACGCTTATCGTCGGCCAATCGGCAATCATGGGCTACCTTGTGGCCAACTATGACACGGCAAAGTTCCAACGCTTCTACGGCGCCATCACCAATCGCCCCGCATACAAGGCCGCGCGGTGGTGGACCGGAGACGAGGATATGGATTGGCTGGCGATTTCCGATGATGTGGGCGAGGATGGCGTACCCAACACGAATGATCCGGGCGAAGGCGACGGCATGCCCACCAGCGGCGAGCCGCGGTTCGACAAAACCGATAAAGACGAATCCGACCAGATTGGTTTGACGGGGTTCAAGATGAACCGCATAACCCGCGCGATTGATGACGTCGTGTTCTTCATGCGCGCCCCGCGCAACTGGCCGCAGGCTCTCTTCAACATGTGGACCAATCCCAACGTTGGTGCTCGCTTCGATACTGCCGTTGTCGAGAATCTGAACATCGGATTCCTCTTTGCTTCAGGTCCGTTTACACTTCGGTCGGGCCGAACAGAACGGTTCAGCCTTGCCCTTGCTGCAGGCGAAGACCTCGAGGAACTGCGCAACACTATCCGTGTTGTGCAGGCCATCTACAACGCCAACTACCAGTTTGCGACACCTCCGCCTCCTCCGAAAGTCCAAGCCGAGGTTGGCGATGGCTATGTTCGCCTGACGTGGGATGACGTTGCCGAACGCACGGCAGATCCGGTGTTAGGGATTCTAGACTTCGAAGGATATCGCATCTATCGTTCCACCGACCCGGACTTCCGTGACCCGCGCATTATCGTTTCGGGCCGCGGCAATACCTTCCCGAACAACGGCAAGCCGCTTGCACAATTCGATCTCAAGAACGGCATCCGCGGCTATTCTCAAATCACCGTCGAGGGTGTAGCGTACTATCTCGGCAGCGAAACCGGCATCACGCACACGTGGACGGACACCTCGGTCGTCAACGGGCAGCAGTATTATTACGCCGTGTGTGCGTATGACTACGGGCCGAGCATCATTGATCGCTCGGGCGAGCAGTTTACGTTCTATCCGTCGGAGAATTCCATCGCCGTGTCGCGCACGCCGCGCGGCGGCACCATCCTTCCCATCAATGTCGTTGCCGCACGCCCCAACCCGAAAGCGCTGGGATACACGCCCGCCTCAACTTCGAACGTTGAGCGCGTATCGGGCATCGGGACGGGGAGTGTCCAGGTACGCGTGCTCGATTCCAAACAAGTGCCGGATAATCACGTTTTCAAAATCACATTCAACGCGCTCGATGACGAAGTTCATGCCAACTCCTACAACCTGATTGACTCGACGACGGGGCAGGTTCTCTTCCGCACCGCCAATGATTTTGATGGGCTGGGAACGGGACTGGTAGGCGCCGGCATTCAACCCGTGATCAAGACACTGCCGACGGTCGTGGTGGACACCAATCGCACGGGATTTACGCCGACCAGTCACACGAATGTACGACTTTCGGTTGAGTACAACAGCGCGATGCCGATCAATTTCCGGCGAGAAGGGTTCCCGTACGACCTGACGATTACCTTCTCGAATGTCCCGATTGACAGTGCCATCTGGTTGTTCGATGGGTTTTACCGTCCGGTGAAGTTCCGTGTGGTTGCGCATACTCCGCACGGCGATCAACGATTGCTCTGTCGCTTTGTGGATCTCAACGGCGATAACACGCTCAGTCCCAATCCGCAGAACCCTGAGGCGATTGCCGTACTGACAGGCCCCGACACGCTCGGCTGGCGCGACAGACAGACGTGGATCGTCAAGATTAGCAACGATAATGATACGCTGACTGCCCCGACCGCAGGCGACGTGTTCGAGATGCGGTTGCTTTATCCCTTCACAGTTGGCGACGTGTTCACATTCAGAACGACGGGCGAGATTGTTTCCGGCGATCTTGCGAAACAGATGTTCAAGGAGTCCCCGTATGTGGTGCCGAACCCGTACGTGGGCGCGGCGAGCTTTGAGCCGGAACGGTTTGCCGTGTCGGGACGGGGAGAGCGGCGCATCGAGTTCCGCGGACTGCCTCAGAACTGTACCATCCGCATCTACACCGTGCGCGGAGACCTTGTGCAGACGTTGCACCACGATGGCTCGACCGAAGGGTACGTTGCGTGGAATCTTCGCACGAAGGACAATCTCGATGTTGCGCCGGGCCTCTACATCTTTCATGTGGATGCCGGCAGCGTCGGGACACACATCGGCAAGTTTGCCATCATCAAGTGAGCGAGGTGACGTATGAGAACAGTCGCAATAACCCTTCTCACCGTTTTAGCAGGTCATTTCCTCTTCGCTCAGTCGAAAACGGGCACGAGTGTCGGACAGTTTTTGATGATTGAGCCAAGTGCGCGCATTGCTGCAATGGGCAATGCCGGCTCGACCATGTACGGCGAGTTGCAGGCGGCGTATTACAATCCCGCGGCTATCGGGCTTCAGCAGTTTCACAGCGTGCAGTTCACGCACAGCAACTGGCTTGCCGATATTGCGTACGACTATGCTGCGCTGGGGTTAGTATTGGGAAGCTTCGGCAATTTGTATGCAAGCGTGACGTCGCTGAACTCGGGCGAGATTGATGTGCGCACAGTGGAACAACCGCTGGGTACCGGAGAACGCTACACGGTCTCCAACCTCGCATTCGGGCTTGGCTATGGTAGACAGATTTCCGAGCGCTTCTCGTTGGGTGTTCAGGTCTCCTACATACGCGAGACCATCTGGCATAGTGGGCTTAGCGCTTTCGGTTTCAATGTGGGGACGATCTATCGGATCTCGGAGAACGGGCTGCACATCGGCGCAAGTCTATCGAACTTCGGCACGCGCGCAAAGTACGACGGCCGTGATCTTCGCATTCAGTTTGATCAAGATCCCAGGAAGTATGGCGACAACGGCAGTCTGCCGGCCGAGTTGTTCACCGATGACTTCCCGCTGCCGGTGCTGTTTCGTGTCGGCATTGGGTTGCCGCTGCAATTCGGAGAGGATCACCGGCTGCACCTGGTGGTGGATGCCTACCATCCCAGCGACAACACCGAAAGCATCAGCTTAGGGGCGGAGTACACGTTCCTCGATCTGTTCAGTCTGCGTGGAGGGTACCAGAATCTCTTCCTGCAGGATTCAGAAGTCGGCCTCACGCTCGGCGCAGGCGTGAATTACCGAATGACAACGTACGCCCTCAGCTTCGATTATGCGTGGGCCGATCATGGTCGCCTTGACAAGACCCACAGGCTGACCTTTGGCGTTCAGTTTTGATTGATCGAACAACAGGATAACGCGCGTTGAAACGATTCACCACGAAGTATGGTTTTTTTGCAAACGACGGGAACGAATACTGCATCAGAACACCGCGTACCCCGCGGCCGTGGATCAACGTCATCAGCAACGGCGATTACGGTATCACCGTTTCGCAGACCGGCAGCGGCTACAGTTGGCGCACGCACGCCCAGCTCAACCGACTGACGCGATGGGCGCAAGACCTGGTGAAGGATGAGTGGGGGAAGTACCTCTACCTCCGCGATGAGAGTGGCAATGTCTGGTCGGCGGGCTGGAAGCCGGTGTGCAGCGAACCGGAAGCGTACGAATGCCGTCACGGCATCGGCTACAGCGTTATCATCGCGACGAACTTCGGTATCGAAACCGAACTGCTGCTCTTTGTTCCCAATGACGAGCCGGTAGAGATCTGGCGCTTGCGCATTGTCAATCGTTCGCGCAAGAAAAGAACACTCGATCTCTTCACCTACCTCGAATGGGGTCTCGGACAGGCACCCGACTGGCATCGGGAATTTCACAAATCCTTTACCAAGACGGAGTACAATGCAACAGCGCATGCGCTCGTCGCAACAAAGCGCTTGTGGGAAGTGCCGACCGAACGCGGGCATTGGAACACGGATTGGCCCTATGTTGCATTCCATTCTTCCAACCTCAAACCCACGTCGTATGATGCGGACAAAGAGACGTTCCTCGGCATGTACGGGAGCGTCGCGCGCCCGGCGTCGGTCTTCGCTCGAACGCTGAAGCGACGCACCGGCAACTGGCTCGACCCGATTGCCAGCTTGCATCATCATATCACGCTTCGACCGAAAGAAGAGCGTACGGTGGTGTACACGCTCGGCTGTGCCGACTCGCGCGAGCAGGCCCACGACATCATCGCGCGGTACCGCTCGATGGACGAAGTGGAAGCCGCGCTGGAGGAGGTGCACGAGCAGTGGAGGCGTCGGCTCTCCACGATGACGGTCGAGACGCCGGATGCGGCGATGAATATCATGACCAACACGTGGCTGAAGTATCAGGCAATCTCCGGACGAATGTGGGGGAGAACGGCATATTACCAGACGGGCGGAGCGTTCGGTTTTCGCGATCAGTTGCAGGATAGTCAATTGTGGTTGGTGATTGATCCGCCGCGCACGAAGCAGCAGATTCGCCTGCATGCGCGGCATCAGTTTGCCGACGGAGGCGTGTATCACTGGTGGCACCCGATCACGGAAATCGGCTTGCGCAACCAGATCTCCGACAACCTCCTGTGGCTGCCGTTCGTGATGCAGGCATACCTGCAGGAGACGAACGACGTTGCCGCGCTCGAGGAGACGGAGCCGTTTGTGGACGAGGCGGCGCCTGCGACGCTGTACGATCACTGCTGCCGCGCGATCGATCGCGCGCTGGAGCGGTTCAGTCCGCGTGGCCTTCCGCTCATCGGCGGGGGAGATTGGAATGACGGCTTGAGTGCTGTGGGGTTGGAGATGAAGGGGGAGTCCATCTGGCTCGGCCATTTTCTTCATCGCATTCTGTTGGATTTCGCGGCAATCGCTCGGCGCGTGAACGATCACGAACGAGCCACGCGCTACGACGATCGCGCGCGGCAGCTTCGCGACAACTTGAATACGATCGGTTGGGATGGCGAGTACTATTACGGCGCGACGAAGGATTCGGGTGAGAAGATCGGCAGCAAGGAGAACGCCGAAGGTTCTCTCTGGCTCAATCCGCAGACGTGGGCGGTGATTGCCGGCGTTGCCGGTGATGAACGCGCGCGGCAGGTGATGGATGTTGTGGAGCAGAACCTGGAATCCGAGATCGGCCCGCTGCTGCTTGCTCCTGCCTACAAAACGCCGGACAGGTACATCGGCTATCTGACGCGTTACAGTCCCGGCATGCGCGAGAACGGCGGCGTGTACACGCACGGGGCGACGTGGACGGTGATTGCCGAAGCGATGCTCGGGCGCGGCGAGGCGGCCTACCGCGTGTACTGCAAGCTCAATCCCATCAATCGCGGCAAGCAGCCCGATCGCTATTGCGCGGAGCCGTACGTTACCGCAGGCAACATCGAGGGGCCGGACTCCGCCTTTTTCGGTCGCGGGGGGTGGACGTGGTACTCAGGTTCGGCTGCGTGGCTGTTCAAAGTGGGGGTGGAGTGGATTCTCGGCATTCGGCCGACGTTCGACGGACTCCTGATCGACCCATGCATTCCCCGATCATGGGCCGGGTTCAAGGTCCATCGCGTGTTTCGCGGCGCGGTGTACGAGATCGAGGTTCGCAATCCCGATGGTGTGGAATGCGGTGTGAAGGAGTTGTGGGTGGACGGCGTTCGCCATTGCGAGACGAAGGGTCCGCGGGAAAAACGTGCGCCGCAGTTTGACCCCGGCACGACGCACACGGTGGTGGCGGTGATGGGCAATGCTGTGTAGGTTTCGGCATGCAGCAGCCGGCGAGAATTCTGTACTGCGGGTTGAGGATGATGCGTTAGGCGCCCGGAGGGCTTGGTGCCGCCGCTGTTCGGGCGGCACGGGAGGCCGCCGAAGGCGGCCGTACCCCGGAGGGCGCCGACGGCGCTGCGAAGCGTTTAGCGCCGGAACGCCCAACATCCAACAGTGAAAGAAAAGTGGGTTGCGCGTATCAATCACGATGATGAGAAAGAGAATACCATGCGGCGAACGGTTTTCTTCCTTTTGATGGCGTTGGCGGCGTCGGTTCCTTCGTCCGCGCAAATTACAACCGATGCACTTCTCGATACCATCCAGCACACTGCGTTTCGGTATTTTTGGGAGCAGGCAAATCCCGCGAACGGATTGATCAAAGATCGTGGGCCGATGGACGCGCCGTGCAGCATCGCGGCGGTGGGGTTTGGTCTGAGTGCCATTTGCATCGGCGTTGATCACGGGTGGGTGACGCGCGAGGCGGCGCGGGATCGCGTGCTGACGACGCTGAACACATTCTGGACGGGACCGCAAGGCGGCGGCACCAGCGGCTACATCGGCAACTGGGGCTTGTTCTACCACTTCCTCGACATGAACACGGCAACGCGGACGTGGACCTCCGAGCTCTCCACCATTGATACGGGCTTGCTGCTGGCCGGCATTATCGATGCACGCCAGTTTTTCGACGGGACGGATTCTGTTGAGACGCGGATTCGTGCGCTCGCTGATTCGATTTACGCGCGCATGAATTGGAATCTGATGCGGAACTACAATCCGGGCATTTTGATGGGCTGGACGCCCGAGACGGGTTTCATCCGCGCGGAATGGATTGGGTACAACGAGGCGACGATCATGTACATTCTTGCGCTGGGTTCACCCACGCATCCGGTTGATTATCTCGCATGGCAGGCATGGACGCAGGGGTACACGCCCGGCTCGTACTACGGCTACTCGTACATCATTTTTCCGCCGCTGTTCGGGCATCAGTATTCGCATTGCTGGATTGATTTTCGGAACATCAACGAATACTACATGGCGCAGCATGGGTTGACGTATTTCGAGAACTCGCGCCGCGCAACGCTTGCGCAGCGTGCGTATTCGATCGCCAACCCGTACGGACATGCGGGCTACAGTGACTCGCTGTGGGGCATTACGGCAAGCGACACGCCGACGGGCTACCGTGCGCGCGGCGCGCCCCCGGCGCAGAACGACGACGGCACGATTACCCCGACCGCGCCGATCAGTTCGATCCCGTTTGCGCCCGACGAGTGCATCCGCGTTGCACGCACGATGTGGGAACACTACCGGCCGCAGCTCTGGACGCAGTACGGATTTCGCGATGCTTTCAATCTCAACGTCAACTGGTGGGACCCGTGGATTATCGGTATTGATCAGGGGCCGATGATCATCATGATCGAAAACTATCGGACGGGGCGCGTGTGGCAGCGCTTCATGTCCAATCCCAACGTCCAGCTCGGCTTGCAGCGGGCAGGGTTTACGCCGATTGTGAGCGTAAAGGAAAAGACGGCAGAACCGAATGTATTCAGGCTGGAGCAAAACATTCCCAACCCGTTCAATCCGAGTACGAACATTAGGTTCAGGCTTCAAGGTTCGGGGCATGTGACGCTGAGAGTGTTCGATGTGTTGGGGCGAGAAGTCGCGACGTTGGTTGATGATGTGAAACAAGCAGGCGAGCATACAGTCAGCTTCGATGCTTCGCATCTCTCCAGCGGCGTGTACTACTACCGATTGACGGCGGGTTCCTCTACGCAAACCAGGCGCATGGTCCTTCTCAAATAGTCTCAGCCCCATCATGAAGCGATTCATCCTTTTCGCTTTTCTCTCACTGCCGCTCACCGCGTGTGCCGATCAGCCGAAGAAACAGTGGGACCCGTTTCTCGACACGCTGCATCAGCGGACGATCCAGTGGTTTCTCGATGTGACGCCGCGAGAAACAGGATTGACCCCCGACCGTTGGCCCGCAGAATGGTCGCCGTCGAGCATCGCCGCGGTCGGCTTTGCACTCACCACCTACCCGATCGCGGTCGAGCGCAAGATGATCACGCGTGACGAAGCCGTTGCGCGAACGCTCAACACGCTGCGCTTTTTCTGGAATCTTCCGCAGTCAACCGATCCCGTCCGCAGCGCGGGCTACAAGGGGTTCTTCTACCACTTTCTGAAGAAGGAGTCCGGATTGCGGGAGTGGAACTGCGAGCTTTCCACGATCGACACCGGGTTGCTGATGGCGGGCGTTCTCTTTGCGCAGACGTACTTCGATGAGCACAGTAGCGCCGAACGTGAGATTCGTGCGCTTGCCGATTCGCTCTACCGTCGCGTCGATTGGCAGTGGGCGATGGGCGGTACCCGCGGTATTGCCATGGGGTGGACGCCGGAACATGGCTTCCACAAGTGGCATTGGTTCGGCTACACCGAAGCGATGATTCTCTACGTGCTTGCACTCGGCTCGCCGACGCATCCTGTTCCGCCGTCGGTGTGGGAGGTGTTCACCGAGCGTTATGTCTGGAAAGAACACTACGGGCAGACGCTTGTGAATTTCATGCCCCTGTTCGGGCATCAGTTTTCGCAGGCCTGGATTGATTTCCGGGGCATTCGCGATGCGTTCATGCGCAAACAGGGGATTGACTATTTTGAGAATTCGCGTCGCGCGTGTTACGTCCACCAAACCTACGCCATCGCAAATCCCCATCGGTGGTTGGACTACTCCGATTCCATCTGGGGGTTGAGTGCGTGCGATGGTCCCAAGGATACATCGTTTGTGGTCAATGGCATCGAACGACGGTTTCGTTCGTACTCTGCCCGCGGAACGGGGGCCGAGGAAGAAGTTGACGACGGCACGATTGCTCCGTATGCAGCCGCAGGATGCATCCCGTTCGCACCCGAAATCGCCATCCGCGCGGTGAAAGCGATGCGGAATAAGTACGGCGACAGGCTCTGGACGAAGTACGGCTTCCTCGATGCGTTCAATCCTACCTTCATCACTCCTGCAACACCGCACGGCTGGTTCGACAAGGATTATCTCGGCATTGATCAGGGACCGATTGTTCTGATGGTCGAGAACTTTCGCAGCGGGTTTGTGTGGGAGGTGATGAAGAAGAATCGGTACATCGTTGACGGATTGAAGAAGGCGGGATTTACAGGAGGATGGTTGGAGAGGAAATGAGAGAGGCAAACGCCGTCGCGTTATCACGAATCATTCTCGACACATGAACATGCACACAGCAGAGTCCACCCAACAACGCAGCCGTTACGTCGTTTGCACGCTCCTTCTCGCAGTCATGGCAGCGGTGAATCTTCTTCATGCTCAACCGCTTGTTCTCGACACGTTCGAGTCACTTGAAGGCTGGCGTGCCATTACCTCCGAGGGTGCGGGGCTGTCTCTTTCGCAAGGGGAGGGCAAGACGGGGAAAGCGATGGTGATGGAGTTCGACCTGACGGGAGCCTACGGCTATGCGATTGCCCAGAAAGATTTTGCGCTGGATCTGCCTGCCAATTATCAGTTCACGTTCGATCTGCGTGCTGAGGCGCCGGTGAACAATTTTGAGTTCAAACTTCTCGACTCACTCGGCAATGTCTGGTGGATCAAGAAATTAAGCGTGAGCTTTCCGACTGCGTGGACGAAGCAGCGTATCAAGAAACGCCATTTGAGTTTTGGATGGGGTCCTTCCGGCAATGTGCCCATCACACGTGTGAAAAGCATCGAGTTCGTCGTCTCGTCGGGAACAGGCGGCAAAGGGAAGGTTTTTCTCGACAGCTTTCGGTTCGAACCCATCGACGATGCTCTTGCAGAAACGGCACGCGCGGAATTCGACGCCTCCTCACTTGCAAAAGGGGGAGAGCCGCTGATGGATGCAAAGGGCACACGCCTCACAAACTGGAGCGGAAACAACGAACAGGAATGGCTCTCCATCAACTTCAACTACGCGAAGGAAATCGGCGGCGTGGTGATCGACTGGGATTCCACGCTCTTTGCAACCGAGTACAGCGTGTTGCTGTCCGATGACGGTAAGGACTGGACGAGGGCGTACGCCGTGAGCGGCGGCAACGGTGGGCGCGACTACATCTATCTGCCCGAACAGAATGCTCGGGTGCTGCGGATCGCGTTCACGAAAAGTGCAGCCGGAAAAGGCTACGCCATCCGGCGCATGGAGGTGAAAGGGCCGGAGTTCTCGCAATCACCGAACGAGTTCTTCACCGCGCTCGCGCAGGAATCGCCGCGAGGATGGTTTCCTCGCTACTTTTTGAAGGAGCAAACGTACTGGACGATCGTGGGTGTCAACGGCGACCGGAAAGAAGCGCTTCTCAACGAATTGGGCGCGGTCGAAGTGGATCAGCTCGGCTTCTCGCTCGAGCCGTTTCTGTATCTCGACAACAAGTTGATTACCTGGAATGATGTCGAACGAGAACAAACGTTGCTGGACGGGTACCTGCCGATTCCGAGCGTGACGTGGAAGTACGGAACGCTGAGGTTGACCGTGCGCGCTTTTGCGGCGGGCGCCGAAGGCAATTCGCTCCTGATCGTGACATACACGTTGGAGAACACCGGCGGTACTCCGCAGAAGGGAAAGCTGTTCGTCGCGCTGCGCCCGTTTCAGGTCAATCCGCCGTGGCAATGGCTGAACCAGGTTGGCGGCGCGACGAGAATCGACAGCATCCGCAGCGAGAACGGCGTACTGCATGTGCAGAACAAGATCGTCATTCCCGTGTCGCAGCCGACGGCGTTTGGTGCGACAGGCTTCGACAGCGGCGAGATCATCGAGTATCTGCAACACGGATCGCTGCCGCAGGCGCAGGGCGTGACCGATCCGCGCGGGTTCGCTTCCGCTGCGCTCGCGTATGATTTCAGCGTACTCTCGACACTTCCGCAGTCATTTCACGTCGTCGTACCGTTCCATGCCTGGCGCGGAAGTCCGACGCCGAACATGGGTCCCAGCGCCGACATTTACGTCGGCCTGGCACACGAAGCGACCGTTGCGGCCTGGAAAGCGAAACTCGATCAGGTTCGTATCACGCTTCCGGGCTTTGCACAACCCATCATCAACACGATCAAATCGAATCTTGCGTACATCTTTATCAACCGTGATGGTGCAGGAATTCAACCCGGCTCGCGCAGCTACGAGCGTTCGTGGATACGCGACGGCTCGTTGACATCAACGGCGTTGTTGGAGATGGGCGTGAAGGACGAGGTGCGGCAGTTCATCGATTGGTACGCGCAGTATCAGTTTCTGAACGGAAAGATGCCGTGTGTGGTTGATCAGCGCGGCGCCGATCCCACCAACGAACACGATAGTCACGGACAATTCATTTATGCCGTGATGCAGTACTTCAACTTCACGAAAGACACGGCATGGCTGCGAACGAAATTCGATCATGTCGTCAAGACGGTGCGCTTCATCCAAGCGCTCAGGGCGGAACGGAAGACCGACCTGTACAAGAGCGGCACGCCGGAGCAGCGAGCGTGTTACGGACTTGTTCCCGAATCCATCAGTCATGAAGGCTACTGGGATGTGCCGCGCCATTCCTATTGGGACGACTTCTTTGTTCTGCGCGGGTTGAAGGACGCGACAGCGATCGCGACCATTCTCGGTGAGAAAACCCTCGCGTCGGAGTTTGCCGCCGAGCGTGACGACTTTCGCAAGGACCTGTACAACTCGATGCGCCTTGCCATCAGCATCAAAGGGATTGACTACATTCCCGGTTGCGTGGAGCTGGGCGATTTCGATGCAACCTCGACGACGATCGGCGTGCACCCGGCCAACGAACTCGGCTTCATTCCGGAGCCGCAGCTTCACAACACGTTCGATCGGTACTACGAGTACTTCAAGAAGAGAAGAGATGGCGCCGTTGCGTGGAAAGACTACACGCCGTATGAGAACCGCGTTATCGGTACGTTCGTCTATCTCGATCAGAAGCAGCGGGCGCACGAAGCACTGCAGTTCTTCATGAACGATCGCCGTCCTGCGGCGTGGAATCAGTGGGGCGAAGTGGTGCATCGCGATCCCCTTGCGCCGAAGTTCATCGGCGACCTGCCCCATACCTGGTGCGGCTCGGATTTCATCCGCTCTGTGCGCGCGATGTTCGTCTACGAACGAGAACGGGATGCGGCGCTCGTGGTCGGTGCAGGCATCGCCGATGAATGGGTGAAGGATTCAACCGGCGTACGCGTCGAAGCTCTGCCGACGTACTACGGGCCGCTGACGTACACGATGAAGATGAACGGCAGTGCGGTGGTCGTCACGATCGGCGCCGGTATTACCATCCCGCCCGGCAAGATCGTCCTCAAGTCCCCCCTCTCACGCCCGATCGTTTCTGCGGCGATTGGGAAGAAGAGACTGAAAGTGAACAGCAGAAACGAAGTCGTTATCCAACGCGTCCCCGTAACATTTGTTCTGACATACTGAGGCGATGGAAACACGCGCTCGTCGTAGGAAATATCTGCTGAACGGCATCTGGTTTTTTCAACCGACGACGAACGACGCCCTGCCGACGTCGTGGGACCACACGATCGTGGTGCCGTCGGTGGTTGATTGTGCCGAGCCGCGCTGCCGGTGGCAGGAGTTTTCGTACTTCTGGTACCGCACAACGTTCGACATTCCTTCGCTGCGGGAGTGTGCCTTCGTCGTGATCGAGCAGGCGATGTTCGGAACGGAAGTGTGGTTGAACGGCACGTATCTCGGCGGTGACATTGCCTGCTACACCTCGCAGGAATACGATGCGCGGGCTGCGCTGAAACCTGGAGTCAACGAACTGATCGTGCGCGTGGGGTGCCGAGAACATCTCCCGCCGCACAGCGCTGTCGGCAACGATCAGGAGCGTACCGAATGGATTCCCGGCATGTGGGGGGATGTGTACCTGACGCAGTGCGGCAACCCGCGCATCAAGCTCGTGCAGGTGATTCCGCACATCCAAACCGCGACAGTCGAAGCGAGAGTGACGGTCGAAAATCGTTCAGAACATCCTGCGACCGTTGTCCTTTCGACTATTGTTCGAGAAAAGAGAAGCGGCAAACCTGTCAGCACACCACAAGAGCAGAATCTCACGCTCACGCCGAACAACACGGCAGCAGCAGTCTTCTATCACCCGATTGACGGGGTGCACCTGTGGTCTCCTGACTCGCCATTCCTTTATGAACTTGAATCCGAAATCGTGGGTTCTGCCCCGGAAGGGGACTCGTGCGTTCAGGTCTTCGGCATGCGTGAATTCAGGATACACGACGGCGATTTTATCCTGAACGGCAGAAAGATTTTGCTCCGCGGCGGCAACATTGCCTTTCATCGGTTTCTGTCGGATTCCGATCGCGGCCCGCTGCCGTGGAATCTCGAATGGGTGAAGAAGGTGTTGATCGATATCCCGAAGGCACACAACTTCAATTTCTTCCGGTGTCACCTTGGCCACGTGTACAACCGGTGGTACGACATCGCCGATGAGTACGGCATGCTGCTGCAGGATGAGTGGATGTTCTGGACGACGAGCGGCTCGAAAGAGCAGACGATGAAGGAGTTTACGCGCTGGCTGCAGGACAACGGGCATCACCCGAGCATCATCATCTGGGATGCACTCAATGAATGCACGGACGACATCGTGCAGAAGGAGATTGTGCCCGCGATGAAGAAACTCGACCCCACCCGCCCGTGGGAGCCGGTTGATGTTGTTGAGGAACATCCGTACATCTACTCACTCGGTCCGGTCTTGAACGACAGGAAGTTCGGCTTCACCCGCTCGCTTGCCGAGATCGAGCACTCGTTGAAGCCGACGATGCTCAATGAGTTCTGCTGGTGGTGGCTGGACAAGGATTTCAATCCCTCGTCGCTCATGAGCGGTGTGATCGAGCGCTGGCTGGGTCCTTGCTGGACGAAAGAACAGGCGATTGCGCACCAATCGTATCTCGTGACCGAGCTGGTCGAGCTGTTCCGCCGGATGCGCGTGGATGCGATTCAGCCGTTCGTGTACCTCAGCAACAACGCCGGACCGACAGCGCACTGGTTCGTCGGTAACATTGCATCGCTACAGCCAAAGCCGATCCTTGCCGCGCTCAAGAATGCCTTCAGTCCGTTCGGCGTGAGCATCGAGTTGTGGGATCGACATTTCTTCCCCTCCGAGTTGCGGACGGTGCGCGTGTTCGTCTTCAACGATGAGCCGGAGGCGCAATCCGGCACGCTGCGGTGTGGGCTGGTGAATGCATCAGGCGAATGGTTGTACGAAATGAAGCAAGCCATTACCGTCGCGGCGGCAGAGTCCGTGCGCGTTGCCGTGACGCTGCCGATGCCTCCACGGGTTGGCAGTTACGTTGTTCGGGCAGAAATTCTCCAAGATGAGCGCCTGATTGCGTACTCGGAGAAGCCTGCATTCGTCTGTGCACGCCCATCGGCGCCGCGGCTGCTGAAGGAACGCTTCGTTGCCGTGCTCGGTGCCGATGACGAGATGGTCGAGTTTCTTGCCGGCCATGATGTCGGTGTTTGCTCGATCAGCGACATAAACACGAAAGGGGCGAGCGTTCTGCTCGTTGGCGAGGGAAAGCTGTTCAGTTCGGAGTATCAATCGCGCCTCGGCGCGGCGACAAAGTTCCTCCAAGCGGGCAAGACCATCGTCATCATCGAACCCGAGTGGGGCGTGCGTGACCGCGAAACCATCAGCGTCGCGTTGGGACTTGATCTGCACATCTGCAAGCGAGAGGATAAGGACAGGGGCGGCTATGACTCGTATGTGTTTGCCGAGGATCAAACGCATCCGCTGTGGCAGGGCATTCTGCCCGATCATCTCAAGATGTTCAACGGCGGCTATGGCGGAGAGGTGGTCTCGCAGCATGATGTTACGCCGACACGCCCGATGCACGTGCTTGCCCGGTGTGGTTTAGGCTTGGCCGTGCCGGCTGTCTTTGAGGTGCCGATGGACAAGGGAAGAGTGATCGTGTCGCGCTTGCAGGTGCGCGGGAGGCTCACGTCAACCACGGGTACCGAGCAACTGTTTGCACGTCGCCCCGACCCGGTGGTGCAGCGGTATTTCATCAATCTCCTCGCGTATGCTTCGGAGCGTGTCGGGGACTGAACCCTGCCGAATCGCGAGCAGAATGTGTTTTGATGCTCAACGCATGACCAACGCCGCACGGTACGGCAATGATTACACGTGATTATCTTATGCGGATGATTGACCAGCTTGTGAAAGTGCTGGTACGTGTTCTCCAGCATAAGAAAGCGCACGAGTTTCGTTTTGCGAGGAAGGAACTCGAAGCCGCCTACCGATCGCTGTTGGGCGTCAATCCCGATTTCGTTCGGCGTTTTTCTGTAGAGCAGTTGGCGAATCTCATCGGTACGGACCCGGAGACGCGCAGCACCCGATGCTATGTGCTCGGTGTGCTTCTCAAGGAAGAGGCGGAGATCGAGCGCCTCGATCATCATGATGAGCAGAGTCTTCACGTATGCCTCAAAGCCCTGAGCCTTTTGCTTGCTGCGTTTCTCGAATCGCCGTTCCCCCTCGAGAGCGATCATGCAAAGCGCATTGAAGAATGCGTGACGTTCTTGCAGGATGTGCACATGACGCGCGAGGTACTCGAACCGTTGATGCTGTTCTATGAGCGTATCGGCAAGTTCGCCAAAGCGGAAGATATTTTGTTTGAGTTGATCGACATCAGTGATGAGTACAAAGATCGCGGGCTTGATTTCTACGAACGTCTTCTCCAACACCCCGATGCAGCACTCGAAGCAGGCGGCCTGCCGCGCAGCGAAGTGCTCGAAGGGTTGAGTCTTCTGAAACATTGATATTCACGCTTATACACATGCGCAAGATTCTTCTTCTCATTGTGGCAACCGCAGCCTGCTTCACGGCGAGCGGAGCACAGCATTTTCGTTCTCTCGATCCGCTGATCGAGCGGCGGATTGATTCGCTGATCAGTCTCATGACCCTCGAAGAAAAATTGGGCCAGCTCAACCAACGCGTGGGTGGCTACGATCATTCAACAGGCACGATTCGCCCGGACGATGTACGGATGCTGCGTGAGGGCAGAGTGGGTTCCTATCTTGGAGTGGTTGGAGCAGAACGCACTCGCCGCTTGCAAAAGATTGCAGTAGAAGAATCACGCCTCGGCATCCCCCTCATCTTTGGGCTTGATGTGATTCACGGATTTCGAACGACGTTCCCGATTCCGCTGGCAGAAGCAGCAACATGGAATCCCGAGCTTGTGCAGCAGGCAGCGCGCGCTGCCGCACGCGAGGCGACGGCGGCGGGAATTCACTGGACGTTTGCGCCGATGGTGGACATTGCTCGCGATCCGCGTTGGGGGCGTATTGCTGAAGGCGCAGGCGAAGACCCGTACCTCGGTGCCGTGATGGCGACAGCGAAGGTGCGCGGCTTTCAGGGTGAAATTCTGCGAGACTCCACCGCGCTGCTGGCGTGTGCGAAGCACTTTGCTGCGTACGGCGGTGCGGAGGCCGGAAGGGACTACAACACCGTTGACATCTCCGAACGCACGCTGCGCGAAATCTATCTCCCTCCGTTCAGAGCCGCTGTCGAAGCAGGCGTTGGGACGCTCATGTCGTCGTTCAACGAAATTGCCGGCGTGCCCAGCTCAGGAAATCGCTGGCTCATGACCGACGTGCTGCGCGGCGAGTGGCAGTTCAACGGCTTTGTTGTGAGCGATTGGGAAGCCATCCTCGAGATGATCAATCATCGCGTGGGGGCGACACGAACCGACGTAGGTGTGTTGGCGTTGAATGCCGGCGTTGATATGGACATGGTGAGCGGCATCTACGCCAACGAAATGGTGCAGGCAGCGCGGGCGGGACTCGTCACCGAACAAACTGTGAACCACGCAGTGCGTCGAGTGCTCCGCGCGAAGTTCGCCCTCGGACTGTTCGATCATCCCTACCGCAACTGCGACACGCTCCGCGAGAGGACGGAGATGCTGAAGCCCGAATACCTCGCGCTCGCGCGCAAGCTCGCCCAGCAGGCAATCGTTCTGTTGCAGAACAAGCGTAGAGTCCTTCCGCTGAGCAAGAATCTGAAGCGCCTTGCGCTCATCGGGCCGCTGGTTGACGATCGGCGCGAGCCGAAGGGACCGTGGGCGGCTGAGGGCAGGCCCGAGGATGTCGTGACGGTGTTGGAGGGTGTGCGCACGAAACTTGGACCCGATGTGCATCTTGAGGTCGTGAAGGGATGTGAGATCGTCGGCGATTCGGGCGTGGCGTTTGGCAGAGCCGTACGAGCAGCGCAAGCGGCGGATGCCGTTATCGTGGTGGTGGGCGAACGTGAAACGATGAGCGGCGAAGCCGCGAGTCGTGCCTATTTGGATCTGCCGGGCAGGCAGGAAGAATTGGTGCGAAAACTTGCGGGCACGGGCCGGCGTCTGATTGTGGTGGTGATGAGCGGCCGCCCGCTGACGCTCGCGTCGGTTGCCGAGCATTGTGATGCTCTTCTTCAAGCATGGTTTCTCGGCTCGCAATCCGGCAACGCGATCGCCGATGTCGTGTTTGGAGATGTGAACCCGAGCGGCAAGCTGCCGGTGACATTTCCGCGCACGCTCGGACAGGTGCCGATCTATTACAACCACAAAAGCACGGGCCGCCCGCCGGTGGATACCCTCAAGTACACATCGAAGTACATTGATGCGCCGACGACGCCGCTGTTTCCGTTCGGGTTTGGACTTTCATACACAACGTTCGTTTACAAGAATCTTCGGCTATCGGACTCCGCCATTTCCATGCAGCAGCAAGTGCGCGTGATGGTGGATGTTGAGAATGTCGGCGAGCGCGACGGAGAAGAGGTTGTGCAGATGTACGTTCGGGACGAGGTGGCAAGCGTGACGCGGCCGGTGAAGGAGTTGAAAGGGTTTCGTCGTGTTGCGCTCAGGGCTGCGGAGAAGAAAACCGCGGAGTTCATCCTCACGCCTGATGATCTGTCGTTTTATGATCTGAACATGAAGCGGGTGATTGAGCCTGGATGGTTCACGGTGATGGTGGGAGGGAGTTCTGAAGCGTTTCTTGAAACACGATTCGAGGTACGATGATGGAGCGCTTTTGCGTTAGGGATGCGAAGGGTGGCGCCGTTGTTCAGGCGCCAGTGCCGCAGCGCTGTTTCTGCGGCACCGAAGCGATAGCGAAGCCCGAAGCAGCCCGACCCCGCTTGCTGTTCAACGCGGGGGAACGCCCATATTCATCAGTTGCAAAGATCGCGCTTGCTGCTCTGCTGTGTGCGTGGATGATTGCGGGCTGCGGTGCATCGTCCGATGGGCGCACGGAGATTGTCTTCTGGGCGATGGGTGCTGAAGGCGAACACGTGGCGAAATTGATGCCGGCGTTCGAGCGCCGCCATCCGAATCTGCGTGTGCGCGTGCAGATGATTCCCTGGAATGCTGCGCACGAAAAATTGCTGACCGCCTACGCAGGCAACTCGCTGCCGGACATGGCGCAGATCGGGAATACGTGGATTCCGGAGTTTCACCTGTTGAACGCGCTCGAGAATCTTTCGCCGTACGTTGCGCGCTCGACAACCATCAACGACTCGAGTTACTTTCCCGGCATCTGGGACACGAATGTGATTGACTCCGCGCTGTACGGCGTGCCGTGGTACGTGGACACGCGTGTGCTGTTTTACCGTTCTGATTTGCTTGCGCGCGTCGGATACAACAAGCCGCCGGTGTCGTGGGACGAGTGGTTTGATGTGTGCGAGAAGGTGGTGAAGAACAACGTCGCCGAGTACGGCATCTTCTTTCCGACGAACAACGAATGGGCACCGCCCGTGCTTATGGGCGTTCAGCTCGGCTCGCCGCTGCTGACGGAGAACGCGACGCGCGGCGCGTTCAGCGGGAAGGAGTTTCGCGATGCGCTGCATGCGTTTCATCGTTTCTTCAAGAAGGGGTGGGCGCCGGTGAAGACCACGCAGATTGTCAATATCTACCAGGGCATGGCGGAGAAGGTCTTCGCCATGCACATCACGGGACCGTGGAACATCGGCGAGTTCAAACGGCGCATGCCTCCTGCATTGCAGCACGCGTGGATGACGGCGCCGCTGCCCGGGCCTCACGGCGGCATCGGCGCATCGCTTGCCGGCGGCTCGAGCCTCGCGATCTTTCGGCATTCGGCAAAGAAGCAAGAGGTGTGGAAGGTGATCGAGTATCTTTCCGACCCTGCCGTCCAGATCGAGTTCTACCGGCTGACCGGCGATCTGCCTGCGCGCACTGAAGCCTGGCGCGACTCAGCGCTTGCCGGCAATATCTATGCGCGAGCGTTCTTTCAGCAACTCCAGCATGTTGTTGCCATGCCGAAAACGCCGGAGTGGGAACAGATTGCGCAGAAGGTGCGCGAGTATGTCGAGTTGGTGACGATGGATCGGTTGACCGTCGAGCAAGCAACGATGCTGCTTGACCGAGACGTGGATTTGATGCTGGAGAAGCGGCGGTGGATGTTGGGCAGAGGCGGATAGTTTCTTTCTGAACCGCAAATGGGCGCGAATGAACGCTAATGAAGAGAGGGATTGATTCGCGTTGATTCGCGTGGATTCGCGGTTAGAACTCAAGAAGCTTAAGAAATACAATTCATGAAAAGTCGAACACGCATCGCCTTGTTTTTTCTTGCACCAGCGCTGATTGCGATCGGTGTGTTCTTCTTTGTGCCTGTGCTTGCGGCGCTGGTGTTGAGCTTTACGGATTTCGACATCTACGCACTGGCAAGGTTCGACTATGCGCGCTTCATCGGGTTGAGGAACTATGAACGCATCTTTGCCGATCCGCTGTTCTGGACGGCGCTTCGCAACACGCTCTACTTTCTGCTGGTCGGTGGCCCGCTCTCGATCGCCGTATCGCTTGCGGCTGCGCTGCTGCTCAACTCGAAGCTCGTGCGGTTCAAGACGGTGTTTCGCACCGCCTTCTTCGCGCCGGTGGTCACAACGCTGGTCGCCGTGGCGGTTGTGTGGCGGTTCGTGTATCATCCACGGTTCGGGTTGTTGAACTACGCGCTCTCGTTTATCGGTCTGCCCTCCATTGATTGGCTCGGCGATCCGGCGTGGGCTATGCCGGCAATTATCCTGATGGCGGTGTGGAAGAATTTTGGCTACAATATGATCATCTTCATCGCGGGGTTGCAGAACATTCCCGAGGAGTTGTACGAGGCGGCGAGTATCGACGGGGCGAGCACGTGGCTGCAATTCACCTCCATCACGATTCCCATGCTTGCGCCGACAACGTTGTTTATCACGATCATCACGATGATCGGCTACTTTCAACTGTTTGCCGAGCCGTACGTGATGACGCAGGGTGGCCCGCTGAACAGCACCTTGAGCATCGTGCTGTACATGTATCAGATGGGATTCCGCTGGTGGAATATGGGATATTCCGCGGCGCTTGCGTTCGTGCTGTTTGCAATCATTCTGGCAGCCTCACTGATTCAAACACGCCTGCAGCGTGTGGTGCAAAAACCATGAGGGCGAAGTTGGTGCCTGTGGTATTCACCTGAAGCACAACTGTGACGGAGAAACAATGCATCGGGCAATGTTGAAGATCGTGCTGTACACCGTACTCATCGTTGGGGCGGCAATAACGCTTGCCCCGCTGGTGTGGATGGTATCGGCGTCGTTCATGCCGAGGGGCGAAGCGAGTACGTTTCCGCCGGCGTTCCTGCCGAGATCGTTCACACTCGATCATTATATCGATCTGTTCACGCGGGCGAATCTTGCGCGCTATCTCTTCAACAGCGCGTTCCTCTCCGTTGCCGTTACGCTCATCTCCCTCATCATCAACTCGATGGCGGGGTATGCATTTGCCAAGTATCGTTTTGCGGGGAGGGAGTCGCTCTTCAAACTGCTGGTCTCTTCGATGGTAATTCCTGCTCAGGTGACGATGCTGCCGCTCTTCTTGATGTTGAATAAGATGGGATTCATCAACACGTACATGGGGGTGATTATTCCGGGGATGGCAAGCATCTTCGGGATTTTTCTGATTCGGCAGTTTGCACTCTCGATTCCCGACAGCTTGCTCGAGGCGGCACGCATTGACGGGGCGGGGGATTTCAAGATTTACTGGACGATCGTCCTGCCGCTGTGCAAACCGATTCTCATCACGCTGGCGATCTTCACGTTCATGGGCACGTGGAACGATTTCCTCTGGCCTCTCATCGTGATGACCGACGATACGATGTACACGCTGCCCGTTGCGCTTGCCAATCTCTCGCTCGAACATGTGCAGGACACCGAGTTGATGATGGCCGGCTCGGTGATGACCATTGCCCCCGTGTTGATCTTGTTTGCCGCCGTGCAGCGCTACTACATCAGCGGCATCATGGCCGGAGGGATCAAGGAATGAGGCCTCTTCTCTGCATGCTTGCTCTCAGCATTGCTCGCCTCGGCGTCGCACAGAGCCTGGATGATGAAGTGCTGGCACGTGTGGGGGCCCGGGAAATTACCGTCGGCGAGTTCCGTCAGCGAATAGATTTGATGCCGTGGCCGGGGAAAGACAATCCGGAAACCCGAGACTCCGCCAAAATTGCGGCACTCGCTTCGCTTGTTGCCGAGAAACTGCTTTCCGCACAGGCGGTCGAACGAGGCATGGTATCAAGTCCGGCCACCTCAGCCTCGCTCGCAGCGATCGAACGGCTGCTCGCACGCAATGAACTCTATCGCCTGGAGGCTGCGGCGCGCGTGCACATTGATTCGGCCGACATCATGCAGGGACTTGAACGCTACGCCTCGCTTCTGCGGTTGAATGTGTTTGTTGTTGATTCTCAGCATCGAGCGGAACGTCTCGCTGCACAGCTTGGTGCAAAAGATTCCGTCGTGTCGCTCGAAGGCGTTCTCTCGCACGATACCGTCGTTGTGGGGTTGGGCGATCTGCATCCATCATACGAAGATGTAGCCTTTGCTCTCACCGAGACGGGTGAGGCGCGCGCCGCGTTTTCAGACCGGCAGGGATGGGCTGTTTTTCAACTCGTGGAACGAACAACCAATCCAGCCTACGCGCGGCAGAGCATTCAGGATCGGCTGATGACGGTAACGCAGCGCCTGCGCAGGCGGAAGGAGGGACTGCTCGCAATCGAGTTTGCGCGTCGACTCCTCTCCAAGAGTCTGCAACTCGACTCCTCAGCCTTCCACCTTCTTGCCGACAGTCTGCATGCTCTCATGGTCGCCGATTCCGTTGATCGGCAAGGTGAGACGTACGCAATTCGCGGCGAAGAAGTAGATCGTCTGCGGCTGCAGCTTACACCGACGCTCGGTCGCGCATTTGCGCGTTTGGGCGATTACACCGTTACGCTTGGGGAGATCGTTGGCGAGTTGAAATTCTTTCCGCTTCGCTTTTCGTCGCTGCGCAAAGGGGCATTTCTCAGAACGCTGAATCAGGACATCCGCCTTGTGGTTGAAGCTGCGATCATGTCGCAGGAGGCGCAACGGCGGAATCTCCACCAACGGCCGGAGGTACGTCGGGAGCTGGCGATGTGGATTGATGCGATGCAGTCGGAGAAGTTTCTGAAGTTTTTGCTCGATTCGCTTGCTCGCGCCGCCCGTACTGATACGGTGAGCGATCAGGAGGCTGCGCGTTCTGCAATGAAGCGGGCGTCGGACGAAATCAGCGGATACATTGCGCGACTTGCGGAGCAGCAAAACGTGATGATGGATCTGGCGAAGCTGAAGCGTGTGCTGATCACCCCGTCGAATATGGTAACCCGGCGCTTCATCGGCTTCGGCGGCTCGATGATGGCCGTTCCGATGCTGCCTCAGGTGTGGGAGTGGTTCGAACTGTGGAAGAGGGCTGGAGGTATCGCGCCATAGGGTGAATTCTCCCGCGCTTCACTTCGCTGTGCGTTGATAGTACTCCCGACACTCCTCCTCGCGCCCCCGAATCACGCGCTTGCCGGCAAGATCGCCCTGGAACTCGGTCACGATTGTGGAGCGCTGGTCGCTCTGCTCACCCTCATGCCTGAAGTATATCACCACCCAATCGTTTGTCTTGCCTAACTCATGTGCTCTCTGCGTATTGGAAAACAGAATCGTGAAGTGCCAACCCTCGCGTTGTGTTTGCATGATAGGGAGCCATGCCTTGCCCTCCGAGTTGAACTTCTTCGGGGCGATGAGTTTCAAAGTCCCCTCGGCGGCTTTGCGCCGGTACTCGCCATCAAGCTCAAGAAGGAGTTCGATGCGTGGAATGTTCTGCTTGCTTCGCATGCAACAGGCTCTGCTGTCATATACAAAAAAGTCCGAAGCGGAGCAACGTCTCGGCGCTGGCATCTTTGATTGATTTTCTATGTGCTTTTGCCTAACTTTCGACACAAAATTTTTCAGGGGGAGATTCACATATGTGCGGCATTATCGGATATATCGGACAGCGCAACTGCGTGCCCATCATCGTCGAGGGGTTGAGGCGTCTCGAATATCGAGGGTACGACTCGGCGGGCATCGCTCTTGTCAGAGACGGCATTTTCCGCATCGAAAAGAAGGCGGGCAAGGTTGCGGATCTGGTTCAGCACCTCAATCAATTCAACGGGGATCTGAGCGCAACGGTAGGCATGGGTCATACCCGTTGGGCCACGCACGGCGAGCCGAACGATGTGAACGCTCACCCGCATTGGGATAGCGAAGGAAAGATTGCCATCATCCACAATGGTATCATAGAAAACTACGCTGCGATCAAGACGAAACTTCAGCGTGAAGGCCATACCTTTCGCAGCGCGACGGATACCGAAGTGCTTGCCCACCTCATCGAGGAAATGTACAAACGCACGAACGATCTGTGTGCCGCGGTTCGGCTTGCCCTCGCCGAGGTAGAAGGAACATACGGCCTGGTGGTTATCTCCACCCATCAACCGGATCGGCTCATTGTTGCGCGCAAAGGAAGCCCGCTGATCCTCGGTGTGGGTGATGGTGAAAACTTCGTCGCTTCCGATGCCGCCGCGATTGTCAGCCACACCCGCCAGGTTGTGTATCTGGAAGATGGAGAGATTGCCGAACTGACGGCCTCCGGATTCCGGACAATGACGATTGACGATGAGGAAATCGAGAAGGAGGTTGAGGAGATTACGTTCGAGCTGTCGCAGATCGAGCGCGGCGGGTATGATCATTTCATGCTGAAGGAAATCCATGAGCAGCCCGAGACCATTCGCAATGCCATGCGCGGGAGATTGCAGCCCGATGGGGGCACGGTGGTTCTGGGCGGTCTTCGGGATGTCCGGGACAAACTGCTCAATGCTCGACGCATCGTGATCACCGCATGCGGCACGTCGTGGCATGCAGGACTGGTCGGTGAGTATCTCTTCGAGGAATTGGCGCGCATCCCCACCGAAGTGGAGTATGCCTCCGAGTTTCGGTATCGCAATCCGGTGATCGAAAAGGACGACGTCGTGTTTCTTATCAGCCAGAGCGGCGAAACGGCTGATACGCTTGCTGCAGGAAGAGAGGCCAAGGCCAAAGGCGCCACGGTTCTCGGCATTGTCAATGTCGTTGGTAGCACCATCGCCCGTGAATCGCATGCCGGCGTGTACATTCATGCCGGGCCGGAAATTGGTGTCGCTTCTACGAAGGCATTCACCTCGCAGCTTACGGTGCTCTCCCTGGTGGCGTTGATGCTGGCGCAGGCGCGGGGAAAGCTTGATCCTCAGCGTGCAAAGGTTCTCTCGCAGGAACTTGCTGCAGTTCCGGACAAGGTTGCTCGTATCCTGGCAAGCACACAGCAGCAGATTAAAGCTATCGCAGAGGAGTTCAAAGCCTCTCAGCATTTTCTCTATCTCGGCCGGGGCGCCAACTTCCCCGTCGCCCTCGAAGGCGCATTGAAGCTCAAGGAAATCTCCTACATCCATGCGGAAGGCTATCCGGCGGCTGAAATGAAGCACGGGCCGATTGCGTTGATTGACGAAAACATGCCGGTGGTGTTCATCGTTCCGAAAGATGCGATCTATGAAAAGGTCTTGAGCAACATTCAGGAAGTGCGTGCACGCCACGGTCGCATCATCGCGATCGCAAACGAAGACGATACCGAAATCGAGCATCTTGCCGAACATGTGATTCGTGTGCCGCACACGTTCGGATACTTCGGTCCGATTCTCAACGTCATCCCGCTGCAGCTCCTTTCATACTACATTGCTGTGGCACGTGGGACGAACGTTGACCAGCCGAGGAATTTAGCGAAGAGTGTCACCGTCGAGTAACCATACCAGGAAAGGACCAGCGTGAACTCTACGTACTCGTACAGCAAGCATCAATGGGGACTCATTCTCGGAGCATCCAGCGGATTCGGGGCGGCGACAGCGCGCGAACTTGCACGCCACGGTATGAGCATTATCGGCGTGCATTTCGATCGCTCCGCCACGATGCCTGCCGTTGAGGCGCTGATCAAAGAGCTGGAAGGGTACGGAGTAAACGTGCGGTATTTTAATATCAATGCCTCCGATGCACAGAAGCGCAACGAAGTGTTAGACACCGTCAAGAAAGAGTTTGAAAAGGACCAGGCAAACACGATTCGCGTGCTGATGCACTCGCTTGCCTTCGGCAGTCTCAAACCCCTCGTCTCGCCGAAACCGGGCATGGCGCTGACCCAAGCACAGGTCGAGATGACGATGGACGTGATGGCAAACTCGCTTGTGTACTGGACGCAGGGCGTGATCGAGCGAGGTTTGATGAAGCGGGGCGGACGCATCTTTGCCATGACTTCGTCGGGAGGCCACTCGGTGCTGCTGAACTACGGCGCTGTTTCTGCCGCGAAAGCAGCACTCGAATCCTACATCCGTCAGCTCACGCTCGAGCTCGGCCCGATGGGCATTACGGCCAATGCCATTCTGGGCGGTGTCACCGATACGCCTGCGCTCCGAAAGATTCCCGGCGCGGTCGAGATGCTCGAAGTCGCCAAAGCGCGCAATCCATCCCTGCGGAACGGGACGCCGGAAGACATCGCGAAGGCCATCTGCCTGCTCGCGCATGACGACGCAGGCTTCATCTCCGGCAACGTCATCCGTGTTGACGGCGGCGAGGATGTTGTCCAGTACATCGGCTCGAAGAGCGTCGAGAAGTATGATTAGGGACTTTTCTCTCAAGACGGATTTTCTTATACTATAGCGCACAGCCGGACAGGTAGCTCAGTTGGTAGAGCAATGGACTGAAAATCCATGTGTCGGCGGTTCGATTCCGTCCCTGTCCACATACACAAGCAGCAGCGGCGCGTGCCGGTGCTGTTTCTGTTTTTGGGGGATGTCTTGGCTCTCAGCCGAAGGCAGGTCAATCATGGGTTTGTACGGCTGAACCGCCAGGCAACGTCAGCCAATCATGTTTTGCCTATAGCGTACGTGCACTCGCGCACAAATTTTTTCGCGCGTTTTCTTGCATTTAGATTCCGCTGCTTGTACAATTCAAATGCAAGATTCGTTCTTTGAAGCATAAGCTTCTGTTGCCATGAAAAGGGGAATCGTACTCTATCCGCTCTTGAAACCACGCATCGGGCTGACGCTTGCTTTCCTCGCCTTTCTCTCTTCGTGCGACCCGGTGGGGCCTCCGCCGCCTTCTGTGGTTTCCTGTTCCGCATCTCTCACCCAATCTGAGGTTGAAACGCTGATTGCTCATGCAGTGGAGCAGGCGCAGCGTCTCAATGAAAAAGTAACGATTGCCATCTCTGACCGAGAAGGAAACATCCTCGGCGTATTCCGGATGACGGGTGCACGCTTTGTCTCAGCGCCTCTCACCGTCAACGGCGTACCCGTTCAGGTCACAACGGTTGATACGTGCATCCGCAAAGCGCGCACGGCCGCCTTTCTCAGCAGCAACGGGCATGCGTTTTCAACCACAACTGCATGTTTCATCACTCGTTCCCATTTCCCGCCCGGCGTTGCCAACGCGCCGGCAGGGCCGCTGTTCGGCGTCGGGTTGTCGAGCCTGCCGGGCAGCGACATCATGCCCAACGGAAATGCCCTCAGCGATCTTCCGGGCGGAATCCCTATTTACAAAGGAGGGTGCCTTGCGGGCGGCATCGGCGTCATCGGCGCGGCGTCGCAGTTCGATCCGACCCTGTGTACGGGACAGAGCCTCGATGAGGTGATTGCCCTCGGCGCCACCGCTGATTTTTCCGTCCCGCCGGACAAGCGTGGCGACAGGATTTTCATTGATGGGATTCGATTTCTTTACACAACCTCCGAAGCACCATCTGCGAATTACACGCTGACATTTGCGCAAGCTCTCACGCTCGGTTCGGTGGATAACGACTATCCGATTCGTGCAACACCGGCAGCGCGGTTCCCCGATGAAGGCGAAGTCCTGTTGGGTGGCGGATTCGATTTCCCGATTCGTGCAGGGACGTTTCTCTCTCTGGCGGATGTCCAGACGATCATTCGACAAGCTGCGACTCAGGCGTCGCGTACCCGCGCAGCAATTCGGCGTCCCGTCGGTGCAGCCGCTCAGGTCTTCATCGCTGTGGTTGATGTTGATGGTTCAGTCTTGGGGGTCTGGCGCACACCCGATGCGACGATCTTCAGCTTTGACGTGAGTGTGCAAAAGGCTCGCACCGCGCTCGTCTTCAGCAATCCAAACAATCCAATTTCGCAAAACAATCGAGAATTCAGTCAACGCCTCCGGGCGATCCTCGGTCTTCCGCCTGCACAGCCTCTTGCCGTATCAACGCGGGCGGTTGGTTTTCTTGCGCAGGATTTTTTCCCACCCGGGATTGACCGTGACTCCTTAGGTGGGCGCATCGAGCCGGGGCCGTTGTTCGAGGGGACAAACTTTGCATATCAATTCCGTTTGCTTGCAGAGGGTCTGCCGCTATTCGCAGGCAACCGCAGCAATGGTATCACAATTTTCCCCGGTGGCATTCCACTGTACAAGAACGGCCAACTCGTCGGCGCCATCGGCATCAGCGGCGACGGTGTCGATCAGGATGATTTGATTGCTGCGGCGGGGGCGAAGGGTTTCGAACCGCCCGCTGAGATTCGATGCGATCAGGTATCCTACCACGGCGTTCGTCTCCCATACGTCAAGTTTCCTCGACAGCCGGAGATTCGCTAATGCATCCCATGAAGTCGACCTTCCTGAGCACGCTGCTGCTGATTGGTCTTGTATCATCGTTGTTGGCGCAGACGGGTCGACCGGCGGACACGACGCGCGCCGTGGCGGATTCCCTTGCGCCGCAGCCGCCGGATTTTGAGGTGATTGAAGACCGTTGGAGAATCAAAGCTCCCCCCATCGAACAAACCGTCGAGGGCAGCATTCTCGATCCTTACAACCAGAATGTTCTGAAGGGAGACTATCCCATCATCGGGCAGAACACGTTTCTCATCCTGACAGCATCTGCAGAAAATATCTTTGAGATGGTCAAGAACCCGACTCCCATCGGGGTGAGCACGCGCCAGCCGCTCAGCGATCCCTTCTTCGGCAACAGCGACCGGCTGTTCAACAACACGTTTGCAAAACTCTCGGTGGAGTTATACGGCGGACAAACGGCATTTCGTCCGCGTGATTGGGAACTGAAGGCAACGGCCGTGTTCAATCTGAACTATACCAAACTGAAGGAGTTTAACGCCGTCAACATCAACGTCCGCAAGGGCGATACCAGAACCGAGAATCACATCGGCTTTCAGGAGTTGTTTGCCGAGAAGCATCTATTTGACGTGAGCGACCGATATGATTTCGTTTCGTTGAAAGTCGGCATCCAAAAGTTTTCCAGTGACTTTCGAGGATTTGTGTTCAGTGATTTCAATCTCGGCGCGCGGTTGTTTGGCAGCTTCAACTCCAACCGCATTCAATGGAATCTTATTTACCTCCCGATGCTGGAGAAGGAAACCAACAGCGAGCTGAACACCGTCTTCAAGAAACGAGAGCAGGACGTGGCGATTGCCAACGTGTACATTCAGGATTGGTTGACGCTCGGCTATACGACACAATTCAGCTTCCACTTCAATCACGACAAGCCGAGCGTGCACTATGATCAGAACGGCTTCCTCGTCCGCCCGGCAATTGCAGGCAACACGAAGCCGCACGACATCAAAGCATTCTATGCGGGATGGGCAGGCGACGGGCACTTCGATTGGCTCAACATCACGCACGCGTTCTACTACGTTTTCGGTACGGATGATTTCAATTCCTTTGCCGGAAGAAAGATTACGATCAACGCACAAATGGCGGCGCTTGAGCTTTCGGTGGATGACGACTGGCAGCGGTTCAGGATTTCCGGACTCTACGCTTCCGGCGATGATGACATTGCAGACGATGTCGGCAAAGGCTTCGATGCGATTCTTGACGCGCCGTTCTTCGCCGGCGGCCCGTCCGGGTACTGGCAGTCTCAGCGCATCGGCATTCAAGGGGTGGGACTCGTGCAGAAGTTCAGCTTCCTTCCAACGCTGCGCAGCAGTAAGTTGGAGGGTCAGGCGAATTTCGTCAATCCTGGACTCATTCTTCTCAATGCCGGGTACGACGCCGACATTACGCCCACGCTCAAGGCAACAGTGAATGTCAACTATCTTCGTTTTGTGAATACAGCTGTTCTGGTGGATTTTCTGAATCAGAACTCCATCCACAAACAGATCGGAATCGAAGCAGGCCTCGGCATTCTCTACCGGCCGTTCCTGAACAACAACGCAATCGTCACGCTAACGTTCTCAGCATTCTCTCCGCTCGCCGGGTTCAAAGATATTTATGAAAGAGGGGAGATGTTGTATGCAGGGACCGTCGGGATGACGTTTACGTATTGAGCATGAAGTGGAGTTCAGTCGGGACTGCGCTCATCCTTCGACTCTGTCCCGCCTGAAAAGCGGCGGGACTCCGCTCAGGATGACGCTTCGACTCCGTCCCGACAAAGAGCGTCGGGTCAACTCTCAGGATGACCGTGTTAGCGCGTATGAAATCCCGGAGAATTTGGAATGGAGATCAAAACAACGCGATCACGTTTTCACATATCGAGCATGAGATACCTCCTCTGTATTCTCCTGTACTCCTCGCTGCATGCACAGCAGGTTGATCTGCTTCGCCAAACGCAGGCCGAGGCTGACCGCAAGAGCAAAGGATGCCTCACGTGTCACGGCGGCATCGAGCCGATGCACAAAAATCCCGCGGTGAAACTCGGCTGCACCGATTGCCACGGCGGCAATGCCGACGCGTTAGCCAAAGAGGCTGCACATGTGAAGCCCCGCTTTCCTGGCCGATGGAAATCCGCGGCGAATCCCCAACGGTCGTACACGCTGCTTAATGACGAGTACCCCGAGTTCGTGCAGTTCGTGAACCCGGGAGACTTGCGTGCTGCGGAGAAGGCCTGCGGGCCATGCCACAACCAGCCGGCAGACCCGATTGTGCGCAACGTGAAGAAGAGCATGATGACCACCTCTGCGCTGCTGTGGGGCGGCGCGGCATACAACAACGGCATCCTGCCGGTGAAGCAGTATATCCTCGGTGAAAGCTATAGTTGGGACGGCAAGCCGCAGAAAATCAACACCGTTCCCATCCCAACGAAAGAAGAGATGGACAAAAAGGGTGCGCTGCCGTTTCTGGTGCCTTTGCCGCGATGGGAGATAACGCAACCGCCCGACAACTTCCGCAGCTTCGAACGAGGCGGAAAAGTTTCACGCATCAATCCGTCGGAGATCGGCATCCCGAATCCGTTCGAGGAGCCGGGCCGGCCTGACAACAAGCTGAGCGATCGCGGTCCGGGAACGCAACTGCGCATCAGCTCGCCCGTGCTGAACATTCACAAGACTCGCTTGAACGACCCGCATCTCTCGTTCCTCGGCACGAATGATCATCCGGGGGATTATCGCTCGAGCGGATGCACGGCCTGTCATGTCGTATACGCGAATGATCGCTCGCCGTTCAATGCCGGACCGTACGCGCGCTACGGCAATCGCGGCTACTCCTTCAGCGCCGATACGACGATTCCGAAGAACGAACCGGGGCATCCCATCAAACATCAATTCACACGCTCGATCCCTTCCAGCCAGTGCATGAGCTGCCACATGCATCAGCCGAATGCCTTCGTCAATACCTATCTCGGTTATCAAATGTGGGATTACGAGACCGACGGCGATCTGATGTATCCCAAGCAGCAGAAGTATCCGTCAAACGCCGAAGCGTTCGAGATGCTGATGAAGAATCCGGAGGAAGCCGTGCTGCGCGGACACTGGAGTGACGATGAGTTTCTCGCGGACGTCAGCAAACTCAATCCTCAACTCTCTCACACTCAGTTCTCGGATTATCATGGGCACGGGTGGGTCTTCCGCGCCGTTTTCAAGCGTAACCGTAAGGGCAATCTTTTGGACAAAGACGGCAATATCATTCCCGAAAACTCTCCCTTCAAGTTCGACGGCGTCGTTCCCGTCGAAGGCCTTACGCCAAAGGTGCTCTCGCCCGAAAGTCAACGCTCGCAGAAGGCCGTGCATCTCAAGGACATTCATCTCGAAAAGGGGATGCAGTGTGTTGATTGCCACTTCAAGCAGGACGCGCACGGTAACGGCACGTTGGTAGGGGAGTTTCACAATGCCGTTGAGATTCAGTGCGTGGATTGTCACGGCACCGTCAATGCCAAGGCAACGCTGCGTACATCGGGTGTTGCTGCGCCGACGGGCGGGACAGATTTGACGACCATGTTCACCCCGTTTGGCGAGCGGCGGTTCAGGAGATCGGCAGGAAAAATCCTCCAGCGCTCCTCGCTTGTTGATACGCTGCAGTGGGAAATTCTTCAGACCGTTGACACGCATACCCGCGGATCGCGAGGCTACAACGCGAGAGCAGAGGCCGCACACCTGATGCTGAAAGATGGAACGATCGGGACGCCGGGCGTCAGCGACGATATGCTCGCCCATTCGTACAAGAAAATGGAATGCCAGAGCTGCCACACGTCGTGGATCACGAATTGCTTCGGCTGTCATCTGCCCCAACAGGCAAACTGGAAGAAGCAGATGAATCATTACGAGGGAGAGGTTTCGCGAAACTGGACGACGTACAATCCGCAGGTCCTGCGCGATGACGGCTACATGCTCGGCATGACGGGCACAACGAAGGGAAACAAGATCACGACGGTTCGCTCATCGAGTGCGCTCGTGCTCAGTTCTCGAAACGCCAACCGGGAACAGATCTATATTCAGCAGGCTCCCATTTCAACGCCGGGGTTCAGCAGTCAGGCATTCAACCCGCATTTTGCGCATACCGTTCGCTCGAAAGAAACACGATGGTGCACGGATTGCCACGTCTCCGCAAAGAATGACAACAACGCGTGGATGGCCCAACTGCTTCTGCAAGGAACAAATTTTGTCAACTTCATGGGAACGTATGTCTATGTAGCGGCGGGTGATGGAGGGGTTGCCGCCGTGCAGGTGACGGAGACCGACGAACCGCAAGCAGTCATTGGCAGCTATCTCCACAGCATTGCGTATCCCGATTACTACAAACAACATCTGAATAACAGAAGGCAGTTGCGAACATCGTTCTCGCACGGCGGGACAGTATTGAGCGTTCAGCTGCGCGGCGAGTATCTCTACGCTGCTTGCGGCGAGGACGGTTTCCGGGTGTACGACGTTGCGAACATTGACAACAAGGGATATTCCGAACGCATGGTCACGGCGCCGGTGTCGCCGCTCGGGCAGGATACACATGTCAAGACGCGCTACGCCACGGCGGTTGCCCTTCCCACCAACATGCCCATTGATACGCGGCGAAGGGTTCGTCCGGAGAACCAGGAGCAAACGGTTCTGTACGAAGGGAAGTCGTACAACCTTCATCCTCTCTACAGCTACGCGTATATCACCGATACGTTTGAGGGATTGATTTTAGTAGATGTCATGAATCTGGTTGACGGCGATCCGCGGAACAACTTTCTCGAGCGAGCAGTAACGTTCAATCCGAACGGGATGCTCAACGGTGCGGTGAACCTTGTGATAGCGGGCAACTACGTGTACATCTGCTGCGACCGCGGCATCGTAGTCGTAAATGTGAGCGACCCGAAGAAGCCGCGCATCGTGGCCGACGTCGGTGCGCCGTTCATCAGGAGTCCGAAAGCCATTGCTGTTCAATTTCGCTATGCGTTTGTTGTGGATGATGAAGGGGTAAAAGTCATCGACGTCACGTTCCCGGAGATGCCAAAATTCGTCAAGAAAAGTTTTGTGGCTCTGCAAGGCGGTCGGGATATTTACGTTGCGAGAACATACGCGTATGTTGCAGCAGGAACACAGGGCCTTGTCATCATTGATGTCGAGAATCCCGAAGCGATGAAGCTCGAGAAAGTTTTTACTGCGGACGGACAGATCAACGATGCGCAAGGAGTGAAGGTGGCCTCGACGAACGCGAGCCTTTTCGCTTATGTTGCCGATGGCAAGAACGGCTTGCGTGTCATCCAACTCACGTCTCCGAAAACGGTGCCCGGCTATCTCGGTTTCAGTCCGAAGCCTGTTCCGCAACTCATTGCCACGAAGCCACTTAGCGGGCGCTCGCTTGCTATCTCCAAAGGTATGGATCGTGATCGAGCAGTGGATGAGAGCGGTAATCAAGTCAGCGTTTTCGGGAGATTAGGTTCGCGACCCTTCACGCTCGCGGAGATGCAGAGGCTGTACCTGAAAGAGGCAAAACTGTGGACGGTGACGGAGGACGGAAAAGTTGTCCGTTGAGGGCGGAGAAGTAGAATAAGGGCTTCGGCTTCTAAGTAATTTCTGTGCATTCACAAGCGCGAGAAAAACTGTGAGCGATTGCGCCGATTCAAAACTCGTTCTTCGTCATTTCGTGTTCGTGTTTGCTGTTCTGCTTGCAGGCCTTGCGAGGGACGCCGCGTATGCACAAACGCGCTATCAAACGATCGGCCCGAGCGGCTGTGGCGTGGGACAGAACAACTGCCACGCTTCGGAGAACAGGAACATGGTGGACAAACACAAGAACTCGGTTGATGACATCGCCGACAACGAAGATGCTCGAAAGTACGCCGATCTTTCGGGCATCGGCGCGGGGAACTATCTCAAGGGAACCTCTCGCTGCATGGAGTGTCACGGCACCATCATTTCCGGGAAGGAAGGAAAGGAAGTTGAAGAAGGCGTGAGCTGCGAAAGCTGTCACGGTCCCGGCAGCGCATACAAAGATGCTCACGCTGAAGGTCCCAAAGGCGCGCCCGGCACAATTCGTCCCGGATACACGAAATCTCTTCCGCTTGGGTTGCTCGATCTCAAGAGCCCTGATGTGCTCGCACAAGCCTGCGTTCGCTGTCATGTCATCACCGATCAGAAAATCCTCGCCGCGGGTCACCCCGATGGGGTGAAGTTCAACTACAAGTCGGGAATGAAATCCGTGGCAAAGCACTGGAAGTATCGCGACGCGGGAAGCATTCCGGAGCAAGCCGTGTTCAAAGCAGCAGCTGCGCGCAAGGGGCCGACCGGCGTCACCGCGAAAATGCCGAAACCCGCTGTCCAGCCGCAGGCCGCCGTGGAGAAGCCCGCGCCCGCACAAGCACGCGCGCCTAAAGCAGAAGCGCTTACCCCCGAACCTAAGCCTGCGACCACCGTTGCCGTCGAGGACAGTCCACCGCGTGTGCCTGTCCGCAGACCGCCTCCTCCGCCGAAGCCCGCACCGGTGGACGCAACTGCTCCGCCGCCGGCTGCAGTCACACCCATCGAGCTGCCTCCGTTTCCGGAAGTTACCGACAGTACACGCATTGATCGGCTGCTGCTTCTGCTCAAGCAGCGGTTGGAGTTGTTGTATAAGAAGACAGGTAATTAGCGCCCCATGCCTCTCGGTCAGACACAACTGAAGCGTCTCGAACAGTACAAAGACCGCTGGACGTCGTACGGTGCAAACACCGGCATCCTCGAGCTTTCGGAAAAGCCGACGCCTGATTTGCTGAAGCAGTTCGACATCTTCAAAGAGTACGACGACAAGTTTCTTGAAAGGATTTCTCCTGACATTTCCATTGCTCTTTGGAAATCAGGCACCGTGCTGTTTGAAGAAGGAAGCTACATTGATCTCGCCTTTTACATCGTCTCGGGCAGTGTTGACGTGTACTTGCAGAAGCAGCAGGCACCGCAGCCGATTTTTGCGCGTGCACGAACGCAAGTCTTCACCGGGCCGGAAACAGGCCCGCGCAAGGATGCTTCAGGAGAACAACGCGCCGTGAAGCGAACCGGACAGCCGACCACGAGCGTGAAAGCGATAACGTTTCTCGCATCCATGGATTTCGATTTGCCGACAGGAACGACTCTCACGTTGAAGGCTGGAGATGTCTTTGGCGAGATCGGCGCGCTCAACGGCTGGCCGCAATCGGCGACGGCAAAGACAACCTCTACCTGTCAGCTCATACAAATCCGCACCGCCGCCTTGCGCATGATGCGGAAGCGTTCGGCGGGGCTGAAAGCGCGGTTGGACAGATTGTACAAAGAACGAACGCTCACCGCGCAGCTTCGCACGACTCCTTTCTTTCGTGGCCTGCGTGACGAATTTCTTCAGGCACTGGCTCAGAAGGTGGAACTTGTCTCCTGCGAACCTGGGGAAGTGATCACCAACGAAGGCGCCACGGCAGATGCCCTGTATCTCGTCCGTTCGGGATTTGTCAAACTTTCACAGCGTCTCGCCGAAGGAAACATTGTCGTTTCTTATCTTCCCAAAGGAAGCCTCTTTGGCGAAGCTGAACTACTCCTGGACGGTGGAGGGAAGTGGATGTTCACCGCCTCATCGCAGGAGTACTCGGAGTTGGTAAGGATTTCGCGAGAGGATTTTCGCAGCGTGCTGGCTCAGCAGCCGGAAATCGAGCCGCTGCTGTGGGAGTCGGTTGCGGCAAGGATCAAAGAGTCCGGCTACAGCCGCCGCAACATCAGCCAATCCGACTTTATCTCACAGGCACTCGACAACGGACTGGTCGAGGGCAACAGCATTCTGGTGATCGATCTGAACGTCTGCACGCGCTGCGATGATTGCGTGCGCGGCTGTTCCGATACCCACGGCGGCATTCCCCGGTTTGTTCGTGAGGGAAACAGAATCGGCAACTTCCTCGTTGCCCGCGCGTGCTATCACTGCGCCGATCCCGTGTGCCTCATCGGATGCCCGACGGGAGCCATTCGCAGAACCGATGTGGGTGATGTTGTGGCGATCGAAGATTCGCTGTGCATCGGCTGCTCGTCGTGCGCCAACAACTGCCCGTACGATGCCATCGTGATGCACGAGACCGGCGAGGTGTGGCCCGCCGACATGATTCCGGAAGGCTTGCGCGGCAAGGAACGCCTGCTGGCTTCTAAATGCGATCTGTGTTACACCGACCCGGCAGGCCCCGCGTGCGTGCGGAGCTGTCCTCACGGATGCGCCATCCGCGTCGGTGATGTGCAGGAGTTCAAAAATCTTTTGTGGAAAGAAGTCTGATGCACAAGCTCGCGCACACACTTCGGCTGCAGCGGTTCGTCCGCTCGCCCGACTGGGCGGCGTGGTTCCTTCTGGCGACGTCAGTGTTTCTGCTCATGTATGCCGTCAATGTCATTCTGTTCGATGTCAATCCGGGAAATTGGTGGGGACTGACGTACGGATGGATTGCCGCGCTGCTCATGTTCGGTGCGGGACTCTACGGCGTGCGGCGACGCGTCCTGAACCGCGACTTCGGCAATTCGAAAGTGTGGGTAGAGTTTCACGTTTACGGCGGCACGCTCGCCGCGCTGCTGGTGCTGCTGCACACCGGCTTCAGACTGCCCAACGGCCTGTTCAACTGGCTCCTGTGGCTTCTGGCTGTGTGGGTAACAGTAAGCGGGTTGCTTGGTGTCATTCTGCAGCGATGGATTCCGAAGCTGTTGACATCGGGCCTTTCCGTCGAAGCAGTCTATGAACGGATTCCTGATTTGGTTCTTGAGCTGCGTGAACGAGCGGAGAAACTCGTGCGAACCTGTGCGGCTCCGGTGCGGGACTTCTATCAGGGTACCGTTGCCGCAGCGCTCGTCCAGCCCGAACCGCGGCTCATCTACTATCTGGATGTAACTGGAGGAGTCCAGTCCCGCATTCGGAAGTTCGAATTCCTTCGGCGCGTTCTGCCCGATGAGGAAAAGAAACGACTCGATGAGCTTCAGCTCATCTACAAAACAAAACTCGAATTGGACGCTCACTATTCATTGCAGCGAGCGCTCCGTTGGTGGCTCTACTCACATGTGCCGCTGTCAATGGTGCTGCTTCTGATGATTCTCCTGCATATATGGGCTGTGTGGTATTACTGAACTGGATTGCTTGATGGTTTAGGATGATGTCGTATGGCTAAAGCAGACAATGGAACCGGCAGGAAGGGAACCTTCAGCGACGCGCGCATGAGCGTGGCCCGAAGGTACATCCGCCCGCTGACGCGCAAGCAGATGGTGATGATTGGAGGGATTGGCTGCGCGATCGTTGCTTTGTATTACATGGTAGATTCGTTCGCCCTCGGCAATACGTTCATCTCCAGCGGCAACGTTTCGTCGAATCACGCCAACTTCGAAAGCGATTGCGTGAAGTGTCATCGTCCATTTCGTGGGACACTCGATGCGCAGTGCTCAACCTGTCATGAGAAGACGAAAGATCGGTTAGGTGTGTACAGCTTCGCTGCGCATTACGTGTACAGGTCGGAAGATCCCGCACGCATCCAGCCTGCTCGTTCGCGCTATGGTTCGACCGAGCAGCAATGTGCCTCGTGCCATCCCGATCATCGGGGCCGGCACGCTGCGATAACGGAAGTGCCCGATGGACGATGCGCGTCCTGCCACTACCGATCCTTCACCGGCGACCACCCGGAGTTCGCCTTTGCGCGAACGCTTGCGCCCGATGACTCGACGTTGAAGATGACGCATGTGAAGCATACGAAGGAAGTGCTGAAGAAACTCAACACCACCAACATCGAGTCGGCGTGCCTGTACTGTCACAATGCCGATAAGCAGGGCAAGGGTTTTCTGCCGCTGGATTACGACAGGCATTGCGGCGACTGCCATCTGACCACCTCATCGGAAACGCCCTCGCTTGCTATCAAGGATCCGGCAAGCGATGCCAGTCCGGGTGTTGAAACACTCGAGATGATTCAACGCCGCAGGGGACCCGGCACGCTCTGGGCGTTTTACACCAATCCGAACGAATTCAACGTAAGCGGCAACCGTGTGCGGAAATCTCCCGTGTATCATCGTGATCCGTGGATTCTCGAAAACCTGAAACAACTGCGACGCTCGTTGTTTGCCGATACGACACTCGCCGACCTTCTTAATACTATCGCGGCCGATGGGCGAACGGATACCCGCCGCATGTATCGCGATGCGATTGCAATGTTGCAGCAATATGCTCTCGGGCTTCGATCGCGGCCCGAGCCTGAAATTCAGGCCGAGCTGCTGCGCATCGACTCATTGCTGAAGGTCGCGCAACAGCGATTGAGCGACGGCGGAACGCTGCCCGATCTTCTGCCGGCGCTCACGCGGGGCGCTGCGAATCCCGGCCTCACCGATGCACAGCGACAGGCAATCGAAGACTTTGCGCTCAGACTGAGCAAGCCGTGTCTCGAATGTCACGAAGTGTCGGGCGCAGCAATTGTAGCGGTGAAGGCAAGTCAGCGCACGTTGCTTCGCGCCGAGTTTGACCATCGGGCACACATCACGCAGCGCCGATGCCTGGAGTGCCACGATGCCATCCCCGTTGCAGAAGCGCTTGCAGGTGACACGTCCGGCGTGGCGCTGCTCGACAGAGCATCGACGAACAATATCCCCAAGAAAGAAAACTGCATGCAGTGTCACTCGCCGACGCAAGCCTCGAGCAGTTGTGTGACGTGCCACTACATGCATCCGAACAAGGAGAATCGCGGCAACCTGCAACTGTTTGTCGAGAGGAAGCAATGACGGCACGTTTGTTCTGCAAGACAGGTCAACTTGCCGGAGCCAGCTTCGAGTTCACCAAAGAGGCGACGATCGGGAAGCAACCCGGAAACACGATACAACTTTATCCGGCACTCATCTCGGGCAGGCATGCACGCATTTTCTTCGATGAGAAGGAGAATGCCTACTTCATAGAAGATTTGAACAGCCGCAACGGAACCAAGGTGGATGGGATGCGGGTGAGTGGGAAAGAGCGGCTCGGAAAGCTGCATGTTATCACGTTTGCCAACACATTTGATTTTTTCTTTCAAGTTCTCGACGCGCCGGTTCGTGCCGATGCAGAGCCGACGATCTCGAAGAAGCCGGTGCAACAAGACGAACAGAAAGCCAAGCCGGCAGCGCCACGTGCAGAGCCGCAGGCAGCTCCTGCGACCCGTTCACAAACCATTTATGACGATGGGGGCATCTTTGCTCCGGGCCTCCTCGACGAGCAGGCGGCACCCTCTCCGTCATCGGACGATAAGCAGCGGACGAAAGTGGGGGTAGACATAACACCGGTACCGTCGTTCGTCGAGCCTTCAAAGCCGCCGAAGTCAGTACAAGATGGTGAAGCTGCAGGCGCATTTGTTCTTGTGTTCGAGTCGCTGCAAGGCAAACCACAGGCGTTCGATCTCAAGGAGGGAATAACTGTTGTTGGAAGAGAGGCGGGATGTACGATAGTAGTTGAAGATCCTTCCGTGTCCCGCAGACACGCCGAGCTTGTGCTCAAAGGAGGCAGACTGACGATCAAAGATCTCGGCAGCAAGAATCATACGTACATTGACGAGCAGCGCATCGCGAAAGAGGTTGAAGTGACCGAGGGACGGGCAATAACGTTCGGCCTGGTGCGAGCGCGTTTGGTGCGGAAGCCAATACGGTAGTGCAGTTCGCGCTGGCTGTCATGGCGTACAGTGCTTATCCTGCGCCGTGACAGGCCGGCCGGGCTGAGCGCATAGCGCACGCGCATTCTAATATAAAAGCATGAGTTCCAATGTCCATTAGTGAATTTGCATACGAGCCTGACGGCACGCTTGTGCTGAGGAAGGCGGTGCGACTGCCGGACGTGCTCGACCTGTTAGTTGTCGGTGCTGGACCTGCAGGAACCGCCGCGGCATTTCGCGCGGTGGAGTTGGGATTGAGCGTGCTTGTGATTGACTACGATGACATCCTCAAGCGCATCCGAGACTATCCCAAGGACAAACTCATCCTTCCGGACTTCGGTGGCGGCGACCAGATGCGCTTTCCTAAAGGAGGCAAGCTCATCTCATCCCTTCATTTCTCTCCCATAGATAAGGATGAGTTGGTTGCTTCCTGGAAGCAGTTGTATGTCGAGAACAATGTGCCGGCCAAAATTGGTGTCGAGCTTCTCAGCATCACGCGCAGCAACGGCATGTGGGAGGTGAAAGTGTGGAACTACAACGTCAGGGACGAGTACTTGCTTCGCGCACAACACATTGCCATCGGCATTGGCCGAGGAGTGCCCCGGCGCTTCGACATTCCCGGCAACACAGATGGCATCGCGTACCGTCTTGCCGATCCGCAAGCGTACGTCAACGGACCTGCGCTCGTTATCGGCGGTGGAACATCGGCAGCCGAGGCAGTCATTGCCATCTCGAACGCGAAAGCAAAAGCCGCCGATCGCTCGGCTGTATACTGGTCCTATCGCGGCGAGAAGCTGCCGAAAGTCTCCAAGGCCCTTGCCGACGTGTTCTTCGAAGCCTACATCGGCAACGGCAATATCCGTTACTTCCCGAACAGCGAGCCGGTTGCCGTCATTAGCGGCGACGATAGTCGGGATTATCTTTCGGTTCGAGTTGACCGAAAGACGATTGCCGGTCGCCCGAATGAGACGCAGCATCTTGAGTTTCCCAAAGAATCCTGCATCGCGTGCATCGGCGAAGACATCCCTGAAGCATTTCTCAACTCGCTCGGCATCACGATGGTGACGGGTGGCCCGGCGCGCAAAAAGCGCATGTGTGTGACGCGGTTGCTCGAAACACAGCAACCCAACGTCTACCTCATCGGCGACATTTTGAGTCAGGCGTACTTAGAAACCGATGACTTCGCCGCCGATCCGGCCACGTTCCGCGAAGTGAAACATCGCGGTAACATCAAAGCAGGATTGATTGACGGCGTTCTCGTCGCCGAAGTCGTAGCCCAGCGTCTTGCCGGAAAAACGGAGATTGATGTGAAGGTAGAGTTTGAAGAGGCTGCAGGCGTCAGCGAACCGCCGAAGCCTGCAAGTCCACTTGCAACGATCTTCTCCAGTCTTCCACCTCCTGCGGAAAAGGAAGCAGCACCGCGCCGCGCCGTGCTTGTGCGTGTACTTGCCGGCGGCGTAGAAGAGGACGAATATCCCGTTGCCCTTCACGGCAGCGTTACCATCGGCAGGAAATTCTGCGACATCGTCTTTCCGGACGATACGCTCCTTTCCGAAAAGCATGCTGCGGTTACCTATGGGCCCGACGGATTCACGCTGCGCGACGAAGGGAGCCAGAACGGCGTGTTTCTTCGACTTGTGGAAGGGAAACCCAGAGAGGTGACAAACGGCGATCTCGTGCGTGCCGGTCGTCAATTTCTTCTCTTTCGTGTTGAGAACGGCGAGAGCGCCATGCTTCATTACGACCGCACAGGAAAGCGAGTCAACTCCTATCCTCTTTTCTCGGGAAAGACAGTTGTAGTTGGTCGGGAAGCTCCAGATATTACACTCGACACATCGGACATGACGCTTTCGCGCAGACATCTTGCCGTATCCGTAAAAGAAGGAGCGATCTTGGTCAAAGATCTCAAGAGCGTGAACGGTACGTATCTCAAAGTGCGCAACGTCGTTTCCCTTGAGCCGGGCGACGTGTTCCGGGTGGGCAGTCAGGCATTCAAGCTCCAGTGGGTGGAGGAGGGACCGGCGAGTTTACGCGTAAGCACGAAACCTCCTTCGGCTCCGAAGCCTGTTTCGCCAAAGCCAGCGCCGGAAGTCCCGAAGGCGGCAGCGATGACGGTGACGTTCAAGAACGTCGGCAAAACTGTTGCATTCGATGCGGGACAAACGATCTGCGCTATTGCGGAGAAGAACGGTATCAAGATCGTTGCCGAGTGCCACGCGGGGATTTGCGGAAGCGATCCGATTCGGGTAATTTCCGGTAGAGAGTGTCTCGGCCCCATCAGCGATGAGGAGAAGGGGACACTCGAAGACATCTGTGGGCATGTTGCCGGAGAATACCGGCTGGCCTGCATGGCAAAACCAAGCGCTCCTGTTGAAGTGGAGATTCTCAGCTCGTGAGAACATTAACCTACGCCGGCAAAACCGATATTGGAAGAGTGCGTGATGAGAATCAGGATGCGATGGGGAAATTTCCCAGCGACTCGCTCGATCTCGACACACCCAAAGGCCAGCTCTTGATTGTTGCGGATGGGATGGGCGGACACGCGGGCGGTCGAGAAGCGAGCCGTCTTGCTGTCGAAACGATTGCGCGGGTCTATTTCGCGTCCGATATGCCGGTCGCCGAAAGCCTGAAACGCTCATTCAAGGAAGCGAACAAGGCGATCTACGACTACAGCGTCAACAATCCGCAGTATTACGGGATGGGCACAACGTGCATCGCTCTTGTGCTGCAAAACGCCGCAGCATACGCCGCGCACATAGGCGACAGCCGCCTGTACCATATCAATGGCCACAGCATCAAGCAATTGACGCGCGATCACTCGAAAGTGGCAGAGATGGTTCGTCGCGGCATGCTCACTCCCGAAGAGGCACGGTGGCACCCCGAGCGCTCTATGCTCTACCGTGCCATGGGAGTAGTTCTCAATGTGGAGTTCGATTTTCTCAACGGCATCGTGTTGGGGTCCGACGATTACCTCGTGCAATGCACCGACGGCCTCACCGCATACGTGGAGCCTGAAGAACTCCGTGAGGTTGTTGTGAGCAACTCGCCGCAAGAAGCCTGCGACGTGCTGGTGGACCTTGCCAACAGCCGCGGCGGACACGACAACATCACCGTGCAGATCGCCCACGTGCGGGGCGGAAACGGATTCCTGAAAACGTTCTTGCGCTCTCGATAGGTCATGCAATCAATCATCGGCAAAGTTGTTGACACATACGAGATCACCGGCATTCTCGGCAAGGGAGGCATGGGCGTTGTGTACAAAGCGAAGGACATGACGCTCGATCGGGACGTGGCGCTGAAAATGATGGACGCCAATCTTGCGCGCGATGAGGAGTTCCTCAAGCGATTCAAATCCGAAGCGAAAGCGCTCGCGAAGCTGCAGAATCGCAACATCGTCAGCGTCTTTGCACTGCGGGAGACGGAGTTGGGCCTGGCGCTTGTGATGGAGTTTGTTGACGGCACGACGCTGGCGGATCAGCTTCGCCTGCAGGGCCCGATTCCGCTGGCGCGCACAATGCATATCTTCAAGCAAATCCTCGGCGCACTGGGCGACGCGCATCGCAATAACGTCATCCATCGAGACATCAAGCCGAGCAACGTGATGTTGACGAAAGACGATGTCGTGAAGGTGACGGACTTCGGGCTTGCCAAGATTCAGCAGGTCTCCGGCGCTACCGTGACGATGGGAACGGGCGGCACTTTGTATTACATGTCACCTGAGCAGATCCGCGGGCTTGCCAATGTTGATCAACGCGGCGATATCTACTCGATCGGCATGACGCTCTACGAGACGGTGACCGGACGTGTGCCCTTCGGAAATGATCTGACCGATTTCGACATCCGGCAGATGATTGTGGAAGGAAAAATTCCGCCGCCCGAGCGATTCAATGCCGCGCTTCCGAAGGAGCTTGTGCAGGTCATCGTGAAATCCATCCACAAAGATCCCAACAAGCGTTTCCAGTCATGCGAAGAAATGTCCGCTGCCCTCGGGGCGATTGAACTGAAGCCGGAAGATGGCGAGGTCAAACGGGCGACCGTCGAGCCCCCGCCGCGCCTGCCCAAGTACAAACCGCGCCCGTCGCCGAAGCGGCCACTTTTTGTGACGCTCGGGGCAGGAGTCGTTCTGATTGCCGGTTTGTTCATTGCTCGTTCGTACCTCTTTCCGCCAACGGGTATGCTGAGCATCGATTCCGACCCGCCCGGCTCAACGATTTCGGTTAACGGAAACGCTGCAGGCGTAACACCGTTGGAAAACATCTCGCTCGCCGCAGGCAAGATTGTGGTTGAAGTTGACAAAGAAGGGTATTATCGGAAGGACACGACTCTTTCCCTCGACGCGGGGCAGAACGTTTCCCTGCTTATCACTCTTACAAAACTTCCGACGCAAACCGCCGCACAGCGGGAGGAGACAGCGGCGGGCAGCGAGCAGAAACAGGCCGTTCAGCAGCCGATCTCTGAGCGAAGAACCGAGAATGTAACCACCGTGCCGGCGGAGCGAAAACCAGCTCCGGCTACCCGCGGCGAAACGGCTGCTCCTGCGCGCGCCGCGCTTGTGCTGCGTGCGGTGCCGTCAGGCTCCGTCGTTGTGGACGGCGGACCAAGAACAAATCTCGGTTCGTCGGCCTCAAGCGTCGAGGTTGCTCCGGGTCAACGGACGATCATCTTTGAACATCCGACCTACGGCAGCAAACGGATCAACGTCACATTGCAGCCGGGCGAACAAAGACAGCTCACGTGTTATTTCGAAACGTATCTCAGCGTAGCCACGACGGGCGATGCAGCGTGGGGACTGCTTGTGATTGATGGGAAAGCGACGGATGTGCAAACCCCCATTGATGGCTATCCCCTGGGGCCGGGCCGACATCGGATTTCCGTGAGCAAGATGGGCTATGAAACGGTGGAAGGCGAGAAGGTCGTGGTCGTCGAGCCGACGTTCGAGCGACGCGTCGAGCGCCTGTCCTTTACACTCAAACGAAAATAACCGTCATCAATATCAATCATCACGATGAGAGGAAAGGGGACCCTATGATTCGCGAAACGTTTTTGAAGGCAGGAATCAGCGTGATTCTGGTAATGCTTGCTGGAGGTAGCAGCGTTGCGCTTGCACAGTCGGACGCACACACGAAGTGGGAAGAAGCACAGAAGTTCTACAACTCCGCCAACTTCGACAAGGCAATTGAGCTGCTTCAGCCTCTTGCCGACGATAAGTCCCTTGACAAGAGCGCCCGGAAGAACGTCCTGCTGGCATTGGGACGCGCCCACATTGCCAAGGGCAACAAGAAAGGCGCACTGACGGCAATGCAGAAGTTGTTAGAGGTCGAGCCTCCGGTGATTGAACTCGACCCGGACGCCGAGTGCCCGCCGCTGATGAAGGTGTACTACGAAGCTCGGAAGGCGAAGTCCGGAACGACACAGGTGGAACGTCCCGACCCCGGCATTCGGACGATCGCTATACTCGACTTCAAGAATCGCTCGGTCGATGACAAAGAAAAGTATGACCCGTTGGAGAAAGGTTTTGCCGAGTTGATGATTGATCAGCTCAACGGCGCCGTGGATTTGAAAGTGATCGAGCGAGAGCGTATCCAATGGATTCTCGAAGAGATTGGATTGGAGAATGATCCTTCCAAGTTCGATCAATCGTCCGCCGTCCGGGTGGGTAAGCAGCTTGGTGTGCATACGATCCTGCTGGGAAGTTTCATCAAAGTGAAAGATAAGATGAAGCTTCTTGCTCGATTGGTAAAGGTCGAGACGAGCGAGATTCTCGCAACGGAGCAGGCCGAAGGAGACGCCGATGAGTTTTTCGAGGTTGCCGAGAACCTCAGCCTGAAGGTGGCAAAGAAGATCAACGCGGCATTGACCAAAGCCGATGTGGAGAAAAACACCGAGACAAAGTCGCTTGATGCAATGATGTCGTATTCGGAAGGGTTGGTGTTGTTAGAGAAGGGGAATTACAAGGACGCGTACGACAAGTTCATGCGTGCGCTGGAAATCGATCCGAATTACAACAAGGCACGCACGAAAGCCGAAAGCCTGAGGCCGCTGCTCGGATAGCAGCACAACGCGCGCTGTGCGCGTTCATTGTTTATCAATCAACGCTGGAGAATCTATGCGATTACTCTGTTGCGTCCTCGTCGTTCTGAGCGCAAGCTTGCTCGTTTCGTGTGTTACCGTCAAGACGCCGGGAGGCGATGAGGATTACAGCGGGGATATTCGAGAGCTGCTGCGCCAGCTTGCAGCCAATCCCGAGGACCCGATCGCTTTGCGCGAAATCGGCATTCGGTACTTTCTCTCCAAGCAATTCGATCTTGCGAAGCTTCACCTCTTCCGTTCGTACATGCGTGCGGATGACGATCCGAAGACGATCTTCTACTACGGGCTGACGCTGGAATATATGGGAGATGTGCAAGGCGCGCTTGCGATCTACATTCACTACTCGGATGTGTCGTCGTTCTCGCCCTATCGCAAGCTGATCGAAGGCCGTTACCGCGCGCTAACGCGAGAGATGATCAAGCAGCAATTCCAATCCCTCCTTGTGAACGAACAACAGCTCGGTGCCGAACGCATGTCGCCGAAGGCCGTTGCCGTCTTTCCGCTCACATATCAAGGCACGGATCCCAAGTACGAAGCCCTGGGCAAGGGCATCAGCGAGATGGTCATCATTGATTTGGGACAGATCAAGAGCCTGACGCTGATCGAACGTATCCGTATTGAAGCGCTGCTGGAGGAACTGAAATTCGGGGAGTCGAAGTTTGTGGACCGTGGCACCGCACCGCGCCTCGGCAAACTGCTCAGCGCCGGAAGAGTCGTCTCGGGATCGTTCAACGTCAGCAACGAGAAGCTTCGCATGGACGTCGCCGCGTGGGATGTGGTCGGCCGGAAGTTTCCGGATTTCAAAACGAAATCCGACGAGCTGGAGAATCTATTCAAGATCGAAAAGGAGTTGGTCTTTGCGATCATCCGGGATCTAGGAATCACGCTAACGCCGGAGGAGCGTCAACGTATTCAGTTCATTCCCACGAAAAATATTCTCGCGTTCATGAACTACTGTATGGGATTGAAAAGCGAGGATGCCTACGACTATCAAGCCGCGAAAGTATACTACAATGAGGCGTTGACAATTGACCCGACGTTCGAGCTTGCGAAAACGAAGGCGGCCGCCGCCGAGGCGCTGAGTGTTGCAGGTGGAGCCAAGGAAGGCGCGCTGCTTGCCGCGCAGCAAGCCGATCCGACACGGAAGCGGGCGAAAACCCGCACCAATTTAGTCCTGGGCCGCTTGAATAATTTGGGCAATGGCGTCGGGACTCTCTTCAGGCCCGGGCAGGACGACCGCAAAGCGCTTGAAGAAGTGGACACCTACGGCTTTGGTGTCACGCTGTTGCCTGAGCCTCCTCCTCCGCCGTCTCGATAGCGCGCGGGAATGTCGTACGTTCATTGACCGAGGAAACATGTTTCGAAGAGTACTTATCTTGCTTGCTGTGTTGGTGGCTGAGCATGCGTACAGCCAGCCCTTCTGGCGGCTTATGCCCAATACACCCGCTAATGCCGGACCGTTCTACGATCTGCTCTTCGACCGAAGAGGTGATGCGTTTTTGTCCTTCGCTTTCGTTGGTCCACATCTCTCAGTGAATTACGGTGGGACGTGGGTTCCTGCTTCGAGCGGGTTGCCGGGCAACGACGTCTCGAAGTTTACGTCACCCGCAGTGGATTTGCATCTTGCCGGACTCTTTCGAGGGCAATTCCCCACAGCCGGGATCTTTCGTACAACCAACGCCGGTAGTAACTGGACGGCTTCAGGCTTGAACAGTCGGAGCGTCAGTCATGTGCAATGGTACACGGGGCAGACGGTGTTCGCCATTGCCGATGGGGTAACACTCTATCGGTCAACCAACAATGGGGCTACGTGGGATTCTGTTTTCGCAGGCGGCGGCGTGGGCGGCGGAGGTTTTACTGCTTTCGTGACGAATCGAATCACGGCTACTGTATTTGCCGCGTCGAATGTACGCGGCGTGTTTCGCTCGACGAACAACGGCACAACGTGGATTTCTGCCAACGCCGGTCTGCTCGACAGTCTTGCGGTGGTAGCAATGGCGGTGGATTCCACCGGGGCGATTTTTGCGGCAGTGGGTTTTCAATCGAACTCTCCGGGACGGGTCTATCGGTCCACCAATAATGGTGCGAGCTGGGCGATTCTCGGCAACATTGGGTTTGGTCCGCAGGAGTTGTTTCTCAATCCCTCGGGTCATCTCTTCGCCCTTGCGGTGGAATACGGCATAAGCCGTTCAACCGACGGCGGAAGAAGTTGGGGGACGTTGCACACGGGCTTTAGCGACTCGGGCCTGGTCTACGGAGGAACGGTCAGTCCCGGCGGCTACGTCTACGTCGGCACGGTTACGGGCGTGCTCTACCGCAGCGAGCAGCCGACTGCGCCGCCGATCATTCCGACTCTCCTTGCGCCCGCGAATGGTTCGATTCAACAAAACCAGACTGTACAGTTCTGGTGGACGAGATATGAATCGGGCGCGATTCATCATCTGCAGATTGCGACCAGCCCAAGCTTCACGCAGACTTCGCTTCTTGTCAATGATTCGACACTAGGGTCGAATATCACGAGCGGCATCACGCTGCCGCGAGCACAACTGTTATACTGGCGCGTCCGTGTGCGCAATAGTCTTGGATGGGGAAATTTCTCGCAGCCGTGGACGGTTGGCGTTCAGCCTGCAGCGCCCGCACTGCTGTCGCCGCCCGATAGCGCAGCGAATCAACCGCTGAACCCGACGCTGAGCTGGGAGAATCTCGGCGCATCCATCACCTACCATCTGCAGGTCTCGATGAACAGCGCCTTCACCAGCCTGGTGGTGAATGATTCGACGCTAACTGCTACCCAACGTACAGTAGGCCCGCTTGCCAACTCCACCACCTACTATTGGCGCGTTCGCGCGGCAAACAGTCCAACAGGACCCGGCCCGTTTTCTGCTTCGCGCCGATTTACAACGGTTGGGGTTCCTCAAGTCTTCCTGCAGCCGTCACTCCTTTCGTATCGAGCCGTGCAGCTTGGAAGCCGGGTCAACGCAACAGCGTTGGCCATCAATCTCGGCACAGCGCCGCTGCTTGTTGATAGCATTCGACTGACGGGGCCGAATGCCTCCGAGTTCACGATTGTCGGGGCAACGGGCCCGTTTCCTCCTGTTGCCCCATTCGATACACTCCGCATCGTTGTCCAGTGTACACCGCAGTCGGTAGGACTCAAGTCGGCATTCCTGCGCATCTTCAGCAACGCCCCAAGCTCGCCGGATACCGTCAGACTCTCAGCCGATGCAATTCCCTCACAGGTCCAGGTAAACGTCGGGCAGGCGCGGGTGGGGGACTCGCTGCGAGTTAGCGTCACGGTGCAGCAGGGTTTTCGTCCAGTGGTAAGCGAGCTTTTCTTCCGCAACGGCGGTCAGCAGACGTATCGCACGACAACGCTCACTCCTCGCGGCGATACACTTCTGGCAACGCTTCCGCCTCAGGTGTTGAACATTCGTGGTGTTGAGTATTACGTCCTTCTCCGCGATAGCGCCAACAATGTTCTGAGTTTCCCGGCCGGCGACTACATCAACAATCCCGCACTCGTGCGGGTGAGCGTGCAGTCCGTACTCTTTCCGCAGGCTCTTCAAGGACTTCGCTATCGCATGATTTCCATCCCGCTCGATCTTGCCCAACAGGATTTTCTTTCCGTCCTGGGAGATGATTTTGGATCGTATGATCGCGTGAATTGGAGAATCTTCCGCTGGAATCGTACTGCCTATGCCGAGTTCGACCAAATCGCTTCACCGTTCTTCCGACCGGGAGTAGCGTACTGGCTCATCACACGTTCGGGCGGATCGTTTGACGTCGAGAACGGACAGTCGGTCATCTCCACTCAGCCGTACACGATTCTGCTCCAACCGGGATGGAATCAGATTGCAACGCCGTTTGCATTTTCTGTCGATTGGCAAACGATCGGCAACAGCCAGCTCGTACGTGCGCCGTTCTTCTTCGACGGCGTACAATTCGTTCCGAATGCTTTCATCCTGCAGCCATGGGAGGGGTATTTTGTGTTCAACGATTCAACATCCGCCATCCCTCTTATCATTCTTCCAATAGAAGCTGAAGTAGGTAACAGGATGCATTCGCCAGCGTTGTCCGGAGGTTCATATGTGCTTCGACTCTCCGCATTGGCCGGAGTCTACAGCGACGCATACAATTATCTGGGCTTCCGCCCCGATGCGACAGAAGGGGATGACAAGCTCGATCTTCCGGAACCTCCCCCGGTAAGCGACCATCTTCAGCTTTCGATTGTGGAGAACGGTCAGACCTACGCATGCAATTTCAAGCCGCCGACGGTAGACGGCCAGCAGTGGGAGCTTCGAGTGACATCCAACGTTCCGCATGAGACGGTGAACGTCACGCTGTATGAAGAGGGCGAACGTCCGCACGGTTTCCGCTTGTTTGTGTTAGACGAAGATGAGCGCGCGGCAGTGCCCGTCAACGACGGCTCGTTTACCATCCGGCTTGCTCAAGCGAACACCCCGCGCACGCTGAGAATCATTGTTGGAACGGAAGCGTATGCCCACGGTGCAGGCCGCGGCATACCGCTCGAGCCGATCGAGTACGCGCTGCATCAGAACTATCCCAATCCCTTCAACCCTTCGACAACGATCCGCTATGCGCTCAAGAAACGAAGCGACGTTCGGCTGGAAGTGTTCAATCTTCTCGGGCAGCGTGTCCGAACGCTTGTAAGTGCGGACCTTGGCGCAGGAGTGTACTCGGTGGCGTGGGATGGCAACGACCAGACAAACACGCCCGTTGCAAGCGGTGTGTACATCGTGCAGCTGCATGCGGGCGAGTTTCGTGCAAGTAAAAAGATCATGTTGGTCAGATAACATCTGATAGGAATCGAAATGAGAGCTGCCATATCGCTTATCCTCATCACTGTTCTTTCGAGCGACGTGCTTGCACAACTGGCGGGGCAGGATGAAGACGACGTTATCGGTCAGAGGGGCGTGCTGCAGATAACGCCGTTGTTTCAGCGATGGTCGCTGGATAGTGCCGCGGTGTCCGAAAGCAGCGCGGGGCTCTTCCTGTACCATCCCCTTAGCCGTGTTGCAAGCGTGTCGCTGTACGGGTCGTTTGCGGCAACGGGCGGCGATGTGACGGGCTTGAGCGGCATGACGGATGTCCAGCTTTCCGGCAACTACTATCTGGAGCGTGCCGGCCTGGTGTTCGGAGCGACCATCGGCGTGCCGAGCGGCAGAAAGAAGCTCTCCTTGGGAGAATTTCAGACGTCGGCCGTTCTTGCAGAGAATGTGTTTCGCTTTCAGGTGCCGAACTTCGGGTCCGGATTCAACATTTCGCCAAGCGTCACGTGGGCAATTCCTGTGAGCGATGATTTCGTGCTGGGCCTGGGCGCTGCATTTCAGTATCGCGGCGAATACACCCCCATTGAAAATGCGGGCACATTCAAACCCGGCAACGAGATTCTGGGAACGTTCGGGCTTGATGTGCGCCTTGCCGAGGTTTCGTCCATTGCGTTCGATGTCGTGTACACACGCTACGGCAAAGATAAGCTTAATGGCGTCGATGTGTTTGCTTCGGGAGCCAAAATTCGTGCGGCGGCACAGTTCAAGACTTCGTTTGACCGAAATGACCTTTTGGTTCTCGCGACCTTTCGCTCAAAAGGGAAGGCCGAAGCAGGCTTCGGCGGGTCGCTCAGTCCGCTGCAGCAACGCCTGACGCCGAATCAAGGAGAACTGCTTGTTGCGTTCACTGTGCGTTTCACTCCCCGCTTCGCCACTCAATTTCAAGTCGAGGGGCGGTTCTTCGAAAAGACTCCATCGCCATTTTCGGGATACACGCTTATCGGGCTTGGCGCCGTGCCCGAGTTTGCAGTATCGGATGACGTGACGTTGCCTCTGCGAGTGCGCTACCTCTACGGAACGGTAGAGAACGGAAGCACACTGAATGGTCTCGAGGCCGGGCTTGGACTTGTGATGCGATACTAAGCGGGCCGTTCGAGTTCCAACCGACGCGCGCGATGGTTCGTTGCCATACTTTACCTGCGTCGAAAAGGAAATTCTCCCCTTCTTGCTTCATTATGCTTGTGCATCCTTTCCCACAAGTTTCTTGCCGTCAAGAGCACAAGCGCGATAGAAGAACTCAGCAATTCGTCTAACAGCCTTGCCGCGACGTAGCGGAGAGGCAAGACTTTTCATCAGTGAGGACGCTTATGAAACCTTCCGCGTACGCCTTCCTTTTCCTCCTCTACCTCCTCGGTGCAACTCAGACCGAAGCTCAAATCCCGCAGGTCATCACCTACCAGGGAGCGTTGACCGACACCAGCGGCATTCCCCGGCCGGACGGAGCCTACCGCTTCACGTTCCGGCTCTATGCAGATAGCTCGGGTGGTACACCGATGTGGACTGAAGAACGGATTGTCACAACCCGGCGGGGGTTGTTCTCGACAGATCTCGGGGGCACGCCGGGATTTGCTGCCCTGTTCACCGGCCAGCGATGGCTGAGCGTGCAAATTGAAAGCGAGCCGGAGATACCACGACGCATTCCGCTGCGAGCAACGGCCTACTCCTTCCGCGCGCTCAGGTCGGACACGGCACAGGTGGCCCTGACTGCGCCGATGCAGCAGGTCGTGGACAGCGCCCGGATTGCGGGCACGGTTCCCAACAACTCCATCTCAAATGCAAAGCTTGCCTCCGATGCCGTTTCATCGGACAAAATCCTTGATGGTACCATCCAACGTGCCGATGTGGCGGCGACATTCAAATCCCCTGCAGCAGAT
>JBBIRR010000022.1:0-69503 GCA_037441705.1 Ignavibacteriales bacterium
TAACGTAGCGGGGAGCCGCCGTCTCTCCGATGGATCGCCCCGCGTTTCGCTCGGCAATGGCTGCCGCCGTTGCCATGCCGTGACAATCCATCAGCGAGGCTATCAATCCACCATACACAAAGCCCGGCACGGCAATATGAAACGGTTGAGGCGTAAATCGCGTGACCGTCTCCTCTCCTTGCCAACGAGTTTTGATCTGATGCCCGTGTGAGTTCAAGCGCCCGCAGCCAAAGCAGTGCGCAAAGTCGTCTGGGTAGAAATCCTGGACAGCGAGCGAAGCGGCGTGTGCAGTCATAGCCGGAGAGTTTCTGTATGAATAATTGGTGAATGATAGGGCAGGTGCCGCAGGCCGACGGGGACCTCGACAACCTCCGAGACAAGAGGAAAAGACCTCACCCAAATATAGTGAAAGCGATGAAAAAGAAGAACGATCAAGCGAATCCAAGCACAGGAATGCGACGGGGATGCGATAACGGCGCCAATTGCTTGCTCACCTCCAATACTCCCCCCACCTCTCCTCCACCCGCTTCTTGATTTCCTCCGTCATGCGCAGCGGCTTGGGATAGCCCGGCTTCCACGTCGCGTCGATGCCCATGATGCCTTTGTAGACAGGACTGATGCCTACGAGTTTCTGTTCGGTGAATACAATGTCCCGCTCGCAATCGAAGCGCGTGAAGATGCCCCAGATATAGTTCTCTCTGTCGCGGAGATCCACGTCCTCGCTCACCGCGGCAATGATGGGAATCCCGGCGAGGTCGGGAAGGGCAACAAGCTCTTGCAGAATTTCTTTGCCGGGAGTTGAAACAGTTGGAGATTCGACGGTCGGGGTTTGGGGGGTGAACTGGTCACTGAGAGCAGACTGTACTTGCACCAACAGAAGCGAATCATGAACAAACGCTACATCGAGAATCCTCCTGTCAATCTCCTTGAGGCGATCGATTCGCAATTTCATTTGCTGCGTCTCATGGTCTCGAACCCCCAACCTCGAACCCCGAACCGGTTTTCTCGTCGCATCAAGAATCATCTTGCTTCCGAGGTTCATCGTGTAGCTGGTGAAATCGAGCGTATCGAGCGGCACCCTGGGGATCATCACGAAATCAAAATGCGGATCGAAGTTCTGCTGCACTTCGTGCATCACCGCATCGAAGCTGCGAACGTTCACTCCTTCGGAGACAAGAATCAGGCACTTCGTCAACGAGAGCTGCGACATGCCCATCAAGCCGAGGGCAGTCTTCATCGCTTCTTTGGCGTAGCGCTGATCAACGGCAACCACGAGGAGATTGTGGAATCCCGCCTCATAGTACGCCCACATGTCGGTGATCTCATGATGTATGAGGCGCGCGAGCGGACCGAGAATCATCTGCGTCGCGTCTCCCATCCACTTATCTTCCATCGGTGGAATCCCCACAACGGTGGCAGGATACACGGGGTCTTTGCGATGGGTAATTGCCGTGAGGTGAAAAACAGGAAACTCCGCCGCATGCGAGTAATGCCCGAAGTGATCGCCGAACGGCCCCTCCATTCGACGTTCGTGCAGCGGAACGTATCCTTCGAGCACAAACTCTGCGTTGGCGGGCACAGCAATCGGAATCGTCTTTCCTCTCACAAACGCCGTGCGTTTACCGCGAAGAAAACCTGCAAACATCGCTTCATCAATGTTCTCAGGCAACGCGGCGATCGTCGCGAGCAACAATGCGGGGTCGGTTCCGATGGCGACGGCGAGCGGAAATTCCTTGCCGAGTTTTTCAGCCTGATAGAAATGGAACCCTCCCCCCTTCTGTATCTGCCAGTGCATGCCGGTTGTTTCACTATCAAACACATGCATGCGATACATTCCCATGTTGCGCTTGCCGGTCCGAGGATCGTAGGTGACAACCTGTGGCAGCGTGATGAAGCGCCCGCCGTCCTCGGGCCAGCAGGTGAGAATCGGAAGATGATCGAGATTCGGAGATTCTACGACGTGTTGAGATAGTGCCGTGCCAACTCGTTTCGGCGGCGAGTGCAGAAACCGCTTTGCCAGAGGCCTGTGCTTGAGAACAGCGGACGGTTTCGGCGGAAGGAGATCGCCAAGAAATTGGATCAACTCTTCCCCGAGTTGCCGGGGATGTTTCTGCAGCGCAAGTTCGCAGCGACGATCGCTTGCCAGCAAGTTGATCACAAGCGGATACTTCGAGCCTTTCACGCGCTCGAACCAGAGTGCAGGCTTGTTTTCTTTGATAGCCCGCGTGGCAATCTCCGTGATCTCCAGATACGGATCAACCTCAACCGTGACCCGATGGAGTTCACGGACGGATTCGAGATAGCGAGCGAAGTCGCCAAGGGTAGCAAAGTGCAGCATGGATTCCGGATCAGGGCGTTCGGCTTGATGGGTTCACGGTTCACACTCCTGCCTCACGCAAACTCCTCTCCTCTCCATCCCTTCGCTGAACTCAATCCGAGTTGCGCCAGCACCTTGTCTGTAAACGCGCCGACATACTCGTCGACCGACGTGGGAACGAAGTAGAGAGGTGGAGAAATGGGCATGATGACGGCGCCGTAGCTGGAAAGTTTCGCACATTGCTCGAGGGAGAGTGTCGACATAGGCGTCTCTCGGACACAGATGATCAGCCTGTATCCTTCCTTCAGGCACACCTGCGCGGTGCGCGTGATGAGCGTATCGCCCAGCCCCGATGCGATCTTCCCGATCGTCGAGGTGGATGCCGGGATGATCACGAATGCGTCGAAGCGATTCGATCCCGAGGCCATCGGCGCGGTGAGGTCATCATCCGAGAATTGTTTCTTGACGTACGGCTTCAGGTCCTTGTCGCTCATGTTCAGCTCATCGCGCAGCAGCACTTTCCCCCACGAGCTGACGATGAGATACTTGTCCGCAGTGCACTTCTTGAGAAAGTCCAGCGCATAGATTGCCCCGGACGAGCCGGTGATGCCAACGACAAGTTTCATAACCACAACCCAATCAACACCATGGCAAAGACTGAGAACCCGGCAACAGCGTTGATTTTGAAAAACGCCAACTCCACGTCGTCCGCTTTCTTTTGTTCAAGAAAGAGAAGATAGCCCGTCAGTGCCAGAAGCGGGAGGGCGAGCAAGGAGAAGACAGAATAGAAGAAGAGAACGACAAGCACGCCGAATGCGAGAAGGTGAAGATAACCTGAGTACCTCAGCGCGCGTTTTTTCCCGAAGCGAGCCGGAAAAGAATACAACGACTCCTTCCTGTCAAACTCCTCATCCAGCGTCGCATAGATGATATCGAAACCGGCAACCCACAGCAGGGTGAAGAGCGAGAGGAGAGCCGGCTCCAATAAATTCTCGAACGAGGGCGAGACCGCAAACCATCCGCCCAGCGGTCCCATCGCCAGACCGAGGCCGACACCGAAGTGCGCGAGCGGCGTGTACCGCTTCATCGTCGGGTAGATGATGAACACAAGCAGTGGAATGGGAGAGAGGGCAAAACAAAAATCCGAGATAAGGTACGCTGAGCCGAAGTACAATGCCAGTCCCGCAAACATCACCCACCCGGCTTCCCACAATGTCATTCGGCCGCTGGGCAGGTCGCGCATCGCCGTGCGGGGATTCTTCGCGTCGATGTGCCGATCCATAATCCGGTTCAATGCAAAGGCGACGGTTCGAGCGCCCGTTGCTGCCGTGAGGACGAGAATCAGCAGTCCGATGGATGGAAGTTGCTCTCGCGACCCAAGCAAGACCCCACTGTAAATGAGCGGGAGCGAGAACAGCGTGTGTTCGATCTTAACGAAGGAAAAAAACTTCTTCATGCATGTCTGAAAGAATGTGACGTAATATAGCGATTTCCATGGGGAGGCACAAAGAAAGAAATCATTGTGGGTGTAACGATTCTCCTTCTCATGTGAACGAAGTGCCTGTCAGATCATGATGGCCATTTTGCTGCGCTCCACGTGTTGCTATTACCCCTTTCCTTCCGTAGATTTTTCGCAGAATAAGTTACTCGAACTCTTACTTCGTGGAGACCATGTGATGTTCCGTATGCTACTATGCGGGGCAGCGATCGTTCTGTTGAATGCAGGAACGGTCGTAGCTCAGCCCTCACCACCATCCGAACCGCTTCGCATTGCTGTGGATTACGCCCGCTTCCGCGGAGACGATAAGAATGTCTACGTCGAAGTGTACTACTCCGTGCCGCAGCGTACACTGACCTATGCACCCGACAGCGCCGGGTACAAAGCAGGAGTCGAACTTCTGATGACCGTCTCCGTCAAGGATTCTCTGGTTGTCGCCGACCGGCTGCTGATGCCGCACACAGCAAAGGACCCGACGTCGGGAGCAATGAATCTGGTGAGCCTCTCGAACATGATGCTGCCCGAAGGTCAGTACACTCTCAAGGTTGTTGCCAAAGACGTGAACAACACGAACCGGCGCGACAGCATCTCGATGCCGATGCAGATCAAAGCTCTGAGCACGCAACAGCTTCTGTTGAGCGACATCGAGTTTGCCTCGGCGATCAAAAAAGGAGATCGCACCTCTCCCTTCTACAAGAACACCCTCGAAGTGATCCCCAACGCCGAAGGTGTATTTTCAAACGAGCAGGCGTGCTATTACTACTCGGAAGTGTACAACGTACTGGAGGGAAGCGACCAAAGCGATTACCTGTTCCGCGCATCCATCCTGAATGCCGTGGGCAAGGAAATCATCTCGAGAGAGCGGCCGCGCAAGCGAGCGGCCGAATCGGCAGTGCTGGTAGATCATCTCGATGTCTCGGGCCTGCGCAGCGGAACGTACACACTCGTCCTCTCGCTGCACGATTCGACGCGACGCACGCTGACATCCTCGGCCAAGAAATTCTTCGTGTACAATGCAACCCTCGGTGTTGATTCCTCGCTGCTGCGTCTCGACCCGGCATTTGCTGCAGGCGTGTATTCAACCATGACCGAAGAGGAGCTCGACCGGGAGTTCAAATGGGCCCGATGGGAATCCGATGAGACCGAGAAAAGCCAGTATGAAGCCCTGCGCGGCGTCGAGGCCAAGCGCAAGTTCATGACGGAGTTCTGGCGAAAACGACCCGTGGGTAAGCGCGAGCAGTACCTGCATCGCGTCGCCGTCGCAAATCGCCAGTTCAACGTGCTCGGCATCGAGGGTTATCGCACCGATCGCGGCCGCGTCCACATCATGTACGGGCCGGCAGATGACATCGAACGCCACCCGAACGAATCGGGAACGCGCCCGTACGAAATCTGGTCGTACCACAACATCCAGGGCGGCGTGATTTTCGTCTTCGTGCTGCGACAAAACGGCGGCGACTATGAGCTTGTGCACTCCACGCACAGGAACGAGCTGCACGACGAGAACTGGGCACGTTACGCGCAGACGAACTGACTCTGCTCGGGCTTTCCACGAATGGCACGAAGGAACACCGAGGTTTTGTGAAAGACCTGGTGGTTCTTCGTGCACTTCGTTGATCACCCCTCCTGCACAACTCTGAAAAGCTTGTCCATCCCCATCTGCAATATCTCCGGTGGCGTCAGCAAACTTATGACGAGAAATCCACTCTCGGCAAAATCGAAGAAGTAGCCCGGAAAAACGTACACGCCCGATTCGTCCAACAATCGGATTGCCCACTCTTCATCCGAACGCGTGCGCGGCATCTTCAGGATTGCATACCACCCTGCTTCGGCACGCAGTGCGGAGACGGAAGAACCAACCGATACGGCGTTCATCAAATGTAGGTAATTCGCCCTCACGCGTTCTTGAATCTGGGCACGAACACTTTTCCCAAGCTCCAGCAACTGAGGCAATGCAACCTGTGCCGGCGTGTTCACCGACAGAAACGTATCGGCAACGATCTCGATTCGCTGAAGAGCTTCTTGCCGGTGTGCATCAGGCCCGCTTGCGACAATCCACCCCAACTTCATCTGCGGCAGTCCGCATAACTTGGAGATACCGTTCAGCGTGAAGGTCAACACCGCGTCGTTGGCTGCAGTGCTCACCACCCGACGCTCGCACGCTCCCAACGAATACTCGGAAAAGACCTCATCAACAATCAATGCTAAGCCGTTCTCGCTCGCGATCCGATTCATTTCCTGCAGCTCGTCCTGCTTCAGAAACATTCCCGTCGGGTTGTGAGGGCTGACGACGACGATAGCACGTGTAGTGTCTGTGAGCGACCGTTGCACAGAGTCGAAATCAATGTGCCATTCCCCATCATAGCGCAGATGGTACGGATGAATTTCCACATCATGAAGCCGTGCGAGAAACTCAAACAACGGATAGGAAGGAGTGGGCACAAGCACGTTCGCCCCGGCTTCACACAGCAGCATAAACAGCCATCCGTATGCCTCGCTTGTGCTTGCGGTGAGCACGATGTTGGATGGGGCTATATGGATATTCTTTGAATAATAGTAGCTCGCAACCGCTTCCCGCGCAGGTGCCGCGCCTAAAGGATGAGGAGTATACCGTCCGATTGCATCTTGCACAGGCAACGAGAGAATGTCTCGCAACGGATACTCAAAGCCGGCTTCGGTGGGATTTGAGATTGTGAGATCGTAAACGGGCGTGCCCTGCCTGCGGCGTTCTTGCAAGAGCTGAGAGAGTTTGTTGGGATGGCGATGCCAGTTGGTACGCGACGAAAACATCAGTTTGGCGTCCGCAGGTCGGCTATGGGCATCACCCCTACATGGTCTTTGTCATAGTCAGTGAAATAGAGTTGATTACCAAACGCTTTGATCCCATCAATGTCTCTTGAAGGCGCAAGCACGTCCGGCATGAAACTCCTTGTTCTGAGATTGAACCGAGAGAGCGTAGCTGGCTGAACTCCGTAGTTGACCGTGTACACAACACTGTCGTGGATCGTCATGTAAAAGAACCTGTTCACCGGAAGAGGCAGGGAGTCGAGGGGGGTTCCGTCGAGCGCGCACCGCACCAGGACACCATTCGACCTTGCGTACCACACGTATAGCCATCCTCCGAAGACATCCATCCCAATCACACGGGTGTGGGAGGGAATAAGCACTGAATCTCTGAGGGTCTGAAGATCAAGGCGTCCGAATCCTCGATTTCTATCTTCATAGTACGCCCACCGGGAACTGGCCGCTATGTGGTCTCCGGCCACATACGGAACAGCTTCAATAAAATGTCCGGTCACGAGATTGTACACGTAGAGTCCCTCCGGACCAAGCGGATGGAACAAGAACAAGGAGTCTGTCCGTGCGATGTCCTGGAGAGGTAAGACCGAGCTGGCCCCCGGGTAGGAGGGCGGGTAATGCAGAAACACCTCCGCCGACTGATACGGGTATTTGTACAACGCAACGGATGTGTCAGCATCGGAAAAAGATGAGTCCGTGAGATAATATCGAACCGTCAGGTTCACATCACTCTTCGATGAGTCCATCCTCACCGTATAACCGAAGTGAATGATGTAGGCCTGTGCCGAAGCATCATACCTCGTCGAATCCACGAGCAGCTCCGCGTACCCTGTCGTGTCCTTCGTCCCAACGCCGATCCGGACGACGTTGCGGCTGCGCAGCTCGATGCCGAGCTGATGCGTCACACGCACAATATCATAGTCGGTCATGGTAAGTACCAGCTTGCGAAAGTCCTGCGCAGTGATAAGGGGTCGCGGGTCTGAGGGAACGATGGGATTCTCTTCCTTCTTGCAAGAGGAGATGAGGAAAGCCAACGCGCACGAGACGCTACCAGCAAGGAATGCCTTGAACACTCTTGATGACATGACGCCACCTCCTACCGAACGCGTAGATCACATCTCACCGAAAGCTACAAGTCGTTTCTCTAAAATGCAAATGCTCATCGCTATTTTCTATGAAACGCGTGTGCCTTTTCTTTGTGCAAGAACTTGTGGAGGATATCCTCAAGATCGGGCTTGGTGCGTTCATCGAGTGCGTAGCTGACGCGGGTGGTTTCCTTCTTGATGCTGATGATGCGGCGCAGATCGATAGGCGTGCCGATCACCACAGAGTCGCATGGAACGTTGTTGATCGTTGCCTCAAGGTCGCGCATTTGTGTTTCGCCGTAGCCCATGGCCGGAAGCAGTGCTCCGGTGTTCGGATACTTCTCGAACGTCGCCTTGATGGAACGGACGGCGTATGGACGCGGGTCGAGAATTTCCTTGGCGCCGAAGCGCTTCGCCGCAAGCGTTCCTGCGCCGTAGGACATCTCACCGTGCGTGAGAGTCGGTCCATCTTCCACCACAAGCACTCTCTTCCCCCGAATGGCCTCCGGGTTTTCCACTTCGATGCGGGAGTTTGCCTGAATGATGACGGCGCGCGGATTGAGCGCTGAAACGTTCCGTACAACTTCTGAAACATTCTCCGGCGGTGCGGAGTCGACTTTGTTCACCACAATCACATCGGCAAGGCGTACGTTCGTCTCGCCGGGATAGTAGGTCAACTCGTGGCCTGGACGATGCGGGTCAACAACCGTGATCGTGAGATCGGGTTTGTAGAACGGCATGTCGTTGTTGCCGCCATCCCACACAATCACATCGGCCTCTTTCTCTGCCTTATGCAAGATGTCCTCGTAATCCACCCCGGCGTACACGACACCGCCCTCCGCGATATGCGGCTCGTATTCCTCCATTTCTTCGACGGTACACTTGTGTTTCTTGAGATCGGCAAGGGAAGCAAAGCGCTGCACGCGCTGCTTCACCAGGTCGCCGTACGGCATGGGATGACGAACGGCCACGACACGTTTGCCCTGCGAACGGAGGTAGCTGCACACTTTGCGGGAGGTTTGACTCTTGCCCGAGCCTGTCCGCACCGCAACGACGGCAACCACGGGAACCTTTGCCTCGAGCATGGTCTTCCGCAACCCCAGCACCTTGAAGTCGGCACCGTGCGCCATGGCAAGCGACGCCTTCTGCATGACGTAGTTGAACGACACGTCGGAATAGGAGAAGACGACTTCGTCAATCGCGTGCTTCTCGATCAAGCGTGCAAGTTCTTCCTCCGGATAGATGGGGATACCCTTCGGGTAGAGCTTGCCTGCAAGCTTCGCAGGGTACTTGCGTCCGTCAATGTTGGGAATTTGTGTCGCCGTGAATGCGACTACCTCGTACTTTTTGTTGTCGCGATACACGGTGTTGAAGTTGTGAAAATCTCTCCCCGCCGCGCCCATGATAATGACTTTGATACGTGCCATGCGTACTCCCTGATGGTCTGAATGCTTCTGGTTAGATCAACACTCTTTCTTTGGAAGCAATGATGTGCGTTCCTGCATCTCCTTCGATCGCATCGTACAGATGGTCAATGTCGGTAATGACGGCGTGACTCCCGCCGTGCTCAATGAACTGAAGCGCCGCAAGAACCTTCGGGCCCATGCTGCCCTCGGGAAATTGGCCGTCGTGATAATGCTGCCAGCACTCCTCCGACGTTACCCATCGCAGCGTGCGCTGTGTGGGTTTCTGGAAGTCCACGTACACATACTCCACCTCGGTCGCAACCGCAAAGATGTCGGCATGAAGTGCGGACGCAAGAAGCGAAGAGGTCAGGTCTTTGTCAATGACTGCCTCAACACCTTTTTCCGTCACGTGGTCGTTGAAGACGGGGATGCCGCCGCCGCCGGCAGCGATCACGACAAGCCCCCGATCGACGCACGCCCGGATGGCGTCCAGTTCGATGATCTCGCGCGGAAGAGGCGATGAAACCACGCGGCGGTAGCCGTGCGAATCTTCCACCATCTCCCACTTGAGTTGATGTTGGTAACGCTCGGCCTGTTCTTTGGTATAGAACGGCCCGATGGGTTTGGTGTGGTGATGGAACGCGGGATCATCCTTGTCCACACGCACCTGCGTGATGAGCGAAACGACGGGGACGAACACTTCCATCTTCTGCATCATCTGCCACATGGCGTACTGCAGGTAGTAGCCGATCTCGCCTTGCGTCGCGGCAACGCACACATCAAGCGGCATACGATAGGCGTGGCGCGCAGCAAGTTCGGACCGCGTCAGCGCAGCGCCCACCTGGGGTCCGTTTCCGTGCGTCAGCACCACGCGGTGTCCGGCTTTGATCAATCGGACGACGGTCGTTGCCGTGGCAATTGCATTCTGAAATTGCAGCTCCGCCGTTGCCTGCTCATCGGCGCGGACCAATGCGTTGCCGCCAACGGCTATCAACACTAACTTCGACATGGCTCATCGTTTCCACGTTCTTGTCCAAATTTTCATTCGCACCGACTCGCGATGAGGATTCAACGGCGCTTCAATCCCCCATCACAGCATACAGAATCGCCTTCTGCACGTGCAGCCGATTCTCGGCTTCGTCGAACACGACGGAATTGGGAGAATCCATAATCTCATCAGTCACTTCTTCTCCTCGATGAGCAGGCAAGCAGTGCATGAACAGCGCATCGGGCTTAGCATGCGAGAACAACTCGCGATTCACCTGATACGGCTTGAACACCGCACGCCGCTGTTCCGCTTCGTGTTCCTGCCCCATGCTTGCCCAGGTGTCTGTGTAAATAACGTCGGCATCTCGGGCCGCCTCAACGGGGTCCTCCGTGACGATAATCGTGCCGCCGTGTTTTGCGGCCAACTCTCTCCCACGATCGACGACACGGGCGTTCGCCGCATACGAAGCAGGCGTAGCGATACAAAACGTTGTCCCCCATTTCGCGGCCATCAGCAACAGTGAATGTGCTACGTTGTTGCCATCTCCGATGTAAGACACCTTCAACTTCTTGATGTTCTTCTTATGCTCGGCGATCGTGAAGAAGTCCGCCATCGCCTGGCATGGATGTTCGAAGTCCGTAAGTCCGTTGATAACGGGGATGTCAGCATGTCTTGCAAACGACTCCACAACCTCCTGCCCGAACGTCCGAATCATCACGCCGTTCACCATGCGCTCAAGATTTTTTGCAACGTCATACACCGACTCCCGTTTGCCCAGAATCATGTCGCCCGGCGGATAATCTATCCACATGCCGCCAAGCGTACTGATGCCGACCGAGAATGTTGTGCGCGTTCGGAGTGACGGCTTTTCGAAGATCAGGGCAAGCGTTTTTCCTTCCAGAGCTCGAGCATACTTCTTCGGCCGTTTCTTCATGTCCGCTGCAATCTCGAACAACAGCTTGATCTCCTGAATCGAAAAATCATCAACCGACAAGAAATCACGGCCCTGCAGGCGTGAGCAATCGAACTTCGGACGTCGTTTCTTCATCGAGGATTTCTTCCCAAAAGGATGAGTGAATCAATGGATTGATGGATTCTTGGTGTTCCGGATTGGCCTCTTGCAACATGCGTGCCGCCGGAGTCTCGCATTTTGCAGCTTGTTTTTCAATGGCTTAGCCGAACAACCATGAATTGTTCCCATGTTTGGGAAGCCTGTGTTGATTTCATCAACAGCAAGCATGCTCAAGGTAGCGATTCGGGGAAGAGATGCAAGTGACGGCTACGACCTTCTCATGCTCGATATGCATTCTTCGATTACCAGAGACTCGAGATGTTTCTTTTTTTCGCCTGCATTCCAAGGTGTTGAATATCCCGTCGAACGTCATTACATTCGTTCGAGCCTTCAGCCCGTGAACTCCGTCGATCTCGCTCGACCACGGGAATTTGAAAACCGGAGGTTTCCATGAACCTCAACGAGCTTCCTGCATGCAATGCACCTACCCCGAGGCTCTCCTCTCATCTGCAACCCGCGTCCGAATGTGTCAACTCCAAAGAGCTAACTTGCTTTGGTGTGTTGTCTTGGCAAAAGCTGCTCGCAACGCAACTCATAACTCTACCACCAACAAGGAGCGTTCGCCATGAGGCTGAAAGAATGGTGTTTCGTGACAACAGCAATAGCATTGCTGTGCGCGATCAACTCCCCGTTGCTCTTCGCTCAATACTTCAGTTCTCCGGTTCGTATCACGAGTGGCAGCAGCAACGACATTCATCCTACACTTGCCAATGCACCTGATTGGTGGTTTGCGCCGGGCGAGGAATGGCTCGCCTTCAGCAGGAATGGAAAGAATATCCATCTCACGCACACTGCCGGACTCGGTGCCAGATGGCCCGACACAACCTACGCACTCACCACCGACTCCATGGACAACGACTTTCCTTCTCTAACGCGGACACAAATCGGGTTTTCTCAGAACCGACCCATGATGTTGGTGTGGCAGTCTCGAAAGTATGGAAACCTGGACATCTTCTATTCGCATTACCGTGACACGGCGTGGTCTGCACCCCGACCGCTGTCAACTGATCCTCGTGACGATCAATTCGCTCAGGTCGTCTATCGTGACAGCGGGTTCGCAGTCGTGTGGGAACGTGCAGGCCGCATTCTCTTCTCAGAGTTTGTGGGCAACCAATGGTCGCCTCCCGAATTCGTTACTCCACCAGGCGACACGTTGAACACGCAGCCCGATGTGTTCTTCATAGGCTTTCTCGACCGTGTCCCGCTCGTCGTTTGGGAACGCAGCAAAGCGCCTGCACCGGGAAGCGCGATCATGTTTTCGTTTCGCACTGCAACAGGATGGATGACGCCGGATACCGTGTGGGCAACCGACGACAATCATCGGCCGAGATTTTTCAAGGTGCGCCGCATGTACCTTGGCGTCGCACTTTCCTGGAGTTCCACCGCGCGCGGACAAACACAACTGCTGATGCGCGACGGAGATTACACCAATTCTGCGATTCGTTGGAATCCCGTGTACGTTCCCCCGCAGCCGCCGGGCATCAATGCGCATGCGGCATTCAACGGAACGATCATCGTTACGGTGCCGAACTCGCTCAGCCTCTTCTGGTCGGTTGGTGTGTGGAGCAGCAGCAACTCGACGGGCAGAGGTCAGATTCTTGCACTGCCTGCATTTATCCCACAGCCTATCACCATCTCGAGCAGTGTGCCTGGATTCAACCGTCACCCCGATGTTGCCTCCGGCATCTTTCGCAACGACGCATACCACATCTGGTGTGTGTGGGAAAACAACCAGGACAGTGTTTGGAAACTGTACGGTTGCTATGCGAGCTTTAGTTTTTTTGCTGTGGATGAAAAGACTAACGCGCCAGGGGCGTTCGTACTGCATCAGAACTATCCCAATCCGTTCAACCCGGTAACAACCATCGGGTTCAGGGTTCAAAGTTCAGGGCGCGTGATCCTGAAGGTCTACGACGTGTTGGGGCGAGAGGTGGCGACGCTTGTGGATGGGATTCAGGATTCTGGATTTAAGGCGGTGGAGTTCGACGGCAGCAATCTGCCGAGCGGCATCTATTTTTACCGGCTACAGTGGAATGGCGCTTCTCTGACAAGAAAGGCATTGCTTCTGCGGTAAATGCAAATTGCGAAGAACACATCTGACCGTTATCTGACGCGAGGGCGTATGGGATCACATCTGACGTTTGGTTTAGTCATCGGTCTTGCCACATACAATGTGACCTGGGGCCAGACGGGCTGGGTGATGTTGAACAGCGGAACGACAGAACAACTTCATGCTCTGCACTTCGTGAACGAGGATACCGGTTATGTTTCCTCCTCCACTCAAGTACGAAAGACAACGGATGGAGGGCTGAACTGGGTTCCGATCTCAGTTCCGACACCTCGTATCAACGACATCCAATTTCTGGATGCGAGTACAGGATATGTGTTGGATAATGCCTTCATCCATAAGACAACCGATGGAGGTGCAAGCTGGACATCCTACGTCCTTGCAGGCACGTGTGGAATTCGGATGCACTTTGTGAACCTGCTGATCGGTTTCGTCGGAGCTTGTTCTGCCGGTGTCTACCGAACGACCAACGGAGGGGTCAGTTGGCAAAACGCACCGATTCCCTTCGTGGCAGGTCGCTTCGAGTTTGGCGCGATACGGTTTACAACAGAGACCACAGGGTTTGCTGTCCTCAACTTTGAAAATGAGCCCAATCCATCCAATGCCATGATCTACCGGACACAATCGCGTGGAAAAGAATGGTCACATGTCCACGCGAGTCCGGGGAGCCTACGATCTCTTTCCTTCCCCGCCTCCGACACAGGGTACGCTGCCGGATACAACAAGGTCGTGCGCACAACCGACGGAGGTGGACATTGGAACGTCATTGCGGTCAACGCTAACGTGAACGACGTCTACTTCACTTCAACCCGCGTCGGATATATCGCCGGATGGCAAGGCAGAATCCTGAGAACAACCGACGGTGGAGGAAGCTGGGAGCTGCAGACGACACCTGCGATGCTGGATCTCCACGCAATCTTCTTCGTCAACGACAGTGTGAGATACGCCGCAGGGTCAGGAGGAATCATCCTCAAAACCCGAACTGGAGGCACAACGGCTGTGTTGGAGCGCGACGGAATCCCTCACTCGGTCGTTCTCCATCAGAACTATCCCAACCCGTTCAACCCGAGCACGACGATTCGGTTCGAGGTTTCACGTTCCGGGTTTGTGAGTTTGAAAGTCTACAACCTGCTCGGACAGGAAGTGGCGACGCTTGTGGATGGGATTCAGGATTCTGGATTTAAGGCGGTGGAGTTTGATGGCAGCAATCTGCCGAGCGGGGTGTATTTCTACCAACTGAAGGCGGGGCACTTCGTGCAGACAAAGAAGATGCTTCTCATTCGTTAGTAAACCATCAACACCTTTCACGAGTGAGATTGAGATGCGACAGATTATCGCAACGTGGTGTTTGATCTGGACTGTGTCTGTTGCGCAGAGCCAGCCAAACCGCTCTCCGCTCACGTACATGGAGTCTTCCACGGGTCTGCAAACGATCGCGCTCGATGGCGGTAGAACGGAAATCGAGATCGCCGACATCAACCGCGATGGGCATCCGGACCTGCTCTCCATCGGCGACCACGGCAGTCCGTTTGTCAACACGCAGCAGCATGGCATTATGGTGTGGTTCGGAAACGGAACGGCAGCAAATTGGAATCTTGTTCAGAACGGAAACTTCGGCTACGGCGGGATTGCCGTCGGCGATGTGAACAACGATGGCCTGCTCGATGTCGGCTACGGCATGCACCACGATTATTCCAGCAACGACTTCGGCGACCAATTGCTTGAAGCGGCGTTGGGCGACGGCACGGGAATGAACTGGACGCCGTGGGATGATAGTCTCGCATCGCAAGGTGAGACGTGGGGAATGTTCACCACGGATTTTGCAGACGTTGATAACGACGGTTTGCTTGATGTCGGCTCGGTGTCGTTCGGTTGCTGCGCGGGCGTGCATGTGTACAGGAATCTCGGCACCGGCACGTGGCGCCAGACCTTCGGCTTCCTCGGCGGAAACTCACAAATGGAATTCGCGTTCGGCGACATCAACGGCGATGGAAATGCCGACTTCGTGACGTCTCAACAATACGGCGCAGTCTATTTCGGAAGCGGAGAGGGGAACTTCACGCTTGCTCACGGCAACCTTCCCGCGTTGGGCAATCTCGGCTTGCGTGGCATATCGCTCGGCGATATCAACAACGATGGCCGCAAGGATGTTACATTTGTCGTCTCCGGCGGCGTGCAGGTATGGACGTGGAGCGACTCCGCGCAAGCGTGGGTCAACCGTTCGGCAAATCTTCCTGTCTCCGGCAGCTATTCCGTCGCCCGACTTTACGACATGAATGTTGATGGATTCGTCGACGTGGTTGCTTTCGGTGCGGGTGCGGTCTCTGTGTGGGCAGGCGATGGCGGCACGAGCTGGACGCAGATCGCGTCGTTCACTACACACGCATCGCCCGGAACGTATTCGGCAATCGCCATCGGCGATGTTGATCACAACGGCTTCCCCGACATCGTCGTCGAAGCAGAAGAGAGCTGCGGTCTCTTCTGCACACGGAACATCATCCGACTCTTCAAGGAAACAAGCACGCCTTCTGCACTAACGATCACCCCCCTTTCGCCACGCGGCGGCGAAAAGTTCAAAGGCCAGTCTGTGCAGTTTCTTGACTGGATCAGCAGCGTTCCGTCGGATTCGGTCACGTCGGTGAGAATCGAGCTTTCGACTTCCGGTGCGAATGGGCCGTGGATGGTCGTCGCGGACAGTCTGCCCAACAACGGACGCCATCAGTGGCGCGTGCCTGTCGGCATCAATTCAACCACCTGCCATCTTCGTTACTCTGCGAGGACGCGCAGCGGCTCAAGCGCATTGGCAGTAACTCCCCGCCCCTTTGCCATCGTCGGCGCAACGTCCGTTGAGACGAGCGATCAGCCCCCGTCGGAGTTCCGGCTTGAGCAGAACTATCCGAATCCCTTCAACCCTGTAACAACCATCGGGTTCAGGGTTCAAGGTTCAAGGCGGGTGACGTTGAAGGTGTACGATGTGCTGGGGCGAGAGGTGGCGACGCTGGTGGATGGCATTCTCGATCCTGGATACAAGTCGGTGAAGTTCGACGGCAGCAATCTGCCGAGCGGCATCTATTTCTATCGCCTTAGTGCAGGCGATTTTGTTCAAACAAAAAAGATGATGTTGATCAGGTAACCTGTTTCAAACAGGACAACACATGGAGGCATACATGAGGCGCGTCATTATTCTCATGTCCTCCGTTTTCATACACCTTCTTCTCAACAGCGGAGGCAGCCGGGCACAGTGGGCGCCGCAAACCAGCGGAACGCTGGCACATCTCAAGGATGTCGTCATGCTCGATTCACTCACGGCCATCTGTGTCGGCGATAGCGGCAAGATTCTCAAGACAACCAACGCGGGACTTCTCTGGCAAACGAAGTTCAGCGGCCATCAGCGTTGGAATGAGATTGCGTTCGTCAATCCCAACCTCGGCATCGTCGTTGGCGATAGCACCGCAGCGGCGGTAACGACCGATGGCGGCGAGACGTGGGCTGCATGGACGCAAACCGGACCCATCAACTTCAACACAATAGCAGTTGTTGGAATGGTCAGCATCTTCATCGGCACAAGTGCGGGAACTGTGCTGTACTCGCATGACGGCGGCTCGACATGGGGTCAGTTTGTCCTTCCTGCGCAAGAGGCGGTTCATTCTATTTTCGGCGAGCGCGGCGACTTTACTCCTGTAAGCGTGTACATAGCAACATCCAGGAAGGTCTTCAAGAGTTCGGACCTCGGCGCATCGTGGAGCCAGGACTCCCTGCAGCTAACACCATCGGCGAATCTGATTCGGGGAACGATGGCACCGAACGGAACAGCCTATGCCGTTGGAGTCGAAGGGAATCCCGGTCCGCTTCCTGTTATCCTTTGCAAAACCCGCCTGGACACAGTCTGGAGGAAGTTCATCTTCATGCCGCCCATGATTCCCGTCGTAGTAGCGGACGTTTCTGCACCGTCAAGCACTGTTGCCCACGCGTGCGGAACGGGCGGCTACTTCTTTAAGACTATTGACGGCGGGAGTTTCTGGACTTTTTACCCAAGCGGCAGTAACAACCTGAGAGCCATTCACTTCTTCGACGAGCGGCGCGGGTTTGCTGTCGGCGACTCAGGCACGATTCTGTTTACCGGGAATGGTGGAACGACGTCGGTGCAGGAGGCGACTACAGCACCTTTTGGTTTTGCGCTGGAGCAGAACTATCCAAACCCATTTAACTCCTCTACGCGCATCCGCTTCTCGGTTCGGGGTTTGGGGTTTGAGGAGAGGGGTTCAGGGGTCAGGGGTCAAGGTTCAGGGCGCGTGACGTTGAAGGTGTACGATGTGCTGGGCCGAGAGGTGGCGACGTTAGTGGATGGGATTCTCGATGTGGCGCGAAGCGCCATGGCGCCAGAGGCGCTCACAGGATACAAATCGGTCGAGTTCGATGGCAGCAATCTGCCGAGCGGGGTGTATTTCTACAGGTTGATGTTCGGACAATTCGTTCAAACGAAAAAGATGATTCTCATCCGTTGACAAAAAAAAGCAAGAGAGTGCCGTGATAAGAATTCTTGTTCTCTTTGCGATTGCATTGCCGTCGTTCAGAGCAGCAGGCCAGGGTTGGGTGCGGCAAACGAGCGGCACATCGAATTTCTTCTACAGTGTCTATTTCACATCACCAACCAGCGGCTGGGTTGTGGGACAAGGGGGGACAATCCTCCACACAACCAACGGAGGCTCGACGTGGACGCCACAAGCAAGCGGCACTACGAATTTCCTCTATTCGATCTTCTTCATAGATGCAAACACCGGGTGGACGGTGGGACAAGGCGGAACAATCCTCAAGACAACGAATGCGGGTACAACGTGGACGCCACAAACCAGCGGCGTGATCAATTACCTTTATTCCGTCACGTTCACCGATTTGAACACGGGGTACATAGTTGGCAGTGAGGGACTTATCCTGCGAACGAGCAACGGCGGCGAGCAATGGACATCCGTCCCGAGTGGATTGACGAACACGCTGAGTGCAGTATGTTTTCCCATCAGCAGCGCGTCCATGGTGGGATACGCAGTCGGAGGCAGTGCTTCGTTCGGTACGATCATCAAAACAATCGACCGCGGCGCGTCATGGTTCAGTCTCGATGCCGGAACGACGAACTGGCTCTTCGGGGTGTATTTCACGGACTTGATGACCGGATGGGCTGTCGGGTTCAACGGAACAATTCGAGCTACGACCGACGGCGGAGCAACGTGGATGCCTCAGGCAAGCAACACGGTGGAACGACTCGTTGGTGTACACTTCCCGACTCGCACGACCGGCTGGGCTGTCGGATTTGCAGGCACGATCCTCAAGACGGAAAACAGCGGAGAAGAATGGAGACCGCAGGCAAGCGGCACGACAAGCAATCTCTGGTCGGTGTTCTTCGTTGATTCACTCACCGGCTGGGCAGTGGGATGGAACGGAACGATTCTCCACACGCGTACAGGAGGAACCACGGACGTAGCTGAGGAGACGACACCGTACACGCATGTGCTGTATCAGAATTATCCCAACCCGTTCAACCCTGTAACAACCATTGGGTTCAGGGTTCAAGGTTCTGGGCGAGTTACTTTGAAGGTGTACGATGTATTGGGGCGAGAAGTGGCGACGCTGGTCGATGGGATTCAGGATGTGGCGCGAAGCGCCATGGCGCCAGGGGCGCTCACAGGATACAAGTCGGTGGTGTTTGATGGGAGCAAGTTGCCGAGTGGGGTGTATTTCTATCGGCTGAACGCAGGCTCGGTCACACAAACGAAGCGGATGGTGCTGTTGCGATGAGGCTCGACTGACAAGAATTTGGTCTCTCGCTTTTGATTTGAATCCCGCCCCATGAGCCTTGAGGCGGGATTTGCATTTCTCGCAAGGAGCCGCTGTATAATGTGGTGAAGCATGCGGGGGCGAACGAAGTGCGTCTCCGAGTCCCCATCCTTGCGCGGGGAATGCAGATTGTTATTGAGGACAACGGCTGCGGGTTTGGTCTCGGCCAGCTATCTCCGTTTGGCAATGGACTGATCAATATGCGGAAAAGAATGGAAGAGGTTGACGGCTCGTTGAAAGTGGATTCAGCCCTGGGAAAGGGTACCAAACTGACGGTTGATATTGTTCCCTCCGATGTTCCATAGGCGGCACGATTTGTTGAGAAACTCGCACTGGATTGATTATGATTGGAGATTTTACAAACTTTGTCGAGTTCGTCCAAACGAAACGGATGATGCTTATGCGCTGACCCGACAATGCTTTCATGATTGTTTTGAAAACGGGTCGCCTCCACGGGGCTGATTTGGTCTATCCGTTGGCACTACTCCAAACAGATCGTCCGTTCGGGACTCACATACTCTCATCGGCAGTCACGCAAACACAGGCACCGGCCACCGGCAGCGCGACTGTTGATTGCACCATCCGCTTCGTAGGAACGGCACTGTTTGTAGAACCCAAGAGCAAAGATATCTCTCAAGCCCCGTCGGGGCGACCTAATCATGTTCGATCCTCCATCGGTTAATGCGTTCGTTTTTCTCTCCCTCACCTCAAATCCTACCACCTCTCTGAGGCTGTACAAAAAGTAACCATTGTCATTCTGAACGTAGCGAAGCGGAGTGAAGAATCCAGTAAATGGCTCGGTTCTGGATTCTTCGCCTCTGAGAAACGAGGCTCAGAATGACGTAATACTACTTTTTGGTCAGCCTCTCATGCCGGCAAACCGCTCCCCCTTGTGTCCGAACCTAAGAATGCCTATACTCATACGTTCAATTCACCTTCACCATAATTACGGAGGTTCGGATGATGGTTCGCGTTACTTTCCTCCTGTCCCTGTGGGTTGCGGCAGGTTTTGCTCAACAGGCGGCGCCGGTACGCTCGTCATCGGCAGAGCAGACGCTTGCTTCGATTGCCCCGCAGCATCGCGCGGTTGTCATCGGTGTGCATCAGGATATGAACACGTTTGTGCCGCCCCCGCCGACAACCGGCCCGGCGAATGCAACGTTCATCGTCACGTACAACGGATTCCCCGCGCAGGCTCAAGCCGCGTTTCAGTATGCGGTGAACATTTGGGCAGGATTGCTTTCATCCGCGGTACCGATTCGCGTCACGGCAACGTGGTCTTCTCTTCCGCCGGGCGTTCTTGGTTCGGCCGGCGCCACTGCGCTGTTTCGTGACTTCCCCAATGCCCCGCGTCCCAGTACATGGTATGCTGTTGCTGTCGCAGAAAAACTTGCAGGAACTGATTTGAACGGAACCTCCAACGCCGATATCGATGCAAACTTCAGCAGCGCCGTCGGCAACTGGTACTTCGGCACCGACGGCAACACGCCGCCGGGACAGTTCGATTTCGTTACGGTGGTGTTGCACGAACTTGGTCACGGCCTCTCCTTTTTCGGTTCGATGAATGTCACCAGCGGCCAGGGCAGTTGGGGACAGGGGACCGGTTTTCCTTTCATCTATGATCGGTATGCTGAAAACGGGGCGGGGCAGTCCTTGATTAACACAACGCTGTTTCCGAACCCCTCGGCAGCGTTGGCCGCCCAACTCCAGAGTAACAATGTGTTCTTCAACGGGCCCGAGGCCGTCGCCGCCAACGGCGGTTTGCGACCGCGTCTGTACGCGCCCGCCTCCTGGACCGCCGGCTCGAGCTACTCGCATCTCGATGAAGCAACCTATCCTGCGGGATCGCAAAACTCACTCATGACACCTCAAATCGGAACCGCAGAAGCTAACCACAACCCCGGTCCCATAACCCTGGGGATGTTTCGTGACATGGGCTGGACGACAACGGGCGGAGGCGCGACCTACATCAAGTTCGAGGAACGCTTCACCTCAACGACGATTCCTCCGGGATGGCGCGTGGTGGACAACGATGGTGGCGGCACGCCGCTTGCCTTCAGGCAGATCGTCGCCTTCCAGAGCGGCGATACGGTCCGACCGCAAACCGGAGTGAGCTTCTGGTTCGGCAGTTTCAACGGAGCAAATTCCGGTGGCCGCATTGACGAATGGCTCATCGGCCCGCGCGTGAACAATATCATCACCGGCGACAGCCTCTACTTCTACGCCGGTGCCATCGGCGGGCAATTTCACGACTCCCTTCGTGTTTTTATTTCGACGACCGACAGCAACTTGAGCAGCTTTACCAACCAGATCGCCTACTTCCGTGTTGCCGGACCTGTGGGTTCGTGGCATCAGTACGGATTTGATCTTTCACCCTTCGCCGGGTCGCATATCTTTTTTGCAGTGAACTATTACATCGTTGACGGCGGACCCTCCGGCACAAACTCGGACAACGTCTGGATTGATCACTTCATCATCACAACCGATAATCCGACCTCCGTGGACGAGCGGCAGGCAACGGCAACCCCACAACGCTTTGCGCTGCTGCAGAACTATCCCAATCCGTTCAATCCGAGCACAACCATCCGCTACGCTGTTCCTGATAATGCCGGCGCAGTCGAGCTAACGGTCTTTGATCTGCTCGGCCGCGAGGTTGCAACGTTGGTGAATGAGCGGAAGGCGGGGGGCGAGCATAGCGTCACCTTCGATGGCGGCAATCTCTCCAGCGGCGTTTACTACTATCGGCTCAGGTCAGGCGACTTCGTGCAAACGAGAAAACTGATTTTGATGAGGTGATCTTGGACGAAGGCAACCCTCACCCAGACAAATGGGAAGAGACGAGGGTTGCCTTCATCAACCAAACCGCTTCATTCTCAGCGAGTTGCTCACCACACTCACCGAGCTGAAGGGGTGAAAGGAGATTTGGGGGTTGCTATAGCGAAAGGGGTTTCTGCTGGTCAACAATATCATTACACCCGCCTCCGCACTAAAGCTGTTCCCACTCTTGTCGCTCGATGCCTGCCTGGCGAAGAATCTTTCCCAAAAGATCCCTGCTGATTTCCCCCTCGTGTGGATTTGGAATGAATAACCTCACTTCTTGTTTAACCATATACTGATGCTTTCCGCCAGAATAAGGGCCCTCATAACCAAGCTTCTTGAGATAGTCAATCAAGTCCTTACGTTTGATTGGCCCAAAGCGAGGCATCAGACAGCTTCGCGGTTGACGGTGAGGTTTATGCCGTTGACAACCGGCAAGGGATGACCCATACGCAATCCCAAAACTATCCAGCCTTCCAACACTTCCTGAAGTTGTTCCCGGCATAGCTCAAGCGATTCAGCATTAGCAAATACTCCCTGAAAACCAGGAATCTCACCATAAAATGTTCCATCATTTAGAATCTCGTATTTTGCCGTGCGCATCGCAGCTCGCAGATACTCAGTCAACATACGCTTCCTTCCGGGAATTATGAATCCGTTGGTAAGTACGAATTAAGATTGGTATTGTCAAGAGTCGAACCCATGCTCAACTCCCAAACCGCTTCAACCTCAGCGAGTTGCTCACCACACTCACCGAGCTGAATGCCATCGCGGCTGCTGCGATCATCGGATTCAAGACGCCGAAAGCGGCAAGCGGGATCCCGATGACGTTATAGATGAATGCCCAGAACAAGTTTTGCTTGATCGTTCGCAGCGTGGCAGCGGAAAGCCGAATTGCGTGGACGAGGCTCATCAAGTCGCCGCGCATCAGCGTGATGTCCGCCGTCTCCATCGCAATGTCCGTCCCGGTGCCGATGGCGATGCCGACATCGGCTTGTGCAAGCGCGGGCGCATCGTTGATGCCGTCGCCGACCATCGCTACAATTTTCCGCTCGGCTTGAATGGCCTGCACATGCCGCGCTTTGTCCTGCGGCAGAACGCCCGCGATCACTCTGTCAACGCCCACCTGTGCGGCAATGGAGGCGGCGGTTCGTTCGTTGTCGCCGGTAATCATCACCACTTCAAGTCCCATTTGCTTCAAGCGCGAGATGGCTTCGCGCGCGCCGGCCTTCACCCTGTCGGCAATAGCAATCACGCCGGCCGGCCTGCCGTTGATTGCTACGAGGACAGGCGTCTTTCCTTCGTCTGAAAAGTTCCTCAGCACCGCATCTTCGCCATTGAGATGGACAGCATTGTCCTTGAGCAGTGCAGCATTTCCAACAACCACGGTCACACCATCCACAACTCCCGCCACTCCGAAACCTGTCAGCGATTGAAACGCCTCAGGCTCTCTGAAAGAGATGCCCCGGCTTCTTGCGTACTCCACGATTGCTTCGCCGAGCGGATGCTCAGACTTTCGTTCCAGCGCAACCGCGTGCTGAAGAATCGTCGGTTCATCATAACCGTCGAACGGAATAACATCCGTCACGGAAGGCTTCCCTTCGGTGATGGTTCCTGTCTTGTCGAGGACGACGGTCTGAATCTTGCGCGCCCGTTCCAAGCTTTCAGCATTCTTAATGAGTACGCCGAGCGCGGCACCGCGACCTGTGCCCACCATGATTGCCGTGGGCGTGGCAAGGCCGAGCGCACACGGACAGGCGATGATCAGCACCGCAATGAAGTTGACGAGCGAAGCAGTAAAGCCAATCCCCCCGATGAAGTACCAGAGCAGGAACGAGAGAATCGCAATCCCAATCACAATCGGAACGAACACGGACGCAATCTGATCGGCAAGACTCTGGATCGGCGCCTTCGAGCCTTGAGCATCCTCCACCAACTTGGCGATGTGCGCAAGCAGCGTATCCTTTCCCACAGCGCGTGCGCGCAGGGTGATGCTGCCGTTGCGATTGATCGTGCCGCCGATGACGCGCACACCGACGGTTTTTTCCACGGGCATGCTTTCGCCCGTCACCATGGACTCGTCAACCGAGGTAGCGCCATCGAGCACCACGCCGTCCACCGGAATCTTTTCGCCGGGCCTCACGACGATGCGATCACCAACCACAACATCTTCAATGGGCACATCGTGCTCGACACCGTCGCGGATAACCCGGGCCGTCTTCGGCTGCAAGCCCATCAGCCGTTTGATTGCGTCCGATGCGCGATTCTTCGCTCTGCTTTCCAACAGCTTCCCAAGCAGGATGAGCGTGATGATCGTTGCCGTCGTATCGAAGTACACATGATGGAGATGCGCGCTGCCGAGAAGCTCGGGAAACAGCACCGCCATCGCGCTGTAGGCATACGCCGATCCGGTCCCGACAGCAACAAGCGTGTTCATGTCGGCGGTGCGATGCCTCGTGGCCGCCCAAAAACCTCGAAAGAATCGCCTCCCCGAAAGAAAGATCACGGGCGTTGTAAGCACCAGAAGGATGCGGTTGGTCATATCCAGAGAAAGCGGCAGCCACGCCGCCGTGGACTCGAACATGCTGAGCATGCTCAACGCCATGATGGGAACGGTCAGCTCAAGACTGAAGATGAACTCGTTCTTGAGTCGGCGGTGCGCATCGTCTTTCAACGCATCGGTTGATCCACCTACGCCCTCCCCTTCCTTGGGGAGGATCAGGGCGTAACCCGAGTCGCTGACTGCTTTCTGCAATTGATCCAACGTGACGCGGGTCGGATCGAATTCGATCCGGGCTTTCTCGCTGGCGAGATTCACCGACACATCCTGCACGCCGGTGATATTCTTCAGTGCTTTTTCCACTCTCACCACGCAACTTGCGCATGTCATGCCTTCAACGGGAAGCGTGAGAGTCTGCATGTGCCTGTTTCTCTGGCCCGCCATAGTTTTTTCCGTTTCCGATCCCTTCATGGCACTAATCGGTATCCCGCTTCTTCAACGGCGCGGGAGAGATCCTCCCAACGTATCTTGGTTTCGTCGTATTGCACGCGTGCGCTGCCAATTTGCACATCTTCTACCTTGACATTCGGCAACTTACTCAGCTCTTTCTTCACGGCCATCACGCAGTGACCGCACGACATGCCTTCGATTTTGAGTTCTTTGTTGGTCATGGTTGTTTCTCCTGTACGAATAGCTAACATATCCAAAAACAATATATCGAAAAGAAACACGAAGCCCTTACACAATTCGTGCATTTTGTTACAACGCTGAGCGCGTTGCCTCTCGAGCACACGGCATCAGAGCGGCATGTCCTGGAAGCGCCGCACATGAGGGGGTGAGAGCAAAGAAATCGGGAGCGAGGCAGGAATTTACGACGAGCGTGCGGCTACTTTGTCGAGCGGAAGTCTCACGTTCCCCACCATTTTCCTGAACGCGCTCGGCGTCATGCCGGTCACCTTCTTGAATTGACTGGACAGGTGGGCAACACTGCTGTACCCGAGCTTGTAAGAGATTTCGTTCAGCGTCAGTTCGCCGTACTTCAGCAGTTCCTTTGCGCGCTCGATGCGCTGCAGGATGAGGTAGTGTTCGATCGTGATGTTCTCGATGGAAGAAAACAGCGTGCTCAGGGAATGATAGTCTCTGCCTACTTCACGCTCGATGTACGTCGAGACCTTCTCTCGGAGCGGTTCGCGCTCGGCATCTCGCTGGACAAGCTTCAGCACGGCATGCTTGATGCGCTCGATGGTCTTGGCCCGCTGATCCTCGATCAGCTCGAATCCGTTCTCTTCAAGCACTGTGCGGATGCGTTCGAGAGCTTCTTTGTTCGGTTCACCGGCGATCACGACCTCACCCAACACGATGCTGCGCACGTCGTGGCCAAGCTTCTCCAACTCTTCGCGCACAACCTTGATGCAGCGGTTACACACCATGTTCTTGATGTGCAGCGTCGTTGTGCTCACGTCACCCGATTGTGGTCGAGCCATCTTCATGCGATTTCACCTTGCCGGTCAGCCGTCCCGCCTGGAACATACGAACCGTTCACCTCAGTAGAAGCATTTTTCGCGTCTGAACAAACCCTCCCAGCTGCAGGCGATAAAAATACACGCCGCTGGCAACTCCCGTGGCGGCAAAATGGACACGGTGCCACCCTGCCGATTGATTCTCGTCGACGAGCGTCGCAACCGTTCTTCCATCCAGCGCGAAGACTTTCAGGAGAACAGTCCCGCCGACGGGCAGGTAATACGAAATCGTCGTAGCAGGGTTGAACGGGTTCGGGTAATTCTGTTCAAGAGAAAAGTCCGCAGGGGTGAGACGGCCGACGGGCAACTCGCCCGTGGTCGAAATCAACCCGGCATCCACCCACGCGCTAAACCAGAGCGAAGCGAGGTTCTTCGTGCCGCGCTGCATTTGCTCAAGCGTAATTGCGCGGGTTCTTTCCCACAGCGCATTGTAATACGCAGGCGGAGCGTTCGTGCCTGTACCATTCCATCCCGAAACGAGTTTTGCGTACAGGTCGGCCTGCAACACCGTGTCAACGTAGCTGTTGGTGTGGAGGATGTACTCGAAGATGAAATTGATGCGATCGGAGATGTAGCGTACACTGTCCGGTGTGATGGTAAGGGCAGAAAGGAAGTACGTCGGGCTGAGCATGACCGACTCATAGCGGGCGTGGATGCCCCGCTGGTTGGTGTATTGGCCGTCGTAGTTGCGCGTGTTGTGCAACGGCTGGTGCGCATCGCCGACGTAGTGGCCGATATCCGCCGCCGTCAGCTTGGCGCGGTTCCAGTCGCCGCGCCGTAGCTGTGCAACAAGCGAGTCGTAGTTCCACACCGTCGCCCACGGATTCGTTCCGTTCTGTTTCACTCTCTCCCATCCATACAACATAATGAGTGTGTCAAGACTTCGCGGAAGATTGTGAAAGTTGGGATAGTCGTCAATGTCCATGAAATGTCTTGGGCCTTCGGCGTACAGACTTGTGTCGCTGCTGTTGCGACGGTTATCAGCATCCGATGCATGCTGAGCGAAGAACAGGCTGTCCTGAATGAACAAGAGCATCTGGTTGGGAAGATGGCGCACCACCGAGCGGTTGATGAACTGATGCGTATACCCGCCCCAGCCGGAAGCAGTCATGTACGCTGCTGCCACCAGACAAACGACGCCCAACACTCCGATGAATAATCTCATACCGATTCGACCAATGATTGACTTCAATATACATGAGTGGCAAAGAACCTGCAATGTGTCTCCTTTGCAGCTTGAGGGGTTCTTTTCTATATTGCGTTCATGCAACACCTATCAGCCGAAGAAATCCGCCGCGCGTTCTCGCTCGAACGCGAGCGGGTTACGCTCTCCCCCGACGGATACCATCATGCTGCCGTCCTTGTCCCCCTCGTGTTCATGCACGGGACGGTTCAACTCCTTCTCACCAAACGAACCGACCTCGTCGAGACACACAAGGGACAAGTCTCCTTTCCCGGCGGCATGGTGGACGCGGCCGACGCCGACATCATCCAAACCGCGCTGCGCGAGACCGAGGAGGAGATCGGACTTCCCTGTTCTTCTGTAGAGCCGGTCGGTTTGTTGGATGATCTAGCAACGCCGACGGGCTTCGTCATCACGCCGGTGGTGGGACTCATCCATGCGCTTCCGCCCCTTTCTCCCAATCCTGATGAAGTGGCGGAAGTTTTTTGCGTGCCGTTAGAATTTTTCGCAGCACCCAATGCCGGTCGAAGCGAACAGCGAGAGGCGAAGGGAAAACGCTACGACATCTGGTACTACGACTTTGGAGGACATCTCATCTGGGGCGCGACCGCAATGATTGCGCGATCGCTCCTCAAGAGACTTCATCTCATTTGACCGGCGAGGTCTCCTTCTCACGATCGTGAAGGGCGGATTCGATGGCTCTCAGCACGTCGGGATCTGTTTCAACTTCCTTGCGGCGCGCAAGAATCGTGTGCGCCTCTTCATCATCCCACATCTCAAGTGTTCTCACCACGCCCTTGCGGATCGTTGTGCTGAAGTCGCCGGCAAGCTTAAACACGAGTGAACGCGCAAGCGAGTCCTTCTCCCCTTGCTGCCCGAGAATACCAAGAGCAATCGAACGGATATCGTTGGGATAGCCGGGCTGGGTGTATCGGATGGCGGAAGAAACCGCCTCGGCACTCCGAAGCGCGCGCAGCACTTGCAGCGACGAACGACGAAGAATATCGCGATGCGATTCCCGCTCAACGTACTGCAGCGCGAGTCGCAGGGCGACAGCCGTATCCACTTTTTCCAGGGTCTGCAAACAGGAGGATTGGACGATGTAGCTCGAATCGCGAGCGAGCATTTGCTGGACAAAATCACTCACGTCGGCGGAAAGGAAACGCTCGAGCGCTACAACGGCCGCGTTGCGCACGGAAGAATTCGGATCACGCGCAATCAAGAACATCGCTTCCTTTACCCCCTCGTTCTTCGTCGTTCCGAGGTAGATCGCTGCTTCTCTTCGGACGGCCCAGAACGGATCGTGCAGCGCGGCGCGTTTCAATGCTTCATAGACGGTCGTATCATCCGGGAATGCCTTCAACTCCTTGGCCGCCTGCATCCGATAGGCTACATCGTCGGCATGAAGCAATTGATATACCCACTCCTCGCTTGTCTTCTCAAACTTCAGCGTCTTCAATACCTTCATTCCTTTATCAACGATTACCATCTTCGGCGGGGCAGGAAGAGAAATGGTTACGGTTTGTTCCTGTTTGTCGAGGACGACGTGCTGCAAAACCTTCCCCACGACAGTTGTGCACTCGATATCCATTGGAATGATGAACACGCCGGTGAGACTATCCATTTCCTGAGTTTGCCGAATCGTGAGCAGCAGTGTCCTCGAGCTATCGTTCCATTGCTGCGTGACGGTCAGCTCCGGATGCCCGGCTTTGTAGAGCCATTGCTCAAAGAACCAATCCAGGTTCTGTCCCGTTGCCTCCTCCACCGCCTTGCGGAAGTCGTGCGTGCTGACGCTTGTAAACGCATTGCGCTCAAGGTAGTGTTTGATGGCGCGATGGAACTCCTGATCGCCCACGAGGGTATGCAACATGTACAGCACCCAGGCCCCTTTGCCGTAGAGGTTGGCCGTGAAGCTGTTCGTGCTGACGACTGGCTTTCTCCCCTGATGCCGCTCCGTGTTGAGGACGCCCGCTGCTTGCTGCAGCAGATCGAGCTGGTACTCATCGTTTCCTTTGGCGCTGCGCTTGAAGAGTGCTTCAAAGTAGTTGGCAAAGCCTTCATTGAGCCACAACTCCGTCCAATCCCGACAGGTCACCAGATCGCCGAACCATTGATGAGCAAGCTCATGGGCGACCACATCGTCGCCGGTGAAATCAACCAACCCGCGGCGATCGATGAGGTAGGACTCGTTCAGCGTCACGGCGGAAGTATTCTCCATCCCTCCCCACATAAAGTCGGTTATGAAGATTTGCGCGTACTTCTCCCACGGATACGGGAAGCCTGTCGCTTGTTCAAAATACCTCATCGCATGAGGGGTCGCCGCAAGACTGCGTTTACCGTCCTCAACCCGATCCTTGTAGAGATAGTATTCGATCGGAACGTTGCCGGCACGCTCACGAACGATTTCATACTCCCCCGCAGCCAGCATGATGAGATACGAGGCATGCGGTTTTGACTGAAACCAATGAAACGTCTTCGTCTTGCCGGCTTTGTTGTGCTTGACATTGACGAGTCTGCCGTTCGAGAGCAGCGTCCAGGAATCTCTGACCGTAGCAATCACCTCGGAGGTGGCTTTGTCGTTTGGAAAGTCCCAGCACGGAAACCAATGCCTGTTGTTGATATCCTCGCCCTGCGTCCATAGCTGATGGGGGCGGCGAGGGTTCGTGCTGTCGGGCTGCATGAAGTACAGACCTTGCTTCGGCACGGCGCTGTAGGCAACGGTCAGAACAATGGTATCGGAAAAAGAACGCGGCTCGTCGAAATAGACGGTAAGAGTAGAGTCGTTGTTTCGGAAGCGAAACTGCTGCCCCGTTGAAGAGGCGACGGATTTCACATCGAGGGCTACCGCATGGAGAACGAGAGAATCCAGCGAGCTTTTCAGGGGCGTGCATGTGATGGTTGTCCGCCCGATCACTTTCTTGTCGTGCTCATCGAATTGAAGTTCAAGTTTGTAGTGCAGCACATCGTAGGTTCGGGTGGGACGGATGCGGTTCTCCGTGCCGAAGAGGGCATCGGCCTGTACCTGGCCAAAAAGAAAAACGATCAGTCCGAACAATACCGGAAAGTTCATCACTGGTGTTATTGATGTGGTGAGAAAAAACAAGCCGTTCCGATTCACACGACGGGAACGGCCTGTGTACACGCTGAACAACGGGGCTTCCTATTTGCAGCCGATGCGTTCCATAGCCTTCTTCGCATCCTCGAGCTTCGGGTCGAGTTTCAAGGCCTTCCTGAATTCCGCGCATGCCTCCTCGTTCAGCTCTCGGTTCCTCTGCGTGTCTCCCTCGATGCGTAGATACAGGAGACTGTTGCCGAGCCAGAAATGTGCCTGTGCGTTGTTGGCGTCGAGCTGGATGGCGCGGCGGAATTTCACGATGGCCTCCTCGGTTCTCTTTCTGTTCTCGTCCGCATCCTCGCCGCGGGTGAGGATCAGGCATTGTCCGACGGCGAGTTGCAACCCGCTGCTCTCGCCATAGGTGAGCGCCTTGCGGAAATTGTCGAGTGCCGCAGCATAATTCTTCTGACCAAAGTAGTACGACCCTAACTGAATGTACGCTTCGTTCAGCGCGCTCTTGTTTTTCACCGGGTCTTCGCTGCCCAGCCGAATCACGTCGTCGTACGTCTGTTTCATGGCGGCAACGGAGTCCACCTCTGCGTAATAGCGCGCGAGCCACAGGAGGGCGGAGAAGAAATCGGGCTTCAGCTCAATGGCTTTGAGGAACAACTCGCGGGCCCGCGGCAGGTTCTTGGGCGGCTGCATGTAGCTGATGCCCGCATTGACGTAAGACGTCAGCGACTTCGGATCGCATGCAATCTTTTTCTCGAACATGCGTGCGGCCGTCGCGTAGTCTCTCTGCTCCATATACAAACTGCCGAGATTGAAGTACGGGTCGCAGTTTGTCGAGTCGGCTGCAACAGCCTTCAACAGGATTTCCATTGCCTTCTGCTTTTCGCCGGCGCTGTAGAGTGCCCTGCCGAAATAGGAGTAGTCCTCCGGTTTCATCGCCTTGCGGCGTTCGAGAGCGGCAAAGGCAGCGAGTGCTTCTTTATACTCTCGGTTTTCCGTTAACGCATAGGCGTAGGCCCGCCAGTTTTCGACGTTCGTCGAGTCCAGCTTTACCGCAGCGCCGGCAGCTTTCGCCGCTTCGCCCCACAACTCGGCACCCGCGAGCGTCTGGGCGTAAATGGATGCCGCTTCGACGTGGTTCGGCTTGAGAAGAACCGCCCGATACAGATACGGGGCGGCGCGTCGATACTGCTTGGCGCGAAAGAGAATCTTGCCTGCTTCGAAATAGCCGTCGAAATTGGTCGAATCAATCTTCACAGCCGATTCAAACGCCGCAACGGCTTCGTTGTACTGCCGGTTCTTCACGTAGGCACGGGCAACCTTCAATTGCGTTTCGAGGTCCTTCGGCGAAAGTTCCAGTGCCTTCTCGTAGTTGGCGTTGGCCAGAGGAATTACGCCCTGCTTGTAGTAGGCGTCGCCGAGCGATACATACACAGCAGGATTGTTGGGGTCACATTCCTTGGCGCGCGTGAGCTGCACAATGGCTCCTTCGGGCCCATCGAGCTGATTCAGTTCCACCAGCGCCGCACCATAGCTTGCCGGTACGCGGCAATCCTTGGGTGCCACTTTCGCCGCGCGCTTGTATTGTGCAACAGCATTGGCGGCATCTCCTTTCATGCTGTAGGCATCCCCCAGGGCAATCAACGCGTCAACATACTCATCGTTGATCTTGACTGCCGTTGAGAGAAACTGAACGGCATCATCATAGCGTCCCTGATTGAATGCGATGACACCGAGGAAGTAGTTGCTTTCGCTCGGCTTCTGCCCCGCCTTCAACGCATCTTGAAAACCGGCGATCGCCCGCGCGGTGTCCTTTGCCGCCAGCGAACCCTTTGCCTTGTTAAACAAATCCTGCGCGTCAGCCACATGCACAATACAAGAAACAAGAAGAACAAGCGTTGCGGACTTCATGCTATTGTACCTGTTTGGATGTTGTTTCAACTAAACGAACCGGCATTGTTGCAGGAACAAGGCCATGATTCAAGAACAGCTGTTGACCGAATCTCGAGGTGATATAGGTAATGAAACCCGCGGCAAGCGAGTAGCCATGCTCGCGGCTATAGACGTACACCGGACGTGTAATCGGATAGTACTCACGGTAAATATGTGCTTGCAACGGAAGATAATATCGTCCGTATGGCTCGGTGGAGTCGGGACGGCTCCCGGGTTGCCCGAGCGAGAACACCGTCAGTGTCTCTTCGCGGCCGCGCAGCCAGTTCACTCCCACAATGCCGATGGCATTGGGGTTGCGCTGCACATAGCGGATGAGACTATCGCTGGTTGGAAATTTCTCGGCGGTGAGCGTAAAGGGCTTCCCCTTCAGGATTTTTGTCCTGAACACTTCATTCGTGCTGGAGTTGATATCCGCAATTGCCACATCGATCAGCTTGCCTTTGCCGTCCCATCGCGTCAGCGTGCCGGAGAAGATGCTGTCCAGCTCGCTGATGCGCAGTTGCTTTCGGGGATTGTTCTTATGTCCGATCACGGCCACCGCATCCAGCGCGCACTTGAAGCCTTTCCACTCAAGCTCGGGATACTTCTTCAAGACTGCGCTCTCTTCCTCATTGAACTCCCGCGCCGTAGCGATCACGCGAACACTGTCGTTGATGAAATCGGCAATGGCCGCTCTCGCTTCGACGGGATCGATCTGGATGTGCGCTTCCGTGTATGATCGCTGGAAGCTATCGGCGATTTCCTTGAACACGATGCTCACCGATTCATCCACTTCCATACGCAGCGAGCCGCTGGTGGTCGAGACGGGCTTTCGGTCGTAGCACCCGACGAGCACAAGTGCGAGCATCGCCGTTACCGGCAGAAGTGGTTCAATCCTGCTCACGCCGTGTCACTCCCTTCTGCCGGAAGTAGGTGATCGCAAATCTGTACGCACCGTAAAGGAAGACCACCGCACCCATGATGAGGCGATAGTCTTCCGGGAAATACCGCGGCACCAGGTATCCGATCATCACCAGCACTCCTACCACCATCGCTGCGGCCGAAACCGCGAGCACACTGTACCTCAGCACCGAGACGAAGTCCATGGGCGTCATCCCGCCACGATGCGCGGCTACTTCCGATCGGCTAACTTGAAGCGGAAGGGCACCGACACCCACACGGCAACCGGACCATTATTCATGTACGCCGGAGTGAACAAGAATTGCTTCGCCGCTTCTACCGCCGCCTGCTCAAAGATCTCGGCGTCGCTCTTGATCACGACCACCTGCTTTGGTTTTCCTTCTTTGTCAACCCAGATCTTGACCCACACTTTGCCTTCCAATCCGGCACGCATGGCAAGCTCGGGATATTTGGGTTCCACCTTGCGCACAACAACCGGTTCCTTTTCAACAGCCACAAAGTCGGGCGGCGGACCTTCGTCCTCGATCTTGATGTCCTGCTGAATCTGCACGCCGCCCCCTTCGCCAACGCCCTCACCAATCGGTGCGGCAATCTGGCTCATTTCCGTCTGCGTTGCGATGGTTTGTTCGGGACTTGCTTCCGCGTCGGGTACGGGTACCGGGGCGCCTACCGTCGGCTTGGCCACCGGCGCGCTCACCGCCACGGGCGGCGGAACGTTGGTGTTGGTAATTGATGGCGGCGGCCCGAGGTCGCTGTACTTCAAGATGCGTACGTTGATCACCGGTGGCTCTTCTTCCTGCAGCACTTGCGCAAGATAGTATGAGCCGAACCCCAACGCGTGAAGCGCGACGGCGATCATAAAGCCGCGGAACCAGTACTTCTGATAGACGGCCTTCAACTCGACGGCCCCGTACTTCGGTGCTGCGACCGTACTGCCCATCCCGCCCGCACCTGCCATGGAAAGATTTGCCATTGCTTCTCCCTCCTAAGAGTGACTTACGATTTGATATTGGCAAGCAGCTTCTGATCCTGCTCCGTCATCCGCGCGATGCTGAACCGCTGCATGTCCGCAAGGTTCAGTTCGTCCATGATGTTCACCATCACTTCGTACTTGGCCTTCGGGTCGATCTTGACCAGCGTGACCAGACGCGGGTTACCCTGCAGGCGCTCGCGAATGAAGCCGCGCAGCTTGTCGAACTCAATCCGCTGCGGGGCATCCAGGCCTAAGTTCCAGAACACCTCCCCCTTTTCATTGACACGCAGCGTCATCAGGTTCGATTCGGCAATCTCCACCTTCACGTTTTCATCGGGTGGAAGGTTGATCTCCATTGTCTGGGGACGCGCCATCGACGTCGTCAGCATGAAGAACGTAAGCAGCAAGAATGCTACGTCCACCAGCGGCGTCATGTCGATGCGAATGCCAAGGCGCTTGCTTTTTCTGCGCTTCTTCTTGCCGTGACTTCTTGGTTGTGGGGCTTCTCCCCCTACACCTGCCATAGGATCCTCCTTTGACCTAACGTTCCAGATTCGTCACGAGGTTGAACCTCGTGATTTTCGTCTTCTGAAGAATGTCCATCACGTCCTGCGCCACGCCGTAGTCCGCATCCTTGTCTCCTTTGATCACGGTGCGGAGCTTGGGGTTCATCGTGCGGGCCTGGATCAACATCTCGGCAAGGTTCGCCTTCGGAACCTCGATGCCGGCCTTGAGTTGATTCTCCGCTCCGAACAGACGTGCACGCAGCCGTTGCGAATCCAGGCCGAGGAAGATCCGTCCATCCTTGGAAATGCTCAGCGTCATCACGTCCGATTCGGGCAACTTGAATTCGGAATGCGACGACGGCAGGACGATCTGAACTTCTTCCGCCGGCTTGAATTGTGTCGTCAACATGAAAAACGTCAGCAACAGGAACGCCACGTCCACCAGCGGCGTCATGTCGATCAGAATTCCATGTCGTTTGGGTTTGATTTTTGGCATACCCGCTCCTTGCGATGAGTCGAGTGCTTACTTGGTCTTTGCGCTGAGAATCTCGGCGACGTTATAGCTCGCTTCGTCGATCATATACGTGAAGTTATCGACGCGCGTCACGAAGAAGTTGTAGAAGATGATACCGACGATGGCGGCAAACAGACCGAGCGCCGTATTGATGAGCGCCTCGGAGATACCGATCGAGAGCTGAATCGCATCCGGTGCGCCGGCATGAGCCAATGCCTGGAACGCGCGAATCATGCCGATGGTGGTGCCGAGCAGGCCGAACATCGTCGCCGTCGAAGCAATGGTCGAGAGGGCAATCAGGTTGCGCTCGAGCAGCGGCGTTTCAAGAGCGGTCGCCTCTTCGATGGCGCGCTTGGTCTCGGCCATCTTCTTCTCGCCGTCCATCGAGTTGTCGTTCAGGACTTCCTTGTATCGCATCAAGCCTGAGCGGATGATGTTGGCCGCCGAGCCGCGCTGCGCATCGCATTCCTTGATCGCGTCGTCCACTTTCCCTCCCATCAACGCGCCCTGTACCTTCTTCAGAAACGCGGGCAGCGATCCTCGCCCCTGTGCCTTGCGCAATGAGAATGTTCGCTCGAACACGATCGTGATATTCATCAGCGTAAGCGTAATCAGCACCGGCACCACGGGGCCTCCGGTATAAACCGTCCCGAGAAGATTGAGCGGCTGCTGGCGTGTCTCCCCATCCTTGAAGTTGGCGGGATTACCCAGCACGAACAAATAGATGCCCAGCGCCACCGAAAAGGTGATCACCAGAACTACCGTAAGAAAGACGGACTGTTTCATTGAGGGAACTCCTCCTTGTTGTTAATGATAATGATGACTGAAAAGTAAATGGTTGTGCTCTATTCTTCGGAAAACGCCTTCACCGCATCGTCCTTCGTTTCACACACATCAAACACCATGGTCAGTTTCGTAATGACGAAGATGTTGTTGATGTTGTTGTTGATGCCACACAGTTTTACCTTGCCTTTATTGCGCGTGTAGGTCGTGTGCGCCTGGACGAGCACCCCGATGGCGGTACTGTTGAGGTAAGTGACTTTGCTCAGGTCAATAATCAGCTTCTTGTTGCCCTGCTCCACGAAATCCGCGATGGCACTACGCAACTCGTCGGTCTCTTCGCCGCCGACGAGCGATCCCTTCACCTCAATCACCCCGATCTTACCGCTTTGCAGTGTGGTGGTTTTAACAGACATGGTTTCTCCGAAGATCTGAGCGAGACTGGTTGTTAGTTGAGAGTACTTCACTGAAGACACACCGAGGTTCATCGTCGTTCTCTTCTACTCACAGAACAAGTGACCAGCGGGAGCTTGTTCCATGGGTATGCAGGACGTGGCGGTGATGGTTGGTGCCGACACTACCGCGTCGAAAACGCCCCTGCAGCCACTCGTACTTTGCAAACCAGGTGCCATCTCTTCTCCGACCAAAGAAGCTCTTTCTGCTTGATGTGCAGAAGCCCCGGTTTGCAGATTGCACGACGCAGGACACCAACACGCTCTTCACGTGGGGTAACTCGTTGGCTCTCAATATATTAGTCGGTCGTGCAAAATGCAAGACAAAATTCTGCTCGGGCAAGCTCGAAAAAAGAAGGGATGCAGGCCCCTCCGTTGACCCGCATCCCCAACATGAACACTTCCTCGTCGGCTACTTCATCCAGTGTGCCATCTTTGATAACGTCAAGGTTCCCCTCTTCAATGCCCGCTCTTTCATGTAGCTGAAGAGAATCGGCGTAACGATGAGAACGTGAATCGTTGACGTGATCAGTCCTCCGATCATCGGCGCAACGAGAGGCTTCATCACATCGGCGCCAACACCGGTACTCCACATGATGGGAACCAGGCCAATGAGGCTTGTCCCGACGGTCATGATCTTCGGACGAAGGCGCATCACCGAGCCTGCGACGGTCGCGTCGTAGACGTCCTGTTCTGTCACCGGACCGCGTTCACCCGCGTGGTGTGCGTGTATGCGTCGGTCGAGCGCCTCGTGCAGATACACCACCATCACGACGCCGGTTTCCACCGCCAATCCGTACAACGCAATGAATCCAACCCATACAGCGACGGAAAAGTTGTAGCCGAGGAAGAAAATGAGGTAGACTCCGCCGATCAACGCAAACGGTACGGAAAGCATCACCACGAATGCTTCGCTGAAATCCTTCGTCACCATGTAGAGCATCACGAAAATGACGAACAAGACGATGGGCATAAGAATGGTGAGACGTTCCTTCGCGCGAATCTGATTTTCCCATTGGCCGCTCCATGCAACCGTGTAGCCTTGCGGCAAGGTCAGCTCCTTGCTCAACACCTCCTTCGCTTCGCTGACGAAACTTCCCATATCTCGCCCGCGGACATTGAGGAAAACGATGGAGCGCAGCTGTCCGTTCTCGCTGGAGATCATCGGAGGTCCCGGCACCATCTCAATGGTTGCAAGTTGCCCCAACGGGACGTATGTGCGAGATGAGACTTCATTCGTCAGAAATCGAGCTTCGGTCGTGGGGACGAGAGCGAGCTGCGACCCAGAAATGCGCCGCCTCGAAGTTCCCCAGCCCCCGGAGCCTTCTCCCATTTCTCCGGCATCAGCCATGCCCTTCTCCTCAGAGGCAAGTTGCGTCATCGCGCTTTTGATACCACCAACCGGAACAAGGAGGTTCTTGAGCGCTTCGAGATTATCCCGCAGCTCGCGCGCATAGCGAACACGAATGGGAAAGCGCTGCCGCCCTTCGATCACTGTCCCAATATTCTCTCCACCGATCGCCGTCTCTATCACATCCTGCACATCGCCGACGGTCATGCCATAACGCGCGGCTGCCTCGCGATTGACGGTGATGTCGAGGAACAGTCCGCCCTGCGTGCGCTCGGCATACAGGTCGGCGGCGCCCGGCACCTTACGCAGAATCTGTTCGGCACGAATGGCAAGCTTCTCGAGCGTGTCCAGATCAGGACCAAAGAACTTGATTCCCAGGTCTGTGCGCACGCCCGTCGAGAGCATGTTGATGCGATTGATGATCGGTTGCGTCCATCCGTTCCGGACACCGGGGATCTGCAGCTTGGCATCGAGTTCCGCAATGATGTCGTCTTTGGTGATGCCGCGGCGCCACTGGGATTTTGGTTTGAGAAGAATGATGGATTCGATCATGCTCACGGGTGCCGGGTCGGTCGAAGTTTCCGCCTTGCCGGCCTTGCCCAGAACCGTTTCCACCTCGGGTACGGACATGATGATGGCGTCCTGCACTTGCATGATGCGGTTGACTTCCGTAATCGACGCGGACGGAAGTGTCACCGGCATGAACAGGAGACTCCCTTCATCCAACGGCGGCATGAACTCCGACCCCATCGTCAACATCATCGGAACGGCGATGAGGAGAGCAAGCACGTTCAGTCCTATCGTAAGCACACGATGTTTCAGCACCCAGCGGATGATGGGGGCGTAGAGACGATTCAGGATTCTGGTCACGGGATTTTGGTTTTCGGTCCGAAACTTCCCGCGCGTCAGCATCGTCATCAGCACCGGCACCAGCGTGATAGCAATGATAGCAGAACCGAGCAGCACGAACGTCTTCGTGAACGCTAACGGACGGAACAGCTTCCCCTCCTGTCCTTCCAACAAAAAGACCGGCAAGAAGGAAACGACCATAATCATCACCGAATAGAAAATTGCCGGTCCAACCTGCTTGGCCGAGAGGATGGAGATCTCGACAAACTCCCGCGTGGTCAATTCCTGTTTCCGCTCTTGCGCACGGGCGACGTTGCGGTAGGCATTCTCCACCAACACAATCGAGGCGTCCACGATCACGCCAATGGCAAGCGCTATGCCTCCCAACGACATGATGTTGGAGGTGATGTTGAAGATTTTCATGAAGATAAAAGCAATCAGAACCGCAATCGGGATTTCGATGATGACCCGGATGACACTCCGGACGTGGAGCAGGAACAGGAGAACCATCAGACTGACCACGAGGGCCTCTTCCGTCAGTGCACGCTGCAGCGTACCCACGGCCGCCATAATGAGATCGCTGCGATCGTATGCCGTCTTGATCACAACTCCGGCGGGAAGGCCGGGCGTGATCTCTTCGATTTTCTTCTTCACGCGATCAATCACATCCTTGGCGTTTTCGTCGTATCGCATCACCACAATCCCGCCGACCACCTGCCCCTTCCCTTCTTTCTCCAATGCGCCGCGACGAATATCGGCGCCCAACTGAACGGTGCCGATGTTCTTGACGAGAACCGGCGTCCCATTGGCCCCGTGCCCGACGATGATGTTTTCCACATCGCGCAGCGACTGAATGTACCCGCGGCCTCGAACGAAATACTCGGCATCCGAAACCTCCAGCAGCTTCCCGCCGACATCGTTGTTCGAGCGCATGACGGCGCTGCGAACATCGCCAAGCGTGATGCCGTAGCCTTTCATCTTGTTCGGGTCAACATCAATCTGGTACTGGCGGATGTACCCACCAACCGACGCAACCTCGGCAACGCCCGGCACACCCTGCAGGTTCAGCTTGATGTACCAATCCTGAATCGCCCGCAATGTGCCGAGGTCGTACTTGCCCTCGACCGTGTACCAGAAAACGTGGCCCACGCCTGTCCCGTCCGGACCGAGCTGCACCTTTGCACCTGTCGGGAGCGATGATTGCACCGTCGCAAGCTTTTCCAACACACGACTGCGCGCCCAGTACAGGTCTGTTCGCTCCTCGAAAATGATGTAGATGAATGACATGCCGAACATTGATTGCGCACGAATCGCATGGACCTCCGGAACGCCCTGCAGCGCCGTCACCAGAGGAAAGGTGATTTGATCCTCCACCAACTTCGGCGAGCGACCCATCCATTCCGTGAAGACGATGACTTGATTCTCCGACAGGTCCGGAATGGCGTCGAGCGGTGTGTTCGCCACGGCCCAGATGCCCGCCCCCACAATCAGCAAGTACGCAACGATGATGATGAATCTGTTGCGTGCAGAAAAGTCTATAATCTTTTCTATCATGGCTTACCTCGATTCGACAATAATTCTTCCATGCAGCATGTTCATACCGCATGCGAAAGGAATCTCGCCGACATTGTTCGGGACGAATTCGACGACGGTCGCTCCAAACGGCGCGAGGTTTTTCCGGATATCTAACTTTTCGATCACCAACTCCTCACTGCAGCGTGATTGTTCATCTCTCCAGAAGACAAGCTTCACGGGCATCCCTTGCTTGACGCGGATGACGTCGGGCTTGTAGCCATCCTTGACGGTGATGCGCGCTTCCTGTACGCCGGCGGCATGAGCGGCGTGATCACCGATGCCGGAGCCTCCCACCTGCGACGCTGATGGTGCATGCCCCTGATGCGGCGAGGGGGCTGCCGGCTTTTGGAGTGCGCTCTCGGAATCCAACAGGAACCCGCCCGTTTCCACAACGCGCTCGCCCTCATCAAGTCCGTTGAGAATTGCCGACCAGCCGTCGCGTGTCGCGCCAACGATAACATCTCGCGGCTCGAACGTATTCTCCTTCACTTCCACCCACACGACGGTTCTCTTGCCGGTACTGATGACTGCCGAGGAAGGCACGACGAGCGCCTTCACCTTCGGAATCAGAATCGTTGCCGTAACAAACATGTTGGGCTTGAGTTTGAATGAGGGATTCTTGAATTCCGTCCGCACCCGAATTGTCCGCGTTTCAGGATTGACGACAGGATCAATAAAGACGACACTCCCCTCAAACGTCTCGAAGGGATATGCCTCCGACTTGATCTGCACGCGCTGTCCGTTCTCCACAAAACGAATTTCCTTCTCGTAGACGTCGAGATACACCCAAACGGTTGAAAGGTCGGCCACGTCGAACATGTCCTCGCCCACACCCACGTAGTGCTGCGGGTCCACGCTCTTCTTCACCACCGTGCCGCTCACAGGCGAGTAGATGGTGACGGTGTATTCCACCGTACGCGATTGTTTGAGGCGTTCTATTTGTTTTTCGAGAAAGCCCCATTGCAATAGCTTCTGGCGTGATTGATGGAGAAGCTGCTCGGCGGACGCAAAGAACGACTGATTGCCTTGCTTTGCCTGCTCGTACGAATCGAGAGCGAGTAAGTATTCCTGCTGCGCGGTGATCGCTTCGGGACTGTACACATCGGCGACCGGATCACCTTTGCGCACCTGCTGGCCCGTATAGGAAAGATAGAGCCTCTCCAACCTTCCGGGGAACCTGCTGGAAATGTGTCTGTAGTTCGGCTCCGCATAGCTGATGATGCCGACCGCGGTGATGTCTCGATGGAAATCCCGCCGTGTTACAGGAACGACGGAGACGTTGGCAATCACCCGCTGCGTTGGCGAGAGGCGCACGGCTTCGAGGGACGCGACTTCATCCGCCTCCATGTTTGTCTGCGCCGATTTTTTCACGAGGGCCATGCCGCAGACGGGGCAGGCACCCGGCCGATCCGAACGTACCGAAGGATGCATGGGGCAGGTGTAGTAATCTTCCGTCGTTGCGTTTTGCTGCGGCACGGTCTGCGCAACGTTTTGCCTCTGTTGTAGTGCAGGGTCGGACTTCGTACAGCCGGCAAGCGACACCACGAGAAGACTCCCCACGATTGCGAAGCGTCGCGATGTACGAGCGGCAGAGGCCAAAATGTTTGCCGGTCCCCGGTTCAATATTGTTGTCATGGCGATCAATTCCTTTCTGGTTGAACATCAAAAATTCCTGCGTACCCCACTTCCCGTTTCAGCTCGGCAATTGTTTGTTCGAACTGCATCCGCAGCATGAGTTTTTCCATCGAAAGCTCAACGAGCGTGCGGTAAGCATCAATCAACATCAGGAAATCAGTCTTCCCGGTTTGATAAGCGATCATACTTGCCTGAAGCGCCCGTTCGGATTGAGGAATGATGACGGAGCTATAGTTCCAGAGCTGCTCCTGCACGGCCTTTGCCTTCACATACAGGGCGTTGATGTTGGAGCGTACCATGTTCCGCGCGTTCTTCAATGTTTCCGTGGCCCTGTCAATGGCAATCGTCGCTTCTTCGACGCGCGCGCCGGTGCGCTTGAGTCCCCACGGCGTGAACGGCAGCGAGAGCGTGGCCGAGACCGTCCAGAAGTTTAGGTTTTTCCCGGGTGGTGTTGCGTATTCCACTCCCAGTGCAAAATCCGGCAGGTAGCCTTTTCTGGCAAGCGACAGCATCTCGCGTCCTTCTTCGACCGAGAGTGAATCATGTAGCAGCATGCCGCGGAAGCGTCGGGCAAGAACCTGCAGCGTATCTTGCGGCGGAAGTTCAATGGTGTTCTCAGAGACGACGGCGATGCCCAGTGTATCGGACTCAGGCCGAGCGAGTAATGCGCGCAGCATCGCCTTCGCAGTCAGTTCCTGCCTCCGGAGTTCGACCAGCTGGTTGTCCAACCGGGCGATCTCGACGTAGGCTTTCAGGACATCCTGTTGCGGCGTCTCGCCCACGCCAAAGCGCGTCTGCGCTATTATCGTGAACTTCTGGAGCAATCGGGCGTTCTCCCGATTGAGCGCTATAGATTGCTGAGCAAACCACAATTCGAAGTACGCAGAGCGAAGCTTGGCCAGAACCTCGTTTGCTTTTTCCATGTGTTCGTGATGAGCATGCTCTGCCTGGATCTCTGCAATCGCAGATTGCGTCGCGAGTTTTCCCGGAAAAGGAATCCGCTGCATCAGCCCGATGCGGGAGTACATCGCCTCCCCCCAGCGGAAGTTCCGCATCTCATCCCTCATGTAGGTCAGCTCCGGATCATCCAACAAACCGGTTCCCTCGACGCGCATCTCCATCACGTCGCGGTTATACTCAAAAGCTTTCAGCTCCGGATTGTTCCTGAGCGCCTCGAGGACGAGATCGTTCAGACGCAGCGTGTCGCCTGCAGGCTGTGCCTGTGCCCGAGCAAAGAGGATGACGAGAAGTACAAGAATGTAGTGCATAGAAATTCCCTTCGCATGAAAAGATACCGTGACCGCCGAATGCATGATCGGCGGAGTGATGCAATGCAACGATGCGTAAGGGAATTCTAGATCAGAAGTGAAGAGATAATGATGAGAAGGTCGCGTGCGTACGGCGGCGAAGTATCGTAGGCCCGGAGGCTGCCGGCATAGGAAAGATTCGTTGGCGGCGCGACACAAGAGAGGAGTGGAATCTCAACAACGAATTTTGCCCGTTCCAACTTGTGTTGTGTTTGAAGGAACTCCGTCGTATTCCGTTCGGCAGCGAATTTCGTTTCGCAGCATGAGCGATCCACGTGCGTGCTCAGTCGAGGGCCGCCCGATTGTGCATCGTCGGTGCACATAATGCAGACAGGGGAATTCTGCATTTTTGCCATCGGGCACGATGCTACAACAATCGGCAAGCCCACGTTGAAAATGCCACACACACCCACAAGGAGGAGTGCCGCAGCACGATATGTAGGATTCCACTTCATTTGCTTACTTGAACAGCAACAAAACCGCTTGCGTTCCTGCCATTTCCATGCCAGCACGAAAATACCGCAAAATTACCAAATCGGCAACAAGTTTTTCCTAATTGCAAGAGCTTTCTTTCGCAAATCTTCGACAAATCCCATCGGCGTTTGATCCCACCTCAATTACTCCGGACTGAGTATACGAAGCAAGGCGCAAGGAGGCATTACAGAATTGTTGGGAAGATTTTCAAGATCACTACACTCTACATCAGGACCGTTCGAGGCACACGAGCGCTCACCATGCAAGTGACTTCATACGGGATGGTGCCAAGTTTTTCGGCAATCTCCCACGCGCTGATCCACCCGTCGTCTGTCCCGCCCAGAAGCGTCACGTCGTCGCCGACGCGCACATCAGTCGTCTTGCCGACATCCACCATGCAATGGTCCATGCAGATGGCGCCCACGACCGGGTAGCGTCGGCCACGGATGATCACCTCGGCTTTGTTGGAGAGAATGCGCGAATACCCGTCGCCGTACCCGACGGGGATGGTGGCAATCCAGGTCTCGCTCTCAGTCACAAAGTGATGACCGTACGAGATGCCCGTGTGCGGTGGAACTTTCTTCAGAAACATGACGCGCGAGAATAACGACATCACGGGCTTCAAGCCCGCGTCGGAGGCCATGCCTTTGGCGGGTCCGTAGCCGTAGAGCATAATGCCGGGTCGCACGAGATCGAAATGCGAGTCGGGAATGGTGATGATGGCCGCGCTGTTGGCCATGTGGCGGAGCGGGATGGGGATCCGGCGGCGCTCGAGTTCTTCGAGCACAGCGTTGAAGCGTTTCAGTTGTTCGAGGGCAAAGCATTGGTCGGGTTCTTCCGCCGTCGCAAAATGACTGTACACACCGATAAGCTCGATGCCGCGCAGCCGTGCCGCGCGTTCGATTTCATGAGCAGCCTCAATGTGATCGAATCCCAATCGCGCCATGCCGGTATCCACCTTCGCATGTACTCGTGCTTTCATGCCGTGGCGCTGGGCTATCCCGCTGAAGAGTCGTGCATGATCAACCGAGCTGATAGAAAGTTCTATGTCATGCACAATGGCCAGCTCGGCAAGGCCGTCGGGGGCAATCTCGAACACCACAATCGGCGTGTCGATCCCTTCGTTGCGCAGCTCTAAGCCCTCATCCACGCGGGCAACGCCGAGGTAATGCACGCCTCCGCGCACAGCCTCACGGGAGATCACGCGAACGCCGTGGCCGTAGGCGTGCGACTTGACCACAGCCATGATCCTGGTATTCGGACCCACGTACTTCTTCACACGCTCGAGATTGTACCGGAATGCTGCGAGGTTGATAATGGCTCGTGTGGGATGAATGAGGGAAAGAGGAACGGACATGCCCTAACTATCAGATGATACGTTCGGTTTTCATACTAATATCGACAGGGAAAGAGTGATTAGCAAGGGATATGTCTTCGGGTGGTATGCACAGAAGTCCTGGTGTTGCAGGTCGTGAAGACTTTTGCGATATTAGGCCGGAGGATTTCCGAGGTCCGGTTGTCAATACGTGATGCCCTTGCTGCCGTTTGAGAGAAGGACGGAACCTCCGACATAGTTTCAGCACAGGACACCTGCCAGTTTCTTGTCCTTTTTCGGAGGACGAATTTCCTTTGGCAACGTCATGCTTACGGTAGCGCACCCCCCTGAAGCCAACCTTTGAATCATTGGACGTTTTATGCCTCGCACTCCACGAAAAGCATCATCTCGAAGCACCCGCCGCTCACGAACACGCACCGCACAGCCCTCAACGATAGACGAGCAATGGTTCCGCACAACACTCTACAGCATCGGCGATGGGGTTATCACGAGCGATCACCGCGGGCGTGTGCTGCAGATGAATCCCGTCGCTGAACAGCTCACCGGCTGGAAAGAAGCACAGGCGCGCGGGAAAGGCCTCAGCAAGGTCTTCCGTATTGTGAACGAGCAAACACGGAGGAAGGTACAGAACCCCGTCCAGCGTGTGCTGCGCGAAGGGATTGTGATCGGTCTGGCAAACCATACCCTGCTCATCGCGCGCAACGGCCGCGAGTATCCGATTGCCGATGCGGGCGCCCCAATTAAAGACCATCAGGGGAAGGTTGTTGGCGTCGTACTCGTCTTTCGCGATCAGACTGCCGAACGCAAAGCCCAACGCGCTGTTCAGGATGCACGAGATTTTGCCGAAAGCATCATTGCAACCGTGCGCGAGCCGCTGCTGGTGCTCGACGAGAAGTTAGAAGTCGTTTCGGCGAATCGCTCGTTTTACACAACATTCCAGGTAACTGCCGGGGAGACGATCGGCAAGAAAGTGTATGATCTCGGCAATCGGCAGTGGGATATTCCAGAACTCCGGGCTTTGTTGGAGGACATCCTTCCCTCCAACAGCCACTTCGACGACTTCGAAGTGAAGCATACGTTTGAACACATTGGTCAGCGCTCCATGCTGCTGAACGCCCGCAAGATCTTTCGTGAGCAAAATCGTTCCCAGCTAATCCTGCTGGCAATTGAAGACATCACCGAACGAAGCAAATCCGAGGCAGAGCGTCGGGAAGCAGAACAACGCAATCGCATGATCGCCGAAATGATCTCCGACTACGCGTACATCTTTCGAGTCACGCCGGAAGGAGAACTTGTGGGCGAATGGGTGACGGATTCGTTCACGAAGGTTTTTGGTTATACGCTTGAAGAGGCACAAAGGCGAGGAGGATGGAAGACCCTTGTGCATCCGGACGACCGACCAATTGCCTTCGCTCATGCACAGAAGGTTGCCGGCGGAAAGCCCGATGTCTGTGAAATGCGGTGGGTGACTGTTTCGGGAGATGTTCGCTGGCTGCGCGATTATGCCAAACCGGTTTTTGATGAAAGGGGTAGGCGGGTTATCCGGGTTTACGGTGCATCGCAGGATATTACCGAGCGGAAAAATGCTGAACAGGCAATCCGTGAACGTGAGGAGTGGTTCCGCCGCCTTGCCGACACGACATCCACCGCCATCTTCATCTATCAGGGCGAGAAGTTCGTGTATGTGAACCGGGCAACCGAGCTGCTCAGCGGGTATTCGAAAGAAGAATTGCTGAAGAAGAGATTCTGGGATATTGTGCATGCCGATGATGCTGATCGTGTCCGGGAACGAGGTCTTGCGCGCCAGCGCGGCGAAAATGTACCCAACCGTTATGAGTTTCGCATTGTGCGGAAAGACGGCGCTGTGCGGTGGATAGACTTCACCGCGGGAAAAATTGAATGGCAGGATGCACCGGCCGCTATCGGAACGGGGTTTGACGTGACAGAGCGGAAGGAGGCCGAAGCTTCGTTGATCGAAAGCGAAGAACGCTTCCGCACACTCATTGCGCACGCGCCCGAAGCGATTGTGCTATTAGATCCCCTCACAGGCAAATTCATCTCCGTCAACGCCAATGCGTGCCGACTCTTTGAGCTTGATGAAGCAGCGCTGCTGACCAAAGGTCCGGTCGAATTAAGTCCTCCCGTGCAACCGGATGGCCGTCCTTCTCAAGAAAGTGCACAGGAAAAAATCCAACGCGCATTGAACGGCGAGTCCCTCCGTTTCGAATGGACCCATCGCACGGCAACGGGCAAAGACATTCCGTGCGAGGTTCTCCTCGTCCGCCTTCCGTCTGCCACCGAATACCTGGTCCGTGGAAGTATCCTCGATATCAGTGAGCGCATAAAAGCGAAGGAAGAGCTTCAGCGTTCGCACGCCCGGTATGAGGCGTTCTTCATGGAAGACCTGACGGGCGATTACATCTCGACGCCCGAAGGAAGGCTGATTTCATGCAATCCGGCGTTTCTCCGTATTTTTGGATTCGGCTCGATAGAGGAAGCCCTTGCCACAAATCATACACTCCTCTTTCCATCACCTGAGGAACGCCGTCGGCTTCTCTCACGTATTCAAGCGGAAAAAAAACTTGAGTACCAGGAGCTTAAGTTGATCAAGCGTGACGGCACGCCCGTCTATGTCATCGCCAATCTCATCGGGCGCTTCGATGAGGAGGGACGCCTGACGGAAATTCAAGGGTACCTTTTTGACGACACCAGGCGCCGACAGTTGGAAGATGCGCTTCGGCAGAGACAGAAGCTGGAAGGCATCGGGACTCTGGCCAGCGGCATCGCACACGACTTCAACAACATTCTCGGCATCATCCTCGGTCATGCGTCCATTCTCGAGAAAGTTCGTGACGATCGCAGCAAACTCGAACAAAGCGTAGCGGCAATTGTTCACGCGACCCAACGTGGCGCATCCCTGGTGAAGCAGCTGCTCACCTTCGCACGCAAAACCGAAGCGGTGTTCGAACCTCTCGACATCAACCTCATCGCCAAAGAACTCGGAAAAATGCTGCACGAGACCTTTCCTCGAACCATCACCATCAATCAACATCTTGATCGTAACCTGCCTCCTATCGTCGCCGACCCAACACAGATGCATCAGGTGTTGCTGAACCTGTGTGTGAACGCACGCGATGCAATGCCGAAAGGCGGAACGTTGACCATTTCCACGGAACAGATTGACAGCTCTCACCTGCCGACGCGTTTTCAACCCGCGGCTCCTCGGTATGTTGTCCTTTCGGTTTCCGACACAGGGGTAGGCATGGATGAACAGACTCGCGCGCGCATCTTCGAGCCATTCTTCACAACAAAAGCGCCCGGACATGGAACAGGCTTGGGGTTGGCTGTCGTCCACGGCGTCGTCGGCACGCACGGCGGTTACATTGACGTCGAGAGCCATCGAGGGAAAGGCTCCACCTTCCGGATTTATCTCCCTGCGGCCGAGATTCCGAACCCGGAGTTCAGTTCTGCCGCCAGGGCAGGGCTCGAACTCCCCGGCGGTACGGAAACCATCTTGATTGCTGAAGACGAGGAATTCCTGCGTCAGGCGTTGGAAGCGACCCTGACAACGCGTGGGTACACGGTGATCACGGCTGGAGACGGTGAGCAGGCGCTCGAGGTGTATCGCAAGCATGCATCGGAGATTGCCCTGGTCATCAGCGATATCGGCCTCCCGCGACTGAGCGGCGATGAACTGTTCCGACAGATCAGGCAACTGAACCCGAAGGTGAAAGCCATCCTGGCAAGCGGATTCATTGATCCCAAGATGAGATCAGACCTGTTCAGCGCCGGAGTCGCAGACCTTATTAACAAACCATACACCGTCAATGACATCCTGCTGAAGATCCGAACGGTCCTTGACAGACCTGGTTGAGTGAGCGACTGATCGCGGCAGCGTCTCGTCGAACCTTATCCTCATGATCGGCTTTCGCGTTCTTGCAGATGGCACGGGAATTCGCCAAATTAGTGCCGTCATCATCACAACACAAGAACTGGAGAGATGGAGTTTCCTCCGCCATTTTATCGCTGGCGACCGCATCCCTGGCACGGACTCGATGTGGGGCCTGATGCGCCGCGCGTCGTCCATGCGTTCATCGAGATCACACCGTTCGACCTGATGAAGTACGAAGTTGACAAAACAACAGGCTATCTTCGTGTCGATAGGCCACAGCGAACCTCGTCGCTGCCGCCGTCACTGTACGGGTTCATTCCACGTACGTATTGTGCCGATCGTGTGAAGTCCCTCTCACCTGTCGCCGAGAAAGGAGACGGAGATCCATTAGACATTTGCGTTTTGAGCGAACGGCCCATCAACCGTTCGGAAGTGATCTTGAACGCGCGGGTGGTCGGCGGCATCCACATGATTGATCATGCCGAAGCCGATGACAAGATCCTCGCGGTTCTCGATAACGATGCCGTATGGCAGCATGTACATGACATCGCCGACGTGCCGCCCGCGTTTCTCCATCGTCTTCGACACTATTTCGCTACCTACAAGACGATGCCGGGCGAACCTGTGCAGGTCTCGATCGAGAGTGTGTACAGCGCCGATCACGCTCTGAAGGTAGTTGAGGCAGCAATGGAGGACTACCGCGAGGTGTTTGGCAGCTAAGATGTTGACGCAAGTGAACTCTCAACAGTCTTATCCCTGAGGAACGAACGTACCGACGAAGATGCATTCGCCCACCACATGAAGGCACGAGCCATGGCCCACTCCCCTGACCCACGCTCGATATTGCTTGAGCGCATTAGTGACGGCATCCGCAGGACGAACGCGCTGATCACCGAACTCAAGAAAAAGAACTCGCGCTACATTACCATCGGCATTCTCACAGCAGCATTGAGCACTGTGATTGCCGGAAGCGCAGCCGCGCTCGGGCCTGTGATCGGGCAAGGTCCGCCCGCATGGAAGCTCACCTGCGGACTGGTTGCCGTCTGCACAGCAATCACAACGGCCGTCGGAGGACTGCAGAAGCAACTGGCGATTGCCGAGCGGCTTGCTCGAGCGCTCACCTGCTCGGGCAAACTTCATTCACTGGAATTTGCGCTCACCGTCAGCAACCGCGAGACAGCCGACGTGGCAAGGGAGTATGAGAGTACGGTGGCCAATCATGCAGATGTTTTGCTCGCATAGCCAGCCGTCGACGATAGCGTATTTCGCTCGTAAATTATAACCGCAGAAGTTATGAAACTTGGAAACTACGCCCATATCTCCATTTCCGTGCAACAGCTCCGCGAGTCGCTTCCGTTTTATGAGAAGCTGGGATTTCGAAAACTGTGGGATAGCGCCGACCCGTCTCCGTGGATACTCATGACCGACGGCACGGTGAATCTGCATTTGTATGAATGGTTGTTTCCCTCGCCCGCCGTACACTACTTTTCGTCGCACATGCAGGATAGGGTGTTGGAGCTGAAGCGACTCGGCATACAACCCGAGCTTCAGAAAAGTCGTGACGGCAAACGCGTCCAGCACAATTTTCTCGACCCGAACGAGCTGACCATCATGCTGATGCACTTCGACGAGAACGCGATGCCGAAACCCAACGGTTACTCGGAATCAACGCTCGGCAGGTTTGGCGAGCTGAGCGTTGACACGGCAGAACTCGCTGCATCCGTTGCGTTCTGGCAGAGGTTTGAGTATGCCGTTACGCTGCGCGGTGAGAGGCCCTACCCCTGGGCGGTTCTTACCGACGGCGTGATGACACTCGGCTTGCATCAGACCGAAGCGTTCAAGACACCAGCGCTCACTTACTATACGGACAATGCAGCCGAGCGCGTGCAGAATCTCCGCGCCGCCGGCATCACACACATGCAGCCGGTGAACGACGAGACCGGCGCAGTCGCAGGAGCAATCCTCACCGCACCCGACGGTCAACTCTTCTTTCTGTTGGAAGGAGAAGTGCAGCTCCCATGAAGAACTCTCTTACCAAACTTTTCTCTCCGACCGATCTCAGCCGAATTGAAAAGGCTGTCAAAGAAGCCGAGCTGCGAACAGGCGGCGAGATTGTGCCCTACGTTGTTCAAGCCAGCGACGCTTATGAGCATGCGCTCTGGCGTGCAGGATCGTTGTTCGGCGCCGCAGCGTTTCTCGGTTTCCTGATGGTCTATCATCTTACCGAACTGTCGTGGGCGCCGTTTGTGGCCGCAGAGCTTGCCGTGGTGACCTGTGCCGGCGCCCTGGGCGGCGTTCTGTTGGCGATGTACGCCTCCCCTGTGAAGCGCCTCTTCGCGGGCGCTGCCGCCATGGACCTCCGAACCAAGCAGCGCGCTGCGGACGCATTTCTCGCGGAAGAAGTTTTCAACACGCGCGACCGTACCGGCATCCTGATCTTCCTGAGTCTGATGGAACACAAGGTTCTGGTGCTGGGCGATTCGGGCATCAACGCAAAAGTTCAGCACACCGAGTGGGAGGAGATCGTGAAGAAGGTTGTGGACGGTATGCGCCGCGGCGCGCCCGCCGACGCGCTGGTTGAGGCGGTGAGGCAGTGCGGCGATCTTCTCCAGAAGCACGGTATTGCACGCCGCCCCGATGACACCGACGAGCTGCGCAATCAGATGCGTACAGGATAGCGCCTGCTTATTCTCTTTGCACAAGCAATCTTTCCTGCAGAAGAACTCCGGCACGATAACATCCGTAGGCGACGAACGGCGCGACAGCAACGTCGATCACGTAATGCACGTGCTGCCACACCACAAACACGGCCACCAGCACAGCGCCGAACAGGTACACCGCTTTCAATACTCGCTGCCGCATGATGAGAAAGAGAAGAAAGAGGGTCGCAGTGTGGCCCGAGAAGAACAGGTCCTTCGTCGGAGCAGACCCATCGCCTGCAAGCTGGACGAAGGGATCCTCCAGCACGATCAGCCCATCCGCCGGATTGAGCGGAAGAAGAAACATCATCACCACCCGTACGAGAACCATCAGTGTGTAAGCCTGGAGTGCAAGGAGCAGATCGTGCGGCCTCTTCAGCAGATACACGATCGCGGCGATGAGTGCCGCGTAAATCACGCCGAAGGTCATCCAGGTGAAATCTCTCGGCTCGATGAGACGCAGGAGGGGATCGTTGAGCGTTGCTCCTTCACGGCTTTCGACCCATATCAAGAAACGAGTGAACAAGTGAAGCACAACAATCAACAGCACAACCGATGCACCGAGCTGAAGTCTGAAACCGGGAAGGCTCCAGGCTTCGGCCCATCGTCGGCGGAAGTCCTTATGTTCCGTCGGTGTCATTGATCATGATCCGATAAAAAAAACCCTCTCCTCACGAACATGAAGAGAGGGTCAGGGCATCACTTCCTCTTTTCCTCTTACTTCTTTTTTGCTGCCACTTTCGTCATAAGACTCGCAGCGAGATTCTTGTAGCCATCCAGCGCGGCATTTGCTGCACCGAGCGCTCCCTCGATCTCCGACTTTGCCGTGGTCAGTTGCTCCTTATCCTGTTTGAGCTGTGTCATCACCTTGTCGAAGTCCATCGTGGCAAGATCAGGCACCTTGAATGCTGCAAGCCAGCTGCTCACGTTGTCTTTCACGCTCATGAGACGCTCCTTGGCAGAATTGAGCTTGTTGATCACGTCGGTGATCTCGGCAGACTGCTTGGGATATTTCTTCGCAAGCGAATCTCCGCTGGAGACTGCTGCCGTGATTTCGCCCGCAAGGCCGTCCAGCTGGCCGAGCGAGCTTTGGGCGTTATCGGCCATGGTCTTGACTTCCGCGGTCAGATCGTCGACCATTTTTTTCTGCTCGGCGGAGGGTCCGCATCCCATGACCGATAGGGCCAGCAATCCCATCACAAGAACAAACGTCTTCTTCATTGTGGTTCTCCTACGTATTGTTGAGAGGGGTTAGATGAGGCACTCTCAATATACGGCTTGAACACGAGACGAAAGTTAAGCAAGGCTTAATAGTTGTTAATTGAGGATCCGGCAATGATCTTGCGGTAGAGATCCGGGTTCGTCGCCCCTTCAGTGGAGAACAACAGCACGCGGCTGGACGCATTCATACCAAGCTCCTCCCGCGCGCTGCTCTGTTGCTCGCCCGCAAGATCTAACAACGCGCCAAGGCCGGCTGCTCCGGTCTCCCCGCTCGCGATGCCCAGCTTTGCCAGCCGCCGCATCGCTTCAACAGTCCGTTCGTCGCGAAGCGTCATGAAATACTTCACTCCCGTTCGAAGGACGTGAAAGGACACCAGCGACGGCGAATCGCAGTTCATGCCTGCCATGATGGACGTGTGCGGGCCGGGCACACGCACAATCGTTCCTGCACGCACCGACGCCAGCGCACACGCAGCGCGTTCGGGCTCGACACCGATGATGATCGGCCGCGGCTTCTTCCTGCAGAAGTGCCTGACGACCGCGTCTGCGAACGAACCGACACCGATTTGCACAAACACATGTGTTGGTGGAGGTTCTGCACGGGCGGACAGCTCATCGTCAATCTCCCACAGCATTGTTGAGTAGCCCTCAACAACGAAGCGTGGAATGGTCTCGTATCCGCTCCACCCGTTATCCTGAATGAGGAGACCGTTGTTCTCGCCGGCATCTCGCGCCGCTCTGGCGACGGTGTCATCGTATGTCCCGTTAACCACCACAACCGAAGCGCCTTCGCGTTCAATACCCGCAATGCGCGCCCCGGCAGTTCCGTGCGGCACGTAGATGCGCGACTGCAGATGCAGCATCGAGCCGACGCGCGCAACTGCCCTTCCGTGATTGCCATCGGTTGCAGCGTAGAGAACCGGCACGTCATACTCGTGCAATCGCTCCGCAAGGTCGTCAACGCGCGTCCACTCTTCACGCAGCGCGGGGTAGCGTTCAGACAACGCGCAGTACGTTGCCCACGATGCCCCGAGAATCTTGAATGCCGGCAGCCCCAGACGGTCCGATTCATCCTTCAGCCATACTCTCGAAACGCCGAGAGACGTCGCAAGCGAATCTAACGAATGCAGCGGCGTTGCCGCATAGCCGGGCAGTTTTTGGTGGAAGGCTAATGCCCGACGCGAGGGCGCATCGAACTGAACATCCGGGTCGAACGTCGGATTGCAGAACATCACGGCCGTGCTCGATCGCTGATGAGGCTCATCGCAGGAAAATCATTTTCTTCGTTGCAGAGAAGCTTCCGGGCTGCCCATCCTTCGGGACAAGGTCTCGCCGCGCGTATGGCATGACAGACAATCTGTAAAAGTAGACTCCGCTCGGCAAGGAGATTGCTGCGGCGGAGAATTCCACCGACCTGAATCCAGAATCCTGAACATCATTGATCAGCGTAGCGACTTCCCTCCCCAGGACGTCGTAGACCTTCAATGACACGAAACTCGAACCTCGAATCGAGTATCGAATGCGCGTCACCGGGTTGAAAGGATTGGGATAGTTCTGTTCAAGCACAAATCCTTCGGGCGGCGCGATGGTGGTTCTTTCACCGACGTCCGTGACTACCCCAAGCTCTCCGTTGAAGTTCATCTCCTGGGCATACACCCCGTTTGCATCCTGACGCTTGTCCGCCCACACAAGAAGCGAGTTGGCGGTGGACGTGAACGCCGCGCCGAGTCGCCCTTTGTCACTCACAACTGAGCTGATCTCTTTGATGGTTCCGCCCCACTCGAGACTGCCGTTTCGGTCGGTGCGAAAGCCCCGCACAAATCGGGTTGTGACGGTGCTTGCGTCAAGATAGTAAACAACGGCGGAGGAGTCGCTCGCGAAGGCCCGGATGAACGACGGTTGTCCGCCCCCGAACGGACGAAATGCGATTCCCGAGTCAGGCCAGAGGCGGGTGCCATCGGCAGAAAACCTCTGGCCGTACACGCCGTAGATGCTTTGCGTTGCGGAGTTAGTTTCGTACCAGAAGAGATAGGTTTCATTCGTCGCAGGCATGTACGTCGCCCATGCGTCGTTGTGAAGTCTCCCCGCGAGCGTTGAGCTTGCCGATCCGTTCACGGGAAACAGACGCGTACCGTTGGAGGTGAAGTGCTGGACGTACGATGTACTGTTGGCTCCGCCTCGTTCGTCGTGCCAGACGTAAATGGCACCGTTGCTGCCGTCGGAAAAGATCTTCGGAACAAAAAACCCGCTGACGCGGCCAAGTGAGTAGACCGTGTCTGCCCACAGTGTCGTACCGGTGGACGAGACCTTCTGTGTAAGAAGCTTGTAGTTTTGTGGACTCAGGGTCGAGCCTGTGAAGCCGGCATACAGAAGGATCACGCTGCCATTATCGGAGGCAACGACCGACGGACGCCAGCGATGCTCACCAGTGGGTCCGGAAATCAGAATCGGATCATTCCCCCACTGCTTCTGGCCTGCTGCGTTGAGTCTCTGCATCGCCACCTGGTTGGGTGAGGTGCCGTACTGCCAGACGAAAACGAAACTGCCGTCGGAAGTCTTGACGACCTTCGGGTCCGGTTGAAAGATCGTCGTAGCATTGGAGAGCTGGACGCCGTTGGCACTCCACCGGAATTCTCCCGCGGGAGAGATCTTGTAGGCAAACGGATTGATCGCACCGCCGTTGCGGATATCGGTGAACACCAGCACGGCGTTGTTGCTGTCATCCACCGTCAGGTCCCAATCCACCAGAGATGTGCTTTGTGGATTGGCGCTGATGAGCAAGCCATTGTTTGTCCATTGCTTGACGCCTTGCGCGTTCAGTCGCTGCATGTACACGCTGTAGGCACCGGCGCGCGTGTCGAACCATGAAATGTAGCATCCGCCGTCCGACGTGGCGGCAATTTTCGGAAGCTCCTGACTTCCAACGGTATCACATACCATCAGGTTTTGGTTGGGATCGCTTGACCACTGGCCGTAGGACGCCGCGGCGCTCAACACAAGCGCCAGAAGAACCAACGTACGCAGCATCGTAAGTCTCCTCTCTGTTTGTTATGAACGAAGGAATGTCAGCACGGCATGAGCGAATTCGTCGGGGCGATCGGCGTGCACCCAATGTCCCGCTCCTGGAATCGTCACTATACTCGATTTCGGAAACAACTGCTGGATACGAGGTCCGTCATCGAAGCGAATGTAGGGCGAGGCACCGCCCTTGACAAACAGCACCGGTTTGTCAAATCTCCCCTCAACAGTGATGTCATCGGCGATCTCCGGATAATGGCGTTTGATGATGGAGAGATTCACTTTCCATTTCAATCTACCCGCCTCGTCTCGGGTAAGGTTCTTCAACACGAATTGGCGGACTCGATAATCAGGCAGCCGTTGTGCCAGCGCAAGGTCGGCTTCGTGTCGCGTCGTGAGCGTGCCGAGTTTCAACGAGCACATCGCGTCAAGGATCTGGTCGTGCGCGATCTCGTAACGCCGGGGTGCAACATCCACCACCACCAACCTGTCAACGAAGTCGGGATGGGTGAGCGCAAACTGCATCGCGGTCTTTCCCCCCATGGAATGCCCGAGCACGTGTACCGAGCGGATGTTGTGCTCGCGCAAAAACGTCAACACATCTTCCGCCATTGCCGCATAGTTGAATGTTTCGCTGTGGGGGGACTTGCCGTGATTCCGCTGATCGAGGGCGTACACCTTGAACCCCGCCTCGGCGTACTTCTTCGATTGCGTTTGCCAGTTATCGAGCATGCCGAGCAAGCCGTGAAGGATTATGAGCGGGTGCCCGCCGTGACCGTAGGATTTATAGTGAAGACGGAGCATGGCCGGCGGCTCAACCGATGACATGCTCTTTGATAATCGTGGTCTGCTCGGTAAGCGTGACCACGTTGAAACAGGCTGGATGGTGGAGATCGAGCCGAACCTGTTCATCATTCGGCCACGCGGCAAATTGTCCGATGGTGCTTGCTACGCTCGAATACAGAACGCCATCCTGCAGCACATGCATTCCCCGATGGACATGGCCGAAGAACACGCCGCGCAACCTGTCGCGATGCGGAACGAGCATGCGATGGAACCGCTCGCCGTTGATCAGCAGCATGGTATTGTTCAACCAGAGGGAATCCAGAGGCAGCGGCGGAAAATGAACGAACACAGCGACCGGCGATGCATCTCGTGCAAGCTGCCCCTGCAGGAAGTCAAATTGATGTTCTTCCAGTACGCCTCGCGGGTCAATCTCGTCGGGTCCTCGTGCGTCGAGCGTGATGAAGCGAAACCCGTTTCTCTCAAAAGTGTATGCGAGAAAAGAAGAGTGTGAAGTAATCTCCATTTGTCCCATCTTCAAATACTTTCTGATCAGCGCCGCGGAATCATGGTTGCCCGTCACGAAGTAGATGGGGACGTTCAGCCGCGCGAACACTTCCGCCGCAAGTCGGTAGGCAGCTTCCTCCGGCGCAGCAGTGACGTCTCCCGTATGGAGCACGAACTCGGGCAGCAGCGGCAGCCCGTTAATCGTCTCGATGATGCGCAGCGCGTTGCTGTAACAGTTGCATCCGTACAGCTCATAGTCACGCGTCGTGCCGATGTGCGTATCGCTGATGTGAATGAAACGAAGAGGGGAACGAGCCATAGACGATCAAGAGAGAAAACACGAGTTGATAGAAGGACTGATAGAACGAAGCGTTACTGCGGCATGCCGAGGCGCTGCATTTCAAACGCTATCGTTTCACGAAGACCCTGCTCGAGCGGGCGAGTGGTAAAACCGATCTCGCGCCGTGCTTTTGCATCGCTGCCGAGATAGGTTGTGCCAGCATTGACGAGCAACGCTTCCGCGGAATACTCTTCGGGCACGGAAACGACTCGCTCGACCACGCGCATCACCCCGGAGGCAATCTTGAGCAGGACGGGAGGGGCGTGGACGCGAGGCGCTCTGCGTCCGCTGATGCGTTCACACATCCTCAAAACTTCGAGAAAGCTCATGGGCGGGCCGCAGATGAAATAGTTCTCGCCCGTTTTTCCTCGTTCCATGGCAAGAATGTGCCCGCGCGCCACATCATCTGCATGGGCAAAACAAAACGCCGTCTCCTTCGGCGCAACGGGCAACTCGCCGAGCAGGTATCGGCGCAAGGTCTTCGCCACCAGACTTTCATCGCCCGGCCCGTATACCAGACCGGGCTGAACAATCACCAACGGAAGGCCCTCCCGCATCATCGGCTCTGCAACCTCGTAGTGCGCGCGCCACTTCGTCTCATCATACACACTGAGATGCGGTCCGAAATAGCGATAGCCCTCATCAACAACCATCCCACGTGTGTGGGAGTTGACAGCCAACGTGCTGGTGTACACAGCCTTTGGAATGTGCAGGTCACGCACCAGCTCTAACACATTTCGTGTTCCGTTCACGTTCACCTCGTGAGCGGTCCATCGCTCGTCAGCTCCGATTCTGTACCAGGCCGCACAGTGAAACACACCGTCAACCCCACGCATAGGGTTGCGCATGCTCTCCTTATCGGTGATGTCGCCTTTCGCAAGGCCGATGCCGATGTCGGAAAGGTTCTTCGCTTTCTCAAGCGAACGAACAAGCGCTATCACCTCATGACCCGCAGCCCGCAGCTGACGGACAATTCTGCCGCCGATAAACCCTGTGGCGCCTGTAACAAAAAACTTCATTGCAGAAATAGTCTTCGAGCGGAACAAAAAAGGCCTTCGACTGAAGACCCTACCGACAACGAACAGTCTCGGCAGGCAGGCCCGCGCCTCCTGACCTACGCCGCCGCTTCTTCGACGAGCGGATACTCACGGATGATTTCGTACAGCGTCGTCCGCTGTGCCGCCGAAAACCCCGCGCCGTGAATAAGCTCGATGCATTCCTCCGTGCTCGTCTTGTTCACAAAGTTTGCCGCCGCGTGAACGTTTTCCTCAACCAGGGTTCCGCCGAAATCATCCGCCCCGAAGTGCAGCGCGATCTGTCCGGCCTTTTTTCCTTCCGAGAACCACGAGGCCTGAATATGATCGAAGTTGTCAAGATAGATGCGCGAGAATGCAATGATCCTGTAGTACTGCGTGGCCGTGGCGTAATGCGGGATAATCTTCTCTAACGGCGTGTTGCCCGGCTTGAAGCTCCACGGAATAAATGCAGTGAAACCGTGATACTCGTCCTGCAATTGCCGGATGACGTCAAGATGCTCAACGATGTCTTCATCCTTTTCCAGATGTCCGTACATCATTGTTGCAGTGGTTTTGAATCCGATCTTGTGTGCCTCGCGCATCACGTTCAGCCAGTCGGCGCTTGTGCCTTTCTTGTTACTGATTTTCTTTTTCACGCGATCCGAAAGAATCTCCGCCCCGCCGCCGGGAATCGTTCGCTGTCCGGCATCCCACAATCGTTGCAGCACCTCCTGCACTGTAAGCCCCGAAACCTCAGCCATGCCGATGATTTCCGAGGTGGAGAAGAAATGCGGCGTCACGCCCGGGACTTCCTTCACCGTTCGCTCCACAAGCTCGATGTAGTATTCAAACGGCAGCGCCGGGTTCACTCCGCCTTGCAGGAGAATCGTCGTCACGCCCTTTGCCGCCGACTCCTTGAACTTCTCGATCATCTGGTCGACGCTGTAAGTGTACTCTCCCTCCTCACCCGGATGCCGATAGAACGCGCAGAAGATGCAATCAATGTTGCAGATGTTGGTGTAGTTCGGATTCGTGTCGACGACGAACGTTACGCGTGGCTCGGGATTTTTCTTGAAGCGGATTTCGTTGGCAAGTTCACCGAGGTCGAGCAGCTCGGCGTTATGCAGAAGGTGGAGGGCTTGTTCCCGCCCAAGCCGCTCGCCTTCGCGCACTCTTTTTATGATGTCTTGCGTACTTATGTTCATAGCTACCTATACACGTCTTTGCGATGGCCAACGCGTATGATTGTGATAGTCAGGGTGTCTTTCTCAACTGTGTAAATAACCGGTAGTCACCTACTCGAATCCGATATGCATTCGTTGAGCCGGAAAGCTTTTCTACCTGCCGAGGGAAAGGGTCCTTCGCAAGGTTCTCAATAGCTCGTGCGATGCGCGGGACCACCGTCCTCCCAAGTTTTCTCAGCTCCTTTTCAGCTGACGGCTTGAGAAGGAATTCTAAAGGAGGCCATCGCGCTTCAGTCTTCTTTTCACCTGTTCCCACGGAATGGGCTTTTCCTCTTTCCTGGATGCGATCGCAGCAAGATCGGCGACATTCTCGAGGAGCCGTTCATACTCCTTTATTCCGATGATGATCGCCTTCTTCCTTCCCTTCCGGTCCACAACATATTCAGCCTGTTGTTCCTTCACCTTACCCATGTTTCGCCCTCCTTATCCCAAGCTGTGATTCTAACTCAACACACAACGCTTTGAATACCTCGATCGCCTCCCTCTCCCTCTCACCCAACCGATAGTTGAATCCGGCCAGGTACTCCTGCGTCTCGACATCGGAAAGGCCGAGGACACTCCCGTGTAATCCGGCAACGGCAACAAAATCCTCCTCCGACTTCTCAAGCGAAGCGGAGACAATATCCTTCAACTCATCTTTTTTCTCTTCGGGCAGCGATTTCTTCATCGCCCACACGGCAAACACGAACGGCAACTTCTGCCACTCATACCACTCCTTCGCAAGGTCGAACACGAGTTCGAAGCCATCGAGTCCCTTTTTGTTGTGCTTCAGTGCTTCGTCGCCGATCAGCAGAACGGCGTCGTAGCGGGAGTAATCATTCACGCCCGAGTGCATGCGTTCAAACACAGCGCGCACGCCATGTTTCTTCTCTAACAGCACCTGCAAGAGCCTGACCGACGTGGACGTATCATCCGTAACGCCGATGCGCTTGCCATCGAGATCTGCCCATCCCTCTTTCGAAAACAACATCACGCTCTTCACCTGGTCGCGGGTTGCAATGCACCAACCCATCAGTTCAAGTCGTTCTTCCTGCTGGAGATAGTCCATCAGGGAAAACGGACCCGCGTCGATTTGCCCCAACATACTGAGGATGCCCATCCGCCGCGGGGCAACCGGCAGAATCTTGTACTGCCGCTTCTCCATGTGCGCATAGAACGGAACAGAGTTGAGATACGGAATCTTCCCGATGACGTTGTCGGCGTAGACGCTGAGTGGATTGTAGAAGACGTCACGCTCGACAGGAATCTTCCCAGCATCCTTGATGATGCGGATGAGCTGATCCTTGGCAAGCTGCATTGGTGTGATCGCTCCAGCGTCGTGGGCGATCTTTTCTCCGCCCACCGTGCCGTCCATGTCATCCGCGCCGAAGTTCAACGCCATCGCCGCAACCTCCTCCGTCAGCATCACCCAGTACGCCTTGATGTGGGGGAAATTGTCGAGCATAAGCCGCGACACGGCGATCGTCTTCAAGTCATCGATGGCGGAGGTGAACTGGTTCTTCGGCTTGATACCCGTATCGCCGGGCTGGAATGCAAGAGGAATGAATGTCAGGAACCCGCCCGTCTCATCCTGCACCTCGCGCAGCTTCATCATATGGATGAGTCGCTCTTCGAGAGTCTCGATATGACCGTAAAGCATGGTGCTGTTGGTCGGGATACCGAGTCGGTGCGCGGTGCGATGGACCTCGAACCACCCTTTGGCTCCAATCTTCTGTGGGAAGAGGAGCTTGCGCACGCGTTCCGAAAATACTTCCGCTCCGCCGCCGGGCATCGTTCGAAGTCCCGCATCGCGCAGTTGCCGCAGGACTTCTTCGATGGGCATCTTGAATTTTTTGTGGAAGAAATCAATTTCCACCGCCGTGAACGCCTTCACATCCATTTCCGGATACTTCTCATGAATCGAGCGGACGATGTCAACGTACCGCTCCCAGGGCCAGTCCGGCGGCATGCCTCCGGTGATATGGACTTCGTGAATGTGCGGGGTGAGCTTGTCGAGAATCTCCTGCGTCGTCATCTCGTACGCATCGGGCCGACCCTTCTTCGTCGCAAAGTCGCAGAACTTGCAGGAGAGGACACAGATGTTCGTGTGCTCGATCTTCTGGTTCAGGACGAAGTAGACGGCGTCGCCGCTCTTTTGCTGCTGGACGTAGTGCGCCATCTTGCCGAGCGCCAGAAGATCATGGGTCTTGTACAGCGTCATCCCATCTTCGAGCGTCAGACGGTTGCCGCGCAGGACTTTGTGCCAGATGGGAATGAGGGATGTGTCTCGAAATCGGATTTCGGCAGTCATCGTGTTCAAGATTGCTTTCAAAAGTCCGTAAAATATACGGACTTTCGCGACTGCGAGCAACCGAGTATCAGGCGCGCGGCGAATGTGTTTCGCGTCTCATCTGGCGCGAAGAGGAGTCGAATCAATCATGCTGGCTCTCGAGCCATCGTTCGGCATCAATTGCCGCGGCACAGCCGGAACCCGCCGCCGTCACCGCCTGCCGATACACGCTGTCGGCAACGTCGCCTGCAGCAAACACGCCCGGGATATTCGTGCGTGTGGTGCGTCCTTGCAGCTTCAGGTATCCGACCTCGTCCATCTCAAGTTGGCCCTTGAACAGATCGGTGTTGGGTTTGTGTCCGATGCCGATGAAGACACCGTCCACATTCATCTCGCTGATCGCGCCGGTTTTCACGTTCTTCAAGCGCACGCCGGTCACCGTTTTCTTTCCGTTCTCCGTCTTGCCCAGAATCTCTTCGATAACCGAGTCCCACACGAACGAAATCTTCGGATTCTTGAACGCTCTCTCCTGCATGATCTTGGAAGCACGGAGTTGGTCACGCCGATGGACAATCGTGACCTTCGAGGCAAACTTGGTGAGGAAGGTTGCTTCTTCGATTGCCGTGTCACCGCCGCCGACGACAATCACCTCCTGATTCTTGAAGAAAAATCCGTCGCACGTTGCGCAGGCGGAAACGCCGTAGCCCATGTATTCCTTTTCAGATGGAATGCCCAACAGTTTCGCCGATGCACCGGTTGCGACAATCACCGCATCGGCCGTGTACTCATCCTCATCGGCCCAGAGTCTGAACGGACGGCGGGAGAAATCAACTTTCGTTACCGTCTTGTAGACGCATGTTGCCCCGAAGCGCTGCGCCTGTGCGCGCATGTTCTCCATCAGCTCCGGACCCATGATGCCGTTGGTGAAGCCCGGATAGTTCTCTACTTCCGTTGTAATCGTGAGTTGCCCTCCGGGCTGAATGCCTTCGAAGACTAATGGATTGAGGTTCGCTCTTCCGGCATACAACGCGGCGGTGAATCCCGCCGGTCCTGAGCCGATGATGATGACTTTGCGATGCGTTGCCATTTTCTTCCTTTACGTGAAACGGTGATGATCGTAAGAATGTATGTTCCCGTGCATTAGATGCAGCTACTCTGTCTTGCGGGTCACTTCTGCGTGATGAGCTTCCGCTACGATCTGAATGTTCCGCTTCAAGCCCGCGAGTTTCGTCCGCTTGACGGGACTTCGCCTGAACTTCTCGCGGAATTCCTCCTCCGTCATTTCTGCCCACGCCTCCAGGCGCGGCGCAAGGTTCTCCGGTCTCGGATGGAATCCTTGCTCATGGGTCTCGACAGCAAATTTCTGGTTCCACGGGCATACATCCTGACATATGTCGCAACCGTAGATCCAATTCTCGAATCTCTCTCGCACACCGCCTTCGATCTCTCCGCGATGCTCGATGGTAAGATACGAGAGGCATTTTGCCGAATCGATCACGTAGGGTTCAACAATCGCTTCCGTCGGGCACGCCTCGATGCACAACGTGCATGTCCCGCAATGATCGGTCGCAGGCGCATCATAGTCCAGCTCCAGCGTCGTGATGATCTCGCCCAGAAAGACCCATGAGCCGACTTCCTGCGTGATAACATTCGAGTTCTTTGCGATCCATCCGATGCCGGCACGCTGCGCCCATACCTTGTCCATGACCGGCCCGGTATCAACGTAATACCTGCCTTCGGCACCGGGAAACTCACGCTGCAGCCAGTCCCAGAACGCCTTCAGCTTCTCACCAACAATATCGTGATAATCGTCGCCCCATGCGTAGCGCGAGATTTTGCCGACGCCCGGCTCATCGGCGTGTTCAGCCGACGTGTAGTAGTTCAGCGCCACGCAGATGACAGATTTCGCCCCGGGCACAATCCGACGCGGATCGCTGCGTTTTTCAACGTTGCGCGCCATCCAGTCCATCGTCGCATGATAGCCGCGAGCGATCCATTCCCGCAAACGGCCTGCTTCCTCGATCACCTCTTCCGCCTTTGCGATCCCGACCTTCGTGAACCCCAACTCAAGGGCTTTTCTTTTTATTCTCTCCGTCGGCGTCATCCGCGTTCCGTATGAACCCCAGTGCATCCTACGGCGTCTTGCTGTCCCGCTCTCTTCCGAGGAATACCAGTCCGCCTTCGACCTTCACAGGATAAGTTTTCACCCTCCCCTCCCCAGTTGCGGCTATGCCCGTCTCCAGCGAATAGGACCACCCGTGCATCGGGCAGCTAACGCACAATCCCGTCAACGTTCCTTCGTGCAACGCGGAAAAATGTTGATGCGCACACACGTTGTTGAGCGCATAGACTCGGTCGCTCACTTTGAACAGCGCGATGTCCTCGCCATCAACCTGCACGAGTTTCCCGCGACGACTCGGAATCTCCCCCACGCTCGCTACCCGTATGAATTTCATCGCCATATTATCGCCGCCGGTCGTTCAGCCTGCAGCCGAAAGCGGTAAGGGTTGCACTGCAGCGATGCCCTTATCGGTTCTCTCGAGGCGCACGGTTTCAACCCTCGCATCGTGTTCGAAGAACAAAATCCACTGCTCATCAACAGCCTGCGTGAGAATGCGCCTCTTCTCTTCGAGCGTCGTCAGCGGACGAAGGTCGTACGCCATGATCCAGGGAAGCGGAACGTGTGCAACGGTTGGCACAAGATCGGCACAGTAGAACAAGGTTGTTGTTCCATCGGAGATCAGCGGAGCTTGAAGCGCAGTTGTGTGACCGTGACACACGCGGCAGGAAATTCCGGGGAGAATCTCTCCTTCCCCTTCTGTAAAATGCAGAACACCGTGCTCGTAGAGCGGCATGAAGTCGTCGGCAAAGAAACTTGCTCTGTCCCGCTCGGTCGGTTTGGTTGCAGCCTCCCAGTGCTGGCGCTGCACGTAATACCGCGCGTTGGTGAACGTCGGCTTCACAGAGCCGTCGTCTCGATACGTGGAACCTCCGGCGTGATCGAAATGAAGATGGGTGAGAATGACATCCGTAATGTCGTCGGGGGAGATGCCGAGCTTGCGGAGCGATCCGAGAAGCGAGTTGCGGCTTTCATCTATTTTGTAAATGGCTTTGAGCTTGTCGTTGAACTTCGAACCGTTCCCGACGTCGATCAGTATCTTCCTGCCGTCACCGACCAGCAGAAGGGCACGCGCCGCCATGTCAATGCGGTTTTTTTCGTCGGGAGGAATGGCTTTTTCCCAAAGAGTCTTCGGCACGACGCCGAACATTGCTCCGCCGTCCAACGCAAACGTGCCGGTCTCGATCGCGTAGAGCTGGTAGCTGCCGATCTTCATGATTGACGATGGTTGATCTGGAAATTTCGACGTGCTGGAAGCATGCACGCTTCGCATCCATAAACAAGAAAGGTCGGTCGCCGCCGCGGGAGACCGACCCTTTGAGATCATTGCGCGAGGTGCCTATGCATGCTTTCTGAAGTGCGACGTTGCCTCGCTCAACGGTGGAAACTCCCGATCCGGATGAAGCAGCTTCGCGCGCTCGAACAATTCTTCCTCGGTCTCCACGTGGTTTGGGTCGGGCACGCAGCAGTCCACCGGACAGACGGCCGCGCACTGTTCCTGATCGAAGTGCCCGACACACTCCGTACATTTCTCAGGCACGATGTAGTAGAAATCGTTCGAGATCGGCTCGTACATCTGGCCGCCATACTCAAACTGAACGCCGCCGGCGTAGATGGCCGTGTTGGGGCATTCAGGTTCGCACGCTCCGCAGTTGATGCATTCTTCCGTGATCATTGTTGCCATGGGATTTCCTCCGTTGTATAGGTCTTCGACTTACTCAGGCACATCGCAGCGCCTGCATGTACATTCTGCTCTCAGCAAAGCTCAATTCGTGGAATCAACGAAACATCGAGGGGCACGCCCCCGTTCTGTCGCATCTCGTCTGCCTTCACGAGGCATACACGGATTCCGTCGACGAGCGACGCGGTGTTGATTCCGTGATAGGATGGAAGATACCGGTCGAGCTTCCCAAGAGCCTTCCGGAATTGGCTGCACGCTCCCCTGACGTTTCCATTTGAAAGGTGGTAGAAGCCAACTGCGGTCTGGATTAACCCTTGATAGAAGATGCGATGAGCGCCCGAGGTTTCCCTCCACAACTCTTCCCACACATCGTGCGCTTCAAAGAAGAATTGTCGGTTGAATTCTTCTACGCCTCGCGTGAACAGGTCTTCCATCCCGTTTCAAACCTAAGAAATCTTATCACGAATTGCAACAGACCTTCATGCCCGAAGCGTGCATGTCAGCCCTTCGTGTACTCTTTCAGGAACCCTGCAAACGTTACCCGATGTCCTTCCTCGTCGGCAAGCTGCGTGATGCACAGGTCCTGCGTTACGTAATCATGCGCTTCTCCGCACACTTCGATCAGCTTGCCGTAGTGAGCGATGGCGGCGTCTTCGGCTTCGATGACGCCCTTGATGACGGCAACAACATCGGTCGAATCGGCCGGGGGTTGCAGAGACTTCTGCATCGGTCTGAAATCCATGGATCCGGGAACGCGTCCGCCGATCTCCTTGATGCGGCGCGCAAGTGCCTGCGCGTGTCCGAGTTCAGCCGCAACATCGGCGCCGAGCGATTTCTTGATTTCTTCTGCCCGAACGCCGTCCAGGTGAACAGAGTTGGCGATGTAGTTCGTAACTGTTTCCACTTCCATCCAATACGCCGTGGTCAACATGTCGATGATTTGTTTGCGATATTGTTCTTTCATGATCTTTTCCTCCGTATGTCGTTGTTAATGATGTACGACTCACCTGTTCTAACACCCAACAGACGCGTCAGGTTTCAACGGCGAGCCGCAGCAAACCTGCTGTGCTCTTTGAGCGACAGGAAATCGAACGCGTTCACCGAGAAGCCGCCGTCCACCACAATGCTTTGCCCGGTGATGTATCCCGCCACGGGCAAGCAGAGAAAGACAACGACGCCTGCAACCTCCACAATGTCGCCAATTCTGCGAAGGGGTGTCCGATTCGTGATGTGCGCAAGCATGCGTTTGTCCTTCAAGACAGGTTCGACCAGCGGCGTGCGGATGTACCAGGGAACGACGGCGTTGACGCGTATGCCATCTCCGGCCCATTCCACGGCAAGATTGCGGGTGAGCTGCATGACCGCAGCTTTGCTCATCGCGTACGGCGTGCCTGTGCCGACGTGCGTTATCCCCGCCACCGACGCAACATTCACGACCGAGGCATTGCCGGAACGCTTGAGAAGTGGATAGAGCAGCCTCGACATCTCGAAGACCGATGTCATGTTCGTTTGGACGATCGCAGCGTATTCCTTCTCCGTATAGCCCGTCGTTCGTTTGCGAATGTTCATGCCGACGTTGTTGACGAGAATATCGAGACGGCCCCAGCGCTTCTCGATGCGCCTCGCCACCCGCGCCCTGCCGGCAGGCGAGGAGACATCCGCTGCAATGCCCTCGACCGTTTGATCGCGTCCAGCCAGGGTTTTGACGGCTGACCGGAGGCGCGTTTCGTTTCGCGCAACGATAACAACCGATGCCCCCTTTTCATGCAACTGCTCAGCCACACCGTAGCCGATGCCACTCGAACCGCCGGTTACCAGAGCAAACTTCCCGTCAAGTCGCCAATCGTCGCTGTGATGTCTTCGCTCACGAGCCATAACGTCTGGCAGCCTCCAGCGTATTCCGCATCAGCATGGCGATCGTCATCGGGCCGACGCCGCCGGGCACGGGCGTGATGGCGCGTGCAACGCGTGAGGCGGAAGCAAAATGCACATCTCCGACCAACCGATAGCCGTTCTTCGAGGCCGGATCCTCCACACGGTTGATGCCCACGTCGATCACAACGCAGCCGGGCTTCAGCATATCGCCTGTAATCGCCTCTGCCTTGCCGATTGCTGCGACGACGATGTCGGCCTGACGCGTGAAGACGGCAATATCTTTCGCGCCCGTGTGCGCGATCGTGACCACCGCGTTTGCACCGTGCTGCTTCTGCAGCAGTATGTTCATCACCGGCTTGCCGACGATGTTGCTCCGTCCGACAACCACCACATGCTTGCCCGAGGGATCGTTGCCGCTGCGGACGAGAAGTTCCTGCACGCCCGCCGGCGTACACGGCCGCAGACACGGCTGTCCGATTACCACCTTGCCGACGTTCATGGGATGAAAGCCATCCACATCCTTCCGCCAGTCGAGCGCCTCGATGATCTTCTCTTCACGTATGTGTTTGGGAAGGGGGAGTTGAACGAGGATGCCGTGAACTGCCCGATCGGCGTTGAACGAGTGAATGAGGCGCAACACCTCTTCCTCCGTAACTTCAGCCGGCAAACGTTCGGTGACGGAAAAAAATCCCATCTCCTCACACGCTTTGCCTTTGGAGCGAACGTACGCTTGTGAAGCAGGATTCTCGCCGACAAGAATGAACGCAAGTCCGGGAGTGATGCCGCGGGTTTGCTTCAGTATCTCGGCCTCTTTCTTGACCTCTTGCTTGATCTCTTCGGCAATCGCCTTGCCGTCAATAATCTGTGCCATGTAAAAATGCAATTCGCGGAAAAACCAACAGTGCATCCATCACTCCATCACTCCACTACTCCATCTCTCCACCACCCACCCCGCTTACCCAAACGCCGGAAAGATCACGTGTTCCATCTTCAGCGCTCTGCCCGTCTCCACATCTGCCTGCACGTACATGGCGCACAGACGCACGTCGTGCGAGGCGACTTCGTACTTGTGGGGGGTCTGCAGCGTCATGCGTCGGAGCGCTTGTTCCTTTTTCATGCCCAGGACTGAATCATACGGCCCGGTCATGCCGACGTCGGAGATGTATGCCGTACCGCGAGGAAGAATGCGTCCATCCGCCGTCGGTGTGTGCGTATGTGTGCCGATGCATGCCGTCACCTTCCCATCCAGATACCAGCCCATTGCCATCTTCTCGGCGCTGGCATCGGCATGAAAATCAACAAAGACGACCTGCGTTTCTTCATGCATTTTGCTGATTGCCCAATCGGCGGTCTTGAACGGGTCATCAATGGGCTGCATGTACACACGGCCCTGCACGCTCAGGACGCCGGCTTTTCCTTTCTCACCCAAATCTACCACGATGAAGCCGTTGCCGCCGTTCTCGCGCGGGTAGTTCAGCGGACGAAGAATGCGGCGGTCGGCGCCCAGCACTTTGCGACTATCCCACCGATCCCACACGTGGTTGCCGGTGGTGATGACGTGGGTGCCGAGGTCGAAGAGTTTCTTTGCATGCTCCTCGGCGATTCCCTTCCCGTCGGTTGTGTTTTCCCCGTTGACGATCAGAAGATCAACGCTGTACTTTTTGACGTAGGTGGGAACGAGCGTGAGGGCAAGCTCCAGCCCCGGTTGGCCGACAATATCGCCAACGAAGAAGATGTTAAGAGTCTTAGGCAATGCTACACTTGCGCAGGATGATGGAATGATCCTCTGTTGATCGGAAGCAATATACGCAGATTGGGCTGGAAAATGTAGGAGAAAGTTGCGCGGAGCCGCGGCGAAGCTTTCAGTCAGCGCCCATACATCAGAGACGACAGAAAGCTTCTTCAGGGGTATCCTTCTACCTTAAGTCACTCTTTCGAATCTTGCTCGAAACCGCAAACCCCCTCTCGCGCTACGCCGGCGGATAGAGGCGATACAGCATCAGGTAGATAATCACGCCGGTTGCGGAGACGTAAAGCCAGACCGGCAGTGTCCAGCGCGCGATGCGCTTGTGTTTGTCGAATCGC
>JBBIRR010000023.1:0-69467 GCA_037441705.1 Ignavibacteriales bacterium
CTTTCGCGGCGAAACCGCTTTGCTGAATCTGCCGGACAAGCAACTCATCCGCATGCGTCACGACGCTTGCGAGAAGGACAAGCAGCAGAACACTTCTCATAACCATGGTGACCTCCCGTGTGGTTGAAGGGAATAAGATAGATGACAGCTGTGTGTTCGGCGGGGACGGTTCTCTGCATGAACCTGCGGACGGCGTGCGAAGAAGCGTTTATCATGCTTGCCCCAAAATGGTGCTGGCCGCTTATGTTCGGCAGGGGAGACGCAGGGGAATCTGAGCGGTCTGTATGCGGTGGATAAAGTACCCACTATAATTCAGATATACAAGTCCCAAATCCTCAGTGCTGGTTTGCCCTTGCTTTTGGGGAGTGTATCGCCTACCATTGGATTGAAACGCTTGCCGATCCGGCGGGAGGACGCCATGATTTCCGTTCACGTACGATGCTACGCCGAGCTAAACGACGGGCTTCCGGCATGGATGCACCAGCGAATGTTCTCGTACAAGATGCGTGAAGGAGAATCCGTCGGAGAGCTGACGCAATCATTGGGGTTGGCGCCTGAGGGTGTGGACCTTGTGCTGGTCAACGGTGTATCGGTGAACTGGAGCCATGTGCTGCATGAGGGGGATTGGGTTAGCCTGTATCCCGTTTTTGAGTCCTTCGACATCTCCGCCGTCACCCGACTGCGCACGGAGCCGCTGCGTCAGCCGAGATTTGTGTTAGATGTTCATCTCGGCAAGCTTGCAAACCACCTGCGCATGCTTGGCTTCGATACCGCCTACTCCACCCAGGCACGCGATGCGGACCTGGTAGCGCTTGCCACGAACGAGGCTCGCACGCTGTTGAGCAAAGACCGGGAGTTGATCGAGAAGGCAAACCTTCCTCGCCGTTATCGCGTCCGGGCGACCGATGCCCGGCTTCAACTCATCGAAGTTCTTCGGCGCTTCGATCTCTTCAACTGTTTTCGTCCTTTCACGCGCTGCATCAGGTGTAATACTCCGCTTGTACCCGTCGGCAGGGAAGCGATCCTGCATCGCCTTCCACCGAAAGTACAGGAGGCATACACCGAGTTTCAGCTGTGCACAGAGTGCAATCAGGTCTATTGGAAAGGCTCGCACTACGAGCGGATGCGGGAGTTTATCGAGGAGATCAAGAAAGAGGGTAAGGAATCCGCGTCGCTTTTGTAACGATCGTGAATCGTGCGTGCGAAGACATCCCTCCTCCGGCCTGTCTGCCGGAAGAGGGACGTCTTTCGTTTTTTTATTTCACCACCATCATCCGTTTTGTCGCAACAAAGCCCGGAGCAGTCAAGCGGTAGAAGTACACGCCGCTCGAAACAGCCGACGCATCGAACGACGCGGTGTGGTAGCCTGCTTCGCGTTGGTCGTTCACAAGCGTCTTCACTTCTCTCCCCAAGATATCAAACACCGTCAGCTTCACAGGTCCGGTGGTCGGCACATCGAACCGAATCTGCGTGGTGGGATTGAACGGGTTGGGATAGTTCTGATGCAGCGAGAACTGCAGCGGCACGTCAGGCTGTTCATCAAGATCCGTCACGATCGTGACCGTTACAGGTACGAGAACAGTTGCGTTGGCCGTGTCGTTGGAGGTGACCACAACCTCTCCCGTGTACGGACTTCCCGCGGGTTCAAGATACGAGGTGGTGATGGTCACCGTGTGGTCGTTGCCGAACCCGCCGGCGAGTGTGTCGCCAGCGGCATTCGAAACAGCAATAAACCTACCGCTGGTGGTGACGACGGCTCCGTAGTAGAATGCCGTCGTGGTGCTGCTGATGGTGATGGACGCGGGCGGCGGGTAACCGCTTGCCGTGAAGCCCGAAAGCGCCGAGCCAAACCCGACGGGTGTGGGACTCGATGTGCTGTTGTAGTAGGTGACACTTCCTTGCCACGAGGCGCCGATGAGGTAGTACTTGCCGGAGTCGAGCTGCACGCTGATAGGGCCTGAACTGAAGAAGCCCGTCCCCGTGCCCGTCGTGACCGGGGTGCTGTTAAAGATTCGATTGAACACACCCGTCGGCGTTGTGCTTTCGTACACTGCGAACTGCATCTGCGTTGAGGTGCTGATGACGTGATACGATTTGATCTCTTTCAGCGTTGTCCGTCTCGCGGCCAAGAAGCGGTTGCCGCGCATAAGAGCCGAGCCTGTGAACGTTGATGTGTTCGTGCCGATACGCTCTTCGAGCAGTCCGCCAATACCGCCGTTGATGCTGAGGCTGTACGCGAGCTGGCTTTGTGTCGGGCCGATGTTGTTTACTCGCAGGGTCCGTGTCGCGCTGTCTCCTTGGGTGAGCGTGAGTGCGATCGAAGTCGGGGTGACGGATACGGTTGGTGCCGGCAGACGCTGGAGGCTGACGTTCAGCGGGTACGTCGTTGAATCCTGCAATGCGTAGACCGTATCCTCGCGCGTCGCAAAGCCCAGCTTCTGGAAGCGAATGCGATACACGCCGGTGTCGGGCAAGACGAAGCGGAAGAACCCGCGCGCATTGGTTTGCACGGTGGTTCCCGTCGTCAGGTTCTGCACTCGCACATCCGAAAGCGTATCGCCGATGCCCGAGCCCGTGACGACGCCTTCGATGCGCGGCAGGGCAACCGAGATTTGCTGAAAGGCTGCCCACATGTCAATCAGCCCCATGCCGTAGGTATTATCCTCGCCAGGCGTTCCGTAGTCTACAGCCGTATTCAACAAAATCTCTTTCAGATCGGAGCAGGTGTAGGAAGGATTGGCACTGCGCAAGACGGCAAGCGCGCCGGCGACATGGGGAGAAGCCATGGACGTCCCCGACAGGAGACCGTATGTGGTACCGGCAAGCGAAGAACGAATGCTGGTCCCCGGCGCGCACACTTCGGGTTTGATTGTCTGTCCGTCGCACACCGACGGCCCTCTGCTGCTGGAACTGGAGATAACCCACGGCGGGGCTGTGGAAGTATTGAGATTGCCTACGGCAAAGAAGTTGACGTTGGAGGTGATGCGATTCTTCGGCGGCGTAATGGTCTGCGCGCCCGATCCGGCATTGCCTGCCGACCACACCACGGCAGTCCCGATGGCCTCCAGTGCATCCACCACGGCCCAGTAGCCGGACGCCCCGTTGCACTGCGTGCTGCTGACGTTCGGGTCCTGATACGAATTGGAGATCACGTCCGGAACGTCGTTCGCCGTGGAAGGATTGCTATCCGGATCCGCAGCCCACTGAAATGCCCGCAGTGTGTAGCTGGTATGCGGCGAGAAGCCGACGTCAATGGTCGGAGAGGCAATCCACAACGCCCCGAACGCGACGCCGAAGGTATCGCTTGTTGCGCTTTCCAATCCCGTCATGATGCCCATGGTGTGCGAACCGTGCTTGGTGGAGCCGTAATCAACGGGAACCGGCGATGGCGGGACTTTCTGATCGTACCACGCGTGATACCACTGCACGCCGGGCTGGTTGCCGCGCCAGCGCGCCGCAAGCCCGGGATGCGCCCCGTTCACGCCCGTGTCAATGTTCATCACAATCGTGCCCTGCCCGGTGTATCCGAGTTCCCACAACCTGTGCGCATTGATGGCGCGAAGATTCGGCTCGGCCGCTCCCGGTGACGATGATGCCGGAGCGGAATCGACCGGGGCGTCAAGTTCCAACAGACCGTCTTCGTAGATCATTCCTACATCCACTCGCTGCGCCAGCGCAAACACCGTCCGCTTCGTGACGGTCGCAAGCACCAGGTTCACGATCCACATAGATTCGTAGTGTTGCACTTCGCCCAGCGTCTGTTGTTGGGAGAGGTAGGAGAGAAGCGCCGGTTGTGTCTGTGCCGCCTTCTGCTGCAGTGCGGTCACAACGTAATAATGTCGGTCCTCTTTAGACGCGCGGACGGCTTTGAACGCCTCCCGCATGCCGTTGACATCCACCTGATCCTGCATCACGATGATGACCTGGACAGGTGCATCATCGGGGAGGGTCTTCAGTTTTTCGGCAAGCACAGGATCAATGCGATTGAGCGGCTGGCTCATCGCTGCCGCATATACGAAGAAACAAAGAACAGCGAAGAACAGTGGTCTCATCTGAGAGCCTCCTTTCGGGATTTGTAGCGGATTTTGGGCGAAGAAGGAGAACCGTGTTGTTCAGACAACCGAGGGTGATCGCAATGCTGAGGCGCAGACTGGAGCGATTGGCTGTTACCTTCCTCTTCCCCCGACTGCAACAAGATAGTCACGACCGGGAAGAGATTCAACCGTACGGTCACCGAATGAGCATCATTTTCTTGGTATGTGACCTCGCCCCCTGGCTGAGCCGATACACATACACTCCGCTTGCCAGTCCTGTTGCATCAAACGGAATTGTATAGCTTCCGGGCGTCAGCATTTCGTGGACGAGCGAAGCAACGTGCCGGCCGAGAATGTCATACACCGTGAGCGAGACGAATCCATAATCCACCATCGTGAAGCGAATGGTCGTCACAGGATTGAAGGGATTGGGGTAATTCTGCTCTAACTCGAACACAAGTGGAGACTCACCTTCCACAACGGTTGTAAGAAGCGAGACCGAGTTCGCAATACGGAGCTTCCCGAATCCCCACGTTGTATTCGGCACGGTGCCGGTGTACTGATCGGCGATGGCGCCGCGTCGCAGCAGGTTGCGGACGTGGCGGTGTCTCAATGTCGTGTCCGCCTGAAGCAGCAGCGCAGCAGCTCCTGCAACGTGAGGACCCGCAGAGCTGGTGCCGCCGAACGCCGTGTACGTTACATTCCTGCCGATCGAATACACCGTGCTTCCCGGTGCAGCGACATCCACAATGCGCCAGCCATCGAGTCGCGTGCCCCTGCCGCTGAAGCTGTTGATATCCGTGTTGTTGGATTTGTTCTTGTATGCCGCGACGCCAATCGAACTGTCAGCCGTTGACGGCCAGGTTGCGGTATTATCCTCTGTTGGCACACTCCAGCGTGCAAGGCCCGTCCATGAGAAGCCGTTGTCACCCAACAAGCCGTCAACACGCTTCTGGCCTGCGGTGGTGTTGACGAGACGAACGTTGTACGTCGTTCCTCCGCTCGAGGCAATCTGCACCGCCATCATCACCGTGCCGCGCGAGGAGATGCTTTTGATGGAGTAGACCGACTTGCCGCCGATGGTAATGGTGGAACCGTCGCCCGGCAGCGTTACGAACTCGCTGGCGCCCACCTGCAGCTTCACCACAATGTCGGCTGCACTTCCCCTCCACCTGATGGAGGGCCACGTGGTGGTTGATGAGCCGCCGGTGAACGCCGCCGTGGTCGAGTCGTTCGCGTTCACAAGCATCGTCTTCTGCATGAAGCCGCCCGTGAGGTTCCCGGCGGGCATCACCTGAACGATGCCGCTTGCTGCAAGCTCGTTGATCATGATCTCTTCGTTCGATGAGCCGTCAAGATACTCCCACACCCATTCGCCGTCTTCGACCAGCATGACGTCGGCGCTTTCGGCTTGTGCCCACGCCATGAGAAGCGCCAGTTCCGTGAAGAAGCGCGGCGCGTTGTTGTAATTCACGGTGCCGAAGATCATTTCCGCTCCCGGTGCAATGCCGGCAAGTCGGTGCACGCCCTCAATCCCGCCCACGGCGATGCCAGCGACTGCCGTTCCGTGTCCGCCGTAGGGTCCCGTATCGGCGCCGGCAAGAATCAAATCCACGCCGCGCCGGCGCACGGTTCCATCCGATTCGCGGATAGCTCGCACTTTCGATGTTCGCAGTCCCACGACCCGTTCGCCGACATCGAGCCGATTGTTGCCGTTCGCATCGAGAGAGATGAACCACTGTTCGCCGTAGGTCGGAGAGCTTTCCGTGAAACCGGCGGCGGTGCCGAAGTCACGCGCGCCGTTGTTGTTTGCATCGTTGTAGAGAAAATCGAGATTGGCATCGTACACACCTGAGGTATTGCCTGAGTACGAAATCTCGCGGTAGCGAAGAATCTCTCCGGGATCGGGCACGCCGTTGCGGTTCTTGTCCACCGCGTCGGTTCCCGGATCGAATGTGTTGTTGCTGTTCACATCGAGCCACACCAGCGTGTCGCCGTCGGCAAACCACAGCATGGGGTGGAAAAAGTCAACGCCCGTGTCGAAGTCGGCGATCAGGACACCCTTGCCGGTGATTTTCCATCCGCGTTGGTCGGTGCGCTGCCATACGGTATCCGCTTGCACCTGCGGCCGGCTGACGTCCAGCGGCGGCACGCGCACAGGGCGCCATGAGGGCTGGACCGCGACAATGTCCTCGCGTGATGCAAGAATCGGGAGCGCCTCGGCGGGCACTTCGACCGGGAAAACCGTGCGTGTACCAAGACGTGCGCCATGATAATAGTGGAATCGAATGCCGATCTGCTCAAGAGCATTCAGGCTGCGTTCGTCCGGTGCTTCGGTGAAGCGGATCGTGGAGGGAATCAGAACATCCGATTCGCCGCGTGAGGCCAGGTGTTTCTGGATGAAGTCGAACCGGAAGTCAATGCGTTGGGCGTTCAGTCCGTTCATCACCAGACCCAAAACAACGAGGGTAAGAAGAAAACGCCGCATGGTTCTTTCCTGGAAAAGGTACATTGAACAATTTGTTTCGTCGTGCAGGAGTATGTCTCTACTCCGCCGTCTCAAACACATCCTCTGAAAGTCCCGTGTTGATTTTGTAGTTGGAATAGCGGATGGTGATGGTTCCGTTGCGGGGCATGGGCGTGCGAGTAATTGCCCCCGGCATGGTGATCGGCGCGTCGGTGGTATCCGCCGGCGGGCTTGCGAGCTGCACGATCAGGAGCGAGGGCATGACGTAGCCGTCGTACCGCGCGTATTCGAATCGTGCCGTCATTGTTCGCCCGCCGATAAGCACGGACGTGACGACCGTGGGCCGCCACAGCGTCGTGTCGACGCTTATTGTCAACTTTCCCACGCGCATGGCGTCGTCTTTCGGACGAAGCATGATGTGCACGCTCGCAGGTGTCTCTCCATCGGTAACCTCTTCCACAGAAAACCGCGAGAGAATGCGGGCCACGTTGAACGCCAATCCTTCACGCGGCAACAAGGCGAAGCCGCTCGACTCGAAATGAAATTTGTCGGGATGTTTGTAGTACATCTGCAGATGCATGGGCTGGACGTTCATGCGCTCGACATCGGCGGTAACATCGAGCGTCACGACATAATCCTGCACACTCGCGAGGGCGGCTTCGACCTTCTTCAGAATGGCTTCGCCGGAGAGGTGCGGGGTGGATGCACCGCCAAGCACGACGAGGAAAGCGGGAAGGATTGCGCGAATCATAGTTCAGCCGAAGACAATATCAACCTGCTGAATCTCGGCACGCATGCCGCACATTTCTTGCGAGTAAGATATGTGAATCGGTGAAGGTTAGCAATCCCCGCGGAGTGGAACCGGGCCGCTGTTACTTACTGTTCGCCTCCTGCCGTGTCACCACCATGTTGTAGATCCACATCAACACCGCACCGGCAACGCCGACGCCGATGAGAGCGAACCAGATAAGTTCGGGCTGATTCAGCTCTTTCGCCGTCTGATAAATCCATCCCCCGAAGGGATCGCCGACGAAGCGCGCAATGGCGATTGGGAGAAACGCGTAACCCTGATACAAACCCTGCTGTCCCGGCGGCGCAATCTCCGAGATGTACTCATAGTAGCGCGGCGCCTGAATCATCTCGCCGATCGCGAACGCCACGATCCCCGCGGCAATCGTCGGAATGCTCGGATGAATCCCGATGATCACCCAGATGAGGCTGGAGATGGCGAACCCGAGCACGATGGCCGTACGTGTCGGGATGTTTTTCGTGAGCCAGTTGAGGGGAATTTGAAAAAGGATGATTGCACCGGCGCCTGCCCACGATTGGATGATCTCGTACGGCGCATCTTTGTCAATGAAGTCCGTGATGTAATACGGAACGATGATGAATTCCTGCCAGAAGATGATCCAGTAAAGCGAGTAGATGAGCAGGAAGATCATGAACTTGACGTTGCCGAGCACGACGAAGAGGTTGGCGATTTTCTTGCCGAGGGATTCGGATACAGGCGCCTGATTGCCCTGCACTTCTTTGTACAGAAGAATATTGACGACGAGCATCGCGAAGCAACTCAACGCCGAGACGCCGTAGACGAATTCGTTCCCGAACCTGTCGCGCACAAGGTAGGCGATCGTTGGACCGAGCATCGCGCCGATGTTGACGATCCAGTAGTAAATGGCAAAGCCGAGCGACTTGGTTTTCTCACTCGATGTCAGAGCAACGGTTCCCAACACCGACGGCTTGATGAACGAGCCGCCGAAGGCCGTCAGGATGAGAAACGCCATCAGCAGCCAGTAGTTGTGCGGGTCGCCGTAAATGCCCCTGAAGATTTCCATGCCCAGCGAGCCGATGAGAAAATAGCCGAGCGCAAGAATGGTGAAGGCGACGTTGAATGCGCGGCGGAACCCCCACTTGTCTGCAAGCGTGCCCGCGAGGATGGGCAGAAGATAAATCAAGCCGCCGAAGACCCCCGAAAGCTGGCCCGCCTCTGCTTCACTGAAGCCGAGCTTGTTGCGCACGTAGATGACGAACACAATCTGCTGACCGTAATAGGCGAGTCGCTCGAACAGCTCCATGCCGTTGGCGACCCAGAATGTGGGATGAAAACCGCTCCGGATCTCCTGAAGGCGTTCGGAAAAACTCAAGGGTGCTCCTTGGATTGTGACTGTGTGAGTGTGGAAGGAAACGCTGACGCCTCTGCCGACGAACACGTTGCATTCAAGTTAAGAAAATCCCGCTGAATATCAACCGGATGAGAGTCGCTCTAAGGCTGAACAAAAAGTAGTACGACGTCATTCTGAGCCTCGTTTCTCAGAGGCGAAGAATCCAAAGCCGAGCCATTTACTGGATTCTTCACTCCGCTTCGCTGAGTTTATCCTGAGCGAAGCCGAAGGGTTCAGAATGACGATGGTTTCTTTTTGTACAGCCTCGTTTGCACAATCCCCACCGAATCCCTACTTTTCTATGCCATCTCACAATTACCCGCAGTCATGAATTGCAACCTCATCTGCACTCTTGTGTTGCTGCTGTCCGCAGCGGCTTCGTTCGCACAATCTCCTCGCGTGCACAAAGTGGAGCCGCCGAATTGGTGGACAGGCATGAAGCACAACAAAGTCCAGTTGATGGTGTACGGCGAACACCTGCACACGGTGAAGGCTCGATCGTCTTCCGCTCATCTGAAGGTCGTCCGAACGCATACGCCGGCCAATCCTGCGTACGCGTTTGTTGATGTGGAGATTGCAAGATCGGCGAAGCCGGGCGAGTACACGCTCACGCTCACATCACGAAGCGGCGCGGTGTCGTTCACGTTTCCGGTTCTGCAGCGAAGACGCTCGACCGCAGAACATCAAGGCTTCGATCCGACGGATGTCATCTACCTCATCACGCCCGACCGATTCGCCAACGGCGACACCACCAACGACAACAAGCCCGACATGCCGGACAGCCTGAAGCCGGGACACCCCTACGGTCGGCACGGCGGAGATATTCAGGGAATCATCTCGAAGCTCGACTACCTTCAGGACCTCGGCGTCACTGCGTTGTGGCTGAATCCCGTGGTGGAGAACAACACAACGACGGCAAGCTACCACGGCTACGCGGCAACGGATTTGTACAGAGTTGACGCGCGGTTCGGAAGCAACGAACTGTTCGCGGCATTCGTCCGCGAAGCCCATGCGCACAATCTCAAAGTGATCATGGACCACGTGAACAATCACATCAGCATCCGTCACCCGTGGCTCAGCAATCTGCCGACGCCGGATTGGTTGAACGGCACGCCGGAACGGCATCAGAAGGCGTATCACTCGAAAATAGAGCTGCACGATCCGTATAGCGACACGCTCACCAAACAGAAAGCAACGCTCGGCTGGTTTTCGGAAAGCATGCCCGACTTGAACCAGCGCAATCCGTTTGTTGCAAACTATCTCATGCAGAGCACCATCTGGTGGATTGAGTTCAGCGGCATTGACGGCATCCGTGAGGATACCTATCCGTACATTGATCCGGAATTTCGTGCACGATGGTGCAGGGCTATTCTGGACGAATACCCGCGGTTCAACATTGTGGGAGAAGTGTGGGTTCAGGACCCGGCGTACCTCGCTCCGTATCAACGCCGTACGTTCTTTCCGAAGCGGTTCGATCCGCAGCTTCCCAGCATCACCGACTTCGGGTTGTTCGATGCGTTCATGAAGGCGTTCGCCGATTCGGCGGGAACGATCGAGCATGTGTTCCGCTGTCTCACGAAGGATTTCCTCTACGCCGACCCGAACAACCTTGTGACGTTTCTCGACAACCACGACATCAGGCGCATCATGTATGCCGTGAACGGAGATGTGCAGCGCTTCAAGCTCGCCCTCACGCTGCTGCTGACGACGCGGGGCATCCCGCAGATACTCTACGGAACGGAGATCGGCATGAAGGGCGGAGCGGACCACGGCAGGCTTCGCGCCGATTTTCCCGGCGGTTTCCCGCGCGATGCGCGCAATGCATTCACACGAGCCGGGCGGACGGAAGAGGAGAACGATATTTTCGATTTTACCCGACGGCTTCTACACATCCGCAGGACGTACACGCCGCTGCAGCGCGGCGCGCTCGTGCACTTCAAACCCGAGCGGGAAGTTTATGTCTATTTCAGAATCCTCGGCCGCGAACGGATGATGATTGTCATCAACAACAACAAGGAGAAGCAAGCGGTAGCTCTCGCGCCGTTCGAGCATCAGTTGCAGGATGTTGTGCACCTGCGGGACGTGATGACGGGAAAGGAATTCGATCTCAGTCAGAAGTACGAAGTCGAGATGGATGGACGAATGGGCAGAGTGTTTGAAGTGGTGAGGGAACGGCAGTAGGTGAGACGTTCTGCAGAAGGTTTGTCCGCGTTAGGCGGCCGGAGGGTGCCCGCCGTTGTTCGGCGGGCAGTGCGAAGCGTTGTTCAGCGAAGCACCGAAGCCCGCAGGACGCCGACGGCGCTGCGCAGCGCTTAGCGCCGGAACGCCCAACATACAATTGCCTCTACCAACTATGAAAGCTCAACTGATTCATCGTCTCTGCACGCTTCCCGATACCGAGGGCGGCGTTGGTGAGGCGGAGCCTCTGGCTCTCAGCGACGTTCCCGTACCGCGCCCGCAGCGCAAGGAGATTCTCGTGCGGGTCTCTGCCTGCGCCGTGTGTCATACCGAACTGGATGAGATTGAAGGACGAACGCCGCCGCCGCGCCTGCCGGTCGTTCCCGGACATCAGGTGGTGGGAAGAGTGGAGGAGGTGGGAGACGGCGTTACGCGATTTGGCATCGGCGATCGTGTGGGCGTTGCGTGGATTTTTTCGGCGTGCGGCACGTGCCGCTTCTGTCGTGAAGGAAACGAGAATCTCTGTCCCGACTTCAAAGCAACCGGACGCGATGCCGGCGGCGGCTATGCGGAGTACATGACGGTGCATGAGGAGTTTGCGTTCGCGATTCCCGCGGCGTTCACGGATGAAGAAGCCGCGCCGCTGCTCTGCGCGGGCGCGATCGGCTACCGCTCGCTTCGGCTTGCAGGCATCGAGGATGGAGGAACACTCGGCCTCACGGGCTTCGGCGCCTCGGCGCATTTGGTGTTGAAGATGGTGAGGCATCGCTTCCCGCGAACCGGAGTGTTCGTGTTTGCGCGAAGCGAGAAGGAGAGGGTCTTTGCGCGAGAACTGGGGGCACAGTGGGCCGGCGACACGAGGGAGGCGGCGCCCGAGAAACTCAACGCCATCATCGATACGACGCCGACATGGACGCCGGTGGTTGAGGCCCTCCGCAATCTTGCGCCGGGCGGCAGACTCGTCATCAACGCTATCAGAAAAGAAGATGCCGACAGGCAGTACCTGACCCGCTTAGATTACCCAACGCATCTCTGGATGGAAAAAGAAATCAAGAGCGTTGCCAACGTTACGCGTCGCGATGTGCAGGAGTTCTTGAGCCTCGCGGCGGAGATTCCCATCAAGCCCGAGGTGCAGATGTACGCGCTTGAAGAAGCCAACCGGGCGTTGGTTGAACTCAAGCAGCGAAAAATTCGTGGAGCGAAAGTGTTGAGGGTTGGATCGTTCGGACAGGCATCATCGGTGCAGAGAGCAGAGCGGTAATCGCGAACCAGCCGCTTCGCTCCGGCTTCTGGTGCCGCGCAACACGAAGCGGCACTCGCTGCGGAGCGGGTCTGTTGCATTGCTGTTTATTGCACTCCCCGGCGGTGCCGCTCGTGTGTGCCTGCACTCTTCGGCTACTGTTTCTTGAGCTGCGCAATCCTTGCAGCGACAAGCTCCCTCTGTTCTGTTGTGAGGTCGGGACGCTGCGAGAGCGTGATGTACTCATTCAACGCTTCGCCCTTCAGGCCGGATTTCTCCAGCGCTTCGGCAATCAGCAGGCGGTTTTCGAACTGCGCCAGCGGAGGGTACCGCCGCAGCACATCCATAGCCCTGAGCGCGCTCGTCGAGTAGAAACCGTTGTTGTACAGCACCCGCGTGCCGTTCAGCTGGAACCTTCCGACCTCGAGGTCACCATCGCCTGCTGCGGCGCTTCGTTCCCTGTCCTCTCCCCTGAACGCCGTCGTTCCGGGAATATCGAGTTCTTTCTTCTTCCACTCGTACGACGAGGCGCGCACGCGTTCCATCGTCAGCTTCAGCATCAACTCCTCGGGCGTGAGCTGGCGAATGTCGGAGATATCCACGATCACTTCGGAGGGAAGGGAGATTTTCTTGTTCAAAGCCGGAAGCACGATCACTGCCGTGCTCTGTTTGCCGATTTTGATCGTCGCATCAGGGCTGAGCGGTTCGCCTGCGCGCGCCTTGACCCACGTTTCCGCCACGCCCGGACGAATGAGCACCTCGCCCTGTGCTTTTTGCAGCGTGATCTGCTCGCCTCCCCACACGATGGACGCGCAGAGCATGGTGAGCAGAAAAGCAATCACGGTTCGTAATCCTCTCATATCCATCTCCTTTCACTCCTGTTTCACATTCTTCTTTTGTCAGTTGACATCAACGATCCTTACCCAGCCTTTGATCAGGCCGAGATGGATTTCTCCATCCTCGAAATACTCCTGTGCCCCTATCTCCCACGCGTGGTCAAAGCCTTTGGTAATGACGGTCGTTTCGATCGGGAGCCAGAGAGTTTCGCGACCCTGCGGGTTGCGGCGCACGACGTACCGCTTCGGGTTCTCGCTGATCAGGTGGGCGAAACGCGGTTCCACGCCGGTATCAAACATCAGGTAAATATGGCCGCGTTCCGGCGCCTCGGGCGGCACAACGTCAATGAAGGCCGTCGAGATGCCGATGCTGCTGAGCAGCGAGGCGAAGCACACGGTCATATCATCGCAATCACCACTGCGCAGCGTTAACGTCTCGGACGGATATTGAACGTAATCGGTGCTCAGCTTGGGATCACCCACATACACCAGCTTGCCGGCAAAGGCGTTGAACAGCAGCCGAGCCTTGTGCAGCGGTTCCAGCTCTCTCGGCACGCTCGCGAGAGAGTCCTTCATCTCCACCAACATCTCGCGTGTAAACCGAAGCACCTCCGGGTCTTCCGGCGTGACGAAGTGCCGCAGCGCGTGCACATCGCCGTCCCAATCGTTACGACCGTGAATCAAGACCTTCGTCTGCACGCGGTCGTCGTACTCTTCGGATGCCGTTGCCGTCACATACACGGTCGCTTCGCGCACGGTCAGCTTTGTGACCTCTTTGACCTGATCGTTCAAAACGGCAAGCAGCGGGATCTCTTTTTCCTCTCCCGGAGAAAGTGACACTGCATGCGTCTCGGTCGGTACATCCATGAATCGTTCGACGAAGAACCGCGCCCGGGCGCGAACCGGCGTATCCGACACATTCTTGACAATCACTCTGCCGAGCGGGCGAAATGCAAAGAGTTCATAGGAAGAGGGGTAGATGCCGCTCAGAATCTCCACGGACTGGATGCGGACGAGCGGCGTACGAATGTTCCCGAAGATCGCCTTCACCGTGAGCATCGCGCGATCTGTTGTGTAAGGATGCAGATCGAGTGCATGCAGCCGCGAGGCATCAAACGAGGCGAGGGTCGCCGTTCCGCTGTGGGTTTGTCTGTTCCGGAAGCGAAGATAGCCGGCATCCACCTCGAGGAACTCATACCGCCATCCCGCCCCGATGCTCCACGCGGAGAACGCGGGCGATTCGTCACCATTCACATACACACCTGCCCGCAGCGCCAGCGAAGCTGCGGGAATCACCTCCATGCCGAACGCTCCCGATTCCAGTGTGCTTGCCTGCGCCACGAGACTGATAAACGGTGCCGGCATCAGGCGCACGCTCAATTCTGCCGAACGTTTGTCGGGCAGGGTAAACAGGTTAAGGTCCGACGGCAGCTCCTCGCGGATCGCAAGGAGATTTCGTCCGACCAGACCCAGCTGAAGTTCGGGCAGCGGAGTGTACAGGGCGCCGACATCAATCACACTCAGGCCGGCTTGTTCCGTACGAGGCGTTATGCGGGAGAAGTACACGTTACCTTCCTGCACTAACTCGTACTTCGTGTCGTTGACTTTGGTTTGACGGAAGCGTCCCGCAACACCGAGCGCAAACTCTGGCGCGAAGCGGTGTGCGTATGCGATGAGAAAATTTTCCTGGTAGGAGATGCGCTGCTGAATACTCGCCGGCGCGCCCGAGTCGCTGGTGACGACGATCGCGGGCAGGGCAAATTCCAACAATGCACCGGGCATGTAGGCAAGGGTCACCGCCTCGTTCTCAAGAAAACGCTTGCCCAGTGTCAGTCCCTGGAAGACAAACCCCCCGGCGGAGATTGCGTTGTACGTCGTGGTGGAGAACTCCCAGTCGCGCATCGTGACGATGCCTGCCGGATTGCTCTCGAAGCTCCTGCTGTCGTTGACCGAAGCACCGTAGGCACCGAGCGCGAGGCTGCGGGCACTGAACAACGATTGCGCGGATGTTGACGACAACATCATGGTCAGCCCTATGGAAACAAACAGACTGTTTCTGGTCATACACCTCGCAGGTAGTTAGCGCAATTCGACCACGATGTTGTGAAGAGAAGACGCTTGAAGCAATACCAGTCCGCCGTAGCGACCGGGAAGCGGGCGTTCGTCGCGATTGGTGATGGCAAACGTGAAGACGTACGCGCCGCGCGGTAAGCCGTTCAGGATTCGCTTCGGGATGAGAGCACGTCCCTCGTTTCTTCGAGGACGAAACGCCAGCAGCGGCGTTGTGTGAAACTGCCCGCTCTCCACCCGTAATGCACTGACGATGATCTTGAGATGGCCTCGTCCCCTCCAGCGCAACGGAAGATCACGATCGCGCAGCACCACGGTTCCCGACACCGGGGCCTCGACCGTGACAACGTCGGAGGCCGTCAACGACAGGGAACCGATCGAATCAGCCGAGAACGTGTAGGTTCGATCCGGCTCGTAGGTCGGCACTTCGCGAACATACTCGAAACCGGCAGAAACCAGGCCGCCCAACAATCGTTCTCGTGGAATCATGAACGCCCCGTCAATGCGCACAAGCCCGAGCCGGTAGCCGATGAACATCCGACGTCCGTTGAAGGTGACCGGACGTCGCTTGTCTTCGATGACGACGCGGCCAACCACGGTTGTACGCGAGAGATTCCCGATATCCGTCCGAATGGACGTCAGCGTCACGAAGCCGGCATAGTCCTGCTGCTCGCGCGGCAGTAAGGCCGTCGAATCTACTGCAGCGCGGTCGAAGGAGCCGTCCGGGTCGTTCACCGTCTCAAGGTCAATCTGCGTCTCGTCACCCGTAAGCTGCACTTCGGTCGGCTTCTGGCAGCCAACCAAGAGCAGGACAACGCTCGCCGCTATTGCTATCGCCGTTTTCATGATGCTGCCGTCCATTCGAGGACAATTACTTCAAATCGTCTTTCAATTTCAATGGTCAAATCGGCTAACCCACCTGCACGAATCGCCTCCCGACCGGCATCGGCCGAGAGGCGATATCCCACCACCACGTGCACGTTAGAATACTCGATACGGAACGCCCCACCAGCTGACGCTGTAGGCGGTTGGATCGTCATCGAACAACGTCTCTTTGGTAGCAGCATCAACGGCGGCATGGAAGAATCCGGGCCGCGGATGCACATAGAAGGTGCGTTCGTAGACCTTCACATTGCCGTTCTGCGAAACGAGGAACATCCGCGCACGCGCTCTGTACAGGTTGTTGACTCCGAAGCGCAGCGCGACGAGATCCGTATCGGGCGAGGTGCTCGTCAGCGTCACACGTACCTTCACCGAATCGCCGCCGTTGAACTCGGCAACATCGCGATCACGGTGGAACATGTCTCGGTTCCCGTAGAACGGACGCAGCCAGCGGTAGCGGAGGTAGAAGTTCAGCGGGTCCGAAACGGTAATCGTGTCGCGGCGACCGATCAGTTGAATCTGCGTGATCGAAATGTCGCCGTTGGGTGTGCCGCCGGCAACGAGCGAGGTCGCAACCGGAATCCAGTTCCTCCAGAATCGCGGCCCGCGCAGCACACGCTTGAACACAACGTTGCGGTCGGACTCATCGCTGAACGGCTTCTCGACGAGAATCGTATCGCCGTTGGCGTTGATGGCTCGAATCTTCAGCGTGCCATTGATGACTTTGTGGACATGAGCAATGGCGATGGTGTCACCGGGCTGAATCGTAACCGTCACGGTGCGCGTCACGCTGCTGATGAATCGGCCCCACCGCAGCGGCGTGATGGGAGCGTTGATCTTGCCGGCGAGGTAGCCGTAATCGGTCAGTTGAACCTCCTGGTCGGCAAAGGTTTGCTCATCGTTCTTGACGAACTCATCGTTGATGGCGTTGTAGATGATCGCGCTGCGTTCGTCGGTCACGCCGGGCGGAGCGGTTTCCTCATCGGGACCGTTCGCATTCTTGTTGCAGCCAACGACCAGCAACCCTACTGTTGCGGCCATCGTCCAGAGCAGAGCAAGAGACTTCTTCATAGCTTCCTCCTTGTTTTGTTAGTTGGTTGTTTTTTTAGTTTGACAACAGACCGTTCTCTTCGTTTAGCTGCCGAAGAGAAGTTCAACCGTCGTGCCAGGCCGTGGTTCCGGCAGAGAGATGGATGGTGGACGTTCTAACCTGTTGATTCTCAATAAGAAAGCTATCCGGAGCCAATCACCGTCCAGCCCCGAAAATGCGGGAATTGCGAGACGAAGTGCGGGAAGCGTACGATCCAAGCACAGAACCGGTGGCTTCCTACCTCACCTTTTCTTCCAGGCTCCACACGCTGCGGTAGTATCCTTCGGCCACCTGCTCGAGAAAACGATGGTACTTCTGCGGGAGGTTTTTCATTTTCGGTTTGAGGGCGGGCTTCACGTTGTCCCACGGCTGTGACCGATCCACCGCCTCGGCGATGTTGGCGAGATACTCGAGAAGTTTCTTCCGTACGCGCTCGTTGACCGAGTCGTCCGCGGCGAGCGAGATGTAGCGGGCGGTCGTCTCGAGGTCGTAGGTGTGGTCAACGAAGGCTTTCAGGCATTGCCCGCGGAAGTACTCGGCGACGGTGCCGCGGTTGAGTCCGCCAAGCTCCTCCGCGGTTTCGGAAATGGCGTTGCGCGAAAATTTCTTCTCGCGCAGCAATTCGAGGATTTGGTCCTCAATGGCAATGGTGCCTTTGACGGTGGAGGTGATCTCGTCGGGAAGGTCCTTCGTTGTAATCATCGTCCGGTTCTCGGCCTTCGCGAGCAGCGCTGCCCGCGTGATGACGCTCTCCAGTTCGCGGATATTGCCGCGCCAGGCATGGTTCTGCAGAATGTCCAGCACGTTCCTCGACACGCGAAACTCTTCTCCCTGTCTCTTCAAGAAATGATGAATCAGCAGCGGGATGTCGCCGGGGCGTTCGCGCAGCGGAGGAATCTCGATCGTCAGAACATTCAGCCGATAGTAGAGATCCTCGCGGAAGCGTCGCTCCTTCACCATCTGCTTCAGGTCTTTGTTCGTCGCGGCGATGACGCGCACGTTCACCTTCAGCGTCTTCGTCCCACCGACCCGTTCGAACTCTCCTTCCTGCAGCACGCGCAGCAGCTTCAGTTGAAACGCCTCACTCACCTCGCCGATCTCGTCGAGGAAGATGGTGCCGCGGTCGGCAAGCTCGAAGCGTCCTTGCTTCTCCTTCACGGCGCCGGTGAAAGCACCTTTCTCGTGACCGAACAGCTCGCTTTCGAGTAAGTTTTCTGCCAACGCACCGCAATTGACGGCAACGAAAGGATGCTCGTTGCGTCTGCTGCGTCGGTGAATGGCGCGGGCAACCATTTCCTTGCCCGTCCCGCTTTCACCGAGAATAAGGACGGTCGCGTCGCTGTCGGCGATCTTCGCCACAAAGTCAACGACGCGGCGCATCACGCCGCCGCCGTCGTAGACGATTCCCTCAAATTCCTGCGCCCCGTCGGTCGCCCCTGTATCGGCGACGTTGGCTTCCTCCAGATCATCCCGTTTGGAACTGAGCGCGTGAATCTCCGCTTTGTAACGGCGAATTTCGTCGAGCAATTCCTGTGTGCGGTCGGTTTGTTTTCTCGCTTCGAGCGACACCAGCTCGCGTTCGAGCGCTGCAACCTTTGCTTCGCGGTCACGCAGCTTGGCAGTGATCCGTTCTTTTTCCGATTGCACTTTCTCCAACTGCCTGGCAACCACGCGATGGCGGTACGCCAATGCCCCGCCGATCGTTATCAGGCCTACCACAACAAAGGGCATGATGGGAAGGACGACCGCGAAGGGGGCGAACAGGATGTGGGAACAGACAACCACAGCGACCAGGAGAACCGCCGGGATCAGCAGGCGGAGGCGCGAGGTCATCAGAAGCAGCGGCGCGGCACATCCGAACCCGACAACGAGGCACAGCACATACACAAACCATGAGGGAACGGAAACAAGAAAGCCGGAGTGCAGCGCGTTGTCCAGAAACACCGCATGAAGTCCTATCGCCGGATACCGCGGATCAATCGGCGTGGCGAACGTCCGTTCTTCGCTGACGACGCCCACGAGGATAATCTTGTTCTTGAAGGACTGGAGGGGAATCGCAGGCGTTCTGCCCGCACGCAATGCGTCGTACGCACGCAGGACTTCGAGAAACGGGTAGGCATTGAACGAGGTGAGGCGACCCGGGTAGTTCAGCGATACCGCCCCGCCGTCGGTTGCGATGCGCACAAGCTTTCCATCCCGTTTGTAAGAAAGCGTCCCGTCTTCGTAACGCACGGCCGCGCGCTCTAAGTGTGCATAGACTCGCAGCACTTCCATCCCGAGCGACGGCACAATCTCCTCGCCGTGTGCGATGAACAGGGGCAAGCGAAGATCATCCAGCACGTTGACATGGCCGACGCCTGCTGCAGCTTCCAGCAGTGACTGCATCGGCGCGTGAAACTCGGCGCCCTTGGTTTCCACGTCGGCAACCTGCGGATAGCGAAACGGCGCGCGTGCGTCCGCGGCCGGCGCCGCCTCGGCCGCGCCGATCCGTCCAAACGTCCCGCCGAGCACAACGTTGCTCGCGACGGCCACGACGTGCCGCAGCAGCTGATCGTACTCCGGATATTCGGCGCTGGGATTCTCGAACAGCAGGTCTATGCCGATCACTCCGGCCTGCACGTCGGTGAGGGCCTTCACCATCAACGCGTGGAAGTTGCGGCGCAGCGGCCAGCCTAATTCGCGGATGGCGTCGTTGTCGATGTACACAAGGACGATGTTCGTGTCGGCGCGCTGATCGCCGCGCAGCGTGTACTGCAGCGCGATGACTCCGTGTTCCAGAGTCGAGAGGGGGGAACGGAGAAGGAGTGCGAGGAGTGTCGCCGCCAGCGCAAGAGACGCCGGAACGAGAAGTCGTTTCATCGGCTGAGCCAGTGTTCCGGGTTTTGCTTTTCGCGATCCTTCCACAGCTCAAAATGCAAGCGCGGGCCGTCAATAGCCTCGCCGCTTGTCCCGATCCGCTCGCCTTCTTTTACTTTCTGCCCTTCGGCAACAAGAATTTCGGACAGGTGCGTGTACACGGTGCGGTAACCATCATAATGGTTGATGATGAGAAGATTCCCGTACGAAGGATACCAGAGGATCATGGAAACCTCTCCCTCTGCGACGCTGACGACCGGCGAGCCGGCCTTCACCTGAATGTCGATGCCCGTGTTGACCGTAACGGTTTTGAGCCGCGGATGAACCTGATTGCCGAACTTCGCGACCACCACGCCTTCGCTGACCGGCCAGCGCAGCTTTCCCTTCTTCGCGGCAAACGTTCCGACGGTGGGCGGCGGTTGCGGCAGCTTTCGTTCCCGCAATTCCGCCTCACGTTTTTCCTTCCGCAGCCGCTCTGCCTCGATCAGACTCGCAATAACATTCTCCAGATCCTTTGCTGCCTGCTTCTGGCGCTCGACCTCGCGCTGCAGCATTCTTTTGTCTTTTCGGATGTCGGCAAGAATCGCTTTTCGCTCCGCCGTCAGCGCCGCAAGCCGGTCCTCCTCTTCGGCCTTTTCGGCAATCAGCCTGCGCTCCTCGGCAAGCTGCAATTGAAGCCGGTACTGCGCCTGTTCGATTTCAGTGCGTTTGTGCCCGATTTTCTCCGCGTCCCGTTTGCGCTGTTCGGTGAAGCGGCGGAGATAATAGGATCGAACCGAAAACTGATTGATGGAAGCCGATGAAAGCAGCAGTTCAAGGTCATAGGCTTTGCCGGCCTTGTAGGCGGAGCGGACATAGTTTGCGTAGTGTCGTTTCAGAAAGCCGAGCTGGTTATCCAGCCTTGCCAGGTCGGCGCGGGTTCGTGCAATCGTATCCTGCAACTCCTCCTCCTCCGCACGCAACCGGCTCAGAAGCTTGCGCAGAAGCGTTGCCTTCCGGTCGTACGCATCGAGCAGCTCCAGCGTCGCCTTTTCTTTGGACTGCTGCTGCCTGATCTTCTGCTCATATTCCTGAATCTGCTTGCGAATGTTCTGCAGTTCGGCCTGCCGCGTGCGGATTTCTTCCTGTTCGGAGCCGGGAGCCGACAGGACGATCAAGAGAACACAACACGCCACACTATGCATCGGCCGGCATCGCATGGGCATCATCGGACCACTCGCCGTGCGTTGTCGGGGATCGTGAAGCGGAAATGAGTTTCGTGCGGATTCAGCCGCAGCGCGTTGTACGCAATCGAGAGCCGGCGGCGCTCCTGCGGAAAGACAATGCGCACGCGCCGCGCCCAGGAAATTCCCTGTTCATCCACAAACGATGAAGCGCTCGCCTCAACAAGCAGATCGCCGTGCTTGTCTCGTACCTCGTAGCGCGTCACCAACAGATAGCGCGGATCAACCGTGTACGTGCACGTGTTGACACCGCACCGGTAGGTCAGAAGAAATTGCTCGTCTTCCACCCGATAGTCTATCAGCTCTTCACCGTTGGTTGGCGCAGGAAACACGCCGCTGAACGCGCTGAGAATCTGTTCGTACGTGAGATCAAACGGAATGATGGAACGGATGCGCGCGTGGTTCGGATTTCCCATCACCACCGTGTTTTCGAGACTGTTGTACACGACGTAGGTGTCTTTGCAGAGAAAGAACGTGCCGACGTCGATGCCGAACGGGCCTTCGAACGTCACCAACAGCGAGTCGGGTTTCTTGAGATTGGACTCGAAGGCGGCGCTGCCGGCAAGGTCGGGACTGTCGAACGTGATAATTCCGCTGCCGGTTGCGGAGAAGATCTTCCGACCGTTCTCTTCTACGAGCGACCGCAGAAGCTCCGGCGAAGTCACCTTCGTGTCCAGCATTACCGCGGCACGCTTCGGCGAGCAGGAAACCAGCACCGCGGCAAGGGCAAGGAGGAGGAGGGCGCGCATGGGGGTCATCGCATCGAGCGGGAGATTTTTTCCTTCAACGCAGCGTTGTTGGCGTCGAGCTTCAAGGCAATGTTCCATTGCTCTAATGCTCGTTCGGTGTCGTTCATGCGCGCGTACACATCGCCGAGGTGTTCGTACAACACCGCGCTGGCGTTCCCCTTCTCGATCGCCTTCTTAATCCACTTCTCCGCTTCCGTGTAGTTGCCTAACTTGAAATACACCCAGCCGATGGTATCGAGGTAGGATTGGTTTTCGGGCTGCTGCTCCACGGCACGCTTCGCCATCTCTAACGACCGCTGCAGTTGAATCCCGCGCTCGGCCATGCTGTAGCTGTAGTTGTTCAGCAGAAGATGATTGTCGGGGGCCAGACGCAGCCCCTGTTCGTACAGCGAGTCTGATTCTTCGTACCTCTGCATGCCATCGTAGATGAGGGCAAGCTGGGAAATGGTGTTCAGGTCCTTCGGATCGAGCGTGTGGGCCTTCTCCAGCACGCGGATGGCATCGTCGGTTCGTCCTAACCGACTGTAGGCAATGCCGAGAATGGAGTTGACGCGCGGCTCATCCGGCAGCGTTCGCAGCGCGGCCTCCAACACTTTTACCACCGACTCGAAATCATTCTTTTCCAAGAACACGGAAGAGAGATACACCCAGCCGTCGGCATTCCAGCTTGCAAGCTCGGTCACCCGTTTGAAATTGATGAGCGAGAGAGAATCGTTGCGGGTGATGGCGCCGATCGCCCCGAGAAACCAGTAGGCGCGCCAGTCCTGCGGATGCTGCTTGCTGATGCGCTCGAAGATGCGCTGCGCCTGCGGAGCGAGCGTGGAATCTTTCTCCAACTGGCCGAAGTACAGTTCGCCGATGCGCAGCTTGTGCTCTACCGACGCCGAGTCAACCGACAAGACCCGTTCGAATTGTTCGGCGGCCTTTGCGTACTCTTTCTGCGCCAGATACACGCCGCCTAATTCCGTAGCATATTCAAGATTCTCCGGGTCGCGCTCCTTCAAGTCTAAATACACCTTCAACGCTTCATCCATCCGGTCGGCGCGCATGTAGGCACGTGCAAGGCTCTGGAGGAGGTCGAGATTGCCCGGGTCCAACTCCACCATCCGCTTCATCGCGTCGGCAGCCTTGCCAAACTCGCCCATGGCGTTGTAGAGTTCCACCACCTGCAGCAGCACCTCCCATTGCGGTCCGAAGCGCTGCATGATCTCGTCGTACGTTTCGAGGGCCTTCTGGGGATTGCGTACCTGAAGCAGCCGGGCAAGATTGAACCACGATTGGATGTTGGAAGAATCGCGCCGGATGATCTCTTGATACACCGCCACGGCAGAATCCAACTCGAACACCTGCACAAACGAAGCGGCAAGGAGCTCACGGTATTCGATGTTTGCCGGATCAAGACGCACGGCGGTACGGGCATGCTCGATGGCAAGCGAATGTTTGTTCAGCGCCCCATAGTTCTTGGCGAGAGCGTAATAGATGCCCGCGCTCTTTTCATACCGCAGCGCATCCTGAAATTCCAACACCGCCTGCGCATGCTCTCCCTTCATTTCATAGAGCGAGCCGTTGATCACATGCTGCGTTGCCAGCTCATGCGCCGTCGAGCTGGGCTGTTCGGGTACGTTCTCCGTCGGGACAGGCGCTGCCTGCTTGCTTCCCGAACATCCCGCCGCGCCCAGCATCACAACGAACAGGACAGGAAATACCTTGGTCACTCCTCCATTCCGTTCCATAATGGTTCCGTGAAAAAAATATATCCATAACGTGGTTGAATAACAAGGAAGGGAAACGGAGTGAACGCAGGCGCCGGCAGCGAATCGCTACCGAATCCTACTGTTGTGGTGCGTACACTGTAAGCGAACCCGCGCCGCCCTGTCCGTCGTTGCAGAGGAGGAGGGAAAGGTCGGGCGCGAATGCAATCCCTTCGGGATGCGGATTGACCCGCTTGTTGATGGCTTGCTGAGCGAGCACCGTTCCATCGGCTGCAAGTTCGACGATCGAATGTCCCTGAGCGGCAATCACGAAGAACGTCCCCGACCGCGGATGCCGTTCGATACCGGAGGGATTGAAGTGATTGCCTGCCGACGTACGCGTCACCTGTTTCAGCGGAATGAGGAAGCGAGGTTTGGGCGAGAAGGTTCTTGATTGAAGAGAGAACTCGTACACGGCTTTGTACTTTTGCAGCCCTTTTCCGGGATCGCCTTTGCAGAGCAGCAGCATGCAATCGGTTGATGGATCGTAGCACAAGCCTTCCACATCGTTCTTCGATGAAAGGAACGAACGATACGTCCGAAACTCGACGCGTTCGCCGTCGCGACCTTCCGGGAATTCATAGAGCGTTCCGTTGCTCTCCACGAGATAGAACCACGTTCCTTTGACGGCGATGCCTTCGAAATCCGCCCGAACGCCGAAGCGACCGATGGAGAAGCGTTTGATGATGCGGCCGCTGGTGTAGTCGAGCTGATAGACGACGCCGCGCTCGTCTTCGTTCGCAAACAATCGCCCGTCTTCGGTCATCGTGAGTCCGGAGATCTCGTTCAGGCGTGACGGAACGACGAAGCGTGCCTTCGGCTGTGCGGCAAGATTGTAGCGGTTGAGCACGGACTGCGTGCCGCCCTTCGGTACGTGTTCATTTCGTGTTTGGAATGAACCGAACAACAGCGGGAGAGCAAGCAACACAAGAAGGCGCTTCACTGCGAAGCAGAACATGAGGCTCTGTCGTGTTGTGAGTGAACGTTCTATCCCAGACGCGTGGAAAGGCTCGGCGGAATCAGCCAATCGAGGGTCGCGCATTTTCCGTACTTCAACATCCCGACCGTCAACTTGCACACTCCCCCCTTCTTCATCGTCAGAACTAAACTCGCATCCCCTACCAACAGATGGGAGATCAACTCGCTGAGGTACGGCTCGTGTCCGACCAGCAGAAGGCAGGTCGCGTCCTTCTCCGCGGATTTCAACTCTTCGATCAGCTCTTCCGGGTCGCCATCCACCGCAAGCGTGTTTGTCTCGCGCAGGGCTTTGCGCATGTCAAACACGTCTGCAACAATCTCGGCCGTTTGTTTGGCCCGTGTGTACGGACTGGTGTAGATGACGTCGAATCGGAGGCCGGCGGCGAGCAAACCTTCCGCAACGCGGCGCATGCGCTTCATTCCTTTTTCCGTGAGCGGTCGGAGAGAATCGTCGGGATATTTGACGGGGTCTCGCTGATCGGCAATGGCATGCCGCAGAATGAACAGGTCCATAGCTCGTCCTCCTGGCAATGATGAGAGAACATGTTTTACTTCGTATCGTTCGCGCTCTGCACGAACCACGGTTGGTGCCAGAACGAATAGATCTCGTCGTTTGCGTCGAGGTACGCGGCGATGAGGGTCTGCTTGTGCATCCGTAGTTCACGCTGAAAGGCTGCAAGCTTCCGCCGCGAGGCAGCACTGCGGCCTGCAGCGAACTGCTGCACCAGCGCGCTCAACACTTCGGCATCCTGAATTACGCCCATGCGTGTTTGATAGGCGTCCATCGCTTTCAACTGTTCCTTGCCCAGCCCCGGCAGAAGAGGCGCGAGCGCTTCCATGGTGTAGCGAAATTTTTTGAAGGCAATGCGTGCGCGATGGATCGTTTTCGGTTGTGCGGCGACCACGCGCTCTTTGAAAAACACCGCTGTTCCGAATGCCCGGGCGGCGGCGCCGTACACCACCACCCGCGCTGCCTCGTGCATCAGCGGGTGGGAGAACTGTTCCCGCAGCGTTTGTTTCGCCCACCTGATCGTGCGGCTCCACCGGACCGTTGCAACACGCCGTGTCTTTTTGCCGATCGTCTGGATGAGATTCCGTTCTCGGACTTTGAGAACAGTAATCAGCGTTTCAAGCTCCGGGTGGCGGTCCACCTGCGGCGCCAGCGCAAGCAACTGCACCTGCGTGTCGCGCAGCGGACTGCAGGCATCGAACAATCGTTTGAGCCGCCGCCGCAGGCGTTCCACACGCTCATCGGGAATCAGCAGTTCGACGATCATGAGCGTCGAGATCAGCCTCCGCGTTGCCACCCGCACATCATGGATCGCGTCCTCTGAAAACGTGCGCTTGCTGCGGCGCAGCTCCTTCAGGTACGTGCGCCAGCGCTGGTCTATCGAATCAAGCAACACGTGCCCTAACGCCGGAGCCGTATCGGACGGCGCGGAGAACCGATCGGAAGCCGCACGGGTCTGATTCACATTCCTACTCCTCCAGCGCAAGCTTCACGTTGAACACCTGCTCGAACATCGCGGCCTTGTTCATCAACGCCCATTTCTCTAACAGCAAATCCCCCTCGCCTTCCAGCGTTATGATGAATTTCGGCTTCCGGTACTCGACGGTGAAGCGTTCGACGCGGGCTGCGTGTTCGTTGTCCATCGCGTCGGCAAGACGCAGCAGCGCTGCAAGCTTCGACACAATCACCCGATCCTTCGAGGAAAGAGCAGCATAACCCTCGTGAGAAATCTTGGGCAAGGACTTGCGGTGATAGCGGGCGATGTTCGCGACAAGCGCATTCTGTTCTTTCGATAGTCCAATGATCGGTGTGGCGGTAAGAAGATAATAGGTGTGTTTGTGGTGACCGGTCATGTTGATGAAACTGCCGATGTCGTGCACCAGTGCTGCGACTTCCAACAGCGTCCGATACTCGATGGGGAGATTGTGCAGCGCCCGCGTTTGATCGAAGAGCTGAGCGGCATAGCGTGCAACGGCCTGGCCGTGCTGCTCGTCGAACAGGTATTTCCTGCCGATCTGCAGCGCGGAGGTGAGAACCTGCTCACGCGAGGACATCTTCTTTTCCCCATACAGCTCCAGCATCATGTCGATGAGGAGGCCTTCCTTCAATCCCACGCGCGGAATGTGCACCTCATGCATGCCGGCAAGTTTCACCACCTTCTGCAGGACGATCGCCGCCGGTACAATCACGTCGGCGCGGTCGGGGCGAAGCCGCAGCTGCTGGACGCGTTCTTCAAACGTCATGCCCTGCAGTTTGCGGACGAGCGCATCCAGCTCGTCGGCAGCAATCAGCGTTGTCCGATCTTTGCCGAACAGGTCCCGGCGCAGATCGCCGAGCGCTTCGACGTTGCCGCCGGTGCCGACACACAGATCAATCGCGTCCTTCCCCAATTCCTTCTTGAGACGGCGCTGTGTTGCGTCCACGTACTCGCGGACAAGCTGGGTGAACTGCTTTTCGCCGCGCTTCTTTTCTCCTAGCACCTGCAGAAGGCGCACCGTTCCCATGCGATAGCTTTCGGTGGAGAGGATCTGCCCGTCGGCCACAAGCGTTACCTCCACGCTGCCGCCGCCGATGTCGATGAGGATGGCGCGTTTGTTCTTGAGATTGATTCTGGAGGAGACGGCAAGATGAATCAACCGCGCCTCCTCCTCGCCGCTGATCACGCCGATCTCCACGCCGCCTGCCTGCTCGATACGATCGAGAAATAACTCACGGTTCAGCGCCTCGCGCGTGGCGCTGGTGGCCACGGCTTTCTTCCATGTCGCCCCGTGCGTCTCGATCAGCGACCTGAAGCGTGTGAATGCCTCTGCCGCTTTTTCGATGGTCTCGTCGGCAATCGTTCCGGTGACGAACACATCCTGACCGAGGCGCACGGGTTCGCGGATGTCTTCGACGACGTGGATGCCGCGGTCGCCGTTCACAGTGGCAATGAGCAGGCGGATGGCGTTCGAACCGATATCAATGGCTGCGAGTGTCGGCATGGTTCAGCGCGTGTACGAAAACGCCGCACCGGTGCGGCGGAGGCAATATAGAAAGAATGCGTGTCTGTATCAAAACGGAAAGATGGCGGATAGCAAGCGAGGCTTCACGCCGCGTCAGCGCTGCGCCTGAATGCCCAGCTCTTCGATCTTCCGATAGAGGCTGGAGAGGCTGATGTTGAGGGCTTTGGCAACTTCGTCCTTGCTCGTGTGCAGGCGCATCATGTGACTGATGTACTCGCGCTCGAAGTCGGCGATGGCTTCTTTCAGCGGCTTCTTGGCATCGAAGGCGAAGGGCGTCTCGCGCTTGCTGAGCAAGGGCGGAAGCTCGTTCGTCGTGATCATGTTTCCTTCGGCAAAGATCACCGCCCGCTCGATGATGTTCTCCAGTTCCCGCACCTCTCCCTTCCACGGGTGAGCGAGCAGAACCTTCATGGCGGCATGGTCGACGCCGCGCACATCCTTGTTCATCTCGCGCGCGTACTTCGTCACGAAGTGCTGCACGAGCAGGGGAATGTCGTCGGCGCGCTCACTGAGCGACGGCAGTTCAATCCCCACCACATTCAGCCGATAGAACAAATCCTCGCGATACTTTCCTTCTTCCACCAACTTTGCCAGATTTCTGTTCGTCGAGGCAATGATGCGGATATCCACCGGGATGGCCTGTGTGGTACCGACGGGGGTGATGACCTTTTCTTCAATGGCGCGCAGCAGTTTGACCTGCAGGTGCAGGGGGATTTCACTCACCTCGTCGAGGAAAATCGTTCCGCCGTCGGCCGCCTTGAAATAGCCGACGCGATCCATCGTTGCGCCGGTGAAGGCCCCTTTCTTGTGTCCGAAGAGTTCGCTCTCGAACAGGTTCTCGACAATCGCGCCGCAGTTGACGGCCACGAACGGCTTGTCGCTGCGACGGCTGTTATAGTGAATGGCGCGTGCAACCAGCTCCTTCCCCGTGCCGCTCTTGCCGGTAATCAGCACCGTCCCGTCGGTCTGCGCAACTTTCTGGATCGTCGTAAACACCCGCTGCATGGCCGGACTGCGGCCGATGATGTTGGAGAAGTCGTACTGCTTGTGCAGTTCGCCGCGCAGGAGTTTGTTTTCGGTTTGCAGGCGTCGGTGGCTGAGCAGCCGCCGCACCTTGAGCAGCATCTCGTCGAACTCGACCGGCTTGAGGATGTAGTCCACCGCGCCTTTGCGCAGCGCCGCAATCGCGCTTTCGATCGAACCGTACGCGGTGATGATGATGACGAGCGTCTCGGGACTGATACGGGTGAGATGTTCCAGCAGTTCGATGCCTTTCATCTCCGGCATCTCGAGATCGGTGATGACGACGTCGAACGAATGCTGCTTTGCCATCTCGAATGCCGTTTTTCCGTTTTCGGCCTCGTGGACGTCGTAGCCTTCTTTCTTCAGGACGAACGAGAGTGACTCACGAATGATTTCTTCATCATCAACAACAAGAATGGATTCTGCCATATCAATCCTTCGGATTCAGTGGAAGAATAACGGTAAACGTCGTCCCCTCACCCCGCTTGCTCTTGAGGCGAATATCGCCGTGAAAACTCTTGATGATCCCCTGACTTACCCACAGGCCAAGTCCCGTTCCCTGACCCACAGGTTTGGTGGTAAAGAACGGCTCACCGATTTTTGCGAGGTGTTCCTCGGAGATACCGCTGCCGTTGTCCGTGATGCTCACCTTCACGAATTCGTCGTCCCGTTCCACCACCACGTCGATTCTCGGGTCGTTTCTGCCTTCCAGCGCATCAACGCTGTTCAACAGGATGTTGATAAACACCTGCGAGATCTGGTCAGGAACGAGCGACAGCAGGGGAATCTGGTGGCGCACATCGATCGAGAACCGAACGTCCCGCGCCTTCTTGGCCATCTTCACAATCTCGACCGCTTCCTTCACATTGTTGACAATGTTGGTGGGCATCAGTTGGTAGTTGGAAGGACGCGAGAAGTCCACCAGGTCGCGGATGATTTTCGTGATGCGGTGAACCTGCGACTGCACGAGCGCCAGCTTTTCGCGGGCAAAGTCGTCATTCACCGTCCGCAGCAGCACCTGAACGATGGAAGAGATGGACGTGAGCGGGTTGCCGACTTCGTGCGCAATGCCTGCTGCCAGCGTGCCCATGCTTTCCATCTTCTGCGAGTGCATCAGTTGCTGTTCAAGCTGCTTTTGCTCGGTGATGTCGCGATGCGTGCCGAGGTATCCCACCACTTTTCCCTCCGCGTCCACGATGGGCGAGATGATCACCTGCGTGAAGATGGGCGTCCCATCCTTCCGTTTGTTTTCGATCTCACCCTGCCAGATCTTGCCCGTGCTGATTCTGGCCCACACCTTCGCCCAGAATTCTTTGCTGTATTTGCCGCTGGAGATGATATTGGGATTTTTTCCGATCAGCTCTTCCTTCGTGAAGCCGGTGGCTTTCTCGAACGCTGGGTTCACGTACACCATGCGCCCCTGCGCATCCGTGATCTGGATGGGGTTGACGGTGTAGTGCACAACGTTGGAGAACCGCAGCAGGTCGAGTTCCTTCTTCTTCTCTTCGGAGACGTCGCGGGCGATGACGTACAGGAATTCGGTGTCGGGTCCGGAGATTTTTTTTATGGACAAAACCGCATCCACTGCGGTGCCGTTGGCGCCTTTGAAGCGCGCCTCCGCCTCGCGTGTCACCGTCGTGTCCATGAGCACCGCAAGCAGCGGGCGAGCCGAGTCATCGGCAAGAAGATCATAGAACCGAATAGGTTCCGTGGGTACCTCCGGCAGTCCCAACAGTTCCCGTGCCCTCTGGTTATAGGCCAGCACATGCCGCTCCTTCGACACGACGAAGCACATGTCGGGAATCAGGTCAATGAAGATGTTGGCGATATGCTGGTGAACGGCCATCGTGACGTTCGGTTCGCGGCGTACTCAACTTACTCAATTGTGTGTGGAATATCAACGCGTTGCGACCATACCTTGATTTTTGACGAGGTGATTTGTACACTGTCTCTGTGTTTGTCCGCTGCTTGCCTGCACACGTGAACACGTAGCGGAACCCTCCCCTGTTGTGCCAAGGACTTGATGCACTCATCCCCGGAAGGCTTGATGCACTTCCTGGCGCGTGACTTCTGCTATCGTGCTCTTTCACATTGTTCCCGAGAGGAAACGGCATGAGCACCCGGCGTAGCTTGATGAACAAAGCGAGCACTTTGGCGCGCTTAGGAGCGCTTGCCACCGCAGCGATTGGAGGGGTTGCGCTGATCGGCTGGGTGAGCAACCTGCGTGTACTCTCAGGGTTCAGCCCATCGTTCATACCCATGGCGCCCAACACCGCCATCTGCTTTGTGGCGCTTGGTATTGCAGCACTGATTGACCCACACTCTGTCGGATGGCGTTTCGTCGTCCGCAGGCTTCTTGCCCTGTTTGTGCTCGGCCTCGCTTTCCTTCGACTGTACGAGATCCTCTTTGATGCCAATCTCTCCGTCGACACGTGGTTCTTCGCCGTTCCGGAGGAGAGCATGCATCGCGTGCAGCTTGCCCGCATGGCGGTTTTCACGGCCGCCAGCTTCGTGTGCGCGGGGCTATCCGTCCTCCTGCTTTCATTTCGCCAAACTCCCCGTTATGTCGACAACATCGCCGGCCTGCTTGCATTCATGATGACCATGTCGGGCGTCGCCTTCTGCGTCGGGTACGCCGTGGGATCTCCATTGCTGTATGACAGCGGCGTGATTCCCATGGCGTTGAACACGGCAGTCGCGTTCGTTACGCTTGGCACGGCGATCTTGATCCAGCTTTTCGTCAAAGACCTCGCCCGGCGGCAGAGCGAACATCAGTCGACGCTTGCTGAGGATAGGAAAATCCTGGCGGGCTTCGGGCTTGCCCTTGCCGCCCTGATCGTCGTTGCAATCCTGGCGTACGATAACATCCTGCAGGCCATCACCGCAACGGAGAACGTCGCGCACACACACGGTGTGTTGGCACAAACGCGCGCGGTGCTCCTTGCCGTGAAAGATGTTGAAAGCGCCTCGCGGGGATACGCGCTTACGGGAATCGACGTCCTTCTCGGCGAGTTCCGGTCGGCCGTCGAACGCGTCGACACACAGGTGCTTCGCCTCCGGAGCCTGATGGGCGACAAGCACCGGGCGATTGTGGATTCCCTCGAGGGGCCTGTTCGAAGAAAAGTGCAATTCAACACCAATGTTGTGGAGTCATACATCCGCTACGGCCGACCTGCAGCAGAGGATCTCATCCACACAGGCGTCGGGATCGAGACCATGGAAGCGATCGAACAAATCCTGGCGGAAATAGACAGGCGAGAGCAAGCCGTCCTGCAACACCTTGCAGCAGAACAGAAGCGAGCCTCACGCAACATGATCGTCACCTTTGCGGGACTTGTAGTACTCGTCGTAATCGTTCTCGCCGCAATTTATATCGTCGTCCACCGCGATCTCCTCGGGCGGCAGCGGGCGGAAGAGGAGATGCGCCGCGCCTCGGAAGAGATCAAACAGCTGAATCGGGACCTCGAAAGGCGCGCGGTGGAGTTGGAAGCCGTAAACAACGAACTCGAAGCCTTCAGCTATTCCGTTTCACACGACCTGCGCGCCCCGCTGAGGCACATCAGCGGGTTTGCCGACCTGCTGCAGCACCACGCTGCAAAGCGCCTCGACGAAAAGGGAAGCCGCTACCTCCAGACCATCTCAGATTCTGCAAAGCACATGGGACAGCTTATTGACGACCTGTTGGTGTTCTCGCGCGTCGGGCGAACGGAGATGGTCAAAACGATCGTTCCGCTTTCTCAGGTTGTGGAAGAAGCGCTCAGCACATTACGGAACGGAGAGGCAAAAGGGCGCAGGATCAATTGGAAGATTCTTCCGCTGCCTGAAGTGCAGGGCGACCCTTCATTGTTGCGCCAGGTGTTTGTGAATCTCCTCTCCAATGCCGTCAAGTACACGCGGCAGTGCGCGGAGGCCTGCATCGAGGTCGGCTCCACAACGCATCACAACACGTCGGAACACGTTATCTACGTTCGTGATAATGGAGTCGGCTTCGACATGAGATACGCCCACAAGCTTTTCGGCGTGTTTCAGCGTCTTCACAACGCGAGTGAGTTTGAAGGAACCGGAATAGGCCTTGCGAATGTCCGGCGCATCATTGCGCGCCACGGCGGCCGGACATGGGCTGAATCGGAAATGGGCAAAGGGGCGACATTCTTCTTCTCACTCCCTGGTTGAGAAGGACGGAGCGAGAAAAACCCGTCAACGCGCAATGGCAAGGATAGTCAACGGAGAGATTGTGAACGAGTTCTTGCAGAGGACCATCAAGGATATTCTAAGGAGAGAACTACCGTCTTTGGAGATGTGCTTATGAATGATCTGCGCCGTATCCTCCTCGCCGAGGACAATCCGAACGATGTCGAGCTGACGCTGGAGGCACTTGCTCAACACCACCTTGCTAATGAGGTGGATGTCGTCAACGACGGTGCGGAGGCGCTGGACTATCTCTACCGTCGAAACAAATATGAAGGCCGCAGCAACGGCGATCCCGCGGTCGTCCTTCTTGACTTGAAGATGCCCAAAGTTGACGGCCTCGAGGTCCTGAAAACGATCAAATCGGATCCTCAGCTCAGGACGGTTCCCGTTGTGATTCTGACGTCCTCGCGCGAGGAGACCGACTTGGTCAGGAGTTACGAGCTTGGCGTGAATGCCTTCGTGGTCAAGCCTGTGGACTTCACAAAGTTTGTGGAATCGGTTCGTCAGGTCGGGATGTTCTGGGCGATTATCAACGAGCCACCTCCGAAGAAAAAGCGGTCCACGTAAGGCAGGAGTTTCTTGATGAATCAGCCAATCCGCATCCTGCATCTCGAAGACAGTCCCTACGATGCCGAGCTGATCCAGAACTTGCTGGAGACGGCAGGCATATCCTGCACGATCGTTCGAGTTGATAATGAAAGTGCCTTTCTCGCCGAACTGGAGAAGGAACAGTACGACCTGATCTTCTCCGATTACTCCCTGCCGACGTTCGACGGCATGCGTGCCCTTTCCCATGCGCAGGAGAAAGCGCCGGATCTTCCGTTCATTTTCATCTCGGCTGCCATGGGCGAAGAGCGAGCTATCGACAGCCTCAAGCGCGGTGCCACCGACTACGTGCTGAAGCAGCGGCTTTCGCGGCTTGGACACGTCGTGCAGCGCGCGCTGCGGGAGAAAGAAGAACGGAGGAAGCGTCGTCTCGCCGAGCTTGCTCTGAAAGCAAGCGAGGAGAAACTCCGCTCGATCATCGCAACAAGTCCCGACTGGATCTGGGAATGGGATGCCGAAGGACGCATCACGTTCGGCAACGACGCCATCGAGACGATTGTGGGCTACCCCGTTGCCAACCTTATCGGCAGGCCGATCCTTCCCTTCCTCCATCAGGAGGACGCGTTTATGTTCGCCGCCGAGTTTCCCATCTTCATAAAAACGAAAACGGGATGGCGCGGCAAACGCATGCGCTGGCTGCACAAGGACGGGAATTACCGATGGCTCGAAAGCAACGCGATGCCGCTGGTGGATGCCGAAGGCAACGTGATCGGGTTCCGGGGAGTCGATCGCGACATCACCGATCGCATCAAAGCGGAAGAGAGCTTGCGGCAGAGCGAAGAAAAGTTTCGCCTGATTACAGAGAATACGACAGACCTCATCGCGCTGCTCGACCTCACCGGAAAACAGATCTACCTCAGTCCATCATACGGCACTCTGCTCAACAACCACGAAACGCTCATCGGCACTGATTTCTTCCGCCCGATTCATCCCGATGATCGTACGCGCGTCGAACAGGCATTCGCCGCGACGGCCGCAACAGGGCAAGACCTGCGCGTGGAGTATCGCCTTCTCGACAAAAGCGGCAGCGTGCGCTGCATTGAATCACACGGCAACGTTATCCGAGATCGGGCCGGACACCCCATGAACGTTGTCGTCGTGTCGCGCGATATGACGGAACGAAAGAGACTGGAAGCACAACTCCTTCATGCCCAGAAGATGGAAAGTATCGGGACTCTGGCAGGCGGCATTGCGCATGATTTCAACAACATTCTCGGAATCCTGCTGGGGTACACCTCGGTGCTTTCGCAGGGAGTCATGGCCAAAGAGGCGTTGGTTAAGAACGCCGAGGCGATGACTGTTGCCATTCAACGCGGCGCCGCGCTTGTCCGCCAGTTGTTGACCTTTGCACGCAAGAGTGACGCCAACTTAGGCCCTGTCAGCCTCAACGTGGTGGCACAGGAAGTGGCGGAAATGTGCACGCACACCTTCCCGAAAACAATCGCGATCGAGACTCGCCTCGCACCAAAACTGCCGGTGATTCTTGCCGACCACAATCAAGTTCATCAGGCACTGTTGAACCTCTGCGTGAACGCTCGCGACGCCATGCAGGAACACGGCTCGATTCTGATCACCACCGGCGTTGTCGAGGCGGACGTCGTTCGCGCACGATTCCCTGACGCCTCTGCCGACGGATATGTTCGGCTCAGCGTGACGGATACCGGGAGCGGCATAGATGAAACAACGAAGGCGCGGATGTTCGAACCGTTTTTCACCACAAAGGAAAAAGGAAAAGGAACAGGCCTGGGGCTGGCGATGGTGTACGGCGTCGTGAAGACGCATCAGGGATTCATTGACGTTGAGAGCGAGCTGCGGAAGGGGACGACGTTTCATCTCTATTTTCCCATTCCCACGCCCGGCAGCAAGCCGGCCCATGTTGAGGAGGATGTTACACAGGAGACCGCGGCCGGGAGTGAGACGATCCTTCTGGCGGAAGACGAACCGGCGTTGTTCGAGCTGGTCAAAGCACTTCTCGAAGAACGAGGCTACACCGTCCTCGGTGCGCACGATGGCGTCGAGGCGGTCGAGGAATTCAAGAAGCATGCATCGGAAATTGATCTTGTGTTGATTGACCTCGGCTTGCCGAAGCTCAGCGGCTGGGAAGCGTTGCCGAAGATGCGCGAGATACGGCCGAACGTTGCAGCGCTTGTTGCCACCGGCTACGTCGATCCTGATCAGCGCTCGGAGATGCTGACCAAAGGCGTGCGTGATTTTGTCGACAAGCCGTACGCGCCGCATCAATTGCTGCGCAAGATCCGTGAGGTGCTGGACAGTCTGAAGCACTGAGGGGCAGCATCATGCCGAGCTATGCTGCTGGAGAAACGGATTCGGCGCGCCCGGGTGGCGTGTGAGCCGACGTCTCGGCCGGATGCAGCTCTGCTTCCATCATCGCTCGCATGCGCCGGAGCCTTCCATCCATTCGTACAAACAGTTTGTTAATCAGCGCGCCGATCGGCTTGCGGAGCCAGGGCGGCAAATCCATCTGAAAACAGATCTGCCAGATCAGCCGCGTGCCTCCTTCGCGGGGGATGAGTTCGTTTGTTGTAATACACTTGACAGGGAAGCCGCTGTACTCTGTCGCATAGTACTCGAAGGGTTTCCAGTCGATGATCGTCTCAGTGGAGCTCCTGCCCCGATGATCGCAGCAGTTGGATGCCCCGACGGAGGATCGTCCGGCCGGTCGCTCTCCACCCGACCAGTGCTCGTCGGTGGGACCGCAAAGCGTGCGCCTCTCGGGACTGCACAGCCAGTCCCACACGACTGCCGGCGGTGCCGGAAAGTCCATCACGTACCGGCCGTGAACCTCATTCGTGGTAAGCGTCTTCTGACGAATGGTAATGAGCTGCTGATAGCGTTCCTGCAGATCATAGCTGCATGTGCGCACTTGTCCGAGGTGTTCGTGCTCTTCCACCGCGCAGAACAATGACTCTACCGGCAGGCCGATTTCTTCTCGCAGACGATCCGTAAGCAGGACGTATGCCCGCCAGCCCTGCGCTGCGCCGACGGTGTTCTTGAGGAGCCTATGGGCGAGAATCACATCCGTGCCGACAGGCTTGCGCTTTCCGGCAACGGTTTGCATGACAAACGAGCCCGCGTGAGCGATGAACTTCAAATCGAGCGTGGGGATTTGCGCACACGCGAGGCACGTGCAGGACCTCTGCGTTTGCATGAACTCTCTGTGGTTGCGGAAGCGCAGGTACGTTGTCTCGATCAGCTCGAGCAGCGTCTCTTTGCGGGCAAACCGTTCGGCGGGCGCGTAGGCAAACACTGCGTCGCCTTCAATTTCTGCAAGCTCCAGCGTCGGCGTCAGATGCGAGACGACAAGATGAAGAATGTCGGCCAGGATGGCCTGCGAATGCTCCAGTTCCGTTCCTGCAACGTACGACGTGTAGCCGCTGATGTCGGCAAGAACAAGGTACCCCTGGAGTGTTGAAGAACTCATGGCTCACCCGTCAATGGTGCAGAACGAATCTGTGTCAGCTCGAAAGCGCACGTTGCAGGAGTGAGTTTTCAGAGAACATTGACACGGACTCCGCGCCCGCGGCAAGCAGACGCCGAGGCCCAGCGGCCTACCGGAAACTCTTCAGTGCCTCCGCCCGCGTGTCGTAGACATCAAAGACCAACGAGAGCTTCGTAATCACAAAGATGCTGTTGATGTTCTTGTTGACGCCGCACAGCTTGATCTGCCACCCCTTCTTCGTGTACGTCGTGTGCGCGCCTACCAAGACGCCGATTGCCGTACTGTTCATGTAGGTGACGCCGCTGAGATCAATGAGCAGCTTATCATAGTTGCGCTCGACGAATCCTGCGACGGCTTTCCGTACCGCGTCTGTTTCTTCTCCACCGATGAGATCGCCCTTCGGCTCAATGAGACCAATACCTCCTTCAAGCGTTGACGTCTTTACTGCCATGAACCCTCCGTGGGGGATGTGATGAGGACAGAGAGAAAGTACAGAATCGCATCAGCAAAAACAACGGTCGGGTGATTGCAATTCCCCAACGGGAAAGGTATCTTGTTGGTCGAACGATTCACGAACAGGGAGACCCTGATGTTTCTCGGACACTTTGCTGTGGGCTTTGCCGCCAAAAAGCCTGCCCCCATGGTTTCGCTCGGCACACTCTTCCTCGCGGCGCAGTTCATCGATCTTCTGTGGCCCGTGTTTCTGCTGCTGGGATTTGAAGCTGCTCGTATCGCTCCGGGAGACACGGCGTTCACTCCGCTCGATTTCTACCACTATCCATATAGCCATAGTCTGGCAGCGGTTCTTGTCTGGTCCGTTGCGTTCGGCGGCGTGTATTATGCGCTGAAGCGCAATGCGAAGGCGGCACGCATCGTGGGTGCCGCGGTGCTGAGTCATTGGGTTCTGGACTTCGTCACGCACCGCCCCGATCTTCCTCTGCTGCCCGGTTTCGATACGCGCGTCGGGCTTGGTTTGTGGAATAACGTGACGGCGTCTGTGGCAGTAGAAGGTTTGCTCTTCATCGGCGCCGTTGCTGTGTACGCGCACATCTCGAGGGCGCGGGATAACTCAGGACGGTATGGCCTGTGGGCACTGGTTGCCTTCCTCGGTGTCATCTACGTCGCCAACCTCATGGGTCCTCCTCCACCCGATGAGACGGCACTTGCGTACGCAGGATTGTTACAGTGGCTCTTCGTTCCGTGGATGTATTGGATTGACAGGCATAGAGAGCCGAAACCGACGCTCGCGTAGATTCCGTACAACCCCATGCAATGAAACCTTCTTTCTGAAGCCGGACTGCATCATACTCACACCGCCATGCCATACATCCGTTCGAAAGATTCAGCACTCTACTATGAAGAGCACGGCTCGGGCGATGCGCTGATTCTGCTTCCCGGACTCCTCGGAACGATTGAAAGTCACTGGCGGCGGTTCATTCCCGAATTTGCCCGACACTACCACGTGGTTGCCGCCGATTTGCGCGGGCACGGCCGGACGAACAATCCTTCGGGCGCCATCCGCCTTCACACGCTTGTCGGTGACCTGTTTACGTTGCTGGAAACGTTGGAGATTGAAACCGCTCGCATCTGCGGCTATAGCCTCGGCGGGTACGTGGGACTTGCTTTCGGCATTCAACATCCGGGCAGAGTAGCGTCACTGGTGATGCACGGAACAAAGTTCTTCTGGACGGCCGAGGCCGTTGCCGCCGCGACGAGAGAGTTTGATGCAGCGACGATTCTCGAGAAGCTGCCTCATTGGGCGACACAACTGCAGCAGGACCATGCGTCCGGCAACGGAAAGGAGGGATGGCGCGTGCTTCTCGCTGCGGCACAGGAGTTTCTTGCAACCCTGCCCGCCGAAGGCCTGACGACACAGGCCCTCAGTCTTGCCCACTTCCCTGTGCTCGTTTCCATCGGCGAAGCGGACGAGATGATCCCGCGCGAGGAGGCGAGCAGGCTTGCATCTCTGCTGCCCAACGGAAAACTGGAGATTCTGCCCGATACACGCCATCCCATGCAGCGCGTTCAGAAAACACTGTTCCTTGAGCGCGTTCTTCCGTTCTTCGCTACATCTTCACACGAGCAAGCTTTGCTGAAGAGGAACGAATCGTAAGCTTCAGTTTTCATCCACTTCTTCAAGGAGACCGTGATGCAAACCCTCACCCGCCGCACGTTTACCAAAACAGTTCTCGGTGCCTTGCCGCTGATGCACGAATCGCTCCGGCAGGTTCAGAGCGAGGAGGCGAAGTCTGTTGTGCATCTGCCCGATCGTGTTGCCGGCTACCTGATGACGCCTGAGGAGCGTCGGCTTGCGCTGACGTTTCTTGAGAATCATGAAAAGAATTTGCAGCCGCTGCGCGATCGAGAGCTTCCCAACTCTCTCGCTCCCAGCTTCGTCTTTGCCAGTCTGATCATCAATGGGGAAGAGGGAGCCGCCCGCAAATGATCTCGGACGACATTCTCTTCTCTCCCATCTCAGAACTTTCCAGACTTCTCAAGAGAGGAAAACTCTCGCCCGTCGAGCTGACGCAGGCGTATCTGAAGCGTATCGAGAGAATCTCACCCAGGCTGAATGCTTTTGTCACCGTCACGAGAGAGCTTGCGTTGGAGCAGGCTCAGCAGGCCGAACGCGAACTGATCGCGGGTCTGTATCGTGGTCCCCTGCACGGCATCCCCTACGCTGCCAAGGATTTGTTTGCGGTGAAAGGCTACCCCACGACGTGGGGCGCAAAGCCGTATGCTGCTCAGAGGATTGATGAGGATGCAACGGTGATTGCGAAGCTGCGCGACGCAGGCGCGATTCTCCTGGGCAAGGCTGCGATGAGCGAGCTTGCGGGCGGACCGCCGACGGCTTCGGCGACGGGTGCATGCAGGACGCCGTGGGATACGACGCGCTGGTCGGGCGGCTCATCCAGCGGCTCGGGTGCTGCGGTTGCCGCCGGCTTGTGTGCCTTTGCGCTCGGGACGGAGACCTGGGGTTCGATCATGACGCCGTCGTCGTTCTGCGGCATTACGGGGCTGCGGCCGACGTTCGGACGCATCAGCCGGGCAGGAGCAATGGCGCTCTCGTGGACGATGGACAAGGTTGGCCCGATGTGCCGCACGGCGATGGATTGCGCTGCCGTGCTTGCTGTCCTGCACGGCAAAGATGATGCTGATGCCATGACGGTGCGTGCCCCCTTCAAGGTGACGTTTACGAAAGCACGGGAGCTTGTGCGCGCGTTCCGTGTCGGATTTGTACGAGAAGATTATGCGCAATGGGGAGAGCCGGATGTTGCTGCGGCGTTCACGAACGCGCTCGAGGTGTTCAAGACACTCGGCATCGAGGCGACGGAGGTGACACTTCCCGACTATCCCTACGAAACGATCGCCGCGACGATCATTGCCGCCGAGGAGGCATCGGCATTCGAGTCGTTGGTACGCGCAGGCAAAGTCGCCGGCATTCTTGATCCCGATCGACGCGGCGAACTGCTCGGCGCGCAAGTCATCTCTGCTACCGACTATCTCCGCTGCCAACGGATTCGCTCGCTCATCTGTCGCGACATTGCAGAGCTTTTCACGCGGTACGACATCATCCTCGGCTCCAGCACGCTTCAATGCGCGCCTCCGATCGAAGCGAGCATGGCAGAAATCTTCGGCGGCGGCAATACCATCGAAGCGGTGGAGAATCTTGTGGGTTTGCCTGCCGTGTCCGTCCCGTGCGGCTTCAACTCCAGGAATCTTCCCATCGGACTGAAAATCATCGGGCGACCATTCCGCGAGGCCGACGTGCTGCACATGGCGCATGTGTATCAGTCGGTTACCGAGTGGCACAGAAGGCGACCACGCGTGTAACGCAGAGAGTCGCGGCCTTTCTTGATTTTTTTCCCCGACGTGCGTAGATTTTTTTCCGCTCAATTCACCGTGTAGTGAGGCTGAACATTGTGAGGCGTCTTGCCTCGTGCCCATCGTATAACAACCAACTGTTTGTCACATGTCCATAGCAGTTCGCAATCTGACGAAACTGTACGGCGACCAGAAAGCCATTGACGGGATTTCGTTCGATGTCAAGACAGGAGAGATTCTCGGCTTTCTGGGTCCCAACGGGGCGGGTAAAACCACCACGATGAAGATCATCACGTGCTACATGCCCCCCAACGCCGGCACCGTAGAGGTAGACGGCCTGAACATCGAAGAACATTCGCTCGCGGTGCGCAGAAAGATCGGGTACCTCCCGGAGAACAATCCGCTCTATCATGAGATGAATGTGTTAGAGTATCTGGAGTACGCTGCCGAACTTCACGGCATGCAGCGTTCTCACATCCCGCACCGGATTAAGGAGATGGTGCATGTATGCGGATTGGAGACCGTGCGGCACAAAGATATCGGCGAATTGTCCAAAGGCTTTCGTCAGCGCGTCGGGCTTGCGCAGGCCATGATTCATGATCCTGATGTGCTCATTCTTGACGAGCCGACGAGCGGGCTTGATCCCAATCAGATTGTCGAGATTCGCAACCTCATCAAGCAACTCGGCCGCGCCAAGACCGTCATTCTCTCCACCCACATTCTGCCCGAAGTCCAGGCAACGTGCGACCGCGTCTTGATTATCAACGAAGGCAAGATCGTTGCCGACGGGACACCCGAGCAGTTGCAGCAGGAATTCCGCGGCTCCGAGTCGCTGACCCTGGAGCTGCTGACCAATGGCGCGGATGCGCTGCAGCAAATCTCTCCTAAACTTCGTGCACTGCACGGCGTGGGAAGCGTAGAACTTCTCGGTCAGAAGAACGGTACGGCCCGCTTCATGCTGCACGTGGAGAAGGGTGCCGACGTGCGCGCCGACGTTTTCCGCAAGGCGGTGGTCGAGGGGTGGGTGATTCTGGAAATGCACCGGAAGGCAACCACGCTCGAAGAAGTGTTCCACAAGCTGACGGCGGGATAGCAGCGGTTCGGTAGAAATTGTTCCAACCATCTCATGTGAAGATATGAAAGCATTTCCCAACATACTCCCGATCTTCCGACGGGAACTCAAGAGTTACTTCAATTCGCCGGTGGCGTACGTGGTCATCGTCGTGTTTCTGGCGATCCTCGGCTGGTTCTTTTCCAACAATCTGTTTCTGAACAACGTTGCATCGCTGTACATCATTTTCGATTCGCCTCTGGTGCGCATTCTCTTTCTGGTGATCGCGCCGGCGATCACGATGCGCTTGCTCGCGGAAGAGTTGAAATCCGGCACGATCGAGTTACTGACCACCAAGCCGGTGAAGGACGTGGAGATTATCGTGGGCAAATTCCTGGCCGCGTGGGTTGTCCTCGGCGCCGCACTGCTGCCGACGTTCCTGTACGTGCTGACGATGGCAGTGCTTGGCTCGATTGATGTCGGCGCAGTCTTCAGCGGGTACCTCGGCCTCCTGCTGATGGGGGGCGTGTTCATCGCTCTCGGCCTGCTGGCATCGAGCCTCACCGAGAACCAGATCGTTGCGTTCATTCTGGGTTTCATCTTCGTCTTTGCGCTGTTCATGATCGACAAGGTGCTGCCGTACCTGCCGACGTTTATGGCGTCCACGTTAGAGTTTATAGGGGTAGATTTCCATTACTCGAGCATTGCGCGCGGCGTCATCGATTCGCGCAATCTCATCTACTTCGCTTCGATTCTCTTCTTCTCGCTTATGCTGGCAACCGTTTCTCTTGAACGACGGAAGTGGTGACTATGTCCAAACAGAATCTTCGATCGCAAACGCTCACACGGGTCGGCATTGTTGCCGTCATCCTCATTCTGCTCAACATCGTTTCGGTGCGACTCTTCGGGCGTCTTGACCTGACCAAGAACAGCATCTACTCGCTCGCGGATGCAAGCAAGAATCTCGTCAAGAATCTCGATGACCGCCTGACCATCAAAGCCTATTTCACCGAGGACCTTCCTGCCCCGTACAACAACGTCCGACGGACCGTCCTCGATCAACTGAACGAATACAAAGCCTACTCGCGCGGCAATCTCCAATTCGAGTTCATTGATCCGTCGGGAGAAAAAGGAGAGCAGGAAGCGCAGCAGCAGGGCATTCAGCCCGTGCAGGTTCAGGTGATCAATGAGGACAAGCTGGAGCTGAAGCGCGGGTACATGGGGTTGGTGCTGATGTACGAGGATCGGAAAGAAGTGATTCCCGTCGTGCAGAACATGTCGACGCTCGAGTACGACCTGAGCAGCACCATCAAGCGTTTGACGCACACGCAGAGGAAGAAGATCGGTCTGCTGACCGGGCAGGGTGAGGCGACGATGAACGAGATTCAGCGCGCCTATCAGCATCTCTCCCGTCAGTACGATGTGCAGACGGTGGACGTGAGCAAGGGCCAACCGATTCCCGGCGACATTGCGGTGTTGATTGTCATGGCGCCGAAGAATCCCTTCTCGGACATGGCGCGCTATCAGATCGATCAATACATCATGCGCGGAGGGAAGGTAGCCTTTCTGCTGAACAAAGTGGATGCGGATTTACAGCAACGGTTCGGCCGCGCGCTTGAGCTGAAACTCGAAGACATGCTCGAACACTACGGCTTACGCATCAATCCCGATTTGGTGCGCGATGCGCAATGCGCGCCCATCAGCATCGTGCAGCAGCAATACGGGTTCTCCATCCAGAGCCAGGTGCAGTTCCCGTACATCCCCATTGCCAGCGAGGTCAGCAAGGACAACATGATGGTGAAGAACCTCCAGGGTATTGTGCTGTTCTTCGTCAGCTCCATCGACACGACGAACCTGACCTCGAAGGGTTTGCAGGGGGAATTCCTTCTCCACTCCTCCAAACAAAGCGGACGGCAGTCGCAGGTGTTCTACTTCGATCCGATGGCGCGCTACACCCGAGACATGTTTAGCGAGCAATACATCCCGCTCGCCGCCGTTGTGAGTGGAAAGTTCAAGAGCTTCTTTGCCGACAAGCCGGTGCCGCACGATACCAGCGGGGGAGTGACGGTGCCCTCGGGAACGCCTCTCACCCAATCACCGGAGACGCGCCTGGTGCTTGTGGGTGATGGCGACTTCGCGAAAGATCAGTACCTGGGCGGGCGCGATAATCTTGCGTTCTTCGCCAACATGGTGGACTACCTTGCCGATGATGCAGGACTCATCACCATTCGCTCGAAGGACGTTTCGCCTCCACCGCTGGAGCAGGTGTCCGACGGCACCAAGAAAGTCTACAAGTATGCCAACATGCTTCTGCCGCCGCTGTTGGTCATGGGCTACGGACTGCTGCGGTGGCGGATCCGCAAGGCGCGCCGCAAAGCGTTGGAGATACAGTAGAACCGCGTCCTTCTTAATCCGAACTGACTTAGTCCGAACTGAGGAAGTACCATGAAACGGAGTTTTCTGTACCTGATCGGTGTGACAGTTCTTCTGGCCATTGCCGCCATCGTGGTAATGCAAAAGCCCGGCGAGCGCAGCCTGGAACAATCCGCAGGCGAGCCGCTGGTGAAGTACGATTCATCGGGCGTCGATAGGATCGAGATTCGCTCGAAGGATGGGAATGTTACACTCGTGCGTGAAGGCGGCAAGTGGATGCTGACCGCGCCCGTCCGCTATCCCGCCGATGAGCAAGCGGTGACCACGGCAGTCGGCAAAGGGACGGCCATGAGAATCACGGCATTGGTGTCGACCAATCCTGCCAAGCGGAGCATCTACTCGGTGGACTCCTCGGCGACGTTAGTGCACATCTACGCCAACAACAATCTCGTTGCGCAGTTCCGCGTCGGCAAACCGACCAACACCTGGACCGAGTCGTATGTGCGGCGCGAAGGGTCGGACGAGGTGTACTCCGTTGAAGGGCTTCTGAACACGACGTTTGCAAAATCCGTCAACGACTGGCGGAACAAGAGCATCTTCAAAGCGGATCAGAGCACGATCACCGAAGTGAAGTTCCGGTTTGGCGACACCACCTTCGTGCTGGCGAAAAGGGACAGCATGAACTGGGTCATCGGGAAGGATTCCACCATCAACACGAACGTCACGAGTTTCCTTTCAACACTTACCAACTTCCAGACCGACGAGTTCGTTGACTCCACCGTCGCGTCACTGCCGAAACTCACCGCAACGATCGAGGTACAGGGCACGCAGATTCGCTTCTTCAAGCGAGACGACGGAAAGTACTACGTTCAAACTTCCGCCTCTCCGCAGCTGTTTATCGTGCAGGAGTGGCGGGCAGGACAACTGCTCAAACGGAAGCGAGACTTTGTGCCGGCAGGAGAGGTGAAGAAAGTGTAACGGCGCGGCGCGCTATTTTCTCAGTTGCAGAACGAGCGTTACGGTTGCGCCTTTCTTACCCATCTCGAACTCGACCTTGTCCATCAGCGTGCGCATGAGGAAAATGCCGCGTCCGCTGGTACGCAGCAGGTTCTCATCGGCGAGCGGGTTTTCCACCTCCTCAAGCTTGAAGCCCTTCCCCTGATCGGTCACCGTGATCACCAGTTCGTTCGGCATGCAATGGCAGACGACGACGACCTTCTTCTTCGCGTTCGTTTTGTTGCCGTGAATGATGGCGTTATTCACGGCCTCCGTGAGAGACACCATTAGCTTGTGGAACTGGATTTCGTCCAACGGAACCTTTGTTTTGATCTTGCGAAGAAAGCCTTCGACGCGGGTGACGGCATGGGGGGAGCTGGGGAGGGTCATGCGGATCGCTTTTGGTGTCACGGTGTCTCGTTCAAATAGTGAGGGTAACGGTGAATGTCATGTTTGCCAGCGATCGTGATCCGCCGCCTTCAAGGCGCCGCTGCTCATACCATCCCTTCATGCTCACCTCGCTGGTCGGGTACGGACGCCACAGAATCCAGCACGTTGGTCCAAAGCTTCGAAGGAACGAATCGAGTTTGCGCACGTCGCCGGTGTAGCTGTACCGTGTTTGGCTGAAATATCGGACTCCGACGGCGAAGAGCACACCGTCGTCCGGCATGCAGCGCACCTGGACGGCGTAGGTTCTGTCGCTGAAGGAATTTTCCCGGCGTTCCGAGAACTCGCTCCAGTTCAACTGTCCCCGCTCATATAACTTCAAATACACAAAAAAGTCAAGCCCGAGGCGATGGCTGACCTCGATGGTTGTCGAATCAATCCATCCGAACTGGCGGTAGGAGAAGCTGCGCACCTGCGCGGCCTGCGCCTCGAAGTCGTACACCGTGTAGTTTGCCAGAACTTCGAATGTGTTCATGGAGGTCAAAAAGGAGAACGGCCTGTAAAGCGTGCGCGGAGCAAACCGTAAGACGCGATTGATATTGTTGTTCGCGCTTCGCTCACGCAACAGGTACACGATGTGGCTCAGTGTGCCGTCGAGGGAAAATGAGAGATCGAGGTAGCGGCTGAGGCGGTGAGATGTGGAAAGCGAGAGAGCCACTAACAGCTCGTCGCGATCTTCGACGTTTGCGGCACTGGGCGTATCATAGCGGAGGATGCTTGCGGCGCCGGAAAGGGCAATCGTGTCCGATGATGAGACCGGCAACTTCGCCGTGCCCGCGAGCGAGGTACGACGCGTGAGATTGTCTTTGGTCTGTTCCTGGTCCTGTGCCTGTCGTTCGGTCAGGGGTGGCTGTGTCGTGTCGCGCACGAAGCCGGTCGTGGGATTCTTCGCAAAGTGGCGCTCGTTTCGCTCGCTATAGGAAAATCGCGCGGAGGCGGCGAACCCGCTGCGCGGGTCGCGATAGAGAGCCTGGGCAAACGTTTCGAGACGGAACTCGTCGATGCCGTTGTTGTACTGCGCCGGTGCGGATGCAGAAGCGAGCACAGCGCGGTAATCTTTGTCCAGGGCACGATTGTAGACGTTCACGAAGAAGGACGTGAGGAACGATTCATCGAACTCATACTCCAGCAGGTTGCTGAACGTGAAGATGTTTTCGATGCGGCTTTCAAGCGCGCCGGCCTGCGAGGTGTAAAACTCCCGACGGCTGCGCGCAAAGCCTGCATCGAGACTGTCCCGTGTCCTTCCCAAAAACCACTTCTGAAATCCGGCGCGGGCAAAATGCTGCTCGAGCACACGCGGATCGAGCCGATCTTGCTGGAACTGTGCGCTGCCGACGACGTTGTATCCGTCGAAGTCAATGGGGTTCGTGCGCGCGGCGATGTTGTAGCTCAGACCCCGATCTCGCACATCAATCTGGTTATCCCACCGGTGTCCAATCATGGGCATGATCGTGAACAGAGGAACGGGCGTGTACTCGATGCCCGCGAGAATGGCATTCATGGAAGCCCTGCTGAGTCCTACGGCTTTCTTGTCCGAGTAGGTGAGAGACGACCATTGACCGGTCACGTTGAGGACGTCGGTGAGAGGGCGACTGATATCCAGCTTCAACCGCTGCTGCGTACTCTGCAGCCGTTGTTCGGGCGATGTCGGCGTGGCGTCAACAAGGATGATGTTGGACATCAGCAGCTCATCAATGCGGATGCGCTGGCCGAAGGCCGACGTATCAACACGCAGGTAGCCGATCCAGTTGAAGGTGTTGAGATTGCGTTCGAAGAGCACACTTGCCGTGTTGCGGCGCAGCACCGTATCCACGGGACCGAACGGAGCATCCAAGGGTCGCGTCGGGTCTTGAGCGCTCGCTTGCCCGCCGGCGCAGAGAAGGAGAGCGGAGAAGAATATGAACCGTGTTCGTTCCACGTGCAGGCGTGGTTAGTCCAGTTGCACAACATCGCCGCGCGCCGGGATGGAAACGCTGCCGAACCCGGCCTCCTTCATTCCCTCAGCAAGCTTTTCGGACTGGTCGAGATCGCCGTGAACCAGAAAGGACTGGCGCAACCGCTGCTTGTCAAACCTGCTCAGATAGGAAAGCAACTCGTTGCGGTCTGCGTGCCCGGAGAACGAGTTGAGTACCACGACTTCCGCCTTAAGCTCGTGCGGCTCGCCGAAGATGTTCACGACGGGTTCACGCATCACCAATCTCTTGCCGAGCGTATGTTCGGCCTGATAGCCGACGATAATCACCATGTTGCGCGGATCGCCGATGCTGTTGGCAAGATGGTGAAGAATACGGCCCGCTTCGCACATGCCCTGCGAAGAGATGACGATGAACGGGCTTTGCCGCTCGTTCAGCGCTTTCGAGTCTTCTACGTCACGAATGTACGTCAGCCGTTCGAAGCCGAACGGATCGTTGTCGTGGTCGGCGCTGATGATCTGCCACGTTTCCGCGTCGAAACATTCCGGATGACGTTTGAAGACGTCGGTGACGTTCACCGACAGGGGACTGTCCACGAAGACAGGGAGGTGATCAATCTTGCCGGCAGTGCTGAGGCGATGGAGGACGTACACCAGCTCTTGCGTTCGCCCGACGCTGAAGGCCGGGATGATCATTTTCGCCTTGCGCTCACATCCGCGGCGCAGCGGTTCCAGCAGTTGGTCCTCCATGGCCGTTACCGGACCGTGGAGTCTTCCGCCGTATGTGCTTTCACTGATGAGATAATCGGCATCGCCGAGGAACACCGGATCGCGCAGGATCGGGAGGTTAGGTCTGCCAAGATCACCGGTGAACGCGAGGGTTACGCGCTTGCTCTTCTCTTGAAGCATGAGCGAAACCCCCGCGGACCCAAGGATGTGTCCTGCATCTTCGAACCGCGCGGTGATTCCCTCCGTCACGTCGAACTCGGTACTGTAGTCCACCCCCACAAACAACGGAATGGTTGCGTCGGCATCCTCCTGGGTGTAGAGCGGTTCAACGGGAGGCAGGTGTTTCTTCGCATGTTTCTTGTTCACAAACTCCGCGTCCTTCTCCTGAATGTGGGCGCTGTCCCGCAGCATCACCGCGCACAAATCGGCAGTGGCCTTCGTGCAGTAGATGCGGCCGCGAAATCCTTGCTTCACAAGTCCCGGAAGATTGCCGCTGTGATCAATGTGTGCATGCGAGAGCACAACGGCGTCGATGCGTTCGGGATTGAAGGGGAACGAACGGTTGCGCGCACGCGCTTCGTCTCGTTTGCCGTGATAGATGCCGCAGTCCAGCAGGATCGTTTTCCCGCCGACGCTCAGGATATGCATGGAGCCGGTGACGGTGCGTGCAGCGCCGTGAAAGTGAAGGTGTATCATCAGAGGGTATGCGACCTATCGCTTCGCCGCCTGGGGTTCCGCTTCCCGTTGATTCATTGCCGAAAAAATCTTGGCGACGGAGGAGACGACGCCCGCAACATCGGAAAGTGTGGAAGGAATAATCAGCGTGTTGTTCTTTTGGGCCAGCTTACCGAACTCACCGATGTAGGCTTCCGCGATGCGCAGGTTGACGGCGTCAATGCCGCCCTTCTCGTTGATTGCGTTGGCAATTTCGCGGATGCCCTTGGCGGTTGCCATAGCGACGCGCTCAATTTCTTGTGCCCGCCCTTCCGCTTCATTGATGCGCTTCATCTTCTCGCCTTCGGATCGGGCGATGGCTTCCTGCTTGTCGCCTTCGGCACGATTGATCTTCGCTTGTTTTTCGCCTTCAGATTCTGCAATCAGGGCGCGCTTCTCGCGCTCGGCGCGCATCTGTTTCTCCATCGCATCCTTGATGCTGGCAGGAGGGATGATGTTTTTGATTTCGTGACGGGTCACTTTCAGGCCCCACGGCTCCGCCGCCTTGTCCAACGCGGCCACAATCTCCGAGTTGATCTTCTCACGCTCCTCGAACGTTCGGTCCAGATCAATCTTGCCGATCTCACTGCGCATCGTTGTCTGCGCGAGCTGGGTGGACGCAAAGACATAGTCGCTGATGCCGTACGACGCTTTGACGGGGTCGATGATTTGCATGTAGAGAATGCCGTCCACCTCTACGGCAATGTTGTCCTTGGTGATGCAGGATTGCGGCGGCACATCAATCACCATTTCCTTCAGCGTGTGCTTGTACGCGACGCGATCGATGAACGGAATGAGAATGTGAAATCCCGCCTCGAGCGTTGCATGATACTTGCCGAGGCGTTCCACGATAAACACCGTCTTCTGCGGCACGACCCGTGCCGAGCGCATGATAACGATGAAGGCGAAGAAGATCAGTCCGAGAATGATGACGCTGCCGACTTCCATGAGGATGCTCCAGAAAGTGGTTGGGTTAGGAGAGCGGTTTGACTTTCAGGGTCAGGTCTCGACGTTCCAGAATTTCCACGGGCGTGCCCTTCTTGATTTCCTGATCGGCGGTGGCCTTCCAGTGCGTGCCGTGGAATTCCACCCTGCCCGCAAGCGTTCGCGGCACAATGTCTTCGACCACCAATGCCTGTTCGCCGCGCACGTCATCCAACGCTGCGACGTCCTCGAGTTTGCGTGAGACACGCCCCTGGAAGTATTGCTTCCCCTGCTTGCGAAAAAGAACAAGAGAGAGGATGGAAGAGACCAGAAAGATGAGAAGCTGGACGTTGAATGCATCGGCCATTCCGAGGAAGACGCCGAGCGCCGTTATCCACGCGCCGATGCCGAAGAAGATGATGACGAAACCGGGCAGCGCCAGCTCGCTCAGAATCAGCACGAGGCCGAGCAGGAACCAGAGAAGCTCCGCGGGCAAGCCTTCAACCATGAGCAGAAGCAGCGCCATCATTGTCATTCGGAACGTGGTTGGTTGGAAGCGAGCGACCACCCGGCGCCTCGGTGCTGCCGCCGCCGACGGCCTGCAGCGGAGCGGCGGTGTGTCTCGCGCGCGGTCAATGTTTTGCCGCCGAGCGGGCTTCGTGGATCTCGAACACGCGGTCGAGCATGGAGATCTTGATCAGGTTGTGCACGTTCTTGTGCACGTTGCGCAGCACAACTTTGCCGCCGTGTTCCTTCATCTTCCGTTCGGCAATGAGCAGTGCGCTCAGTCCGCTGCTGTCGCAGAACTCCACGTCATGCAAATCCACGTTCAGCGTCTCCACCTTCGGTTTGCAGAGGATGAGAAACTCCCCTTTCAGCTCCGGCGAGATCGTGGAATCCAGCTTGCGCTCCTTCAGGCGCAGCGTGACGGAGTTACCGTTCTTTTCCACTTGAAAGTTCATAACGCCACCTCCGTTCTGTCGCAGGTCGCTTCTAAAACATGTAGAGGCATTTTGCCACGCGGTCGTAAATGGTTTTTCGTGATTGTTGGGGATCGGGTTGGATCTGAAAATTAAAGAACCGATCTGCATGCGCTCCGGCAAACCCGATGCGGACCTTCGCATTTGTCTCTCTGCAAATATAGGCTGAGGGGAGAACTAAATCAAGGTTCAGGTCGATGGCAAGGTCGAATTTCCGATCCTTCAGAAGATTGAGGAAGGCAGGACGCGGATGATACAGGAGATTAATGTCCGTTTCTCGAATCTGCACGAAGTGACTCTTCGGCATCAAGCGGATGGCCTCCACACCGCGTTCGTCACCGACAACGGTGATGCGCTCCTCCTCGAATTTTCGCTTCAACATCGTAATGACATTGAGCGCCGACAGCAGCTCGCGCTGATCGAGCGGCATGATCACGAGGGCACGCTGGGCGCCGGACACGGCGCGCGCGAAGGATATGACCTGCTCCTTCCTCTTGCGGAATCGGAAGGCTGCAAGGCGTATCCCGATCTTCATCCGCAGCGCGGCAAACAATTTCGGTCGGGCGTTCATCGTTTCAGCATCTTCTTGAATTCATCTTCATCAACAGTCGGGATTCCCAGCTTCTTCGCTTTGTCCAGCTTCGAGCCTGCATCCTCTCCCACCAGAACAAAGTTGACGTTCTTGCTGATGCCCGAGGCGACCCTCCCGCCGTGTTCCTCGATCAGTTGTTTGGCTTGCTCGCGCGTGAAACTCGGGAGTGTACCTGTCAGCACAAAAGTCAGGCCGCTCAGGGGACCTTTTCGCCGCGCGGTGGGCGCGCTCATCGTCACGCCGGCCTGTGCAAGCCGACGGATGATTTCACGATTATGTTTTTCCTTGAAGAAGCGGAAAACACTCTCGGCAATCTGCGGACCGATACCGTTGATGGATTGCAGATCATCAACGCTTGCTTCCGCCAGCCTCTCGATCGAGGGGAAGTGTTCGGTCAACAGCTGTGCCACTCCCTGACCGACGTGCCGAATCCCTAACGCATAGAGCACGCGATGGAACGGACGCTTCTTGCTCGATTCAATCGCGTCGAGAAGGTTCTGTGTGCTTTTCTCGCCCCACCGCTCGAGCTGGATCATCTCCTCGCGATGGCGGTGGAGTGAGTAGAGATCGGCGCAGTTCTTCACCCATCCCAATCCTACCAGCTGCTCGACCACGGCTTCTCCTAAGCCCTCGATATCCATGGCACCGCGCGAAGCAAAGTGTTCCAAGCGGCCCTTCACCTGCGCGGGGCATTCGGAGTTCTCACAATAGTAGTTGACTTCACCTTCCGGCTTGAAGAGCGGCGAGTTGCATTCGGGACAGCGCTTGGGCATGACGAACGGCTCGGCGTGTTTCGGCCGCTTGGCATGGATAACTTCCGTCACCTTGGGAATGACGTCTCCTCCTTTTTCAACGATCACCGTATCGCCGATGCGCAGGTCAAGCTCGTTGATGTAATCGATGTTGTACAGACTTGCGCGGCTGACCGTCGTGCCGCCCACAAACACCGGCTCGAGATCGGCCACCGGCGTTATCGTGCCGACCCGTCCCACTTGCAAGATGATATTCTTCAGGACGGTTTCGGCTTTGCGTGATGCGAACTTGAAGGCGATTGCCCATCGCGGACTCTTGGCAATGCTGCCGAGGCGCGCCTGCTGCTGCAGTGAGTCTACTTTCACGACGACACCGTCAATGTCGTACGGCAGCGTATCGCGCCGCGGTTCCCATTCCTTCCAGAACTCGATCACCTCGTCAATCGTCCTGCACAGGCGCGTGTGTTCATTCACGGGGAAGCCGAGGGAACGCAGAATCTGGAGGTTCTGATAATGACTGGTGAGCTTCGCATCGGGTGCGAGGAGGTAGTACGCGAACATTTTGATCGGGCGCGACGCAACGATGCGCGGGTCCTGAAGTTTGAGTGTGCCGGCGGTGGAGTTGCGCGGATTGATGAAGAGTTTCTCGCCCGCCGCTTCGCGCTGCTTGTTCATCGCGAGAAAATCCGCCTTGTCCATGAAGGCTTCGCCGCGGACTTCGATGTTGCGGAACGGCGCCTCGGCATTGTGCAGGCGCAGCGGCAGCATGCGAATGGTTTTGAGGTTCGCCGTAATGTCGTCGCCCTGCGTCCCGTCTCCGCGCGTCGCGCCCTGTACAAACACGCCGTCACGATACCGCAGCGCAATCGCCACGCCATCGAACTTCAGCTCGGCGACATAGCGAGGAGATTCGCTGCCGAGGAGATTTCTCACCCGCCGGTCGAATTCGCGAATCTCTTCTTCGGAATATGAGTTTGCCAGACTCAACATGGGCGGGTGATGCGTGACGGTGGCGAATTCCTTTGTCGGCTGCCCGCCGACGCGCTGTGTGGGGGAATCGGGCGAGCGAAGCTCGGGGTATTGCTCTTCCAGCTCCGCAAGCTCGCGCATCATCCGGTCGTATTGTTCGTCGGAGATGGTCGGCTCGGCTAACACATAGTAGCGGTAGTCGTGTTCGTGCAGCTCTTTGCGCAGCTTCTCGACGCGTGCGACGATTTTTTCGGGAACGGTGGCCATGATCTATTGAAGCGACGAACGGTCGAAGCGAACGTTGCGCGTGACGAATCCGCGGCGCACAGGAATACTCACCGGTTTGTTGTTGAGTGTAAATGTGACTGCCGCTGGGTTGCCAATCACCACCAACAAAAAGCTGTTCTTTGCCTTCCATTGTCGGGAGGTCTTCGGATAGAGGAAATGCTCCGTCATGATCGTATCGTCCAACGCAATCTGCATCCAGACGCTGTCGGTTGTTGTCGCAACAAGCGTAAGGCTGTCGGGAGCCGTTCTCGATGCGGCGCCCACCGGAACCATCAGGGTTGTGTCTGTTCGTTCCTGCATTTCCCGTATCACCTCACGAAAGGGCAGTTCCTTCACCTCGCGCATCGGTTCTTTTTCGAGAACACTCCAGAGCACGACGTCGAGCAGAACGAGAACGACGATCGCGATCGAAATCTTCCAGATGATCGGCATTTGGTCCAGAAGCGATGCGCGCGCCGGAGACGGTTGCCGGACTGTCTCCGGCTGCGGCGCGGCGCCGATGCTCGGTTCCTTCTCTGCGCCCGTGGCGCTTTGCTCCAACCACTGATCGTATCGCTGCAATGTCTCCGCCGGATCGAGGCCGATGGCGGCGGCATATTCACGAATGAACGCGCGGACGTACGCCTGCGGCAGCGACTGAACCTCACCCTGCTCGAGGGCCTCTAACATCTTCATGTTGATGAGTGTCTGGTCGGAGATTTCTTCGAGGGGAAGGCCGCTTGCTTCCCGCGCGTGCTTCAGGTAGGAGAAAAACGAATCCATAACCTCGCGAGACATTACGTTGCCGGCGCGGGATGGCGCTTGCCGTCCAGCACCGCGCGCACTTTGGTGGCAAGGTCCTCCAACTGGAATGGTTTCTGCAAGTAGCCGCTGATCTCCGACGCCCAGCTCACTTCGTCCACGACGGCCTTGCCGTGCCCGGTCACGATCAGAATCGGCACCTCGGGATTGATGCTCCGCAGCTGGCGGAAGGTTTCGCGTCCGCCCATCAGAGGCATGTTCATGTTCATGAGCACCAGATCGATTGAGGCCCGACGGGTACGATAAAACTCCACACCCGCTTTCCCATCGTGAACATACATCACAGTGTACCCGAGACCCGAGAGCATGTCTTTGGCAATTTCACAAACGCTGACCTCATCGTCAATCAGAAGAATGTGTTCGCTACCGCGCGGCAGACGTGCGCGTCGCTTCTGTTCGACCATGCGCACCGGTTGATCCGAAACCGGAAGGTAGATCGTGAACGACGTGCCGCGTCCCACGTCACTCTCGAGATTGATGAACCCGCCGTGACTCTGCACAACGCCGTAAACCACCGAAAGCCCAAGCCCTGTGCCGGACTCTTTCGTCGTGAACCAGGGTTCGAACACTCTGCTCCGCATCTTCTCGTCCATGCCGATGCCCGTATCGGTGATGGTGATAGCCGCGAAGCGACCGGGCCTGACCGACGAGAGATGGGCAATCGTGTGTGCATCGACCATGGTCGTGGTCGTCGTGATGGTGACGCGTCCGCCGTTGGGCATAGCGTCTCGAGCGTTCAACAAGATGTTGAGGAGTGCTTGCTGAATCTGGCCCTCATCGGCGTTCACGCCGATAACTTCTTGCGCAAAGCGCCGTTCGACGTGGATTTCCTTCGTGACGCCGCGCTCGAACAGGACAAGCGTCTGGTCGATGAGCTTATGAATATCCACCGGCCTGACCACATTCTCCGTTTTGCGGGCGAACGTGAGAAGCTGGCGTGTGAGTGATGAACCCCGATGGGCGGCTCCTTCAATGATCTCGAAGTACTTGGCAAACTCATGATCCTCCGGCAGGTGACGCCGCATGATGGATGCCGAGCCGAGAATCGCCGCAAGAATGTTGTTGAAGTCGTGTGCGATGCCGCCGGCAAGATTGCCGATGCTGTCGATCTTCTGTGCATGCAGGATGGCTGCTTCCATCCGCTTGCGCTCCGAAATATCGCGGGCGACGACGCGCGCATGGATGGTGGATCCATCGGCGGCAAAAACGAGCGAGGAGTTCACATGGACGTAGAATGCCTTGCCGTCCTTGCGCACCATCTGCTCTTCGAGGTCCTTCACGCCGCGCCCTTCAACGAACATTCTGAAGAGAATCTCCTGCAGCGCCGCTTGCTGCTCCGGCAGAAAGAGGCTTTCCAACGTTCGTCCGATGATCTCCGCTTTCTCGTACCCGAGCATCCGGGCACCTGTGAGATTGCATCCCGTGATGGTATGATCGCGGTTGACACTGAGATAGATGTCGGGAGAGTTTTCGAACAGATCGGAGTAGAGGGCCTCCGATCGCCGTACGCGATCGAAGAGCTGCGCGTTATTCAGCGCCACACTGATTTGATTTCCGAACGCTTCCATCAACTCCGCCTGTTTGGCGCTGAACATGTCGTACCCTTCTCCGGCCACAACCAGCAGGCCCAGCACCCCGTCGGTGGACTTCAGCGGGATCGAAGCCCAAAACTGAATCCCCAACGCCTTCAACGTCTCGTCAATGTGCCCCACGCTGTCGACGAGCCGTTCTCGCTCGACGCGCGGTTGGTGAATCCAGGTGGAGACAGGAATCGCGGCGTTGGTCGGCAGGCGGATGAAATCCTTCGACGTTCCCTTCGAGTTTTTGAGTGCAAGCCGATCGCCGTCGAGCAAGTAGATCCACCCGAAGGACGTGCCCAGAAGCTCGGTGGCTTTGTCCAGAGCAGATTGGAGAACGTGATCCAATTCCACCGAACGGTTCACCGCCTCGGCAATCGTGCTGATGGCGAGCAGCTGCCGACGCTGCTCATCGAGCTGGCGCGCATACTTGAGCGAGAAGACAACGCTGAAGAATCCGATAAGCCCGACGGCAAGCACGCTGATGAAATCGGTCCACCGCAGCGTTTCGCCGGTCAACAGAATGGCCGCAATGATCGTTGCCATCGTGACAATAACCGCCGTGGACGCCACAACCTGGGCCTGCTCCACAAGCCCGAAGCTCTCGATGAACTCACGTATTGCACGAAACGGATTGCGCATGGCGAGTGCAATGTACAAAAGTTGATGGGGACAGGCAAGGCAACCCGTTTGTCGCTCCGCCGATGTTTGGACGCATCTAAGAGGATATGCCAACGACATGTGCATCGGCCGACGCTGCATGCAGCGAACGCATCTCACGGAGTTGCTTTTTGTTTTTTTCTTCATGTTATTAGGACAGCTTACTCTGAAACAACATGAGCATCTTCTTCAGCAGACAATGTGAATACGCGATTCAAGGCGTGCTCTATCTTGCACTCAAACCGCAGGGAGAGATGACCTCGATCAAAGAGTTGACGAAGCGACTCGACATTCCGTATCACTTTCTTGCCAAGATTCTGCAGCGGCTGGCCACGACCGGCTTGTTGACCTCGGCCAAAGGTCCAACCGGAGGCTTTGCCCTCGGCAAGCCCGCGAAGGATATCACGCTCTTCGACATTGTGGAAGCGATTGACGGCAGCGATTTCATGGACAAGTGCGTGTTAGGATTTCCGGAGTGCTCGGGGAAAAACCCTTGTTCGGTTCATTCCACCTGGGGCAGAATGCGTGACGAGATCTACCAAATGCTGGTGAGCAAGAATATCGCCGAGATGGCGCGCGAAATGAAGAAGCCTGAGTACCGTGCGGCAGCAGGATGAGCGATTTTTTTGTAGGCCAAATTAAGACTATGTAGTCTGAATTGGCATCGAAGTTGCACCTTCTCTTCAGAGAAGCCGTCAAGATGCCCAAGAGTTTAGAATCTTCAGCAAAAGGGAGGGTCCCTTCTCAGAATCGAGAACCCGGAGTGGAGAGATGAGAACCGAGAATCTTGAGAATACGGTCATCGAAACCGCAGTGTACCCGAATCATGTGTTGGCGCCAAAACTTCCCAGCGGAGAACGGGCTACGCCTCGCATCAAGAAACTTCCACGCCACCTCCGGAAACGCAAGCCCGATTTTTCTTCTGAGCAAACGTGGTACAGGCGTCTTGTGTGGAGATGGAAAGAGGATGAGCAGTTTCAACGCACGGTTGTACAGTCCGCGTTCGTTCTGCTGTGCATCTGGATTGGGGTGGAGTTTCATCTGTTCATGAGGTGGGGAATGTCCGGCGGCGCGGAGCCGTACTTCGAGCGGCCGCCCGGCGTCGAGGGCTTCCTGCCCATCAGCGCGCTGATGAGCTTGAAGCATTGGCTGCAGACAGGAACACTCAACACCATTCATCCGGCCTCGGTGTTCATTCTTCTTGCGATTGTCGGCGTTAGCCTTGTGCTCAGGAAGGCCTTCTGCAGCTGGCTGTGTCCCATCGGCACACTCAGCGAATCGCTGTGGATGTTGGGGAAGAGAATCTTCAAACGGAACATCACCGTTCCTCGCTGGCTCGACTACCCGCTCCGATCACTGAAGTACCTCCTGCTTTGCTTCTTTGTCAACGCCATCATGCAGATGGACGTGGCAAGTCTGGAGAACTTCCTCTACAGTCCCTACAACAAAGTAGCGGACATCAAGATGTATCTCTTCTTCGCCAACATCACGACGTTCGCGCTCTGGACGATCATCATTCTGATGGTGCTGTCGGTCTTCATCAAAAACTTCTGGTGCAGATTCCTCTGTCCCTACGGCGCATTGCTTGGGATTGTCGGCTGGCTTTCGCCGTTAAAGATCACTCGCAACAAGTCTACCTGCATCGACTGCAAGCTGTGTACCAAAGCGTGCCCCGCCAACATCAACGTGCACAAGGTGGGCCGCGTGTGGAGCGATGAGTGCATGAGCTGCATGCTGTGCGTTACCGCCTGCCCGGTGAAGGAAACGCTCGACGTGCGCGTGAGCGCACGAAGCAAGAGAGTCGTGCCGACGTGGGTGTACGGAACGCTCGCGTGCCGACGTGGGTGTACGGAACGCTCGTCGTCGGAGTGTTTGTTGCGGTGACGGGATTGGCGATGCTGACCGGCAACTGGCAGAACAGCATCACACGCGAGGAGTACCAGCGGAGATTTCAACAATTAGACAATCCCATCTACCAACACTTCCGCGGTGAAGTGCCGAAGTACGGACCGAACGATTGAGGGAACAGCGCTGTCTCACTCGGGGCGGCGAAAGTGTGAGCGTTTTTCTCCGAGATCAGGTATATGCACGGAGGGACGGAGTAATTTCCGTCCCCCCATGCTGCAGGCGAGAAGTCTTGAACGGCTTTACAGATTCACGCCCAACCCGACGCCCCCCACCACATTGCGCGGGAGACCCGGTTCGATGTATACCGGGCGACCACCCACCACGTCCGGATTAAGCCATGCCGAACCGATGTACTTCTTATCCGTGAGATTGTTGATGGCAACATAGGCGGTCAAGTAGAAGCGATCGTTTGCGAACAGCAGGCGGTCAATGCCCGCGGTTGCATTCAAGATCGTATACGCGGGAACAGTGATACGATTCGCATCGTCGGCAAAATACTTCCCGACACTCTGCAAGGTCAGCCCGACGTAAGCCCCATGGAACTCCTTCGCACGGTATTTCACGCCGACCGTGTAGTACACATCCGGAATGCCCACCACTTTGTTGTTGGCAAAGTTTGCGATGGCGCCCGGTTTTCCGTAATGCACGGAATCAATCGTGTACTCCTTATATTTGTTGTTCGAGATTGTCAGAGCAACATTTGCCAGGAGACCCATGTTCAGGTCCAACGTTCCTCCCACCTCCAGTCCCATCCGCTCGGTTCGGCCCGCGGTAAAATAGAAGCGGCCGTTGCGGTACGGGATGATGTCATTCGTGACGCGCAACCAGTAGGCGGCGATGTCATACGTGAGCGTGCCCACCGAGCCGTCCTCACTCAATTGCATGATCTGTTTGGTGCCGACTTCGATTGTTGTAGATCGAATCGCATCGAGCAGGGGATTGATGGAGTAGATCGTATCCTGCCCGAAGGTACCGATAGGATCGGTTTCGTTTCCTGCCGGCACCTCCACACCGCCTCCGAGGTTGGCATACACGCTATGCAGCGGAGAGATGCGGTAGGTGATGCCGGCTTTGGGCGTCACGCGTGTGAACGACCTCTTATCGTGCAGCTTCAGATTGATGAAGCTCTCAGAATAGTATGTGATGTTATCATAGCGAAGGCCGGCAAGGAAGACCCATTGATCGGCAACAGAAATCTCGTCTTGAACGAACGCGCCGAAGTTGTTGGCCCCTTCGCGCTTGTTGTCGCGCAGCGGCAGCGCGCGCCCTGCCGTGGGCGAGAGTGTGTAAAAGAGAATCGCCCCATCCTGGTAGGCTTCGTCTATGCCTACCAGGAATCGGTTGGTGATATCGGTTCCGAAGCCCGCGGTGTTGCCGTACAGAAAACTGCCGCCGACGTGATAGCGGTTAAAATCTCGGAACGTGCCGCGCTCTGACCGTTGAAGGAATTTGGGCTGGACAAACGCGGTGGCGGAAAGAGAGTTGTTGTCATCAAGGTTGTGGGAGATCGTTACGCCCAGCCGGCCGAGCCGGTTGAAGCGGCGCTCATCGCGTTTGATGTACAGCGAATCGGCCTGGCGCGGCAAGGAGTCGTACTGCGCCTGCGACAGCGGTCCCGGAATGTCGAACAGATTGCTGCTTGCGGCAACGTGAACACCCAGCGTTGTCGCCTCGCCCAGGTCGGCCACCACGCCCGTGTTCACCAGCGCTTGCGTGCTTGCTGATTGATAGCGCCAGCCGTCCGAGTTGGTGTTGCTCAGCGAAAGATAGAAACGCCCGGTGCCGAGCAGCGCCCCCGCGTTCAACATCTCCTTCCGAAAACCGAAACTTCCGAAGGCCTGGGTGTACGCTGCATAGGGGGAGGTAAACATCGTGTTGGTCCTGATGTTGACCACCCCGCCGGAGGCATTGCCATAGACTGAAGAGGCATTGGACCGCATGACCTCAATCGCCCCCGCGCCCGAGATATCCACCAGATCGAACGCTGTCCGACCGTCCGGCTCGGTGTCCGGAAAACCGTTGTTGAGAATGCGAACGCCGCGCGTCGTGCCGGCGTTGGAACGTTCCCCCGCGCCGCGTGCACCAAACCCGCGAATGGTCAGGCGGATATCCTGGTTGCCGTAGCGGGACTGGGCAAGCACGCCGGGGATTCCCGAGAGAACTTCGTCAAGTCCATAGCCCTTGCCTTTGGGAAGGTCTTTTTGTTCAAGGTAATTAAGAGTGAGAGGCACCTGAATCCACGGTTCGGCCATGCGGGTGCCGATGCTGACAACAGGACCGATGTGATAGACTTTCATCGTGTCGGACGTTGTTTGCGCTCGAGCGGCAGTCCAACCAGCGCAAGACATCAGCGCTGCCTGCATTGTTATGAGAAGGAAACGAAGTTTCATAAGTCATAAACTCCTTTGCTGAATTGTCATAGTCATGGGAACGGTCGCGGTGCGCCACCGCAACGCTTGTGTACAACTCTTTCACATGCAAAAGGCATTCTTTACCCGTGGGCGATGCTTCGGCTGAGCTTGCTTGCCAGAACAAGCCAAACCGGTGCAGCTCGGATGAAGTTACCTTCTCGATATCAAGAACGAATACGGATGCAGAACTCTTCAGGTGGCAGAACGTGGAGGGGGGGACGGGTTCTCGAGCGTGACCGGTGTGTAGGTGTTGGGCAGGAGCGACCACACGATGCCCACGATATGAAGGCGATCGAGGCCGCTGATGCGAGCGACATAGGAATCCTTGAACACCTCTTGGAACGCATCCAAACGCGCTTGCTCCGTGGAGGTGCCCATGTGTCGGCTTACGTGCTTGTCCAGGTCGGCAAACAGGCGTTCTTCTTGATCGTCTCGTAGCGCCAGGATGATCGTCGAGTCTCCGCTGCTGAACATGCGGGCAACGTCGTACAGGCCGCCGCGGTAGCGGAACTCATTCTCTTCAATCCATTGCAGCGGGCTCTCCCTCTGCTCCACCTGAGGCGTGAAAAAGCTGAAGCGCACCAATTGCGACTCGGGAACGTGTGCCATCAACGTACGCTTGACTGTTTTCTTGGCTCGATGCTGCAGTGCCGTAAACACCGCAAGGTATCCAACAAAGTTGTAGGCGTAGAGGAAGAGAAAGACGACGGCGATAGCTCGTTTCATGGGGCACGAATGTCGGAGCGACAGGTCAGGGCCGGAAGTACAAGCCGTACGAAAGCTAACACTTTTGAGCTTCAAAATCAATATGTCGCGCCTTTCGCATGAGAAACTGTCTCGTCGTCATGTATCCGGAATTGCTATTCTCGAACGAAATCACTATTGTTTACATAGGTTCCTGCGTCGGCCTGCCCATCGGCGTGAGCAGCGCGCAATATCGTTCCATTCTCGTCCCGCAATCTCGACGAATCGAAGGTTCGACACACATGAGCACAAGAGCAGCAATGCCTTACCTTATTGCGTTCGGATGTTGCCTGTTGACTTTCAGCACAAGCTTTGCACAGGAGGAGGAATCTCCTGCGGATTCCATCGTGTACGAGATCGAATCGGTCACGAGCATCGGAACACGTTCCACCGAGCGCATTATTGATATTCCCTATTCGGTCTTTAGTGTTGACAAGAAGGAATTGTCATTTGGCCGGAAGATTTCAGCGCGGGACGTTCTTGCCGATGTCCCCGGTATGTTTCTGCAATCTCGGTTCGGCAACACCGACCTGCGCATCTCGCTGCGCGGCTTCGGCACGCGCAGCAACTCCGGAGCGCGCGCGGTACGCATTCTGGTTGATGGCATTCCGGAATCCGATCCCGACGGGGAAAGTGTGCTCGATGCGATCGATTTCACTTCGCTCGGCGGTGTCGAAGTTGCCAAGGGGAATCTTTCCTCGCTCTATGCCAATGCCCCGGGCGGCGTCATCAACTTCATGTCCGACATGTACTTCCCGCGGAGTTACGCGGGCAGCATCACCCAAACCGGAAAGTTCGGCCTGCTCCATCAGGGCGTCAAGCTGGGTCTGTTGAACCCGAACAACCGTGTGTTCTTCACGTACAACTACTCGAACCTCGACGGTTTCCGTCAGCACAGCCAGCAGTATTTGCACGTGGCCAACCTTGCCTATGAGGCGTACCTGAGCGACCTCTCGACCATCGGCGTGTTCGGCAACTTTGTCAACGGTGTGAACAAACTTCCGGGTCCGTTAACCAAACAGGAGTTCGAGGCCGACCCGTTTCAGGCCAGCCCGATTGCTCTCTCGCAGGACTTCAAGCGCCTGACGCGCAAGGGTAAGGTGGGACTGCGCTACAAGACGGAATTCAACGAGCCGCAGAAGAACGAGCTGGAGTTTGTCCTGTACGGTGCCTACAAGGATCTCGAGCGCACCGATCAGGAGTTTTACACGCTTGCGCAGCGAAGGACGCTGGGAGCCTGGGCACGTTTCACCAACCGCTCGCGCATCGCTGACCATCCCAACGTCCTCACACTCGGCGCCGACTATGCCTATCAGGCCGGGCCGGTTACGGACTTCGACAACCTCTACGGCACACGCGGGCCTACCGTGCAGAATCAATACAACGAGAGCCTGAGCAATCTGGGTCTGTATCTTATCAACCGGTTCTCGGCAATTGAGGACCGACTGGACTTCACGCTTTCCACGCGATTTGATCGCAACGTGTTTTCCCGCGATATCGCCATTCCCTTCGGCTTCACCGATAGCGCACGCGTCTTCAACAAGATTGCCCCCAAAGTCGGTTTGAATCTCAAACTCACGCGTTCGATCGCGCTGTATTCTTCCTACGGATTAAGTTACGATATCCCCGCATTGAGCGAGATGGGCAACACGCCTCTCTCCTCCAACATCAGCTACACCCTGAATCCCGATCTCAATCCGCAACAGACGTACAATTTTGAATTGGGCATCAAGGGGAATCTTGTTGATCCCGAACGAACGTTCATGCCGAAAATGTTTTTCGATCTGACGTTCTTCCATTATACCATCAAAGATGAGATCATACCGTTTGTCATCGGTCAGCGAACCTACTTCCGTAATGCGGCGAGAACGAACCGCACGGGCGTTGAGCTGGGGTTGAAGATGCATCCGCTCCGGCATTTCGAGATGGTTGTGAATTATACCTACGCCCATTTCCGCTACAAAGACTACGTTGCCACAGTTTCTACACCCTCCGGCCCGGTCATCGAAAACTATTCGGGCAACACCGTGCCTTCGATTCCGGCAGGACTGTTGAACTTTATCATGATGTATGAGCTGGAGGTGTCGGAGGACCTGGAGGTGTTGTTTCTGTGGGACTGTGATTACATCTCGCGGATGTACGTGAACGACGCGAACACGGAAACTGCCCCGGTGTATTTCTACGGGAACTTTCTGCTCGGTCTGAACGTGAAGCAGGAGACCTTCGGAGCGGTGGTGTATGCCGGCGTGCACAATATATTCGATCGCCGCTACGCGGGCTACATCAACGTCAATGATTTCTTGGGGCGCTACTATGAAACGGGCGAGCCCCGCAGCTTCTATGCAGGAATCAAGCTAAGCATTCGACCATGGGATCAAGAATGAGCAAGCACTCCGCCATAGTTCTCTGGGGGCTGTTGCTTTCGGCGATACCGGCACAGTCGCAGCCGACCAACATCCGCATTTATCCCAGTTCGGTCACGCAAACCGAGCCCGTCATCGCCGTCAGTCCCGTTGATACCAACCTACTCTTCGCCAGCGCATTTACCATCAACACCTCCACGGGGTTTCGGAGTGAGGGCGTGTATGTTTCCACCAACGGTGGCATCACCTGGCGCGGCAATGACACGTGCACCGGGCAACTCATTTCCAACCACAATGGCGATCCCGGTGTGATGATTCACAGCAGCGGCAGGTTCATCCTCACACATATCGGCTCCGTGTTTCCGGGCGTGTACAGCCATTACTCTACCAATCAGGGATTGACGTGGAGTAATGCGTACACGATCTCCTCCGACCAGCCTGAGGACAAAGGAAGTTTTGCCATTGATAATGATCCGGCAAGTCCGTACTACGGCCGCTTGTACACGGCGTGGGTGCGGTTTCTTCAACCGTATCCGGTGTCGTTTTCCTACAGCAGCGACGCCGGAACGTCGTGGGTACCGGCCTTTGCGTTGAACGGAACTCCCCCGGCGCGCTGTTCGGGAGGCACGATTGCTACCGGGCGCGATGGTCGCGTCTACGTTACATGGGCAGGGCTTACGGCTTCGCCACCGTTCATTGAAGACTTCGTGGGCTTCGCGGTCTCGACCGATGGCGGCGCGACGTGGAGTGTTACACAGAACGCATACGACATGAACGGCATTACAGGAACTCTGCCGGCCAAGGGAAACATTCGGGTCAACGGACTCCCTCAGATTGCCGTGGACAACAGCGGCGGCCTGCGCCACAACTGGCTGTACATCGTCACCACCGAGCGCGACCTTGCACCTGCCGGTTCCGATCCCGATATCATTCTGCATCGTTCCACCGATGGCGGGGCGACGTGGTCGGCGGGCATCCGCGTGAATCAGGACCCGATCAACAACGGAAAAATTCAATACTTCCCGGCGATTGATGTTGATCGCTTCGGCGGCATCAACATCATCTATTATGATGATCGATTCACGTCGTCGGATTCCGCCGAAATCATCTACGCTCGTTTCATCTATTATGATGATCGATTCACGTCGTCGGATTCCGCCGAAATCATCTACGCTCGTTCGATGGATGGGGGCATCACATGGACCGAACGGGTAATCAGCAATCACAGATTCAAGCCAAAACCTATTGTCGGCGGTCCATCGAGCTTTCAGGGCGATCACATTGCGCTCAAAGCCGTCGGCTCCAGGCTCTATGCGCTCTGGATGGATGACTTCGCGGGATTGTATCAGGTATGGCTGGCCGTTATGCCGCTCTCTCCCACAGCCGTCCAGGCGGCAGACCGGCCCGAGGGCTTTCGGCTTCAGCAGAATTCTCCCAACCCGTTCAATCCCTCCACGCACATCGTATTCTCGATCGAAGACGCGCGATCGGTGACGCTGAAGGTGTTCGATCTCCAGGGCAGAGAGGTTGCGACGCTGATGAACGAACGGCTGAACGCGGGTTCGTATGCGGTAACGTTCGACGCCGCATCGCTGGCAAGCGGCGTGTATCTCTATGAGCTGCGTGCGCGCAACGAACACTCGGGTGAAGAATTCCGGCAAGCGAAGAAGATGCTTCTTCTTCGATGAAAAGCTCATCTTGAGTTTCATCTGCCCCTTGCGTAAATTGTCGTCGGCTTGTTGTCGCAGTGTAAAGGGAGGTATGTATGCCGAAGCTCTATGTCTCGAACAAAGACGAGTCTGCTCGTCTCTTCAAGAGTGACTTTCTTGAGATGTTCTCGCACGTTCACCCGAGCGTGCCGCTGATCATCTACATCCCGGTGATGTCGTACTTCCTGTACAGGGCGTACGTCGCACCTGAGCTGACGGGCACGGCCATCGTCGGACTCTTTTTCTTCGGGGTGTTCTTCTGGACGCTCACGGAGTATCTGCTGCATCGCTTTGTGTTTCATTATGAGCCGAAGAGCGAGTGGGGCAAGTACCTGCACTTCATGATGCACGGCGTCCATCACGATTATCCCAACGACTCGCTGCGGCTGGTGATGCCGCCGGTGGTGAGCATTCCGCTCGCGATTCTGTTCTACAACTTGTTTGTCGCCGTGCTCGGGCCGATCATGACGGCGCCGTTCTACGCAGGCTTCCTTCTCGGCTACATGATCTATGACTCATGGCACTATGCCTCGCACCACTTCGCGATGAAGTCGCCCGGCTGGTTGTGGCTGAAGCAGTATCACATGCTGCACCACTATCAAGACCCGAACACGCGCTTCGGCGTCAGCTCTCCGCTGTGGGACTATGTGTTCGGAACGACGGCGACCAAGCCCGAAAAGAAAACCGCCGAAGCATAACCCATCTTTCACATCATCTTTTGATGAGGAACTGAACATGAGAATCCCAGCAACAGTACTGTCTCTTCTCGTTCTTACCGTGATAACGTACGCCGCGCCGAAGGAGTACGGCAAGAAACTCACATTGAAAGAGACGACGAAGATTTCGGACATCCTCGCGAACCCCGAGCAATTTGCCGGCAAGAGAGTTCTCGTCGAGGGCGCCATCATTGACGTTTGCTCGCATCGCGGTTGCTGGATCAAGCTTGCAGGCGACAAGGAGTTCGAAAGCATCCGCTTCAAAGTTGAGGACGGCGTGATTGTGTTCCCGATGGAAGCGAAGGGCAAGAACGCGCTGGCGGAGGGGATCGTCTCGGTCAAAACCTTTTCGAAAGAAGATCTCATCAAGCAAGGCGAAGAGCACGCAAAGGAAGAAGGCAAAGAGTTCGATCCCTCGACTGTTACGGGACCCAAAACCGTCGTTCAGATCAACGGCGAAGGCGCGGTGATCAAGTAGATTCGGGGTTCGAGGTTTGGGTCGTGTCTGGAAGCCGTGGAGAAAATCCGGGAAATTCTCCGCGGCTTTTTCGCGTTCACTCATGCTCAGTGACCGGCTATGAATCAATTCAAATGGCGGAAGTGGAATAACATCCTCCATCGCGACATCGGCTACACGATTGTTGCCCTTGTTCTTGTCTACGGTATCTCAGGTTTAGCGGTCAACCATGTCGCTGACTGGAATCCGAACTACCGCATCGAAAAGCACGTGCTGAAGATCGAGCCGATAGCGTCTCAACAGAAAGACGAGATGATCCTGGAGGCTCGCACAAAATTGCAGTTGTCAGATGGCCCAAAGAACTCCTTCCGTCCCGACCCGGAAACGCTTCAACTCTTTTACGACAAGAGAACCTACTCGATTGATCTTCCCACCGGCAACGTTCTGATCGAGGAGACCAAACCGCGCCGTGTGCTGTACGAGATGAATCAGCTGCACGTCAACGCGCCGAAGAAACTCTGGACCCTCATCGCTGATCTGTTTGCCCTCGCGCTCATTACGATGGCGCTCACCGGTCTGTTCATGCTGAAGGGCCCGACGGGAATCGCGGGACGCGGCAAGTGGTTCGTTGCAGCAGGCGTGCTGGTGCCGGTGGCGTACTGGATGTATTTCATGTATTTCTGAGCCGACGGTTGTTTTCCACGAAGGGCACGAAGCGGCACGAAGGATTACGGCACACGCTTCCTTTTCACCTATCTTGCCGACTGCTCCGGCGTTTGCAACCCGCCCTCCAAAACAAACGTATTCCCATCGGGCAACGCCATGCGCTCAATCTCCTGTCAACCGATTGAGCCTCTCGGGCGTCTAATCATCAGAAATCATTCCGGAATGGATATGTCGGCTGCCGGCGAGTCTGCTTTGCCGAATCCGATGTCGTTCACTTCATCAGCAGAGGGTGAACACGTCGAAGGCGAGCGTCTCCTGATTCAACAAGCACGGGAGGGTAATCGTGAAGCGTTTCGCCTTCTGGTCCATCGGTACAGCAGGCAGGCGTACAACGTTGCCTATCGCTTTGCCGGCAGTCACGAAAGCGCGCAGGATATCACACAGGAGGCGTTTGTGAAGGCGTACCTGGCGCTTCCGTCGTTTCGGGGTGAGGCGGAGTTCGGCACATGGTTGCATCGCATCGTGGTGAATCTTGCGCTCACGATGAAACGCCTTGAGCGAAACAAAGCGCATCGGCACGCGAGTATGGAGACAGCCGTCACCATCGCAGATGAGCCGCGGGACGATGTGGCGGCACGTGAGCAGCAGTCCCTTGTTGAACAAGCTCTGCATGAGCTGCCCACGATGCAGCGTGCCGTGGTGATTCTGCGTCATCTCAACGGCCTTTCGACCCGTCAGGTAAGTCGCATCCTGAACTGCTCGGAAGGCACCGTGAAGACGCATCTGTTTCGCGGATTGAAGGCATTGAGAGGGAAGTTAGCATACTTGAAGGAGGGAGGGGAATGAATCACAGATCTGTTCGACGGAGTCTTTATGATTTTGTCAGGAACGAATTGGGCGAGGACGAACGCCGTCTTGTCCAACAGCATCTGGATCTGTGCCCGTCCTGCCGGCGCGAATTGCGCGAGCTTGAACAGGCGTTGAACGCTTTCTCGCCGGCTACTTCGGACCCGGCTGCCCTTCGTGACGAGGGATTCTGGAACGAGCTTGCACAGAATGTCGAGCGCGAGATTGCGCGTACGGACGCTCGGCATCACGGCCGTCTGCACGGCGTGATCGAGCAAGTGCGAACGTGGATCGCCTTTCGCCCTGCATACGCCGGCGCTGCGGGCGCTTTGTTTGCCCTGTTGATTGCCGCGGTGATCTTTCTCGTGCAGCCTGCGTCGGAGGAACGCTTGACGGTGGAGCGTGTTCGGCCCTCTGAAGAAGCGATGGTGCAGGAGGATCCGGCACAGCGCATGAGCGAGTATCTTCGGAAGTCCAGCGCGCTGTTGGTCGGCATTGTGAATATGAAAACGGATCCTGCTCTTCCCATGGATTTGAGCGCCGAGCAGCAGCTCTCGCGCTCGCTTGTCCACGAGGCGCGCTATCTCAAACACCACATGCAAGACAGTCGCTCGGCCAGGCTTGTGAGTGATATGGAGAAAGTCTTCATTGAACTTGCGAATCTTGATGCGGCAGGCGACCGGCCAAGCGTCGAGCTCATTCGCGGCGGCATTGTGCAGAAGAATCTGTTGTTCAAGGTTCGCATGGCCGAGGCAATGTTCGGTTCCCCGACGGAAGGCGCACGTGAGGAAGTTTACTAAGACAGAAAGGAAAACGATGAGCACGATTCGATACGGCATGACACTTCTGGTCCTCTTCACATCCTTGGTGTGGTGCCAGCGACCGATGGGTCTTCCGCAGCCGCAGGACCCGACCGCTCTCCTGCAGGAGGAAAACGAAAAAGACCCCGGCTACAAGGCATACAAGGAAGGCTACATGTTCATCTTGAACGACCGGTGGAACGACGCGCTGAAGAAGTTTGCCGAGATCAAAACCAAATATCCCAAGAGCGAGTATGTGGATGATGCCGCGTATTGGTCGGCGTACGCGCAGAAGCGGCTCGACCGGAAGAAGGGCCTTGCTGCCTACGAGAAGTTTCTCGAAGAGTACCCGAACAGCCGCTACGCCGACGATGCGCTCGCTGACATGCGCGACGACATTGTGATTGTCGCGCCCGAGGGACAAAACCTGCAGGTGAAGGTTGTGCCGG
>JBBIRR010000024.1:0-64851 GCA_037441705.1 Ignavibacteriales bacterium
CGTTCGTCGGACCGCTCGGAATCTGCGTCGTGAACACGCCGCGTGCATGCGTACCGACGGCAAGCGTTCGGTCCGACTCTCGATAATCCAGATAGCCGATGAGAATGTTGCCGATCTCGTTTGCTGCGGCCTGAATCCAAACGGTGGAAGAACCGTTCAGTGCGTCGGTCATCAGCACGCCGATGCTGGTGGCAAGAAACACATAGAACTGATTACCGACATAGAACATCGTCGCCCACCGAATCGAAGGCCCATCGGGTCCGGCAAGATTGCCTTCGACATCGGTCCAGGTCTGCCCGCCGTTTGTGGTGTACCACAGATTCTGGAAGTTGTAATTGCCGAATGCCACAAGCGCTTTGTTGGAGTTGGTGGGATCGACAGCAACGCAGCGAACGAAGCCGCCCTGCGCCGTTCCGCCGTTCAGATTCGGAGGTGTTACATCCGTTACGGTTGGTGTTGTAGCGTTTGCGCTGTCGACGCGCTTGACAATGCCGTCGGTCGTCCCGAAATAAACGACGTTAGGTCGGTTCATCTTCGAAACACCAATACAACTCACTGCACGTGTCCACCCGGAGGGCTGGCCGACGTCCGTCATCGTCAACGCAGTCCAGCCAACCGTACTTGTGCCGTTGGGTGCGTTGCTATTGCGCCAGAGGCCGCTCCACATCGTGGGGGAACTGGACTTGCCGGCGCCGTAGTAGAGGATAAGCGAATTGTTGGGATCGAGAGCGATAGGGTTGACAAACAACGCGCGTGTCGAGCCGGATGGCGTCATCGAGCCTGCACTCGTACCCGCGCGCGTCACTTTGTACAGAGGCCCGTTCTGCGATTGTGTGTACATGCGGTTATCGGCGATGGGGGCCATCTCCACCACCGTTCCGTCGCCGCCTGTTACCATCGTCCAATTCGACAAGCCCGCTTGATTCGTCCACTGCGAGCCGTTATCCTGCGCGCCGGCCACGATGGCGTTGTCGCCGCTATCGGGACCGATTGCCACCGAGTAAAATTGCGTGACGTTGTACCCGTTGTTGAGATTGTCCCATACCACAGTCGCGGCGCCGATGTTGTTGCAGCGCGAGATACCGCCGTCGTGTCCGGAGTAGTACACATTAGGATTGCCGGGCTTGAATGCGCCCGAATGCAAATCCGGGTGATGATTCTGTCCGGGCCAGTACGGGTAGCCGCCGATCGTTGTCGTGGCGGAGGAGGTCGCAAACCCGTTCGTCGAACGATACAAATTCGTTCCGCCGATCAACACAAAGTTCTCATCGTCCGGCTTGACGTGGACGAGTTGATCATAGCCGGTTTGCGTACTCAAGTCGCCCGGCAGATTGCCACCGCGATTTTCCCATGTCCCGCCGCTTGTCGAGTGTGTGTACTTCCACAGTTGATGGCCTGCCGTAGCCGGCGTGTTATTCGCCGATTCGATGAAGACGTACACAACGTTGGGATTGGATGGTGCGAGGCCGAACACGATGCGCCCCGTACTCGTCGGAAATGTCGCGGGCTTGATGTCGGTCCACGTCACGCCGTCCTCCGAGCGCCAGATGCGCGGCGAACCGCCCTGCTTGGTGTGTGCATACACCACGCCGGTTGAAGTGACAACCACGTCGGTCGAAAACCCTTGCGTGTTAACCAATCCCGAATCCGATGGCTGGACGAGCGCCCAGGACGTCCCGCCGTTTGTCGAACGATAAATGCCGTTCCATGTCGCAGCATACACTTCATCCTGAGCGAGATTGGCAGGATTGACGGCAACGTTCCAGACGTAATCGAACGTGTCTGTCTGTTGTGGTGTGCCGGAGGAGGTGGACGGCAGAAGTGCCCAGCTTTCACCGTTGTCGGTGGATTTGTAGATGCCGTCGCCGCGATAGAATGCACCCCAGCGCGTATTGTTGGTGGTCGAACCGCGAAACTCTCCCGTCCCGACGTACCAGATGTGTGTCTTTCCCGGACGAACATCCTGAGCAATGCAGCTCGTGGTGTGAATCTGATTCGGATTCAATGTGAGGCGCCACGAAGCCCCGTCGTTCGTCGTCTTCCAGATGCCGCCGGCAACGGCACCTGCGATAAGCGTTCCGACGTTGGCAACGTCGGCAGCAAGCACTCGCGATCGCCCACCGACGTTGTTTGGCCCACGTTCAACCCACGTCAACTCTTGCACAGCCAATCCTTTTTGCAACGCCGCCTGCTCGAGCGTGGGGAGTCGTTTTGCCAACCGAAGCTCGCGCCGATAGATGTCTTGCGGAATTGCGTTCGCAACAGGGTCGCGCTGAATCAGAAACTCCATCTCATCGCGCGCACGGGGGTTGTCGGGCGAACCCGCAGAAAGTAGAGCGCCCTCATGGTGAGGAACGGATGATCCGACAACCATCAATACAATGAAGAGAAGGACTCCAATGGAAATGATGGGGCAAGACTTCATGGATGCCTCCTTGGATAAGTGACACAGAAAGTATGAGTCAGACACGCTACCAGCGCGGGCGGGCAGCGCCGCCCGGAAACTCGTACAACTTCAAATCCTTTGCCGTCATCATCTTCGTCAGGAGAAGAATCTGTCCCGTGTGCATCGAAAAATGTTCGACGACATGATAGAGAGCGTACATGACCGTCACCTCGTTCCCCTGGATGGTACGCTGTTCGCCGAGCGCTGCAGGTTCGAGCGACCGAAGAACTGTGACAGCCCGCTGGACCGTCTGCGCGAGGCGATCGAGCAGTTCTGCCTTCGGTAGCGGAGTGCGTTCGGAGAATTCACGGTCGCGATCTCGCTTCACGTTCTGTTTGCCGATGCCTCCGACGATCCACTGCATCACGTTGCCGCTGAGATGCAGCATCAAGTTTCCAATGCTGTTGGAAGCTTCGTTCGGACGCCACCATACCTGTTCGTCGGAAAGGTGTTCGAGGGCGATGCGAATGCGCGGCAGAAACTCGTCCTGAAGAAACGCAGCAGAATGTGTGATGAACAAGCGATTCGAGTCCATGATTCGGAACGTTACTTCTTGAAACGCACGATATACGATTTGATGTCGGGATCGTTCAAGCCGACCTCATACTCGCCGATGCCGACGCCGTTGAGCGTGCTGTGCGCGCCGAACACGACGGCACAACGCAATCCATTCCTCTCGATCACATCAATAATGATGGATGCGTGACCCCGCCAGCGACCGTTGTAACGCTTCCAGAACTGAACGAAATCGCCGGGGAGCGCATCCTCCGGCCGAATGACCTCCCCTTTCTGCATTTCAACGAGCGCAGTCTGAATCCCCCGAATCCGCTTGTCGTCCCGATTCACCAAGCGTTCGAGGTGGCGGCGTCGAACGTTGCTGATCATGATCGCCGAGCGTTCCTCAGGATCCAACTCACGACCAAGCAAATTCTCCACAACGGCAACCATGAACTGCACGCAGTTCACTTGTTTGCGATGGGTCCGATGACCGTAGCGCCAATCGCGATACTGCGTTTCAGCCAGCCGCACACCGACCAGCAGCGGATGCTCGCTGCTCAGCGCCTCGAGAGGAAGCAAACAAAGAGCAAGGACACCGACACGGAACGACATCGTAACAACGCCCCCCCGATTGAAATGATTCTCGTTGCTGTGCGTTCGTGATTGCCCGCCTCTCCCCTTCATACAACCGCTCTGCCCAGGGGTACCACCGGTTGCGTGAAATATGGTACGGAGAAGAAGTGGGATGTGCAACTTTCATGATGAAAACACAACAATTTGGGATATGGCTATCCTCGTTAGCTTGTCTCGTCGGCTCTTTGGAAGAAGGCTGAAAGCCACGAACAGAAACGGCCGCGCTGCTCCATCTCACCCACTTTCACACTTGGGCCGATCTCATTGGCTTTCGGGCACCAACTACAAGACCCTCCTCGACAAGAGAAGACGCGCTCTCATGCTATACTCTTCGGGTAGGACAGCACTCATTTTTCTGCCGAGTCGCAAGCGGCGATCAAGCTCACGAGAACTGGTCCTCATGAACTGACCAATCTTGCATGTCGTTCGACTCCGAACAACTGCGAACGCTCATACATCAGGCCGCGTGTGGAACGATCAACCGGCAGCATCTGAGCAAACTCGTGCAGATCGCCCGTGTCATGTGCGAGGCGCATCTGCGCTACGTACGCCCTTCGGCATTGCGATTCGGTGCAAACCAAGGCTTAACGCCTACCGAGCTTGCGTATGATTGCCTGGGCACTGTGTTTGCGCGTGACGCAACAGGTTGCTTCCACTTCATGCAGAGCCTGGTTGCAGCGTTACATGCGCCGCTCGACGAGATTCCGGGTGATGAGTTAGTCGCGGCATTGAGGGCGTCCATTGCAAGCATAACCGATAGACACCTTGCACAGCTCTACGCCTTCAACGATCCGTCGGGTACAAAGATCAAGCGCAACATCCGCAACGCGCTGAAGAACAAGAACTCATGCATGTCGCTCTCCCGTGACTTCCGCGGGACCATCCTGCAGCCCACCCACGGCGATCCTTTGGATGAATATGATCCCTTCCCAGTCGAGGATCTCCAAGCGCCTTTTCCTTGAGCGGCACGATACTTCCATACCGTCCCCGAACTCCTGGAGATCGTCCATGCAATCGTCACGGAGCAAAACACCTATCGCCGCTCGTTGGTCCTCACCGATCTTGTGAGTCTCTTCAAGCTCGTGTACGTCGAACGGGAGGAAGCCTCCGATCATAATATAACACCGACTTTCGAAGGTCTCTCCGATGTGGAAGTGGCTCGCATACTACTTCAGGTACAGCGAAGCCTTCAAGAAAAAATTCTCGTTACGTATCTCGCAAAAGGAAAAGTCAGCCGGAGAGAGGCGGAAGGGATGTTTCTCGCGCTCTGCGACATGATGAAAGACTGGACCTCAGACGGACGCACTACCAGCCTTTTCTGGTACGCGCACCAACATCTTGGTGTGAGCGAAGAAGAGTATCACAATACCTTACGGACGAAGATGGAGTATCTCTTGCGAGAAGTAAGAAGCGAACTTGCGGCACGTTTGAGGGCGGAGCTATGAGAATTCTGCAACGTCCATGCGATGCCGCAATAATTGGTATAGACATTCTTAACATGCGATAGACAACTCATCGGTTTCCATCCCAGCGAACGACAACTCGAGGCACTGCTCCTTCACCCCGAACGTCTTACCGGCGAGACCCGGGACGCAATGCGTCAGCACATCAGCAAATGCGCCCTGTGCCGGGACCACTGGGAAACACTCAGTCTGGTGTATAAGAACATTGACGAGGAAGTGAAGAGTGAACCCACACAGCGCGACCGCGAGTTTGCGGGACGTCTGCTTGCGGAAGAGGAACGCCTCGCCCTGCCGGAACGAGGAGTGGTCCGCCACGAGGAAACGGGCTTACGCGATATGCTGGAGACGTATGCGCAAGCACTTGAGCTGCGCCGCCCCTCGGCAGTGCAGCGGTTCATCCATTGGGTGAAGATTCATCCAGTACGCTTCGCAACCGCAAGTGCTTTCAGCCTCGCCACACTCGCACTGCTGACGATAACCGTGACGAGGACATCCAGGGATCCAAACCCATTGTACGCCGAAGTGAAGAACGCAGTCCTTCGCGTGTATAACAAAGAAGGAGAAGTTCTCTGGTCGAAGCCTGCACTGAAGATCCCCAACGGAAGCACACGATTCGGATTTGAACATTCCTACTACGGCCCAAAGTTTGCGACGGTAGATGACATTGACGGGAATGGCAGCAATGTCCTGTTGATTACGGGACTTTCGCCAACGGGCCAGCACGGCCTTGATTCCCTCTATTGCTTTGAGGGTGATGGGACATTGCGATGGAGGATCGGAGCAGGCAAGTTTGCCACGTTCGGCAAGAAAGGGGTGGGTTTGTTCGGTGAGCCTGCCTTTGTTTCTCATCTTGTCCTAAAAGAAAGGGGTACGCCCGTTCGCCTTGTTGCTCTGGTTGGCAGCGCCGGATTCTCCCCTGTAAAACTCATTGAACTCGACACTCGAACAGGGCGCGAACTGCGCGCCTACCATCATCGCGGTGGGCTTAGTGTTCTTCTTGCTATGGATGTTGATAGGGATGGAAAACAGGAATTGATCGTCGCGGGGGTCAATGACGGATTCAACCGTGCATGCATCTCTGCACTCGACCCGGATAGAATTGCCGGTCACGCTCCGGTTCCAGACGAGCTGATTCCCTTGGAGGAGATTCCTGAGGCGGCTGAGAAGTACTACGTTCTTTTGCCGGTTTCCGATTTGGGAAAGACAAGAGGACGTACTCCGTACAGTGTGATAAACCAAGGATCAGTCTCTGGCATCAACACGCTCGTTGTGCACGCTCAAGAACACACTGAGAGAGATTCGACTCCCGAAGTTGTACCGAGTGTGGTGTACATCTTGGGGGACTCGATGCGCATTCTTAACGTTACGGGAAGTGATCCATTCTATGCTATCTACAGGAGGCACTTTCCCGATAAACCGGACATCAAGCTTGATCTCGCCTACCGGGACGCCCTCAAGGACTCCGTCCTTTACTGGAACGGCGACACGTTCGTCCACACGCCGACGATGAACAAGAGATACGTTGCCGCAAAGATGCTGCCGTAAGCAACAGTGTCCTGGTCTCCGTCTCCCATCGCTCGCATTTGTCTTTTGTCTGTGAATACTATCCCTGATTGGCTATATTTGAGACGAACAATCAACCAACGAACGTGGGCGAACGATATCCGAACGGATTTGATTATGGCAAACCCGCCGACTACTGCACCACAACCGACGGCTGGCATCACAACGCACTTTCTTAGCCAGAGCGCTCCGCGAGATGCTGCATTTAGCGGGTGATGCGACGGTCTGGGAAACCATCACGCCCTGACCTTGACCCGCGAACCGCGTACCTCACGTTCCCGCTTTTCCTGATTCCGACCCATAACTCTTGCGCAAAAGGGTAGCGTATGCCAGGATGTCGATCCCCGCTTTCTTTGCCTCAAGCGAGAGGATCTTTCTCGCAATGTGTACCTGCTGCAACGCCGGGTCGTGCGGAAACTCCCGCTCAATAGACTCGCGTATCGTCTTCAGTTCATCTTCGGTAAGAGTTTGCCTCTGCATTGCATCTCCTTATCAAAGTAATTCGGGCGGTGAGAGGATCTCGACGTAACGATAGCCTCTTCTGGACGAGAGCAATCGAACAGCATCTTTTGTTCTTCGTCGAACGATATGCTTGAAGTTCCCACTGAGCAGGAAGTCCATGCCGTGAGCGATTGCAAAAGCTATGTGGAGTCCGTCCTCCTCATATGCTTCCGGGATAGCTCCATCTGCCACCAGACTGAGAGCAATTTGCCGCACTTCATCGGATCCTTCAATCACATCAAACCCAGCAACAGAAGCTAACATTGCTTGTCTGAGCGCCTCCGCCGGTGTGGCGTTGATTTCGGCAAGAGTAAGCTCAGAAACGTAAACGGAAAACTCATTTGCTCGATGGAAGAACTCCTCCGTAAGAGACTGTCTCTCCGGATTTTGGGAATCATGAAGGGCCGAGACGACCGATGTATCAAGATAGACTTTGTATTTCGGCATGGCGTTATGGCTCTCTACAGGTGAAATGTACACTTTTTGGTCGAATGAAAGCAATGCACTGACCTGCGACTTGACGCTGAGTGTTTTCCCCCCCAACCGTCTACATCCAACCCCAACCCCCGAATTATCCAACAACCTTAGCCCAAGATTTTTTTTGAGATTTTTTCTGTGGAGGTGTTGGAGTGTTGGAATGAATGGGTCAAGGAATCTGCTCGGTATCCGAGACTCCTTCCAACAACTTTTCAAACGGAGATTTGGTTATGAAAACTCTGCTTCTTTCCGCGTTTGCAACTGCCTTGGTCATGGCACTCTATGGCTGCGGCGTCACGCAGATGGCCGGTGACCTCGCCCGTTCGGGTCAGAAAGATGTTGAAGTATCATGTTTCTTCGCGGACAATGGTTCACGTATTCCGGCAAGCGTCATTTGCTCGACAAATAGTGAAAGGATCTAACATGCGAGGAATTATTGCGTTATTGGCTTTCGCGGTGCTTTCTCCGGCCAGATCTCAAACCGACATATGGCAAGATATGACGCCATCAGTTCCCGGTCACATCGCGGTTAACAAGAACACGGGACATGTTTTCGTTGGATACCAAGGACGTTACACGTTGTTCACCGAAAGTCCCGGGGCTGGAGTTTTCCGATCAACCGACAACGGTGCGAATTGGCAAGTTGTGAATTCAGGTCTTACCAGTACGAACATTGTGGGACTGCATTGCACTTCAAATGGAATTCTGATCGCCGGTACTCATCTGGACCGAGTCTTTCGTTCAAGCGACAACGGCTCGACTTGGACGCAGGTCCCGGTGACTGCTCGACTCAGTTGGTTCGCCAGCAAAGGGGACACAATATTCGGATCGGATGGTTATTGGTGCCGTGGGGTTTTCCGTTCGACGAATGGCGGGGTGACATGGATGCAAGTGAATTCTGGGCTCGATCCATGTGTGAATGGACTGACGATAAGTGCTGCAGGAAATGTCTTTGCCGCAACAGGGACAAGCGGTGTCTATCGCTCGACGAATTGGGGAGCCAATTGGATTCCGACAAATTCGGGGATTACCAGTTCAAATTGCAGCCCCATCACTGCAACAGCGAGTGGTCACGTTCTCGTGGGTACAGTCACTGATGGAGTTTTCCATTCTAGCAATGAAGGAAATTCATGGACGGCTGTGAACTCCGGCCTGCCAAGCCTCAATGCCATTCGCTTGGCTGCCAACTCGGCTGGCCATATCTTTGCAGGGATCCATCCCGCCGGGCTTTTCCGATCGACAAACAATGGGTCGTCGTGGTCTGCCTTTAATCTGGGCATTATCGACTCAGTCCGCGACGTGGGAAGCATCGAGTTCGCTCCCGCTGGTTACGCATGGATCCAAACGACGGGTAGGATTTATCGAAGCATCGACCCTATACTCTCTGTTAGACTACAGTCTCCTGAACCACCAACTTCCTTCTGGTTAGGACAAAACTATCCGAACCCGTTCAATCCGAACACAACCGTAGAGTTTGGGTTGCCGTCAGAATCAGCTGTCTCAATCAAGGTTTTCAATGTCCTTGGGCAGGAAGTGGCAACAATCTTAGAGGACCATCTTCCCGCAGGTACCTACAAGGTAGCGTGGAATGCACAGCCTTTCGCAAGCGGTACGTATTTCTATCGGTTGGTGGCCGGCTCGCATTCGGAAGTGAAAAAACTGATGCTGCAGAAGTGATTCAGGCGATGGTATCCTCGACAGCAATTGAGTTTTCGCTACCGAGATCTAGACGCGCAACACTCAAAGTGTTTGACCTGCTCGGCAGAGAAGTCACGACACTGGTGGATGAGCAATTGGCGGCCGGAAGCTACAAGCGCGCATGGAACGCGGCAGGGTTTCCCAGCGGCGTGTATCTGTACCGCCTCCAAGCCGGCGAGTTCGTTGCCACCAAAAAACTTCTTCTGTTACGCTGAGGCATTCTACGCCACACATCATCAGAAGGTGACCCCCATGCTCAAATCCCTCATCAACAAAATCGAAGAGCTGTACGTCTTCAACATCTCGCAGTTTTTCTGGCACATTTTTGTTGCGCTGGCGGCGATGGGTATCGTCGGCGGAGTGCTTCTGCTTTTGTGGGGAATCATCCCCGCATTCAAATCTTCAGTTACAAAGGAGGAGTATCCTCCGATGGTGACTGTTACCGCTGATGAGCTGAAGGCGGCACTTGCTCCGGCAAAGCGAACGGAACGCGAAGCACAATGGCAAGCACCACCGCAACAAGCCGTCGCACCGCCGGTCTCTGCTGAGGCATCACCGGAGGAAATCGCCTATCGTGCCTCGCTCGACGAAATGCAGCGCCTCATACCACCCGCAAAATACAGTTGGGGGGCTGAAGGATACTATGAGTACCCATACGGATACCAGTATCCGCAGTATGCGCGGTGGATACGACGCTCCCCCGCCGTTCTGGATAGACTGGAGTCAGCCTTCTCGCAGGCAGGAATCACGACGTTCAGTGAGAAGAAGCAATTGCTGGACACACACATTGTTGTCGTCCGGCAGTTCAAAGAGGAGGCGCGCCTGCCAGTATGGAAGGCACTCATGACCTGGAACGGACGCAGTCTTTCACAGGCAATTTCCAACGCAAAGCTGTTAGGCACATTTGTGCCCAAGTTCTCTGCCGATCGCAGCGAATATGTCACGAAACTGGCAACATTCGGCGACAAGAATCCCAATGACGGCTACGCGTTGGTGGAATACATCGGGAAAGTGATCGAGAAGTTCCCCCAGGAGAAGCGCAATGATGCCCTCGCCGCGCTCATCAACGCGTACAATCGCTATTTCAATAATCGTGTCCGCGAGCAGATCGAGATAACGGATAGCTTCTTCCCCATGTTGACGAGCTTCTCTAACGATCAAGCCGTGAAAGCGCTTGAGACATACTATCAACTCGCCGCGGAAAAGAACTACGAACGCAGCCAGACGATTGCGGCCATCGAAGCGAGGTATCGCGCCGAATTGATGAGGGCAGAGGCAGAGTACGAGGCTGCAAGAGCAAAGAAGGCTTCGTGGAGGCTCAACGGACTGTATGGGATTGTAGGCGGGATTGTTGTCGTTGCGACCATTGCGCTCGTTCTGGTGCTTCTCTCGATTCAACGATATGTGCGACAGATTAACGAGCGGCTGAACACGACTGCCACGGCAACCGTCAAGCAGTGACAACGTGCGCGGTGAAAAGGAGATTTGTTGATGAAACCGTCGTAACGCTCAGCAACCGCCGCCTTTGCTCGCAGCACAAAAACAAATCGGTCCCGCTGCGCGTGCAACGGGACCGTCTACAGAACTGAAGCCTTGCAAAGCTCTCGCTAGCAAGCTTTGCGCGAGGCTCCTATGTTAATCTTCAAGTGAGAACCACCTCGCTTTCCCAGGGTCACCACATCGTACCGAATATCCCCCTGAAGAATACCCGGTACAGCGTGAACTCCGTTTACAATGTACTTTGCCCATCACACAAAGTCAAGTCTTGATCGTGCATGCCATCACAGGCGCTTCAGCGTGCAGCTTCGATCGTTGGCGTGTAACTCCCCACGTACACACGATCGCTCGGCGTGCGGCAATCGCGAAAGTAGTTTTCGAGCGAGAATCGTACCGAGCTGAAGGCGATCTCGTTCCACCGCACGTCGGACTCACGAAACAGTTGTGTACGTTCCGTCTCCGCCCCCGGGAAGAAATCACGATTCTTCAGGCGCGCGAGAAAGAAGAGATACACCTGCCCGATACTGGGGATGCTGTACACCGAAAAGAGCCGAACGATATCCACTTCAGCGTGTGCTTCTTCGAGCGTCTCGCGCACGGCACCCTCTTCGACGGTTTCGCCTGTTTCGAGAAACCCTGCCGGCAGTGTCCAATAGCCGCTGCGGGGTTCGTTTGCGCGTTTGCAGAGAAGCACCTGTTCTTCCCATACCGGTAAACATCCGACAATGAGCCGTGGGTTTTCGTAGTGAACCGTGTTGCACGCGTCGCACACGAAGCGCGGACGATGATCGCCGGGTGGTACGCGCCGCTGCACGGGCTTGCCGCATTCGCTGCAGTAGTTCATGCCTCCTCGACCATCGGGCGCGCAGTCGTTGCCAGAAAGAAGCGTCCGATCATGACATCGAACGTTTCGCCGTCTTCCCGCTGCATTCGGAACGATCCTTCCATCGTTCCCCATTCCGTATCCAGCGGACAGAAACTCGTGTACTCGAAGTGTTCACCTGGTCCCAGGCTGGGAAACTTTCCGACGACGCCCGGACCCTGGACATCCTCCCGGTCGCCGCTGCCGTTGATGATGACCCAATGGCGCGAGAGCAATCGAACCCGCTGCGTTCCTTCGTTGGTGATGCCGATGCGATACGCAAACACGTATTTCCGTGCAGCAGGCTGCGATTGATCCGGCATGTACAAAGCCGCTGCACGCACGCGAACGCCTTCGGTAACCGTCTCCGATGAGAGTTTGGTGGGCATGCTTCCCTCAGAATGATGCATTACTCAATGTAATCGAGATGTTTGCTGATCAAGATGTCAGCCCGATGGAGGTCGAGGTCCTCGGGCCGCGTAATTGTTTCCGATAATTGATCTAAGATCTGTTCCTGAATCGCACCGCGCGCCTGGGCGACGGAGTAAGGAATCCGCCGGAACGTCACCATCGTGTACTTCGGAATGAACAGGCCCGGATAATGCCGTGCGAGAATGCGCTCGATCTGCTTCTTGAGCTGAAACTTCGCTCGCGCTACATGGTCGCGCATTTCCACAAAGTTTTCAACTGCGAGATCGGCAATGGCGTCGGTATCCTTCTTCCTCATCTTTTCGAATTCGGTGTAGAGTTGGTCCCATCTCACTTTCTCCGGCGAGCGACCGATCGACATCTGCCGCTCGAGCAGGAGATTCAGGTACGTGCAATCTTCGAACGCACAGTTCATCCCCTGTCCAAAGAAGGGAACGATGGCATGCGCCGCATCGCCGAGCAACAGCACTTTGCCATCCACATGCCACGGCAGTCCTTTGACCGTGACCATCGATCCGGTGGGATGCTCGAAAAATTCCTGAACGAAGTCGGGCATCAAGGGCACCACGTCGGGGAATTGCTCTTTGAAGAATGCGAGCACTCGTTCTTCCGTGTTGAGAGTCTCAAAGCTGATCTCCCCCTTGTGGGGAAAGAAGAACGTGCAGGTAAAGCTGCCGTCAAGGTTCGGCAGCGCGATCAGCATGTACGTTGTGCGGGGCCAGATGTGCAGCGCATTTTTTTCGATGATGTGCTTGCCGTTGGGTCCCGACGGAATCGTCAGCTCCTTGTAGCCGTAGTCCAAATACTCGAGGGTGAACGTGCTGATGCCCTTCTCCACCATCGCCGTGCGGATGGCAGAGGCCGAGCCGTCGGCACCGATGACCGTCTTCGGAAGAACGGTAAACTCCTCTCCCGTCTGTTCATGGACGATCTGCACTTCGCCTGTCTCGAGATTCATGCCCGTGCAGCGCGCGTTGAAGTTGATGTGCAGGTTCTTGTGTTTCTCGGCGGCGTTCATCAAGAACTTGTTCAGTTCCGCTCGCGACACGGCGTAGATCACCTCCTGCTCGTCGAGGCCGTACCGTTGAAGGAACACCTCACCGCTCACAGGATGCACCATGCGTCCGCGCATCGGGATAGCGATGCGCAACACTTTCTCGGCGAGCCCCACTTCCCGCAAGGCGTGAATGCCGCGCACGGAGAGCGCAAGGTTGATCGAGCGGCCGCCGCCGACGTCGGTTGTACGCATATCGCCGCGGCGCTCGTACAACTGCACGTGAAAATTTCTGCGTGCGAGGTAGATGCCCAGAAGCGAACCGGCAAGGCCCGCCCCGATGATGACGACGCTGTTTTTCATTGTGCGCTTCCCTCTGCAGTCACGTCCATGAAAACTGTCCAAGGATGTCGGCAAATCTCCACACATCCGCAAACGAATTGTACAGCGGCACGGGCGCGAGACGGATGACGTTCGGCTCGCGCCAGTCGCACACAACGCCGTGATGTGTCAAGTGCTCGAAGAGTGCTTTCCCGCCCTTGCTTACCAGAAGAGACAACTGACAGCCGCGTTGCTGAGGATCGCCGGGTGTGATGATTCTGAAACGCCCTTCGCCATGGCGGCGAAGCAAGAACTCTGTGTAGCTCGTCAAGCGTATGCTCTTTTCGCGCAGCGCCTCCATGCCGACCTCTTCGAAGATCGCCATCGACGCGCGAAGAGACGCAAGCGGGAGAATCGGTGGATTGCTCACCTGCCAACCCTCGGCACCGGGAATCGGATCGAACGTCGGACCCATAGAAAAACGGATGTGTTTGTTCTGTCCCCACCATCCGGCAAAGCGCGGCAGGTCGGGACGGTGTGCGTAGCGCTCGTGCACGAAACACCCTGCGATGCTTCCGGGTCCCGCATTGAGATATTTGTACGAACACCAGACGGCGAAATCTACATTCCACTCATGAAGCTTCAACGGAAGATTGCCTGCGGCATGGGCGAGATCAAACCCGACGAGACAGCCCTGCGCCTGAGCGGCGCGCGTGATGCGCTCCATGTCGAACGCCTGACCCGTGTAGTAGTTCACGCCGCCCAGGAGCACAAGCGCGATTTCCTCGCCGTCTGCTTCAAGCACATCTTCGATGTCTTCTGTGCGCAGCGTGGCTTCGCCGAACCGCGGCTGAAGTTCGATGAGCGATCGTTTGGGATCGAAGCCGTGAAATCGGATTTGCGATTCGACAGCGTAGCGATCCGACGGGAAGGCATGTGCCTCGATGACGATCTTGTGCCGGCGCGTCGTCGGGCGGTAGAACGAGACGAGCATGAGATGCAAGTTCACCGTCAGCGTATTCATCACCACCACCTCGATGGGTTTGGCGCCGACCAGCCGCGCTGTTTGCTCCGTCAGCAATTCGTGGTACGGCATCCACGGATTGCGCGCGTGGAAATGCCCCTCGACTCCCCATCGTGCCCAGTCCTCTAACTCCTGCTCGACGTATGTCCGAACGGTTGTCGGCTGCAACCCGAGCGAGTTGCCGCACAGATAAATCACCTCGTTGCCGTCCCGACCTTTGGGAATCAAGAAGCGGTCGCGATAGTGCCTCAGCGGATCGTCGGCATCAAGCTGCTCGGCAAAACGCCTGTCATCGGAGAATGTCATGTGGTGGTTCTTACTCATCAAACTCAAAATCTTCCAGCTCGGGGATATTGGTAAATGCAATCCGCGTGGGGGCCGCGTGCCCGCTCACACCGCCGAAATGCACCGCCATCTTTCCGTACTTCGCATTCAGTTTGTCCATAGCGAGCGCCAGACCCGTTCGCTTCTCTTCATCAAACATTCCAAAGTTGTGGAGATGATCGGGGACGAGGTTGTACAGCGTGACGCCGACCGCCAACGGCTTTGCTCCTTTCGGAAATCCATTCCACAGCTTCTGAAGCGCTTCGAGCAACGTCAACGTGTCGTTGCACTCCACAAAGTTGACGTGTGTTTCCCATTTCGGCCGATTGAGGAATTTGACGAACAGGGCGAGACTCGAGCACCAGTAGTTCAGGCGCCGGAGACGCGCTGCCGCTTTATGCACGAGTTTCTGTGCAACGGCGTATGCACCCTCCGGAGTTCGTTCCTTCGGCGGCAGAACGTGTGAATGCCCTACCGTTCGCCGCTGCGTTTCAAAACCTTCGACATCCTCGCCGCGCAGCAGATGGTAGAATCGCGCGCCGACCACCCCGCCCCAGATTTTTCGCATCGTTTGTTCCGAACATTCTAACAGTTGCTTTGCGGTGTAAATCTCGTACGCCTGCAAGCGTTTCTCCATCCTCGGCCCGATGCCGGGAAAATCTCGCGTCTGCAATGGGTAGAGAATGTCGGGCAAATCCTTTTGCTCGATTACGACAAGCCCGTCCGGCTTCTGCATGTCGCTGGCAACTTTTGCCAGAAAGCGGTTCGGCGCCAGACCAATGGAGCAGCGAAGCGTCGAGCCCACTTTTTCTCTGATAGTTTGTTTGATGAGCAGAGCAAGTTTCGTTGCCTTCTCAACATCCTGCTGACTTCCAGTGAGTTTGCACGCCATCTCATCAATGGAAACCACAGCGTGAATAGGAATGCAGGCCTCCACCGCTTCGACAATCCGATGATGATACCGGACGTATTCCTCATGCCGCGCCTGCACCAGGATCAAACCCGGACACATCCTCTTGGCCTCATCCACCCGCGTTCCCGTCTTGACACCGAACGCCTTCGCTTCGTAACTCGCAGCGATGCAGAACGTCGTATCGGCCATCAGCGGAACCACGGCAACAGGTTTGCAGCGCAGTTCCGGTCGAAGTTCCTGCTCGACAGAGGCGAAGTAGGAGTTCAAATCCAGAAACAACCAGCTCACCATGGAGTCATCAATCCATCCTTCCTCCATTTCTTCCCAACCAGCGCAGCGCATTCAGCGAGTAGAGCTTCTCTTTCGTTTGATGATCGAGATCGGTCATCTGCTCGATGAGGCTGCCGGGTCGCTGCTCGCCGAGCGGGAACGGATAATCGGAACCGAGAACAACATGGTCGTCGCCCACCAGCTCGAGGATGTACTTCAGCATCCTTCGATCGTGGACGAGCGAGTCGAGATAAAACCTGCCGAGATAGCGTCGGGGATTGTGCGGATTGTCCACGCCACACAGGTCGGGGCGAACGTTGAAGCCGTGTTCGATGCGGCCGAGCGTGCCGGGGAACGCGCCGCCGCCGTGTGCGAATGCCACGCGCAGATTCGGCAGGCGTTCGAAGACACCGCCGAAGATCATCGTGCAGATGGCAAGCGAGACTTCCGCCGGCATGCCGACGAGCCACGGCAGCCAGTACTTCGGCATGCGGTCCTTCCCCATCATATCCCAGGGATGGACGAAAACGGCGGCGCCGAGTTCCGCCGCGGCTTGAAAGATGGGAAAGAGATGTTTGTCGTCCAGGTTCCAATCGTTGACGTGCGTGCCGATTTCGACGCCGGCAAGATGAAGCTCCTTGACGCATCGTTCGAGTTCCTTCACGGCAAGCTCGGGCGCCTGCATCGGGATCGTTCCCAACCCGATGAAACGATCCGGCGCGGACGCAACAACGCTTGCAATGTGGTCGTTGAGAAATCGCGAAAGGTCCAGTGCATCCTGTCCTTTCGCCCAGTAACTGAACATCACCGGCACGGTGGAAAGAACCTGAACGCTCACCCCCTGCTTATCGCAGTCGTGCAAGCGAACGTGTGCATCCCAGAGATTCTCCTCCACGTCGCGGAAATGTTTGTCGTCAATCATCATTCTCGCACAGCCCGGGGCGTAATGCTCCATGCGCACCCAGCCGCCGTAGCCGTACTTCTCCTTCAAGTCAGGCCAGTTCTTCGGAAGAATATGCGTGTGAATGTCTATCTTCATCATCGAATCTGTGAACAAGAAGAGGAAGGGCGCGCAGGCTGCTCAACCTCCACGCAGCTGAACGCTCCACGACACAGCGGCCAGCAAACGGTCCGTCAACGCCCGCCGCACCGAGAACAATCTACCACCTCCCGGTTCGAGTGGCAACGCAGAGACGTCAACGCAAGCGACCAATGCTCGCCTGCGTCGACGCGTTGTGGCATTACGCCGGCTTCGGCGGCCGCTCCATTTTGGTGCCGCAGTTCTTACACGTGCAGTTGGCTTCGTTGCCGTAGAAGCGATCGAAGATCGGCGGCAGTTGTGTAACAATGTTGGTGAGCTGCACATACTCTTCATACAACTTGCTGCCGCATTTTTCACAATACCAGAGGAAGCCATCGAGTTCGCCGGGCTGACGCTTCCGTTCAATGACCAATCCGACCGTATTTGCAGGGCGCTGCGGCGAGTGCGGCACCTTCGGCGGCAGCAGGAAGATCTCACCCTGCCTGATCGGGATGTCCTTAGGCTTGCCGTCGTCAATCACTTTCAGCGTGATGTCGCCCTCGAGTTGGTAGAAGAACTCCTCGCCTTCGTCATAGTGATAGTCCTTGCGCGCATTCGGTCCGCCGACCACCATGATGATGAAGTCGGCATCCTCATACACCAACTTGTTGCCGACCGGCGGCTTGAGAAGATGACGATGTTCGTCAATCCACGCCTTGAAGTTGATAGGGGGTGTGAGTGCCATAGAGCCTCCGTATTATGTTTGTAGAGTTCATAGGGGTTGGCTGCGCTCGGTGTCTGCCACATAGCAGACGAAGCCTGAAATCATCCTTGAGATTTCGTCGCATGCTCCGTAGAGGGCTTTGAAAAAGCATCGGTGATGTAGTGTTGGCCGAGAGCAACGAACAGCAATGATTGAACCTCAGCTACAGATTCTTGGGAGATAGAAAGGAAGCGAGCAAACTCCCTTGTTCGTTCTACGTGCAAACCCTTCGGAAACAAACGCCCGCGCCTTCTGCCACGCCATAATATCTTCAAATGGTTCAAACTTCGCCACGGGGACCTCCGCTGTAATGGATTGGCTCCCCTGAATTCTCACACTCTACAACTCTATACCCTCTATAAACTCGACAACCTCCATAAACTCACAACGTTGCGATCACCTTAAGTTCAATGGCGATCGGTGTCGGCAGCGCGCCCACCTCGACGGTCGTACGGCACGGCTGATTATCTTTGAAGTACTCGGCATAGATACGATTGAAGGTGGCGAAGTCCTTTTTCATGTTCGTAAGAAAAACCGTGACGTCCACAATCTTGTCCCAACTCGATCCGGCATCCTCCAGAATCATCCTGACATTCTTGAAAACAGAATGGCATTGGGCTTCAATGTCGTAGGAGAGGATGGTTCCGTTGGCGTCCAGTTCGACGCCGGGAATCTTGGTGAAGCCTTTTTCTCGCGGCCCGATCCCCGAAAGAAAAAGCAAATTGCCGACACGCCGTGCGTGAGGGTAAGGCCCTACAGGCTCAGGAGCGCGTGAAGAGATGAATTCGTTCGCAGACATTTGCAATCGAATATCCTTCAAGAGGAACGGTCAAGAGACGCCAGACGTTGGTTCGCATCTTCTGCATCAATCCAACTTCCATTGCTATAATGCAACACAGATATTTTTTGGTTCGGTGAAAAAGCGCAGTGCTTCCCATCCTCCTTCACGACCGACGCCGGAGTTTTTCATCCCGCCGAACGGCGTTCGCAGGTCACGCACCATCCAACAATTGACCCACACGATGCCGGCTTGAAGCTCTGCTGCAATACGATGCGCCCGAGCAAGATTGTTCGTCCAGAGAATCGCCGCCAGGCCGTACGGTGTGCTGTTCGCGTATGCGAGGACCTCTTCCTCTTCGTCGAAGGGAATCAGTGTCACAATGGGACCGAAGATCTCTTCCTGGTTCGTCCGACAATTGTATGGCAGCCCTTCGATCACCGTCGGTCCGAAGAACCAACCGTACTTGCAGCGACCATCAAGATAGACACGCTTGCCGCCGCAAAGAATCTTTCCGCCCTCCGATTCAGCAAGCGTCATGTACGAAAGAATCTTGTTGAGATGAGGAAGGGAATTGATCGCACCGATGTCGGTTGTTCGTTCGAGCGGATCGCCGACCCGCAACTGTTTGGTGCGGACGACAAAATCCTCTTTGAATCGCTTGTACAGCGGGCGCTCGATGAAGATGCGCGAGCCGCAGAGGCAAATCTCCCCTTGATTCTGAAACGACGAACGGATGGTTGTCTCCAACATCTTCTCGTACTCGCAGTCCGCGAAGATGATGGTGGGATTCTTTCCCCCCATCTCTAACGAGAGTTTCTTGAACATCGGAGCGGCAACCCGCGCGATCTCGCCGCCCGTTTTGGTTCCGCCGGTGAACGTGATGGCAGTGATCTCCGGATGCGCTGTGATTGCAGCCCCGGCTTTGGTGCCGTAGCCGTGCACGATGTTCAACACGCCGGGCGGGAGCTTCGCTTCGATGCACAAGCGCGCAAGCATCGAGGCAGTCATCGGCGTCAGCTCGGATGGCTTTCCGACGACGCAATTGCCCGCCGCGAGTGCGGGAGCGATCTTCCAGGTGAAGAGGTAGAGAGGCAGATTCCAGGGAGAGATTGCGCCCACGACACCCAACGGCTGACGCAGTGTGTAGTTGATTGCCGTGTTCTCCATCGGGTGTGCTTCACTGGCAAATGCGACGATCGCCGAGGCGAAGAACCGGAGATTGCGCGCCGCGCGAGGAATGTCGATTTCTCTCGCGAGCCACACCGGTTTGCCCTGGTCCATGGATTCTGCAAGGGCAAGTTCATCGAGGTCACGCTCGATCAGGTCGGCAATGCGTTGAAGGACGCGCGCACGTTCTTCGGCGGGCATTCTCGACCACGAAGAAAACGCTTTGCGTGCCGCGTCAACCGCCAGCTGAACGTCGCGCTCATCCGAATCCGGCAACATCGAGTACACTTCCCCTGTTGCCGGATTGTAATTCTGGATGTACTGCCCGGACACAGGGGCGAAGAATTTGCCGTCGATGTAGTTGCGAAGTTGTTCCATAACGAATCGTCATCCACGAAGCACACGAAATGGCCGAAGGCCGTCGCCATTCCCTCTGCCGTGAGAGCAACCTATAGGCACAGCGTCCTTCCGCCATCCACCGGCAGGTTGATACCGTTGATGTACGACGCGGCCGGCGTTGCAAGAAACGCTACCGCCGCGCCAAACTCCTGCGGCATGGCAAAGCGCCCGGCGGGGATTTCGGCGATCATTGCGCGAGTGATCTCTTCAACCGATGTTCCTGTTTTCTCCGCCTTTGCACGAATGAGTGAGTCAAGCCGGCTCGTTTTCGTCATGCCCGGCAGCACATTGTTCACCGTAATCCCGAACGGCGCCAACTCACCGGCAAGGGTCTTCGCCCACGATGCCACCGCACCGCGAATCGTGTTGGAAACACCGAGTCCGGCAATCGGTTGCTTCACGGACGTGGAGATGATGTTGATGATGCGTCCGTAGCCTGCGGCTTTCATGCCGGGGACGACGGCTTGCACGAGAATATGATTGCAGACGAGATGTTGTGCAAAGGCCTTCGTGAACTCTTCTACCTGCGCTTCAACAATCTCTCCGCCGGGAGGCCCGCCCGAGTTGTTGACAAGAACATGAATGGGCGCGTGCCCCGCGAGATACTCGTGTACTCGTTCCTTCAGAACAGAAGGCTGAGTAAAGTCAGCAACGATATAGTCGTGCTGCTGACCTTTCGACGCGTCCAGCTCCTTGCATACACTCTTGAGGGCCTCGCCGTTGCGCGCCAGAAGAGTAACCGAACACCCTAACAACGCAAGCTCGACCGCGGATGCTTTACCCAATCCTTGCGTGCTGCCGCAGACAAACGCCCGTTTGCCGGTCAGGTCCAGATTCATTTCTCAGCCACCTCAGTCGCTGCGTTCACCGTGTGCCAGAATGCAACATGCTTCTTCACCTCTTCGGGAAGGTCGGGCAGCTCGGAGCGCGGGATCAGGTAGTTGGAGATGGTGAGCAAATCGGAGAACACTTTGTGCGGCTCGAGCGTCCCTTTGAGGTACTCGTAGCCCGATGACCCTCCCGTGCCGGTCTTCGTGCCGATCATGCGCTGCACCATCAAGGCGTGGTTGTAGCGCCACGCGGTGAATTGCTCGTCCATCTCAATCAGCGCCGTCAGCAGCTCGAACGGCGGATGCAGAATCGGCTCGTCGCGATAGAGCGAGATGAACAGCGCCGCCACCATGGCTTTGCGCGAGAAGCGTCGCTTGTTTTCCCTTCTCAAGCTTTCGTGAACCGCATCGTCCAGAATTGCTTTGAGATCAATCTCGGCCATGCGGAGCCCTTCGCCCGAACGCCGAACGGCCTTCTCATACTCTCCCAAGAAATCGAAGCCATGAAACGAGAGAAACGGCGTCCGTTCCAGCCAATCTTCGATGACGTCAAACAACGTCGGTTCCTGCTCCGATTGCCGTACGATGCGCTGGTGTTCTTCGGAAAGATTCGCATAGTACGGCTCGCCGGGCTTGTACACATGACGATGCGACGGTCGTACGCCAATGCGGTTCTCCACCAACCGGAACTGATAGCTCTGAAAACCCGAAGCCGGATAGAGCAGGTCTCGAAACTCCAGAAAATCCAACGGCGTCATCGTTTCCAGAATCCGAATTTGTGCAAGAAGAAGCTTCTGGATCTCCGCTATCCGATGCAGCCGATGCACGGCAATATGCACCTGTCGCTCATCAACCAAGTCCGAGTGAAATGCCTGGATCACGGCATCCAGTTCATACAGGATTTGCTTGAACCACAACTCGTACGCCTGGTGGACGATGATGAAGAGCATCTCATCATGCGCGGGACGTCCATGCCGGGCACTTTCCGGCTGCTGACATGAAAGCAGCTTCTCGAGTTGAAGATAATCGCTATAGTACAACGGCGGATGGGATTTCATATCAACCCTGAAACTGAATGGAGGAGTGCTCAGGTAGGTAATCAAAAGTCTTGGACAAAAGCAAGACGTGATTTACTCACGAAGCAAATCGATTGACTTTCGACGGCAACTGTGCAAAATTTTTTGGGCGTGTTACCATGGACAGATTCCAGAAGCTCATTGAACAGATTCTTCTTGCCCAGTCGGACGCGAACATAGCGTTCGATGACTTATGTGGATTGCTGGAATGATTGGGCTTCGAAAAGCGCGTTCGTGGCGCGCATTATATTTTTCGGCGACCTGGAATTGAAGAACGTATAAACCTCCAACGTGATTGGATCGAAAGCAAAGCGATATCAGGTGAAGCAGGTTCGCAATCTCTTACTCAAGTACCAGCTGACGAAGTTGCCATGAATTCCAAATATGAAATCATCTTTTACTGGAGCATGGAAGACGAGGTTTTCATCGCCGAGGTTCCCGACCTTCCCGGATGCATTGCTCATGGAGATACGCAGGAAGCAGCTTTGCAGAATGTGAAGGAGGCTATTCAACTCTGGATTGATACCGCAAAAGAATACGGTGACCCCATTCCCGACCCAAAGGGCAGGCGGTTGACGCTAGCATAAACAGCCACCAACAACGCCGTGCTAAAACACAAGGGACTCTCGCGAGTCCCTTATCTTTTCGATTCCATCAAGCCGGGCAAAAGCCTCAGCGCACCAACATGAGTTTCTTCGCATCCGAGAAACTTCCTGCCTGCAGTCGGTACACGTACATTCCGCTTGCGAGCCTCCCGGCATCGAAGCGTGTCTTGTAGGAGCCGGCTTCCAGGGTCTCCGATACGAGAGTTTCCACTTCACGTCCGAGGAGATCATACACCTTCAGCGTCACGAATTCCTTCTGCGGAAGGGCAAACTCGATCGTGGTGGCTGGGTTGAATGGGTTAGGATAGTTTTGCTTGAGCGCGTAGACTTCAGGCAGCAGATTCGGTGTCTGTTCTACGTTTGTCGTTGCGAAGTAGCTATCATAGTACACTTTCCGCTGGGCGCCATCGAGTCCTACCCAGAGGACACCAAGCTCGCCCGATCCGGCGTAGTATTCAAAGATGCTCGGGATGTAGTTTCGCGGTGACCACGTGAGCGGATGATCGCTGATGCGCCGCCGCCCGGAAACGGTCGAAGGAGATCCTTTAGCGAGAAAGCCATACATCACTTTGTCGGTGTTGTTATCTACAGTTGCTCCGAGACTGTCGGCGTAGTAGATAAAGTCCACCCCGCCCGCACCGACGATGTAGTTGGTGACATCGAACCAGTATTCATCAATCGCAGCATTGCCCGCAGCAAGGAACGGCGCATCGAAGGAGACGCCGGAATTCGTACTCACGCGGCACTGGATATCAATCGCCCCGGTAGAGCCGCGCGTGTTGAAGAACCAGACCACGTTGTCCACCTTGACAGATTTGTACTCGCCGCGGAATACGGTTGTATCGGTTTCCACATCAATGAATGCAATGGACGAAAGGTTTCCCGGAGCAACCTCCCGATACCGAGCTTGCCTGATAACCGACCTGAGCGTATCGGGTTTCACAGGACCGAAGTAGTTCAAAATGAGTGTATCAAGACCGGCGGCCCGGGTGTTCAAGAACACACGCGGGTATGATCCGGCACTGGTCACCGTCCCTCGCTGAGGCCAGGTGGCACCAAAATCGGCTGAAGCAGCGCGGAAGATCCGGTTGTCGGGAAGGTAGTCGTAAAAGATATACATCCCTCCCTGACTCGAAGTTGCGACATCAAAGTCGCGGATATTCGTCGAATCAAACTGTCGAATCGTGGCAGTTTCGATATTCCAGTAGTACACCAACCCATTGCCGCCAAACGAACTGGTCAGGAAGAAAAGGTAGAGCGAATCGTTGGAAGCCCGGACCATTTTCTGCTTGGTGACGACAAATGCAGGCTGCACAGTTTGGAACATTGACCAGGTCGCTCCAAAATTCGTTGTTTTGTACACAACGATACCGCGATTGGAGACGATACCGGTATCGGGGACGGCAACGTACCCGGTTCCGTTGGCCCTACCTGCACCGATAGGATTGGCAAGCGGTTCCCTGTTCGTGATGGCAACGTCGCCACCCCACTCAGGATTGGCGACCGGCAAGAACTCCCCTGGTACCGGCACGACTCTGAGATTGCGAGCGACCTCTTGAGCATGCCCAAGAAGAACGGCAGCAACCATCAGCATGCAAACGTTTGCAAGCAAGCGCATAGAACCTCCTTATGATGGGTAAAGGGACGGATGGAATAGTTCCGTGGTGGTGGTCCACACGAGGATATTAGGCAATTATGGCCTCTCATGCAACTTTTGTGTGTTCACAACATCGTCATGATGTGACGCTCAACACTCCTTGCCAATGCGTCGAGATGATATCCCCCTTCCAGTACGGATACAATCGGCGCAATGCCATTCACCAAGGAAGTCATTCTCGCATAAGATTCATCAGTAAGCCTCATGCCGCCGAGCGGGTCATCGCGGTGAGCATCGAATCCTGCGGAGATGATGAGCAGGTCCGGCGTGAACTCCTGCAGCGCAGGGAGGATTTCTCGATCAAACGCTTCCACGTAGCGCTCTTCGCCCGTACCGGCGGGCAGGGGAATATTCAGCGTAAAGCCTTTCCCCCTCCCGACTCCCCGCTCTTCCCGCGACCCCGTACCCGGATAAAATGGATACTGATGCAGGCTGATGTAGAAAACTGTAGGATCATCCTCAAAGATATGTTGGGTACCATTCCCGTGGTGCACGTCCCAATCAAGAATAGCAACTTTCTGCACGCCGTGCCGACGTTGGGCATAGCGCGCACCAACTGCAACGTTATTGAACAGGCAGAAGCCCATCGCCCGGTCACGCTCGGCATGATGACCCGGTGGACGAACGGCGCAGAACGCAGCGTCGATCTTTCCTTCTTGAACAGCATCAACGGCCGTGATAACCGCACCCGCCGCAAGCACTGCAGCATCGAACGATTCTCGCACGGCGTGCGTGTCTCCTTCATCCAACATGCCGCCGCCGCGCAAGCATACCTCCTTCAATATCACAAAGTGCTCGCGACTGTGAACCGCAAGAATATCGTCTTCCTTCGCAGGACTTGGTTGGAGGTGCGTGAGGTTTTGCCACAGGGGCGTCTCCTTCAAGTGCTGCACAAGATGGCGAAGCCGTTCGGGACGTTCCGGATGTCCCGGCGGCGTGCGATGCGCGAGAAACTTTTCGTCATAAACAAATCCGATGCGTGCCATGAACCGATGTATCGCGTGGTGAAGGATGATGGAAGTCTGTGATACAAGATAACAAGTATGAGCAGAGATTCAATCATCTTCGGAGAGTGATTCTATTCCTTCTGGGATTCATTGCTTCACGCGCACACAATGAAATTCTCGACGAAGCTTCTTGGGGGAAAGCTCGTCAAGCGGTACCGACGTTTCCTGGTGGACGTCCAGCTTGAGGATGGTTCTACGGTCACTGCTCATTGTCCCAACTCGGGAACGATGGTAGGCTGTTGCGAGCCGGGACGGCCCGTCTTGCTCTCTGAAAGCAAAGATCCTCACCGACGCAACGCGTACACGTGGGAGATGATCAACATGAACGGAACGTGGGTTGGTGTCAATGTCTCCGTGCCGAGAAAAGTCGTGGCCGAGAGCCTTCGCCAGAAACACATCCCTCCCTTTGCCGCCTTCACCGACCTGACACTCGATGCCGAGTATGGACACCGAAAGACAGTTGACATTCTCATGCAGGGACCCGATCAGAATCTCTTCATGAACGTTTATCATGTGGCGTGGGTCGAGAACGGCGTTGCCAGGTTTCCCGAAACCCCGAACGCGCGCGCACGCAAGGGGCTTGCTGACCTGACCGAAGTCGCCGAACAGGGGCATCGAGCCGTTGCGTTCTTCTTTGTTCAGCGTGGGGATTGCGGCGTGCTTGCCCCCGCCGTTGATGTTGATCCGGAATTTGGCAAAATTGTCCGCAAAGCACAGCGGCAGGGCGTTGAACTGATGGCGTATCGCGCCGACGTGAGTCCCGATGGCATCTTCCTCGGCGTGCCTATCCCCTGCGCTCTCGATTGATCCGAACGCCAAGCGCGGCATGTCTGTTTCTACCGATCAACTCAAAGAAGTTCTTTCTGATATCGTTGAAGGAAAGATTGTCAAGCGGGCGCGGCATGAGCTGCGCTGGGAAACGCGTGACGTCTCCTCCGAATTCGTTGACGTACTTGTCGAGCACGGCTACCGCGCATCAACCGTTGCAACGATCGATGTGCAACCGGGCGAACGCGTGCCTGCGTTCTATCTCGAAAATGCCACCGCCTACTTCGGCTGGGTGTTCTGGGAAAAATTCACACAGCTCCGCCTGAGAAAACTCTTCGGCTCCGTTGTCCGCAACGCCAAAGGCGACTGGGCAATTCAAATCTCCGACAAACGTAATACCGTCATCTATGCTAATCCGTCGCTGAAGTCGGAAATGGATATCGAAAGTCCTTCCGGCTTTTGATTCGCCGATGCCCGAACTCCCCGACCTTCTCTACATCCAGAAATACCTCCGCAGCGAAGTTTGCGGACGGACGATCACTGCTGCTGTCGTCAAGCAGCCGGTCGTCCTGCGTGTGGCGATTGATGAACCGTTCGATAAGGCTGTGACGGGAAAACGAATCCAGGCATGCGAACTCCATGGACCCTTTCTTCGGCTCGAGCTTTCGGAAGACCGGGATCTGGTGTTGAATCTCATGCTCGCTGGAAAACTGCAACACCAGAAGCCAAACGACAGGCCCGAAGGGTTTCTCTGTTTCTCGCTCACGCTCGACGACGAATCAAAACTCAACCTCTGCGATGAGCAAAAGATGGCGAAGGCGTATATCGTTAGGAGAGGCGGCGTCAGCGTCATCCCAAAATACACGGAGCAGGGCGTTGGGGTGTTGAGCAAAGAGTTTACGCTTCCGCTGTTCAAGCAGCTTGCGGCTGCTCACGCCGGCAAGCAGGTGAGAGTCTTCATCAACGACCAGACCATCCTCAGTGCCATCGGCAACGCCTATGCCGATGAAATCCTTTTCGAGGCACGCATCCACCCCAAGACGTTCGTCCGGAAACTTTCGGACGAGGAGTTGGAACGTCTCTACCACGCTATCGGTTCTGTTCCGCAGTGGGGGATCGCCCACGTCGAGCAGGCGGCGCAACCCATTCATGTCAAAGTCCGTACGCACATGCGGGTCAGGAACAGGCGGGGTGAACCCTGCCCGCGCTGCGGCACAACGATCCGGCGAGAAGGCGTGCGCGGCTTCGACGTGTTCTTCTGCCCGACGTGTCAGCCCCCATCGCGGCGACATTTTCTTGAATGGAATACGCGACATCAACCATAACAATCATCACCTAAAGGCATGAATCAGCAAATCCTTGTTCTCGCAATCCTGTTCATGACAGGGTTCAACGGCGCGGCGCAGCAAGCCCACTATACACCGCCTGCTGCGGCACAAGAAGTGCTCAAGCTCATCACCACAAACTCCCTCATGGGACACATTCGCTTTCTTTCGGATGATCTGCTCGAAGGGCGCGCGCCCGGCACGCGCGGCGACAAACTCGCGCAAACATACATCGCCGCACAGATGGAAGCTCTCGGTTTGCAGCCCGGCGGGAATGACGGCACATTCATCCAACGCTTCCCCATCCTCTCGCTAACCGCAGACCCGTCGCTTTCGATCACAATCGCATCCAAGGACCGGGTGATGACACTGCAGTATGGCAGCGAGTTTGTCGGGGCGGCGGGAGTTCAGCAACCGCTCGTCGAAGTGCGTGATGCCGAGATTGTCTTCGTAGGCTACGGCATCGTGGCTCCCGAGCAAAAATGGGACGACTACAAAGGAACCGACGTGCGCGGAAAGGTACTGCTCTTTCTCAATGACGACCCGCCGTCCGCCGATCCATCATTTTTCGGCGGGAAGGGCCGGACATACTACGGCCGCTGGACGTACAAGTTCGAGATTGCGGCGGAGAAAGGCGCGGCCGGCGCTATCGTCATCCACACGAGAGAATCGGCAGGCTACGGATGGAATGTGGTCGAAAACTCATGGACCGGCGAACAGTTCGAGCTGGAACGACGCGCCGACGCCGCGGCCACTCGCTTCAACGGCTGGACGTCCACAGCGACAACGGAGAAGATTCTTGCGCAGGCAGGGTACTCGCTCTCCGAGCTGACCAAACGTGCGGCGTCTCGATCATTCAAGCCCCTTCCCCTCGGCCTCCGGCTCTCAACGACCATCCGCACTGCCATCAAGCGGAGCGAAACGGCAAACGTTCTCGGCGTGCTTGCCGGCGCCGATTCCGTACTCAAGCACGAGGCAATAATCCTGACGGCTCACTTCGATCATCTCGGCATCACCAAACCTGTCAACGGTGATTCGATCAACAACGGTGCGCTCGATAATGCAACCGGGGTGAGTGCCCTGCTCGAGATTGCCCGCCTGTTCGCTTCGATGCCTGAACGCCCGCGGCGTTCCCTGGTATTTGCAGCCGTCGGCGCTGAAGAATCCGGCACACTCGGTTCTCAGTACTACGTCGAAAATCCAACGTTCCCTCTTCAGAAGATCGCCGCCAACATCAACATTGACGGCCTGAACATCTTCGGTCGCACAAAAGATGTGGTGATGATCGGACTCGGGAAGTCCACGATTGACAGCACGCTCAAAGCGGTTGCTTCATGGCAGGGACGCGCGGTCAAACCAGATCAGTTCCCCGAGCAGGGGTCGTTCTACCGCTCCGATCAATTCAACTTTGCCCGCGTCGGCATTCCCTGCATGTACCTCGATGGCGGCGTTGAGTATCTTGGAAGGCCGGCGGATTTTGCAAAGCAGAAAGTTGACGAGTACATCATGCGACACTATCATCAGCCGAGCGATGAGATCCATGATGATTGGGATTTGCGCGGCGCAGTGGAGGACGTGCAGCTCATGTTCCTCGTCGCTAACGAGCTTGCAAATGCCGCCGATATGCCGCGCTGGAACAAGGGAGACGAATTTGAAGCAGCGCGGCTGCGAATGCTCGGGAATACCCTTCGCTGAACATACTCACAACTGGAGACAACGATGATTCGCACCATTTCCGACTTCGAACACCTCTGGTCCGCCGAGCTTGAGCGGACGCAGAAGGTTTTCAAACATCTCACCAACGAATCACTGACAAGAGTCATCCACCCCGAGGTACGGACATTGGGCCGCCTCGCCTGGCACATCACAACAATGATCCCCGAGATGGGCGGAAAAATGGGACTGACGCTCGCAGGCCCGAAGGAAAACGACCCCATGCCGGCAACCGCGAAGGAAATCTTCAGGGGCTACAGCGAAGTGGCAATCTCATTGCTGGAGGAAGTGAAAAAGAACTGGACGGATGCCACGCTGGAGGTTGTTGACGACATGTACGGTCAGAAATGGAAACGCGGGCACTCGCTGCAGGGATTCATCGTTCACGAAATTCATCACCGCGGCGAAATGATCGTGTTGATGCGCATAGCCGGACTCGCGGTCCCCGGCCTGTACGGCCCGACGCGCGAGGAGTGGGCACAGTACAGCATGCAGCCGCCGGAGGTGTGAAGCTGGCTATTCGTCTATGAACTCAGTGCCCTCGTTCGACAAGGATCATTTTTCGAAACAATCAGCCGAGTACGCCCAATACCGGCCGGGCTATCCGAACGAATTGTTCGCATACCTCGCCTCCATCACACCCGAACACGAGCTGGCGGTTGATTGTGCAACCGGCAACGGGCAGGCGGCGGTCGGGCTTGCGCGGCATTTCGAGCGCGTGATTGCGATCGACAGAAGCGCGGAACAGCTTGCACACGCACCCCATCATCCGAAGATCACCTACCGGCTCGGAAGTGCGGAAGCCATCGGCCTGCCAACGCGCTCGGTCGATCTTGTTGCTACGGCGCAGGCGCTGCACTGGTTCGCGCTCGATCCATTCTACGACGAAGTTCGGCGGGTGCTGAAGCCAGGCGGCGTTTTTGCTGCATGGACGTACTATCTGAACACAATAACGCCGGCAATTGACGCCATCATTCGTCACTATCATGACGAAATCCTCCGGACGTACTGGCCGCCGGAACGGAAGTTTCTCACGGACGGCTACCGTTCACTCCCCTTCCCGTTTCGTGAACTCACACCACCTCGCATTGAAATGGTAAGCGAATGGACGTTGGATCATCTCATCGGCTACCTGCGGTCATGGTCGGCAACGCAGAGATACATCGACCAGAACAATGCAAATCCGCTTGACCTTATCACGCAGAAACTCTCCGACGCATGGGGCAGCCCGACGGAGATGCGCCGTATAAGCTGGCCGCTCACGCTGCGCATAGGCAGCGCAGGAGAGAGGCTCTGACCTCACGTTTGTCTGTCCGCTGCATTGATTCGCAGGGAGGCTTTGCGTATCATTAAACGGCATGCCGAACGATACGCTCATTGATGTGAGACGATTTCGATTCCGTGAACCGGTGAACGGCCTCACCCACGCAGCGGGCGCGTTGCTTGCCGTGGTTGCATTGCTGGTGCTGGTAGGCGCCGCTGCGGGTGCCAATAAGCCGCAGCATGTCGTCGCTTTTTCCATTTACGGGTCAAGCCTCATCCTCTTGTACACATCGAGCGCGTTGTATCACCTTCTCCCTGCAGGCGAGCACATGGTTCTCGTTCTTCGTCGGATCGATCACATGATGATCTATGTGCTTATTGCGGGAACGTACACACCCATCTGCATGATTGCTTTGCCGGACGCGTGGGGAACGGCGATCCTTCTCGTCATCTGGCTCGTAGCCGTTGCCGGCATGTTCTTTAGCGCGTTCCGGCTGGACGCCCCGCGATGGCTTTCTACATCGCTTTATGTCTTGATGGGATGGATGGCCGTTGTTGCCATCGTTCCGTTGGTTCGAGCGCTGACGGTGGAAGGACTGGTCTGGCTGTTTGCAGGCGGGGCGTTTTACACCGTCGGTTCGGTGATGTACGGCATGAAGAAACCGAATCCGCTCCCGGGCATTCTCGGCTTTCACGAAATCTGGCACCTGTTTGTGTTGGCAGGAAGCTTCTGTCATTTCATGCTCATGCTCCGATCAATCTTGCCGATGACGGAATGAAACGAATGATACCGTGGCTTGCATGTGCCGCCGGGCTTCTGTTCGGAAGGGGATTCGCGCAAGAGCCGGAAGAATCTCTTCGGCACCTGCCCACGCCGGCGTTAGATGCAGCCGAAGCGACAGCTCGCTGTCCGCAGGATGTTGATACGCTGCTGCAGGTACTTCTGCGCGAGCTATCGCTTCATGCCGATCGGGACGGCAGTAATGAGGATGCAGCGAATCAGCATCTTCGTTTGCAGATGGCGTTCTTCAGCAAAGCGCAGAAGGAGCTTGAGCGGAACATTCTTGCCGCCGGAGAGCAAATTGACAAAGACATCCGAAATTGTCCACGAGCTGCAAACCAGAAGGGCGAGCGCGTGTACGATCCGGCATGCGTCGAGGCAGCAGAACAGCGGGGCCGCCGTCAGCGCATTGAAGCAGTGGATCACTACCTTTCGTCAATTCATCACCTCTGGCCCGCATATCTTGATTCGACTCGACGCATCATTGCGGAGACAAGGAATGGGAAATGGCGTATCGTTCTTCGCGTGGCCACCGATATCGCGACAATCACACAAACGGCAGCCGAATTCGCGCGATAGGCGAGAACCGTCGTAGAATTCACGCGGCCCGTTGAGCGTTACCATTCATTCAAGGAGGAACCCCATCATGAAAAGAATGCTCACCGTACTCGTGCTCTGCACAAGCATTGCAACAGCACAGCACAATCTCTCTCGTCCCGTTCATACCTACTCGATTGTTGCACGCGACACTGTCACGGGCGAAATGGGGGTCGCTGTGCAATCGCATTGGTTCAGTGTCGGCTCAATAGTGACGTGGGCGGAGGCGGGCGTGGGCGCGGTTGCTACGCAGTCATTCGTTGATCCGGCCTACGGGCCGCTGGGACTCGATCTGATGCGTGCCGGAAAGACGGCACAGCAGGCTCTCCAATCGCTGCTTGCATCGGATCCGGGCAGGGACGTTCGGCAGGTGGCGATGATTGACGCGAACGGAAACGTTGCCGCTCACACCGGAAGCAAATGTATCCAGGGCGCGGGACATATTGTGGGCCGCAATTACTCCGTGCAAGCCAATCTCATGCTCAACGACAAAGTCTGGCCTGCCATGTCGAAAGCCTTCGAGACGGCTCAAGGCAACCTTGCCGATCGCATGATGGCCGCCCTCGATGCCGCCGAGGCGGTCGGAGGAGACATACGCGGAAAGCAATCTGCCGCAATTCTGATCGTCAAACCGAAATCCACCGGACGCTCCTGGGCCGACCGTGTGATGGAATTACGTGTAGAAGATCATGAGGAGCCGCTGAAGGAGCTTCGACGTTTGATCCGCGTGCATCGCGCGTACGAGCACATGAACGCCGGCGATCTGGCCGTCGAGCACGGCGATGTCGATGCTGCACTCCGTGAGTATGGGGCCGCCGAAGCAATGTTTCCCGAAAACCTTGAAATGAAGTTCTGGCACGCGGTCGCGCTGGTTAATGTTGGAAGAACGAAGGAATCCCTCCCTCTCTTCAAAACGATTTTTGCGAAAGATATGAACTGGGCGACTCTCGTGCCGCGGCTGCCCTCTTCCGGCATCTTGAATGCCGACGAGAAGACGATCAAGGAAATCCTTTCCGTCGCGCCGAAAAAATAGCGCTCTGGATGAAAGCATGACACCACAACCACAACCGTCTGTCCTCCGCTCGTTCCCCAAAGTTTTCTGGGTTGCCAACGTGATGGAGCTGTTCGAGCGAGCCGCGTACTACGGACTCAACTCCGTCCTCGCCATCTATCTCACCAACTCCATCGCGGAAGGCGGACTCGGCTTCTCGGAGCAATCCGTCGGGTTCCTGCAGGGACTCATTTACGCTCTCACGTACATCATTCCGATCCTTGGCGGCGCGCTCGCAGACCGCTATGGGTACAGACGCATGCTGCTTGTGGCGTTCTCGTTCCTCACCGCCGGTTACTTCCTCAGTGGACAGGCGAGCGCGTACGGTGTGGTGTTCTCCGCGCTTCTCGTGATGGCTACCGGGGCGGGACTGTTCAAGCCCATCATCTCGGGAACCCTCGCCCGAACGACGAACGAGTCCAACTCCGGCTTCGGATTCGGCGTGTACTATTGGATGATCAACCTCGGCGCATTCCTCGCGCCGCTGGTGGTCAATTACATCAAAGGATTTTCGTGGAGTTACGTCTTCATCGCTTCGTCGCTGTACTGCGCGCTCATGCTGATTCCGACTCTTTTCCTCTACAAAGATCCACCCAGACCGGAAAGCACAAAGACGTTGAAGGAAGTGCTGAGCGGCGCAGCAATGGTGCTGGGCGATGCGCGCTTCATGCTGATGATCTTCGTCTATTCCGGATTTTGGATTCTCTATTTTCAGAATTTTGGCTCGGTACTCTGGTTCCTGCGCGACTTCATTGACCCAACTCCGGTGAATACCCTCTTCGCATCGCTCGGTCTCGGCATGACATTCGACGCGGAGTTCGTCACCATCATCAACGCCGGAACGATCATCCTCCTACAAGTCGTCGTCAGCCGCATCGTCAAAGACATCAAGCCTCTGCCGACAATGATCAGCGGAATGATCATCGGTGCCCTCGGATTCGTCTGTCTTGCCTTTGCACACAACGCCTGGATTTTCATCCTCGGCATCGCCGTCTTCTCCATCGGCGAGATGACTGCGCATCCCAAGTACTACAGCTACATCGGCCTCGTCGCCCCGGCAGACAAGAAGGCGGTGTACATGGGCTATGCATTTTTGTATGGAGTGATTGGCAGTCTCGTTGGCTCCAACCTCGGCGGCGTACTGTACGAAGAGATGCTCAAACCTATCGTCGGGCAGTCCGGAGTCGAGCTGGTGTACAGAAACTTCTGGTTGATGTTTGCCCTGTTAGATGTTGTGGCCGTTGCGGGATTGCTGTTGTACAATCGCTACTTCGCTGCGGACACGCCTGCAACCAACGCGAGAGCACGACAGATCATGCTTGCCATCTACTCAGTCCTTATCATCCTTGGCGGATGGTTTTTCTACAGCTCGACGTTTGAGGGAGAGACTGTCGCGTACAAGACTCTTGTGCAATCAGCAATCATGTTGGTGCTTGGAGCAGGAGGCGTGTACATAAGCATGAAGCAACGACAGTTACCGATCTCGCACAATAGCAACTAGAACCTGCGCCTCGCGCTGCGATGCGCTCGTTCCCATGCAGGCTTGAATTCGTACATGTTTCTGTGTAGCTTCTTGTGTAAGAATTCGGAGTAGTTACTCATGCCGACAAATCTCGCAATAGATCAGGACCTCTTGGAGCAAGCTCTGAAATCCGGAGGGCGTAAGACAAAACGAGAAACTGTCAACGAAGCTTTGGCCGAATATGTTCGACGTCGAAAGCAGCAAGAGATTCTCGACCTCTTTGGCAAGATAAGCTACATGAAGGGCTATAACTACAAGCGGCATCGGAAGCGAACATGAGCGTGCTCGTGGATACAAGTGTGTGGTCGTTAGTTCTACGGAGGACAGCGGCGCGCAATACCCGTTGGAAGGAGGAGATGAAAGAACTCGTACGCCAGTCACGCGTCAGAATGATCGGCCCAATTCGGCAGGAAATCTTGTCCGGTATTCGTGAACGCAAGGAATTTGAGTTGCTCAGGGAGCGTCTGTCGGCTTTCCCCGATGTTGAAATCGTAACCACAGATTATGAACGGGCTGCGGAACTTTTCAATGCATGTCGTGCCAGAGGGGTTCAGGGATCTCATACGGACTTCTTGATTTGTGCCGTCGCACTACACCACGATTGGGAGATCTTTACCAATGACTCGGACTTTCGACGATATGAAAGGATTGTGAGCATCAAGCTTTATCGAATGTGAGTCACTTGGACAATCCTCGCACAACGATTCTCCGCATTCTAACAGTCACACTTAATCCTTCGCAGTCGGTCAATCTATGCCGCTCCCCTTCTCGGGCATTCTGGAACTGGATCCAAAGCGCTTCGGCTTCGTACGGCCGTTATCCTTGACGATGAGGCAAGCGCGGGGCGATGTATTTGTGGCGACGTCACTCATCGCGCAACTACAACTGCGTGCGGGAGCGTTCATTGAAGGAAACGCCACAGAGCGCAAAGGGAAAAGCCCGGAAGCGCAAGCGATTGAGCGCATCAATGGGCTGACGCCCCGCGAATGGTCGAAGGTGAGAGAGTTCTCGGAACATGAAGTCGTTTCGCCGAACGAGGTCATCAAGCTCGAAGGCGCCGATGCCACTCCCGCCGGACGTCTCGGCGCGATTCCGATGCGCGTGGTGGATTTGTTCTGCCCGGTCGGCAAGGGACAGCGCGCTTTGATCGTGTCTCCTCCCAAAGCGGGCAAGACGATGTTGATGCAGCAGCTTGCACATGCCATCAGCTACAATAATCCCGAAATCGAGTTGTTAGTGTTGCTGATTGATGAACGTCCCGAAGAAGTGACGGACATGAAACGCTCGATCAAAGGCGAAGTCTTCGCCAGCTCCAGCGACAGCGAACGGGGAATGCATGTCCGGCTCGCTCAACTCGTGCTGGAGTACGCAAAGCGCAAAGTGGAAATCGGGAAGGATGTCGTCGTCCTGCTGGATTCTCTGACTCGACTGGGGAGGGCATTCAACATCCATCAGAGGAGCAGCGGAAGGACGCTCTCGGGCGGTGTGGATGCGCGTGCACTGGAAATCCCGAAGCGCATTTTCGGCGCTGCACGCAAGTGTGAGGACGGCGGGTCGCTCACCATCATAGCGACTGCACTCGTCAACACGGGTTCGCGCATGGATGAGTTGATTTTTCAAGAGTTCAAAGGGACGGGAAACATGGAATTGGTTCTCGACCGCGACCTTGCCAACGAGCGTATTTTCCCCGCTATCAACCTTGCACTTTCAGGAACGCGACGCGAAGAACTCCTCTTCGGCGAAGCAACAGCGCAGCACCAGAAGCTCCGCCGTGCCATCGCCCGCATGTCGCCCCGCGAAGCGATGCTCGCCGTCCACAAGCTTCTGGCGCAGTACCCGACGAACGAGATGTTGCTGGCAAAGCTATAGCTTTCCACCAAGGCCACGAAGGTGCACGAAGGGAAAACACTATTGGTCTCAATAAAAACTACCCAACAACCCTCTTCGTGGTTCCGTGTCCTTCGTGGATGAACATACAGCAAGGCTCTTTTCGTTCTTTTCCATTTACCAATCTCCAAAAGGTGGGTTATGGAACTGATCTTCAAAGAGGAAGTTTACGAAATTATCGCAGCCGCCATCGAGGTGCACAGAGAAATGGGGCCGGGTTTCTTGGAACCCGTGTATCAGGAATGTCTAGAATACGAATTGACGGACCGTCGCCTCCCGTTCAATTCCCAAGCTGAATTGAAGATTCGTTACAAGAAAAGGTTTCTCAAGAAAAAGTATGTTGCCGATTTCATAGTCGTGACAAGATTATTGTCGAACTAAAAGCAGAGGATTCGCTGACGACTAAGGATCAGTCTCAGCTACTCAACTATCTCAAGGCAACGGGCTTGCGGGTCGGCGTACTGAGAGGCTGTCCACAAAGAACACGAAGATGCACGAAGGCGAAACGGTATTGGTATCAGCAAAAACTACCCAACAACCCTCTTCGTGGTTCTTCGTGTCCTTCGTGGATGAACATACATGACACAAGAAGAGGCGCTGAGTCATATTGAGCACGAGATCGCCACGGCACACGAGGCAATGCGCAAAGGAAATGACGGGATGGCACGCGTTTGTGCGCGCCGGGCAGCAGGCGTTGCAATCACCTTCTGGCTCGAAAGCCATCCCGGTGTTCGGTGGGGCATGGACGCAATGAGTCAGCTTCGCGCGCTGCAGACGGATGAGTCCTTTCCGCCCGAGGTTCGCTCCGCCGCAGCCCGACTTACGACGAAAGTCACCGAGCAGTTCACCTCACCCTTCTCCACTCACCCCGTTGACGACGCACGAGTGATTGCGGACTACTTCCTGCGTGAGCATTGAATGCAACATCCCCCACGGGCGTGCTCAGCCTCCGGTCAGGAGGCCGAGCTCCGGTATTCATCGCCAACACACACATCCCCCTCACCACGAATACCGAATCGTATACGTCACCACTTTCTCTCCATCTTTTGCGATTGTCACGGGGAACTTGATCGTCGCCTGATCAACCTTTTCCCACTCTGCATTTGTCTTTACAATCTCCCACTCACTCCACCGCCAGGGATGCTCGTACACCTGCACCTCAACAGGCTCGTTTTTGTGGTTGCGGACTTTGATCTCGATGGTTTCCTCAACAACTCTCCCGCTGGAGATGGACTTGAAATCCTTTTGCACACGCTCGCCGACGAGATCAAAGGCATTGCCGAGATAGAGTTTCAGCTCTTCGTCTTTCGGGGTGTGGTCAATCTCATCTTCACCGATGAACTGTTCCTTCCCGTCCGTATCGCGCTTGTACACGCGTACCTTTCCTTTCGGCAGAGCGATGCCGAGGCCTGACTTCTCATCGTTCCTGAATGTCACGAACACGCCTACTTTCGGATTGGATTGCTGACCGAAGCTGCCCTGCGAGCGATATGAGTAGTTGTGTGCCCAGTAACGCCAGTTGTCGGCAAGTCCGTCGTAGATGAAGACTTTTTTGGCGGCGACGTTCTTGCTGGACGTCAGCTCGATTTGCTTTGTCTCGTTATTCGCCAGATCGGTCTTGCGCTGGAGCGAGTAGAGTTTGTACTCGAACAGTTCCGACTGCGTGAACTGCGGCCGGGCGGCCTCTGCCGCGGTGGACTTCATCATCATATCATGCTCGAATCGTTGACGCACGAGATTGACATCGCCCGCGACCAACTTCAATCCGGCGTTCTTGAACGTCGTACCCGAGTTGTTTGTCAACGTCACCCAGCCGGTCAGATCAAGCTTCGAATCGCTCTTGTCCAACACGGCGACATAGTTGCACGACCACGACATTTGTCCGGCCAGATAGCTCAGTTCCGTCTTATGCACTCCCTCCTTCGTATTGGAAATGAGCCACTCGAGCTGCGGCCGGAGGATAAGTCCTTCGGGCAGACTCGGCAAGACGATACGTCCCGCAGGATTGATTTCGATTTTGCCGTTGATCTCGGCAATCATCCCGCCGCTGTATGAAACGTTCCCGAAACCTGTCGGAAATCCCGTGGCCAGAAGCTTGCCCGTGACCGTGTACTCCTTTTTTGTCGCCTCGTCGAGCCGAATAAACTCGACCTGCTTACCGATGTACTTCTCCATCAGCTTGGCCTGACTCACAAGATCGAACTGATAGTTTTGTTCGAGAACTTTCACGGCAGTTGCATCGGTACGACTAACGAAGTGAACGGAGGTTCCGTCAATCGTGGACGGAATGTCGGGCACCGTCACCCTGCTCACGCCGCGTGCGAGCGTGAACGTACGCTCTTCTCGAATCAACGAAAGATTTTGATTGTAAATGGTAAGGTCAACCGCTGTGCGCTCGCCCGACGGCCCTGTCTGTGCGTGCACGCCCGTAGCCAGCAGAAGTATGATCGCAATGGCCAATGGTCTTTGCATGTCTCTTCTCCTTGTGGATGGTTGATGATAAATCGCCCAACTGTCTTGAGCGGTGAGAGCCGGTACGTTGCATCCGATACTCTTGCGTTCTCAATTTTCCTCTCACATCAGGAATTGCTATCTTCCATCGTTCACCTCACACCAATTAATGATATTAACAGTCGAAAGGTAAATGGCAGCGTCCCTGCTTTTCCTGAACACCGACGCCAAGATTCTCGACCTGATTCGCAAGGGGGACGACGAAGGGCTGGTCATGCTCTACAAAGCCAACCGCACACCGATTCTGACGTACGTTCTCCGCAACAGCGGGACGGAAGCCGACGCCGAAGACTTGCTGCAGGAGGCATTGATTGTTCTGTGGGAAAGGATACGGACGAATCGGTTCGAATACAACGCTCGGCTCAGCACGTTCATTTACGCAACCGTCAAGAACATGTGGCGCCGCCGACTTGCGCGCAGCAGGCGCGAGTCGCCCGCCGATATCGAGCAGGATACAGGACACATCGAGAACGCCACGGCATTGGACATCATGATCGAAAGCGAAGAAGCCCGACGCGTGCACGAAGCGTTGGAGCGCCTCGGCGAACCGTGCCGTACGCTCCTCATCTTGTTTTATTGGGAAGATCGTTCGATGGAGGAGATTGCCGCTGCGCTGCACTTTGCCAACGCTGAGACGGCGAAGTCCAAGAAATATCAATGCAAGAAGGCCCTGCAACGGTTACTGAAGGAACGGGTGTGATGGATGCCGAAGAACGACACTGGACCGAAGACAGCGAGCTTATCGAGCGGTTCGTCCTGAACCGCCTTGAGCCTGGGGAGCGGAACGAGCTTGAGGATCATCTGCGGATTTGCGAAGTATGCAAGCAAGCCGTTCGCGCTGAGCAACTTCTCATTGCCGGCATTCGGCGCAGCGGGCGAGAGCGCTTCAAAGCGGAACTTGCCGCCACACTGAGTGCGGTCGAAGAGTCCAACATTCCCTGGCCTCACATCCTGAGTGCGGTTGCCGTGGTGGTTATCGTTATTAGCGTTGTGTTCTACAATCGTTGGTTCGAAGTCATAAAGCCTCCGGAGATCGAAAGCGTCATCGAATCATCCGAAGGACGGGAAACGAAAGAAGGCGAGCCGTCGCTGAAGCAAAGCCAGGCTGACATTCGGGAAAAACCTTCGCCTGTCGAAGAGCGACAACATCCAAAGCCACCGCAGCCGAGAAAACCCGCCGCGAGGATCGAGCGACCTGCAGAAACGCCGGCCGCGCGTAACGAACGTCCTGCGGCAGGTGCACGCGCAATTCAGGCCCCAAGAATGGAGGCGTCCCGCTCCATGACCTCGACGCTTGCCGCTACTGGTGAACTCTGGCTTGATGCGCACGTTGTCGAGTCCACGGCGGACATGCTGAACGCTCCTGCAGGAGAAGAGGCACCGGCTCAGCTTTTCAAGCCTGAACAGAAAGAAGGTGAAAGGCCACTGGCAGAGGCGCAGCCAGCGTTCTTTCATCTCAAACAAGAACCTCTTGCTGCGCTCCCCGCGTCGCGGAGAAAAGCACCGCAGGAGGCACCAACTGTAACGGCCCGCCTTCAGCTGCGGGGCGATACCACCGACGTGACGCTCTACCTCGACCCGCCGGTGGCCGCAACCGATCTGGAGCGCGCTCGCATCGAACTGTCCGCCGATTCACTCATCGTCACACTTGCCGATCGGCGCATCGTCTGCCCACTGCCGGAAGGCTGGCGCGAGAAGCTGCGACCGAAGTAGCGATCTCCAGCCCGTTCGCACAGCATGACGGGTTTGTTTCTTCGCTCATACGTTACTATATTTTCCCAACCTTCATTCCTTCGATATGACATGAGGTCAGCAATGCGTACCGAGTGGTTGGCGAAGTTCAAAAAGGGGGGAGCCTACGAATCATACCTCACACGCGCATGGACCAAGTTTCTGATCTTTGTGGATAAGTACTCCATCATTGTTGCCGGCGTTGTCATCTATCTCTATTTCCTTCTCAGCTCGTTCAATTACCTGCGCAGCCGTGAATCCATGACGGGGTTCTTCGACTTCATCCTGCAATTCGATTCCATGATTCTGTTGTGGGTCATTGCCGCGGTGGTCATCCAGTTGCAGAAGTATCGAAAGCAGACGCGTGAGCAGGAAGAATACCGGCAGAAAGTTCAATTGGAATTCGACCGGCAGCGAACCAAGCTGCAAGTCCTGGATGAAATCACGTCTCTCTTGCAGGACAACATCAACAACCCGCTTGCAATTATCTCCGTCAGCTCGCAGAATCTGCATCGCAAGCACGAAGGGGATGCGGAAACGGTCGGCTGGCTGGATCGGATAGAGAATGCCTTGCAGCGCGTCCACACCACAATCAACGACATCAAAGCCTATCAGACGCAGAAGATTGTCCAGGAATCGATGTCGGCGGTAGACGGCGTGCAGCCCGAAACGGCGGACGTGATGGCGAAACTTTCCAGAATCGCAGGGGCAAATGCGAAGATGAGCGAGACCGAACGTCGCGAGAGTGTTACCGCCGAGAACGCTCAGCTCTAACCAACGCTGAGTAGATCGCCGACGGCACGCTCGTGCCGCTCCGTCTACTCGAGCAACTCCACTTCAACCTTGCTTCCCTTTCGTACGTTCGTGACGTTCTCCGGCAGGATGATGAGACAGTTGGCCTTCCCAAGCGAGCTGACCATGCCTGAGCTTTGCGATCCCGTTGTTACCACATGCAAGGCGCCGTTGGTCACGGCCGCAATGCCGCGCACGAAGTGACGCTTGCCATCCCGCTTTGTCAGAGGTTCATCCAGGATTGCGGTGAGGCGCAAGCGTTCGCGGCCGGTCTGCCCGAGCATGGCAACGAGCGCAGGCCGAACGAATTGAAGAAACGTTACTCCTGTGGAAACAGGATTGCCGGGCAAACCAAAGACAAGTGTGCGGTCGAACGTTCCGAACAGCAGCGGCTTTCCGGGCTTGATGTTGACGCGCCAGAACTTGATGTCTACGCCGAGCTTCTGTAGGACTTCTCCAACGAGATCGTACTTGCCCACCGAAACGCCGCCGGTGATGAGCAGGATATCGCCGTCGAGCCCTCGTTCGATCGCTTTGCGCAAGCGCCTCTTCTTATCGCCCACAATTCCCAGCAGTCTCGGTTTTCCTCCTGCCTGGCGAACGTAGCCGTGCAGAACGTACGTGCTGCTATTCCGGATTTGTCCTTCCCGTGGCTTCTCGCGCACCGGCACAAGCTCGTCGCCCGTGGCAAGAATGTTCACTTTTGGTTGCCGCACCACGCTCACTTTCGCGCAGCCGAGTGCAGCAAGTATCCCCAACCGCGCGGGCGTAAGCACCTCTCCCCTTTTCAGCACACGGGTCTTCTGGCGGATGTCTTCGCCTGCGCGACGAACGTTTGCACCGCGGCTCACGGGGCGCTCACATCGGACATGCTGCTCATCCGGCATACTCACAAGTTCGATCGGAACGACGCTATCTGCCCCGGCGGGAATCTTCCCTCCGGTCATGATGCGAACAGCCTGGCCGGGGCGAAGTTTCGCGCGGAACACGCTTCCCGCGCGTGCCTCACCCACAACGGTCAGCGTCACAGGCTTGCGCGCAGAGGCACCTGCCAGATCAGCAGCAGCAACAGCAAAGCCATCCATCGAGCTGTTGTCAAACGGCGGAATATCTTCAGCAGCAATGACGTCTTCTGCTAGCGTGCGTCCGAGGGCATTGCGAAGTTTGATTCGTTCCGCATCGAGCGGCTGCACAACCTTGAGAATAATCGAAAGAGCCTTGTCAGCGTTCAGCATGGCAGAAGAGATTGCATCATGGTCACCCGTTCCGGATGGAATCTGTTCAATCTTCCTGTCAAATGCAAAACAGGGATGCCGTCAGCAGCATCCCAGCCAACCGCGTGGCCCGATTTGCTTGCTCAGTTCCGGGACGTCCGTCCGCCATGGTCGCCGATCAGCATCCACCTATCGCCCTGTTTCATCAGCACATCCGTCCACCGCCCGGAGTTGGTTTCTTCCTTCCCGTCGGCGCTCTTTTCAACCGACGTCCAGAAGTAGTGAACGATCGCTACGTTGCCGAAGATCGAAATCTCCGTAGGCGTGAGATTGGAAAGCAGTACCTTCGAGCTTTTCATGGCATACTCCACGAATTTCCTCACCGTGGCACGATCCGAGGGCACCGGCGCTGTGTATATCCATCCCCGATAGTCGCTGTGAAAATAACTCATGAACGTCTCAATGTCTCCTTTGTCGAACGCAGCGTTGTACGCTTCGACGGTCTTCCACACTTCCTTCTGTGCTGCCGACCATTCGTGTGCCCAGGCCGTTGCCCAGAGAAGCAGCAAGCACATGGCCGCAGCGGCGCGACGCAAACTCGTGAAGGATGTCATGGCGATACCTCCCATTGTGTTGGTTTATGATGTATGAGATGTGATTTGATGAAGCGTCAACGGAAGTGGAAATGCGAGTCACACAATTTCTCTGACGTACCATACGAAGAAACCGTGCCCGGCGGATTGAGGAAGATAGAATAAAGGAGGGATGGAGAACCCAGAATCAACTGAAGAGGGTGATCAGATAGTCATCTGCCGCCGCATCAGTCGCTCGCACTCCACGCAAAACTCCTCGCCCTTGAGATCAATATCCTCAACATACGTCGAAGTGTGCATAACGCATGCCTGCGAGAGACAGTGCACAAGTCCGAACGTGTGGCCTACTTCGTGGATAGACTCCTTGATCAACCTGCGGATAAGTAAAGGACGATTCGGTGGGAGACCGTACAGTTCGTTCTGCAATCGGTAGTACGACGCCACCGCCACCTGTCCGTTGAGTTCCGCCTCGCCAAAGACATACGTCAGTATCGGAATGAAGAGATCGGAACAGGTAATTGCGAGGTACGTTGCATTGGGTCTTGTATCGGCAGGTTCTCGCGCGATAAACGTGTCATGAATATACTGCAGAATGGAGGTGGAGTTGTACTGACCGCGGTCCGGGTCGTAGAAACGTTGCAGCGGGACGTTTCCCTTGGCGAGCACGATATCGGCACGAAATGCTTTCTGGAGGGGGTAGATAAGTTCACGGACAATGCCGATCTCGGCGTTCCCGATCGGAAGAAGCCGGATCGCCTTCATCGGTTCCGCTTCAGTCCGAACTTCTCGATCTTGTGATAGAGCGTCACCCGGTCGATGTCGAGGATGGCGGCAGCACGGCTGATGTTCCATCCCACTTCTTTCAGGATGGTCTCGATGTGCATGCGCTCGACATCCTCCAGCTTTTTGCCGGGGCACGGCACCTGCGACGCTGTGTGGACAGGAAGGTGATGCTTCTCGATGACCGAGGATGTGGTCACCACCATCGCTCGCTCGATGGCGTTTTCCAGCTCACGCACATTGCCCGGCCAATGGTAGGCCTTCAGCGCATGCATGGCCTCAGGACTGAATCCGTGCACGGGTTTACCCATTGCTTTCGAGTACTTCTCGAGGAAGTAATGCGCCAGCTTCGCGATGTCGCCGCGCCGGGCGCGCAGCGGCGGCAACTGAATCAGGAACACGTTCAACCGGTAGTACAGATCTTCGCGGAAAGTGCCGTCCTTCACCGCCTGCTCGAGATTCGAGTTCGTCGCACAGATCACGCGAAAATCCGACCGGATCACTTCGCTTCCTCCCACGCGCATGAACTGCTTCGTCTCGATGACGCGCAGAAGATCCATTTGTGTTTTGGGACTGATATTGCCGATTTCGTCGAGGAACAGCGTGCCGCCATCAGCAAGCTCCACTTTTCCTTTGCGGCGGTACTGTGCTCCGGTGAAGGCGCCTTTCTCATGGCCGAACAGTTCACTCTCCAGCAGCGTCTCCGTCATGGCCCCGCAATTGACGGTGACGATAGGGAAATACCGGCGTGGACTGAGGTTGTGGATTGCGCGGGCGATCAGTTCCTTGCCCGTGCCGCTTTCGCCGCGAATCATAACCGTGGTGTCGGTCGGCGCGACGGTCCGCACCATCTCCATCACCTTTTTCATTTCTTCCGACTCGCCGATGATTTCATCGTGCCCGACCATTTCGCTGACGATATTCTTGAGCTTGAGGTTCTCGCGCATCAGCGACCGTTCCTTCAGCGCTTTGGCGATGAGATGATCCAGATAATCCGGATCGATCGGCTTGGTGATATAGTCGTACGCGCCTTGTTTCAACGCCTTCACTGCGGTATCCACGCTGGCAAATGCGGTGATAATGATGACAATGATGTCTTTGCTCAGGTCCTTGACGCGCTGCAGCAACTCGATCCCGTCCATCCCCGGCATTTTGATATCCACCAGCATGATGTCCCAGCACGCGTCGCGGAGTTTCCGCAGAGCCTCGGGCGCGCTTTCAGCCGCATCGGCACGGAATCCGTCCTCACGGAACCACTTGGTGAGCGACTCCCGAACAATCAATTCATCATCTACGACTAAAATGCCAACGTCTTGCTTGTCCATATTTCACCTGTAAAAGCTTCATTGACCTCGGTTAGGTATTTCCAGCATTGCTTACCTGCGACGGCATCCTGTTCGAAGCTTTGGGCTGCCGACGCGGAAGCGTAATGGTGAACGTTGCTCCTTTCCCCACCTGCGACTCTACGTCGATGTGTCCGTGATGCCGCTGCACGATCCCGTACACAATCGAGAGTCCGAGTCCAACGCCCTTCCCTTCCGATTGCGTTGTGAAGAACGGCTCAAAGATGTGTGACTTCACCTCATCGCTGATGCCGATGCCGTTGTCGGTGACCCGGATGCAGATCATTTCCGGATCAGAGGCCTGTTCCACCGAAACCTCCACTTTGCCGGGACACGACCGGTCGCTCCTGCTCGCAACGGCATCCACCGCGTTGCTGACAAGAGCCAGCACAGCCTGTTGAATCTGATTCGGGTCGCACTCCACCCGATCGTCGGCGAGCGTCTTGCCGGTCAGCTCAACTTCCCGCATTCGCGCATGATGCGACATCAGCAGGACACACCGATCAACGATGCTCGAAAGGGAAACAACCTGAAGCGACACGCTTCCCTGGCGTGCAAACACCAGCAGGTTTTTCACGATGGTGCCGCATCGTTGGGCTTCGTCGGCGACAAGTTGCAACTCGTTGCAATAGACCTCAAGTTCATCGGGCTGTAAGGAGGACTTCTTCAGACGTTTGATGAGCAGCCGCGCAAACGTGAGAATACCTTCCAGCGGATTGTTCAACTCGTGCGCAACACTTGAGGCAAGATTCCCCAAGGAAGCCATCTTCTCCACACGCACGATATGACGATGTGCTTTTTCCAGCTCGGCAGTTTTTTCCTGAACTTTTTGCTCCAACGTATTCGACCACGCCGTCAGCTCCTTGCGCGCTTGCTCAAGGTCGTACGACATTGTATTGAACGTTTTTGCCAACAATCCAAACTCATCATCCGACGAGGCGTCTAACCGATGCTCGAGAATACCGGACGAGATCATCTGCATGCCTGCAACCAGCTTGCGTACGGGGCGACGAATGACGAGCCAGATGAATCCGCCGGAGGTCGCGGCAACAATAAGGGCAGCGGCAATGGAAAGCAGCAGCAACTGCGTCTTTGCTGCACTCATCTGCTGATCAATCTGTGCAAGCGACATCTTCACATCAAGGACCCCGAGGATGGTTTTCTCCGGAGGATGGGCATGACACGCGGCATCCGAGCACTGTCGCTCGTTGCGGATAGGCGTAATCAAACCCAGCACGCGCTGACCGTTGGGCTTGGTGAAGATGCGCGACAGTTTCCCCTGCGGAGGTTGAGCATGCGCAAGCTCCTGACCGGCATGGCAACTGATGCACGCCTCGGCATTCACATCCACGCGCGAATGAATGTCGGACGAAACGGTCGCAAAGACCACCTCACCGATCTTGTTGTAGATGCGGATGCCTTCCATGCCCGGCTCATCGCCCACGGCAGCCACGATGTGTTGGACCTCTTCCTTCCTGTTCAGCAGCATGCTGTGGCGCGTCGATCGTGCGATCACGTCGCTCACGCGTTGTGCGCTCAACTCAACATGCTCCATCAGATGCGTCTGCTGGACGTCCACCGTGGCAATAGCCAATGCGCCCAGCACAAACGTCTGCACGGAAGCAATGATGAGAAACAGGCGGAAGGCAATGGTTTTCGTAAGTCGCACGGGCGTTCCGGCATGTCGGATTTTTCCACGTTGAGAAAACTCACGTTACATGCCACCGTGTCAGGAAAAGAGTGGCTGAAATATTAGATTTTCTTCAAAGGTGGGATCGCCACACTGCTACCTTCTGTCGGATTTTCCTACAGTTGGGAAAGATTTACTACGGAAGGGAATGCGTGAAGCGGCTAAGCTTCCGCTGCCTCCTGCACGTCATCGGATGAGAAGAAGTTTGCGCACAGCCGCGAAGGGTTCTCCTGACCCGGCGGTTGCAAGAAGTCTGCACACGTAAACCCCGCTGGCAACCGAGCGACCGTCGTCGCCGGTTCCATCCCACTGCACGATGTACGAGCCGCTCTCGCGCGTGCCGTGCAGCAGCGTCCGTACGCGGCGCCCTCCGAGGTCGGAGATCGTGATGAGAATATCGGCTCTCTGAGCAACATCATAGCGGATGGATGTTGTAGGATTAAATGGATTGGGTGTATTAGGATGCAGCGCAAAGTGCTTAGGGGCAGAACTCATCGGAACGGAGGTCGGCGGGCGATTCTCGAAAAGGAAAATCAAATCATCCTCCTCATCGATCCCCGTCATGTCCATGTCGCCATCGTTGTCACGGTCGTGCAGTGTGGCGCACGATCCGGCTCGTGACGAAGGAAGAGTTCTGCGATTGACCAGCGTTCCGCTCCCGTTGTTCTCGTACACACTCCAATTGCGCCCCGAGTAGTTGCTGGTCACCAGGTCCAGATCGCCATCGCCATCAATATCGCCGACATCAATGGCAAGCGGAAACCCGCCGGTAGGATACGTGACCGCTGCCGACAACCCACCCGCGCCGTTTCCGAAAATCACGGCACAGTTGGCCGATCCGGAGTTTGCCGAGACGACATCCACATAGCCATCGCGATTCATGTCGCCAACGGCAATCATCCACGGGCCGCTGCCCCCTGCCGCGACCTTGGTCGAGTAGGTAAACCCACCGACGCCGTTCCCAAGCAGTAAAATAATCTCGCTTGATGCATACGCGCCGACGAAGAGGTCGAGGACGCCATCGCCGTTTGCATCTGCCGTGGCACATGCGGTTTCGGCATTGCCATTGGCTTCCATAACGCTGCGCGGACCAAACGTTCCGTCACCGTTGTTCAACAACATGGCGATGTTGTTACCGGAGCGGTTCGCCGTTACGATGTCCGGGTCGCCGTCGCCATCAAGGTCGGCGACGCTCAAGCCCCGAATGCCTCCTGCGGCCTGATAGTTTCTGATGGAGAGGAACCCGCCGGTACCGTTGCCGAGAAAGACCGTGACACTATCTCCCGTCGAGTTGCCCACAGCGATGTCCATGTTTCCGTCGGCATTAAAGTCGGCGCTTTCATTCGTGCTCGGCCGTGAGCCGTTCGGAATGGGATGGACGGTGAATGCCGAGTAGTATCCCGAGCCGTTGTTCAGAAACACGCGGCAGTCGTTGGAGATTTCGTTCGGGACAAAGAAGTCGGAGAAGCCGTCGTTGTTCAAATCCGCACCGTGGGCGCCGTACGTTTGAATGTGCGCCTCCCCCTGCCGCCGAACCGCCACGCGTCCCACTTCGACGAGAGCAAGATAGCCCGGTTGTGTCTTCACCCAATAATTCCATGCATAGCCTTTTGCAAGACTATCGCCCGCCTGACTGCGAATGCCTCTTGACAGCGACACCGTTATCCAATCCCCCGCCGACGGGAACCGTGTTGGCGTGAAGCGGATGCGCGTGTTGTTGTTCTCCATCTGGAACGTGCCGTGCATGACGCCGGACCACTTGCCGAACACCGAAATCGTGGACGAACTCACCGTGGCAGGATTGATCGGAACATCGAAGGTGATGAGGATGGAATCGCTGCGTTCGGCGCTGAGCGATTGTGCAGGAGGTGAGACAGCAATTACTATCGGCGCAGACGCCAGAAGCGGAAACGTCGAAAGCATCAATGCAGCGAGCAACGATAGCGATCTCATGATTGGCTCCACAATGTCAAAGGACGAAACGCAGGAACAGCCGAAGTGTAGAGAAAATCCGGAAGGGAATCAAACGCAAAGCGGGCGGCGCCTGTCGTGCACCGCCCGCTTGTAGGAATCAGCCCGTACATTGCCTCACTTCGTCAGTACGAGCTTCCGGGTCTGTACAAACGACCCGGCCGAGAGTTTGTACATGTACACTCCGCTTGCAAGTCCCGAGGCATCAAACACCCGACGATAGCTGCCTTCGCGCAATTCTTCGCTGACTAACGTCGCTACCTCCTCGCCTAACATGTTGTACACTTTCAGCGAGACGAATCCTGCTTTCGCAACACCAAACTCGATCGTCGTGGCCGGATTGAACGGGTTGGGATAATTCTGCTTCAGCTCGAACGTCGCCGGCAGTTCTTTTTCGCCGACGCCCGTCAGCACGTCGACCGAAATCGGCTCGGAAAAATGAAGCGAGCCGTCGAGATCAATTTGCTTGAGGCGGTAGTAGAGACGACCCGCAGGAACGTTCACATCGGTGTAGGTGTAGACCTGCGGTTCGTTCGTCGTACCGTGTCCGGGCACGAAGCTCCCCGGCAGCGACACAAAGCCGGTGGGGGCATTCATCGCGCGCTGCACTTCGAAGCCGTAATTGTTCACCTCGCTGAGCGTTCGCCAATCAAGCCGGACCGAGTTGCCGTTGATCACCGTCGCGGTAAACGACGCAAGCTGCACTGGCAACGGATTGAATCCGTACTCGCGAATCGTGCTGTTCATGCCAACGGCGTATCCATGTTGCCCGCCGAGGAACCACAGACCGCGCAGCGTTTCGGTCGTGAATGAGTTCTGCACCTCCCACGTCGCGCCACCGTCGGTTGTCCATTTCACAAGGCCTCCCGCGCCGGCGATCCACCCCGTATCTGCATTGATGAAATAGACCGCATAGAGATTCTGCGTCGTTCCACCATCCTGGATGTACCATATGTCGCCGCCCGAGGTTGTTTTCTTGATTCGGCCGTTGGCACCCACTGCCCATCCGACGGAAGGACTGACAAACTGCACGGCGTTCATCGCCAGGGGATCATTGAGCCACTGCATTTGCCATATTGCGCCGCCGTTCATGGATCGCAGCAACGTTCCGTCACTGCACGTCATGAACAACGTGTTCGGGGCAGGACTCCAGCCTCCGGTGACATCGGCAGTCGTCGGAAGCGGTTGGACCGTCCAGGTAGTCCCACCGTCCGTGGTCTTGAGAAATGTTCCGTTGGCGCCTCCTGCCCATCCGATTTGTGTGTTGCGGAAGTACACGCAGTTCAACTGCGCGCTCGTGCTGCTTGCTTGCGGCACCCACGTCGCGCCGCCATCGGTGGTCTTGATGATCACTCCGTTGCTGCCGACAACCCAACCGGTGGAGGCATTCACAAACCAGAGGTGGACAAGATCTGCCGTCGTGTTGCTGACCTGTTGCTGCCACGTTGCGCCGGCGTCCGTCGTTTTGCTGATTGCTCCTCCACTCCCTACTGCCCAACCCGTTACGTCATTCGCAAACCGTACTGCGAAGTAGTTTGCAGCAGGATCGGCGAGCAGAACCCTCCACGACTCCGCCGCAAAGAGCTGTGACGTCCACAAGATGCTGACCATAACCAACAGGCAGGCGTTCACCGATCGGTTATTTGTCATTGTGAGTCCCCCCTATGTTTGTGAGTGATGTTGAGAGATGTGTTTGACTGAAGTTTGCAGGGGAAGAAAGTGATGCACTTTCGCTGTGCTAATATGGCAAATTGAAGAAGCTTCAATAATGACTTGAATCACGGGTAGAGCACACTTTTTGCGACTCACGCGATGTGAACGGCGTCGCGCGAAAACAGAAAGGCGAATCAGCACAGAGGTAACACGCGACAACGTGTGCTCTGCTGGATGTCAGCACATCGCGGCACACGCGGACCCATCAACGCACGCTTACAAACGGCCGGCCCATCGTTCAACAAACACTTTCGGCACTCGTACTTCATTTCCGTTCACGCGACTGGGAATGGGATCGGGAAAGTATTTTGCGCAGCACGCGTATGCTTCCATTGTCATCATATCCCAATTGGACGGACAGCGTGCACAGAAGATTTTGTTGTCTTTGATGGTAAATTCCGACGAGCCGCAATGTTCGCTCAAGCTTATTGCGGTAACAAGCTGGCCCGTCGGCGCTATGTAGGCCATGACGCTGCGCGGCGTTTGCCCTCCCCGATACTCGAAGCGCACGAGCCGGTGTCGCTTGACATCATCCAACGAAAAGACAAGGTCTCCACCATCCTCACGGAAGGCGATCAACGTCATACTCACCGGATCGGAACCGAAATCAGCGGGGGCGGCAACCACAGGCTGCTGCTGGATCACCGAGTGAACCGAGGGATTGAGGTATTGAATGAACATGTACGTTCCGGCTATCAGGACGAGGGGGAAAACAACCAGGGCAACACGCTTCGTGACCGATGGCTGCTTCGACGGAGCGGCTGCGGGTTCGGCTACCGGTTGCACACTTGCTCCGCAACTCGGACAAAACTTTGCTGTTGGTGTCAGCTCGTACTCACAATTGCTACACTGCATGCGAACCTCTGTGTTTGGTTTTCATTCTCCCATAAGATACGCAGGCGGGAGCCGAGGAGCAATTCGGCTCCACGAGTTCAAGAACCAGCTGACATACCTGTTGACGTCCAGAGCATGCCCTCCGCTTGACGCAAAGGAAAGAATCTTGTAGATTGGCGCTGTGATGAAACGTCTGGACAGACATACGAGAACAGGATGGTGGTGGCGCAATCCCGTTGAGGTTTGCCCGCCATAGCGTAAACGAATTTCTGCTGTAAGGTGGGAAGACCTCACGGTGTTCCCACCTTTTTGTTTTCCTCCGTTGTTTGACAATGCTGGCGGAATGAAATCGAGTGGGGGCATCGTGAACCGTTACCCGTCTGGTCATGTACCACACTATGTCATCATTCACCAACATCTACTCACAAACTCCGGAGGACCTATGTCCCAAATAAAGTTCCTGCTCGCCGAGGACGAAATCCCCACGTCCTACTACAACATCCAGGCGGATATGCCGACACCGCTTGCACCCGTACTCCATCCGGGGACTCGCCAGCCTGTTGGGCCTCAGGACTTGCAGCCCATCTTTCCGATGTCTCTCATCCTTCAGGAAGTAAGTCGGGAGGCGTTCATTCCCATTCCCGATGAGGTGCGTCGCATCTATCAGCTTTTTCGCCCAACGCCTCTCGTTCGTGCACGTCGGTTCGAGGAGCGGCTGGGCACCACAGCGCACATCTACTACAAGTACGAGGGGGTAAGTCCGGCAGGCAGTCACAAACTCAACACCGCGCTCGCGCAAGCCTACTTCAACGCGAAGGAAGGGGTGAAGCGCCTCACCACCGAAACCGGCGCGGGACAATGGGGAAGCGCATTGAGCATGGCATGCAATTTCTTCGGACTCGAATGCAAAGTGTACATGGTAAAGGTCAGCTATCAGCAGAAACCGTATCGCAAGGCGCTGATGCACACATTCGGGGCAAGCGTCGTACCGAGTCCGAGCACCGATACAAACGCCGGGCGCAAAGTCTTGGAGGCAGATCCCAATTCACCCGGCAGTTTGGGGATCGCCATCAGCGAGGCGATTGAAGATGCAGCGACACGCAACGATACGAAGTACTCACTCGGCAGCGTACTGAACCACGTGCTGGTTCACCAGTCCGTCATTGGGCTGGAGGCACTGAAGCAGATGGAGAAAGCCGGAGAATATCCGGACGTCGTGATCGGGTGCTGCGGCGGCGGATCGAACTTCGCCGGTATTGCCTTCCCCTTCGTGCGTGACCGCATCAAGGGACGGAACGTGCGCGCGATCGCGGTGGAGCCTGCATCGTGCCCGACGCTCACCAAAGGCACGTTCACGTACGACTTTGGCGACACGGGCCAACTGACGCCCTTGATTCCAATGCACACACTGGGGCATACGTTTGTGCCGCCGTCCATCCACGCCGGCGGGTTGCGCTATCATGGCGTGGCGCCGCTGGTGAGCAGGCTGTATCTCGACGGCTTGATCGAGGCTCAGGCATACAAGCAGCTCGAAGTGTTCGATGCGGCAAAGGAATTTGCGAGAGCGGAGGGAATCATCCCCGCGCCCGAATCTGCCCATGCGATTCGTGCGGTCATCCACGAGGCTACGAGAACGAATGGGAAGCCGAAAGTCATTCTGTTCAACCTGAGTGGTCACGGTCATTTCGACATGCAGGCGTACGAAGACTTCTTTACACAGAAGCTCCAGGACTATGAGCTTCCCAAAGAACAAATCGCCCAAGCTCTTCAAGCCATTCAGATGATGCCGACGGTCGAAGCGTGACCTGATCAAGACACAGAAACCCTCGGTGATATTGAATCGTCGCCGAGGGTTTCGGCATCCCCCGGTTGAAGAAGTCACCCGAATCTCCTACTATGGAACGGCAGACAGCCTACCGGAAGAACTCTCATGAGGGTGGCATTTCAAGGCATACACGGGGCGTACAGCGAACTGGCGGCACGGAGGTTTTTCGGCCCACGCTGCCGAACGTTGCCTTGTGAACGATTCGATCAAGTCTTTGATGCGGTCGAGCGGAAGAAGGTGGACCGTGCGGTGGTTCCGATTGAAAACTCTCTCGCAGGAAGTATTCATGAGAACTACGATCTTCTCCTGGCGCACACGCCGCATATTGTGGGAGAGATTCATTTGCGCATTGAACACGCACTAATGTGTCATCCGTCCGCGCGCCTGCGCGATCTTACAACGGTCCGGTCGCATCCGATCGTCTTCGAACAATGCAGTCGGTTCCTGGCACGATATCCTCGTCTCAAGCGGGAGGCTTTTTTCGATACAGCAGGCGCCGCACAATCCATTGCTTCGAACAACGATCGTTGCGTGGCAGCGATTGCCGGCGTGCATGCGGCGCGTTTGTATGGCTTGAAGATCCTTCACCGCAACATCGAGAACCGTCCGCACAACTTCACTCGCTTCCTGATTCTGGCGAGAGGTCCCGCCGTGCCTCACCATAACACCCGTACAAAAACCAGCATTGTCTTCATGCCGAAGACAAACGAGCCGGGTGTTCTCTTCCGCTGTCTGGGCGTGTTCTATGTCCGAAGCATTGACCTCTTGAAGATCGAATCGCGACCCGATCCCGACTCGCCGTTTGAGTATATGTTCTATCTGGATCTGGAGGGAAGCCTCAAGCAGCGACGAGTTGCAGAAGCACTGGAGCACTTGCGTGAGATGTCGAAGATGTTTCGTATTCTGGGCACGTATGCGATGGGGAGGGGAAATTTCTATGGTGCCGCCGGCACGCGCAACGGGGCGAGACGATGAGAGATAGCGGCGCACAGAAGGGACGCGGGGCATCGTTCAATCCTCCCAATCGGTTCGAATCGAGGCACGTGGAGCCGCTGGACATTGATCTGACGTATGAGGATGCCGCCCCTTCGGTGCGCACAATGTTTTACCGCGATGCATCGCGTACCATTCTTGCGAAGAACGATTCGCCCGATCTCCCCTTCACGTACAGCATCAACCCCTATCGCGGATGCGAACACGGATGCATCTACTGCTACGCGCGACCTTCGCATGAGTATCTCGGCTTCTCCGCCGGTTTGGATTTCGAGTCCAAAATTATGGTGAAGCTCGATGCGGCAGCGCTCCTCGAGGAGGAGTTACGCACGAAGAGCTGGCAACCGCAGATGGTCGCTTTCTCCGGCAACACGGATTGCTATCAGCCCGTCGAGCGAAAACTTCAACTCACACGACAGTGTCTTGAAGTTTTTCTCCGCTATCGCAATCCGGTCGGGGTGATTACGAAGAACGCCTTGGTGCTGCGCGATCTCGATATCTTTCAGGAGATGGCGAGATTCAACCTCGTCCACATCATGATTTCGATAACGAGTTTGGATGAAGAGTTGATTCGAAAGATGGAGCCACGTACTTCGACGGCGGAAAAGCGTTTATCCACCATCGAGACGCTTGCAAGGAGCGGCATCCCGGTGGGTGTGAACGTCGCGCCCGTCATCCCGGGCCTGACGGACGAAGAACTTCCCGCCATACTCAAAGCCGCCGCCGAGCATGGCGCACAGAGCGCGGGCTACATCTTGCTGAGACTACCGGGTGCGGTCAAGAGCCTCTTCGTCCGCTGGCTGGAACGCGAGCTGCCGCTGCGCGCAGGGAAAGTGCTGCACCGCATTCGCGAAACACGACACGGGGAGCTTTCCGACGCACGCTTCGGCTCACGCCTCAAAGGCGAAGGCGAAATCGCCGAGACGATACGCAAGCTGTTCGCTCTCAATGCACAGAGGTACCATTTGAACAAGCGATGGAGCGGACTTTCGACGGAACATTTTCGGAAGGACGAGGGTCAGTTGGACCTTTTTTGATTCACCCAATCTAACTGTTCCCTCAGCAGCTGAACCTTTGCTTGACGGTCAAGCTGCCGCAGATCGAACACTTCATCCGCCTGCACGTTCGACCCGACAACAAATCCCGCAACACCTCCGAGCACAAGCCCAAAGGCGATACTGTAGAGATCGGCTTCGCCTTGCTTCACCGCCGTAGGCTTCAGCGCGTAGCCGATGGCCCCTCCGGCGGCAGCGCCAATCAGCACGGCAGGAAGAATTGCTGAGCGCTGCTCGCGACGAAGCTCGACAAGCGAATCTACCAAAAACCACTCCGAGAGATTCGATCGTGTCGTAACGATGAGTGAATCTTGGGTGACGCGCGTGAGCGCTACCTGAGTGAACCTCTCACCGCTGGAAAGCACCACCGACCAGTCCTGTGCCACCGCAGCGGATGTCATAAAGAGACATAGAGTCGCAAGCAACATGCAGGTACTACTCTTCCGTGAGGTTCCCATGGAGTGTCCCCCGTAGTGAAATGGATGTACGACCGGGCGCCGCGAATGGGTTGGTGAACGACCTTACCCGGCTCCCGCAGCTGCAACGCTCAATTACTGTCCTATCAGCGCCTTGTACGCGGCAGCATCAAGCAGGCTGCTGAGTTCGGCCGGGTCGGAGAGTTTGACCTTGATCATCCATCCGGCGTTATAGGGATCTTTGTTGACCAGCTCAGGAGTTTTCTCCAATGCTGAATTGATTTCGACCACCGACCCCGAGACGGGCGAGTAGAGATCGGAGACGGCTTTCACCGCTTCGATCGTTCCGAAGGTATCGTGCGCCTTCAGGGTCTTGCCGACGGCAGGCAGAACAACGAACACGACATCGCCCAGCTCGCCTTGCGCATAATCGGTAATGCCGATCGTGCCCGTGTCGCCATCAATTCTAATCCATTCATGATCCTTGGTGTACTTAAGGTCTTCCGGGAAGGTCATTGCCGAGTGTCCTTTCTCGATTGCTTGTTGGTTCAGGGTGATGAGGAACGCTGCATCAGCACCGCAAGGAGCAACCTCGCATGCGTGCTCAGAAAATTCAATCCAGTGGACTGAACTGGAACGTCTCAAGAAAACTCGTGTCGAACGCGCCGGACTTGAAGCGTTCGTCGCGCATTACCTGGCGATGGAACGGGATGGTTGTTTTGATGCCCTGGATGGTGAATTCATCGAGGGCACCGGTCATTTTCTGAATGGCCCCTTCCCGCGTTTGGGCAAAGACAATCAGTTTCGCGAGGAGCGAGTCGTAGTACGGCGGCACGACATATCCCGCGTAGCAATGTGTGTCGACGCGTACGCCGAACCCGCCGGGCATGTGGAAGTCGGTGATCTTTCCGGGATTGGGCCGGAATCCGTTTTCGGGATCTTCCGCGTTGATGCGGCATTCGATGGCATGCCCTTCGGGACGTACCTTCTTGCGCGGGAGTTTTTCGCCGGCCGCAACACGAAGCTGCAGCTTGATCAGATCATGACCCGTTACTTCTTCTGTTACGGGATGTTCGACCTGAATGCGGGTGTTCATCTCCATGAAGTAGAAGTTCTTGTCCTTGTCCACAAGGAACTCAATCGTGCCGGCACCTTCGTAGTTGACAGCCTTGCAGCCCTTGACCGCGGCGTCCCCCATTCTTGCCCTGAGGTCTTCATCCACAAAAGGCGAGGGAGATTCTTCGATCAGCTTCTGATGTCTGCGTTGTACCGAGCAGTCGCGTTCGCCAAAGTGAATTACATTGCCATGCTGATCGCCGAAGACCTGGATTTCGATGTGCCGCGGCTGCTCCACATACTTTTCGATATACACTGCGGGATTGCCGAACCCTTGCTCGGCTTCGTGCCGGGCGGTCTGGAGTGCGTTTTCTAATTCCTCCTCTTCACGCACGATGCGCATACCGCGGCCACCGCCGCCTGCAACTGCTTTGATGATGACGGGAAAGCCGATTTCGTGTGCAATCCTTTTTGCCGCATCAAGATCTTCCACAACACCATCGCTGCCGGGCACAACGGGGACGCCTGCTTTCTTCATCGTCTCTTTTGCAAGCGCCTTATCGCCCATTGCGGCAATCATCTCGGCATCGGGACCGATGAACTTGATGCCCGATGTCTTGCAGATATCTGCGAAGCGAGCGTTCTCGGCAAGGAATCCGTACCCGGGGTGAATGGCCTCAGCCCCGGTGATTTCGGCTGCGGCAATGATGCGCGGAATTTTCAGGTAGCTCTCTCTGCTGGGCGGGGGACCGATGCACACCGCCTCATCGGCAAACCGGACGTGCAGTGAATCGCGGTCGGCTTCCGAATACACCGCGACAGTCTTGATCCCGAATTGCTTGCAAACACGAATAATCCGGAGGGCTATTTCTCCTCGATTGGCGATCAGGACTTTCTTGAACACATGCTCTCCTGCAGTGAGACAGCAACGTTAGAGTGGCTCGATCAGAAAGAGTACCTGACCATATTCGACAGGTTGGGCGTTCTCGACCATGATTTGCACGACCCGACCCGCAATATCCGATTCGATTTCGTTCATCAGCTTCATCGCCTCGACGATGCACAGAACCGTTCCCTTCTCTACCGTGGATCCGACCTGAACGAATGGCGGTGCATCGGGCGCCGGAGAACGGTAGAACGTTCCGACGATGGGCGAGCGGACTTCATGGTATTTCGGCACCGCTGCCGGCGTCGGCGTTGGAGCCGCGGCAGGAACCTCGGCTGCCGGCGCGGTTGGCGGAGGAGCCGGAGGCACTACTTGATGCGGAACGGCATGCGCTGGAACATGAACAACGGTCTGTTGAGGATTGACAGTTGGTTGGAGGGTCTTTGCAATGCGGATTTTTTTCCCATCTTCCTCAATCTCTATTTCATCCACTTTACTTTCGGAGACAAGTTCAATGAGCTTGGTAATGTATTCAATATCCATGGGGACTCCTGAATGGTGACTGCGTGGCAGGAAGACGCCTAACTCTTCACCCGCTCAATGTACTCCCCCGTACGCGTATCAATTTTGATCGTGTCTCCCTCGTTGATGAAGAGGGGAACATTCACCGTTGCTCCTGTTTCCACTTTTGCAGGCTTCGTGCCCGGATTGGCGCTGTCGCCTTTGACACCGGGGACGGTCTCTACCACCTGAAGCTCAACCGTGATGGGCAACTCTATTCCGGTGATTTCGTTGCCGTTCATCAGAATGTCGACAACAATACCGTCTTTCAGAAACGCGGCGCCGTCACCAATCTGCTCTTTTTGAACGGTGATCTGCTCGTACGTTTCCTGATCCATGAACACGTACCCGGTGGCGTCGTGATACAGGTACTGGAACTGTTTGCGCTCGATCCGCAAGATGTCAATTGATTCGCCGGCGCGAAACCGGTTCTCGATCACCTTGCCGCTTTTGAGATTCTTCAGCTTCGTGCGGACAAACGCGCGCCAGTTCCCCGGATTGACGTGCTGGAATTCAATGATCGTCCACGGCTCGTTGTTGTATTTGATGACCAAACCCGGTCGGAAATCAGATGTCGAGGGCATACGTCCTTTTCAAAAAATCGCTTGAACCAAGAATGAACGTTAGAAGTTTCAATAGATTGGGTGAAAAATATACCCACATTGCCGTTGAAAGTCAAGAAAACCGGGGATGCACAAACCGAGCGCGTTGCTTCGCAGAGAAAGTTTTGCTACTCTGTTTGCGTGAAACGATTCTTGAAGCAGACAGCCGTTGTTCTGTTGGCGGCTCTCGTCACGGGATGTTCGAGGGGAAGCGAGCAGCGGGCCGTCCTAGACGACGAGCGGTTCGAAAAAATCTACATCGAACTCCTCGACTCCACGCAACAGATCCGTGCCGCGGCAGTGGACTCCGCTGCACATCCCATTGCACTGCGTGTTCTTTCCCGGCACGGAGCCACCGTCGAGCAGTTCAGAGCGACGATTGCTTACTACAACAACGACACGCAGCGTTGGAAAGACTTTTTCCTGCGTGTGATTCAGAGGTTGGAGAAACGTCGAAGCAACACGGCCAGTCAGTAGCGGCGCCTTCCGGGAGTCTTCGTCACTTCGCCCATCACCACAGGCTGCTCCTTCTGCACTCTCAGGAAGCGCATGACATCGTCCGCGTTCCGGCGGCTGACAATGATCACCAGCCCAATTCCCAGGTTAAACGTGCGGCGCATGTCATCTTCCGAGACGTCGCCGAGAGATTGAATGAGGGAAAAGATGGGCGGACGTGCCCATGCCTTCCAATCAATTTCCACGTGCATGCCGCGCGGGATAATCCGCATCGTGTTTCCTTCAATGCCGCCGCCCGTAATGTGGGCAAGTCCGTGAACAGGAAATTTCTCGAGCAGTCGTATAATGACGCGCAGGTATGACCGGTGAACGGCAAGAAGGGCTTCGCCGAGTGTTGTGTTCAGCTCAGGCACATGTTCCTCCAGCGCAAAGCGCTCGAGCAGTACCGCCCGTGCGAGCGAGTAGCCGTTTGTGTGGAGTCCGCTCGAAGGCAGGCCGATCAGGACATCGCCGACTCTGATTTTTCTTCCATCAATGATTTTCTTCTTTTCCACCACGCCGACAATGGTTCCAGCAAGGTCGTACTCGCCCGGTTTGTAGAAGCCCGGCATCTCCGCCGTCTCGCCACCGATGAGTGAGCATTGGTTGAGCCGGCAGGCGTTCACGAACCCGTCTATCACCTGACGCGCTACGGCAAGGTCGAGCTTCCCGCATGCGAAGTAGTCCAGAAAAAAGAGCGGCTTGGCCCCGCAGACGAGAATGTCATTCACGCAATGGTTGACCAAATCCTGCCCCACGGTGTCATGTTTGTTCAGCTTTTGCGCAAGTATGAGCTTGGTACCTACACCATCGACGCTCGAAACAAGCACGGGACTTCGGTATCCACGAAAATCGGCCTTGTAGAAGGCGCCGAACAGTCCTACCCCCCGAAGGACCGACCGGCTAAAAGTGGATTTGACGGACTGCTTGATGTGGTCCACCAATTGTTCACCTTTTTGGATGTCGACGCCGGCGTCCGCATACGTCTGAGTCAACTTACACCTCGCAGAAGAGAAACGTTATGAGTGGCTGATGCGCGAGGAACTTACACAAAAATCGCGAAGATTTCCCTTGAAAAATGCCATTGCCCTCATTATATTCTTACGCAAGTTGTTACGACTACGCTTGAATGGCACTGGTTGAGTTTCGGGACTCACAGAGGAAAGTTCATGTTGGAAAAATCTTTTGCGTCGGACGGAACTACGCTGCTCACGCAAAAGAGATGCGCGCTGCAACCCCCGAAGCGCCCGTAATTTTCTTGAAGCCGCCAACAGCACTCCTGCACAACGGCGGCAAGATTGTTCTTCCCCCGTTCTCACAAGAGCTGCATTACGAAGTGGAGATGGTCGTGCTGATAGGGCGAGAAGGAAAGAACATTCCGACCACCAACGCACGAGCGTATGTGGGTGGTTACGGCGTCGGGTTGGATATGACGCTGCGCGATGTGCAGACGGAAGCGAAACAAAAAGGGTTGCCGTGGAGCATCGCGAAAGGATTCGATACCTCCGCTCCGGTTTCCTCATTCGTTGAACCCGAGTGCGTTCCTGACCCGCATGCACTCGACATTTCCTTGAAGGTCAACGGCGCCATTCGGCAACATGCCAACACGCGCGAGATGATTTTTTCGATTGAAGAGATTGTGGCCTTCATCTCTTCGATCTTCACGATAGAAGCAGGAGATCTCATTTTCACCGGTACGCCCGAGGGAGTGGGACGGGTCGTCTCGGGCGACCGGCTCGAAGCTGCACTCGAGTCCGTCGGTACATTGCAGGTCAGCGTACAATAATCCCCTCACGATCTGTTACGAGACTGTTATGGCACACACCATCGCAATCGCAATCCCCAAAGGCGGCGTCGGCAAGACCACAACCGCGATCAACCTGGCTGCAAGTTTAGCGCTGTGCGACCATCGAACGCTTCTCATCGATCTCGATACGTCCGGCGCGGCAGGATTAGGGTTGGGGTTCACAGAGGCAAACACACGCGCGGGCGTCTTCGAAGTGTTCAATTTCATTGCGGGCCTCAATCACACGGTGCACAAGACGGAGATTCCGAACTTGCATGTGGTGCCGGCAAACGTGCATACGCTTCTGCGCGAAGAACGGCTGATGAAACTTGCCGACAATCGCTTGATTCTGAAAAACGCCCTGCGCACTGTGGATAAGGACTATGATTTTGTGATTGTGGATTGTCCTCCGTTTCTGCGGGGCCTCACGACCAACGCCTTAACCGCTTCCGATTCCGTCATCATTCCCGTCAAGTCCGGACATTTCGCGCTCGACGCCGTTGACAAGTTCTTCAAGTATATCGACTGGGTGCGGGAGGTGGCCAACAAGCTTATCCAGATCGAAGGCATCCTCCTGACGATGCACGAATCAAACTCGAAAGTCACGGACATCACCACGCGCGAGCTTCATGCGAAGTACCGCAAGCATGTGTTCGAAACTGTCATCCCGCGCAGCGCTGCGCTCTCTGAGGCAAGCTTCTACGGCAAACCCGCACTGTTGTACGACATCAATTCCCTCGGCGCGCAGGCGTATCTTGAGCTGGCTCGGGAGATCAGCGGGCGAACGACCGTCCAACCGCTCGCGCCACAAACTCCCGACAAGATCGTTCACTTCAGTCAACAGGCCTGATGGCAGAGCGCCGCAAACGTCGCTGCGGCGCTTTCCGCTCGTTTCTGTCCATCCGCATCGCGTTGATTCTCACTCGTCGAAGGCGTACATTGAGTTCAGTCGTGTGAGGATCTGCGTCTTCCTCTTGCGTCAAGACCTTTCTATCTCACTGTGGTATCGTCGGAGAAGTACGTGAACGAGTTCAGCACATCCACCCTAACAAAAGTCTATTCTCCCGCGGAAGTGGAGAAAAAGTGGTACGAGTACTGGGAGCGCAACCGGCTGTTCCATGCGCGCGTCAATCCTGAAAAGAAGCCTTACACCATCGTCATTCCGCCGCCCAACGTGACGGGCGTCCTGCACATGGGACACATCTTGAACAACACGCTGCAGGACGTCTTCATTCGCTACAAGCGGATGAAAGGATTCGAGGCATGCTGGATTCCGGGAACCGACCACGCAGGAATTGCGACCCAAAACGTCGTCGAGAAATCGCTGATGAAGGAAGGCAAGACCCGTCACGATTTGGGGCGAGAGAAGTTCATCGAGCGAGTGTGGGAATGGAAACGGCAGTACGGCGGCGTCATTATCAAACAACTCCGTACCCTCGGCTGCTCGTGCGATTGGGAGCGCGAGCGCTTTACGATGGATGAAAGTCTGTCTACAGCAGTCCGCGAAGTGTTTGTCCGACTCTACGACGATGGCTTGATTTATCGGGGTAACTACATCGTCAACTGGTGTCCGAAGGATCATACGGCCATCAGCGATGATGAAGTGAACTACTCGGATCAGACGGGAAAACTCTACTACATAAAATATCCGATTGCCGGAACATCCGACGCTGCAATCGTTGCCACGACGCGACCCGAAACCATGTTCGGCGACGTTGCTGTTGCCGTCAACCCCACCGATGAACGTTATGCTCACCTCATCGGGAAAATGGTGACGCTGCCGCTCGCCAACAAACCGATTCCCATCATCGCCGATGAGTACGTGGACAAGGAGTTCGGGACGGGCATGGTGAAAATCACCCCCGCTCACGATCCCAACGATTACTGGGTCGGGCAACGACACAACTTGCCCCAGCCGATCGTGATGGACATTTCCGCGCGGATGAACGACAACGTGCCGCCGAAGTACCGGGGGCTTGATCGCTACGAGGCACGTAAGCTCGCTCTGGCGGATCTCGATGCCCAAGGGTTGCTGGTGAAGACGGAGGATCATACGTATGCGGTCGGACGATGCTACCGCTGCGAAACCGTCATCGAGCCGTATCTCTCGGATCAGTGGTTCGTCCGCATGAAGCCGTTGGCTGAACCTGCGCTGAAGGTTGTGCTGGACGGAACGATCAAGTTCTACCCGAATCGGTGGGTCAAGGTGTACGAACATTGGATGACGAATGTCCGCGACTGGTGCATCTCGCGCCAGCTCTGGTGGGGACACCGCATCCCCGTCTACTATACCGCCGACGGACGATTCACTGCGGCGCGCTCAGAGCAGGAAGCGCGCCTGCGCCTGGGCGTCCAGCCCGACGACCCCCTTCGTCAGGACGAAGACGTGCTGGACACGTGGTTCTCGTCGTGGCTCTGGCCGTTCTCGGTTCACGACTGGCCGCAGCACGAAGCGACAGGCAAGGCACAGGACCTTGCGTACTTCTACCCTACCGATACGTTGGTGACCGCGCCGGAGATCATTTTCTTCTGGGTCGCGCGCATGATCATGTCGGGCCTGCGCTTTGCTCCGAGCTTCACCGGCACACATGAACCGTCGAAGAATATTCCCTTCCGCGATGTGTACTTCACAAGCATTGTGCGTGACGCGAAGGGCCGCAAGATGTCCAAGTCGCTCGGCAATTCTCCCGAACCGCTCGACCTCATCGCCGAGTATGGCGCCGATGCCGTGCGTTTCACGATTCTGTTCCTCGCCCCGCTCGGACAGGATATTATCTATGCAAAAGAGAAAAACGAAATCGGTCGGAACTTCGCAAACAAAATCTGGAACGCCGGGCGGTTCCTGCTGATGAATCGGGACCAGCTGGGCGAAGCGCCAAAGACGGCGGAGTTCAATACGGATCACCTTGACCTTGCCGACCGCTGGATTCTCTCTCGCTTCCATTCCACGCTGCTCGATGTCGAGGACGCGATGGAGAACTACGAGATCAACAAGGTCACCAAAGTGATCTACGATTACTTCTGGCATGACTACTGCGACTGGTACGTGGAGATGATCAAGTCGCGCCTGTACGGCGATGAGCCTGCCGAGGTGAAACAGGCTGTGGTTGCTCGTGCACTCGATCTCTTCGACGCAGCGCTCCGCTTGCTGCACCCCATCATGCCCTTTATTACCGAGGAGCTGTGGCAAGGCATCAGGCCGCGCGCAGCGAACGAATCCATTATGCGAGCCGCCATGTCGGAACCTGACCGCAGCTTCATCAACAAACAGGTCGAAGACGAGATGGCCTTTGTGCAGAACGTTATTGAGTCGGTGCGCGCGATTCGCGGCGAAATGTCCATCGCCCCTTCGAAGGAAATCTCTGTGGTGATGAAATTGCGCGACGGCAAGGACGCCGACAGCATCAAGAAGTACGATGGATACTTCCGACGCCTGGCAAAAGTGACATCGGTTTCATTTATCACCGATCAATCACGCCCGAGGCTTTCTGCGACTGCCGTCGTGCAGGGCGATGAGCTGTTTGTGCCCCTGGAGGGCATCATCGACATTGAAGTGGAGAAGGCCCGACTGCGAAAGGAGATCGAGCGCGTCTCGAGCCTGCTCAAGAGTGTTCAGGCCAAACTCTCCAACGAAAACTTCGTGGCAAAAGCACCAAAAGAGGTTGTGGAGAAGGAGCAAGAAAAACTGAACACATTTTCAGAAACGTTAGAAAAACTGCAGCGTAACTACGCAGCCCTGAGCTGACGCAGGAGCGGCATCGCAGCCGCTCCGCGATCGTCGTCACTTGAGAAGCATCATCCGCTTCGACTCCACCCGATCTCCCACGCGAAGTCGGTAGTAATACACGCCGCTGGCAAGCCCGCTTGCATCAAACGTC
>JBBIRR010000025.1:0-64615 GCA_037441705.1 Ignavibacteriales bacterium
TCGGGATGGTTGCGATGACGATAGAGCTGCACCGATACCTCGATGAGATCATCGGTGATGTTGCCTTTGGCGGCGAATTGCCGCGCCTCTGGATTGTCGACACGACTGCAAAAGCCCACTTTGCCTCCGATCATCCGGCGCTTCCTTCTTCTGGATCGAGGACGCCTCTCCGACCCTGCCAGGCTTGCCACAAGGGGTTGAATGCTTTCGAACGGATTGTTCTGGCACGTGAAGGATCGCTCGAGTTTTTGTTAGAGAGCGGTTCCCACCGCATGGCAACGTTTGCTCCCATTCATCAGGCCAATGCTGCATGGGTTCTGGTAGTCAGCGCCGACATCAAGAAGGTTACAGCACTCACCAGCAAGAGTCTGCGTCAAACAATGATGTTGCTCGGGTTGGTTATTGTAGTGCTCGTCGGGGGATCGACGCTCCTCTACAGGAACAATCTCATTCGAGTGCGGGCAGAAGAAGAAGCCAGGCAGTTACGCGAAAAGCAAGCGCTCAGAGACAAAGTACGCGAGAGCGAAGAACGCTACCGACACCTCGTCGAACTTTCTCCTGATGCTGTTGCCGTCCACTGCGACGGTCGTATTGTTTATGTAAACGCGGCAGCAGTGAAGTTGTTAGGAGCTGAGCACCGTGAAGATCTGCTTGGCAAAGCCGCGGTCGATTTCGTCCATCCGGATTCTCAAGCTCTGGTCAAAGAGCGCATCCGGGCAATGATGACCGACGGGAGAGAGGTGCCGCTCGTGGAGGAACGATTTGTACGGCTGGATGGAAGCGTGATCGAGGTCGAGGTCGCTGCCGCCCCTGTAACCTTCGAGGGGAAGCCGTCGGTGTTGGTTGTGGTGCGGGATACGACTGCTCGCAAACAGGCGGAAGCCCAACTGCAACACAATCTCTCACTGCTGACTGCAACGCTTGCCTCTACAGCGGATGGGATCTTGGTGGTAGATCGTAACGGCAAGATTGTAGGTTTCAATCAGAAGTTTCTTGAGCTCTGGCGTATTCCGCCGTCGATCATCGAGTCACGGGACGACAACCAGGCGTTGGCATTCGTCCTCGATCAGCTCAAAGAGCCCGAACAGTTTCTGAACAATGTTCGAGAATTGTATGCAGCGCCGGAGAAGGAGAGCGTTGACGAGCTAGAGTTCAAAGACGGGCGCATCTTCGAGCGCTATTCACAACCGCAGCGGCTGGGTGACGAAATCGTCGGGCGGGTGTGGAGTTTCCGTGACGTCACGGAACGACGTTGGGCGGAGCAGGCACTGCGGGTCAGCGAAGCCCGGTTCCGTACAATGTTCGAAAAGCACCACGCCGTCATGTTGCTCATCGAACCGACCTCCGGCGCAATCGTTGATGCCAATCCTGCTGCAGCAGCGTTCTACGGCTACACGCGAAACGAATTACGGATGATGAGGATCAGCGACATCAATCAACTTCCTCCTGAAAAGATTGCTGCCGAGCGTGAGCGTGCTGTACGCGAAGAGAGAAACTGTTTTGTCTTTCCTCATCGTCTGGCGAGCGGCGAGATACGTATCGTTGAAGTGCATTCGTCACCGGTCGAGTTCTTCGGACAAACACTGCTCTTCTCCATCATTCATGACATTACCGAACGGCGGAAGGCTGAACAAGAACTGCAGCGCCAGCTCACCACTATTCAAGCTATCGCTCATCTCACCGGCGTCCTCAACAGCGCTTCCACGCTCGACGAGGTCTATCGTGCAGCGTTGGATTGCATCGTGCAGAGCATCCATGCAGATCGGGCTTCCATTCTGCTGTATGATCAGCATCAGGTCATGCGCTTTGCAGCATGGCACGGCTTGTCGGAAGCCTACCGCAAGGCGGTGGAAGGGCACTCGCCCTGGTCACCCGACGAAAATGATCCAAAGCCTGTTCTCGTCCACAATATTGCTGATGAGACGAGTCTGAAACATCTGCGCGCTGTGATTGCCGCCGAGGGGATCCAGGCCATGGGCTTCATCCCATTGAAAATTCACAGTCGGCTTATCGGCACGTTCATGGTCTATTTCAATACGCCACATGAATGGAGCAAGGAGGAGCAAGCGCTGTGTCTGTCCATCGCAGGACATGTCGCTCTCGCCATCGAGAGGAAACGACAGGAAGAACGAACGACAAAGACAGAACGGCAACTGCGCCTTGTGTGGGAAACCTCTGCCGAAGGGATGCGGTTGACAGACAGCGAAGGAATGATCGTGATGGTGAATGAGGCGTTCTGCCGATTGGTGGGGATGCCCCGGTCTGCCCTCGAGGGAAAATCCCTTGCCGTAATCTACCTGCCGGAAACTCGTGACCACATCCTCAGGCAGTATCGTGAGCGTTTTCGTACGCAGGCCGTTCAGAAACACTTCGAGACTGAATTGGTGCTCTGGAATGGTACGAACGTGTGGATGGAGACAACCAATTCTTTCCTCGAGAATCCCGACGGCTCACCACTGCTCTTATCGATCTTTCGCGACATTACGGAACGAAAGCGGGCTGACGAGCAGTTGCGCCAGAGCGAGTTGAGCTACCGCGGGTTGTTCAACAGCGTTTCTGATGCCATTTACATCCAAGACCAGGAGGGGCGCTTCCTGGATGTGAACGATGGGGCAGTGAAGATGTACGGCTATGAGCGAGAGTATTTCATTGGCAAGACGCCGGAATTTCTCAGCGCTCCTGGAAAGAACGACTTCAACCACGTTGGTGTCGCCATACAAAACGCATTCCAGGGCATGCCGCAACGTTTCGAGTTCTGGGGTCTGCGCAAGAACGGCGAGGTCTTCCCCAAAGAAGTACACTTGTATCCCGGCAAGTATTTCGGCAAAGATGTCGTCATTGCCCTTGCGCAGGATATCACCGAACGGAAACGGGCAGAGGACGAAAGTGCCGTCAGCTTACGATATGAGCGTGCGCTTGCATTGCTACTTCGCATTGGTCTCACGGACAAGCCGCTCGAAGACCTGTTGCCGGCAATGCTGGATCAGATACTTGAAATACCCCTGGCAGGGCTGAACCCGCGCGGAGGTATTTTCCTGTACGATCCCGCATCGAAAGCGCTGGTGATGAAAGCGCATAAGAATCTGAACCCGGCGTCGGTGCGGCTATGCTCGCGGGTGATGCTGGGCGAGTGTTTGTGCGGCATGGCAGGCGCCACACAGCAAATCCAATTCGCCTCCTGTGTAGATGACCGACATAGCAGGCGCTACGATGGCATCACCGACCATGGGCATTACACCGTCCCCATCGTCAAGTCGGGGGAATTGCTCGGAGTGCTGCTCCTCTATCTTGATGTGGGACATCAACCAACTGACCGCGAGTGGAGCATACTCGAGGCTGTTGCAGACACGTTAGCGGGCATCATCCATCGTCGTAAGGTCGAACTTCAACACCAGCGCGCCGAGGAGAAGTATCGCAACATCTTCGAAAACGCAGTGGAAGGAATTTTCCAATCCACTCCCGACGGACGCTTTATCACGGTCAACCCGGCCCTGGCAAGAATGTTCGGCTACGAGTCGCCGGAAGAAATGATCGCCTCCACAACGGATATCCAGCGTCAGCTCTACGTCAATTCGCAGCGCCGCCTGGAATTACTGCGCGAGGTCAAGACACATGGCGTCGTCACCGGCTTTGAGTCGCAGGCCTACCGCCGCGACGGCAGCATCATCTGGCTATCGGAGAACGTGCGAGCCGTGCGGGACGAGAACGGCGAGTTGTTGTATCTCGAAGGGACGATCGAGAACATCACCCACCGTAAAGAAGTCGAGCGTCAGCTTCGCCAGGCGCAGAAACTCGACAGCCTTGGCACGCTTGCCAGCGGCGTAGCACACGACTTCAACAACATTCTTGCAATCATTCTGGGTCACGCAACGGCGATGGAACGCAGTGTACAGAATGCACCAGAGCGGATTCCTCACCACGTTGCCGCGATCAGCAAAGCGTCTTTGCGCGGAGCCGCTGTTGTAAAGCAACTCCTGACATTCGCCCGGAAGACGGATGCGAAGCTCGAGCCGGTTTATCTGAATGCCGTTGTGGCCGAGATAGAAAAGATGGTGCAAGAAACATTTCCGCGCACAATCGTATTCTCTGTGTCGTGTCCGCCTGCAGTGCCTCCCGTATTGGGCGATGCGACACAGCTCTATCAGGTGCTGCTGAATCTGTGTGTCAATGCGCGCGACGCGATGCCCAGCGGGGGAGAACTGTCCCTGGTCATAGCGGTCGTTGCCGGCACCGACGTGCGCCAGCGTTTCCCAAAAGCACAGTCCGATGAGTATGTAAAGCTGACCGTGACCGACACGGGCACAGGCATGGACGAGGCAACACTCCAGAAAATCTTCGAGCCGTTCTTCACCACCAAAGGTCCAGGCAAGGGTACGGGCTTGGGGTTAGCCGTTGTGTACGGGATCATCGAAAACCACAACGGCTTCGTCGATGTGAGCAGCGCTGTGGGGAAAGGAACCACCTTCACCCTGTATCTCCCGGGCATGATCGAGGCAATGAGACGGACGGAGGGTGATCATCAGCTATCGCAAGAGATCGCCGGCGGAACGGAAACCGTCCTGCTCATCGAAGATGAAGAGATGTTGCGTGAGTTTCTGAAAGCGATCCTGATTTCGAAAGGGTACACGGTACTTACAGCAAGCGATGGTGAAGAGGGAGTGCGGCAATATCACGAGCATCACGAAACGATCGCTGCGGTGATCTCGGACTTAGGCCTTCCGAAACTTGCGGGAGAGGAAGTGTTCAGAAGAATACGCTCCCTCAATCCCAACGTACGAATCATCCTTGTGAGCGGGTATATCGACCCGGAAACCAAGGCCTCGCTCGAAGCAGACGGGGCACGACATTTCATTCCCAAACCGTACGCAGTGAACGAGATCCTCCAGACGCTGCGTCATGTGTTGGATGAGAAGGCGTAGCCCGCGTGTTGGTTCCTGCCGTGCGATGGCTGCTATGCTGCTCTCAACGCCGAGACAATATTCAGGCGTGCAGCACGCACTGCCGGAAGGAACCCGCCGACAAAGCCCATTACGAGAGCAAACATCAGGGACGAGATGATGATGGAGGGCGAAAGGGCAAACGCAAACTCGATTTCAGCAAACGAATCGAAGTTGATCGTCGAGACCGTAAAGAACTGAAGGAATGACGCAAAGCCGAGACCGATGGCGCCGCCGATGAGCGCGATAACAAGGGATTCGACGAGATAGGCACCGAGGACGGAGCGGCGCGCAAAGCCGATTGCCCGCAGCGTCCCGATTTCCACTGTCCGGTTGGCAACGGCGCCGTACATCGTGATCATCGCTCCGATAACCGCCCCCGCGCTAAAAATGACGGTGATGAAGATACCGAGCACACGGATGAACAGCGCCATCGTCTCGGACTGCTCTTCAAAAAACTTGCGTTCCGTTTTTGGCACGTATTGCTGCAAGCGTGGATCAGCCGCAAACTCTCGCATGAATGCGTCCATCTCCTGCGGCGAGGCAAGTCGGAGTGTGAGCGTAGAGTAAACGTTGCTGCGACCGAGGGCGTCGGTAATCTGCAACACGTCGCCCCATATCTCGGATTCAAATCCCGATCCCCCGGCTTCAAACATCCCCACCACGGTCCATTCGCTTCCGCCGAACTTCAGCCGGCTACCAATCGCCGCTCCGAGAATTCTACGCGCCACCGCAGTTCCCACAATGATTTCTCTGGCCCCCCAGTTGAACATACGTCCCTCGACGATGCGTACCTTCGGTCGAAGGACAAAGGCTTCAGGCGATACACCCCGTACCGTAACATTCGTAATGCCGACGTGGTCGGTCTTGGGTAAATTGATCACCGTTGCCACGTCCTTCGTTGCCAGGGGTGTCCCCGATGCTGTGCGCGCGATATGACGCATCGAGAGAATGATGTTGATCGTTTCGCCGTCAAGGATCGAGGCAATCTCTCCGTTCGATGCTTTCCGACTGATGAGGATGTTCTCCTCGGAGCCGGTAGCCACCAGTGTCTTCTCGACGCCGTACGCCATCATAAGCACCGCTGCGAAGACGAAGACGACGAGCGTAATGCCCAGGACCGTCAGTGCAGTCGTCAATCGTCGCGTTTGCAGGTTACGCAGTGTGTATTTGAGCGGAATCTTCATTCGACTATCCCACGAAGCGCAATCCATCAACAATGCGTGTGCGGAGAACACGTTGAACAGGGAATACAGCGGCAGCGATACCGACGAACAGCGCGGCACATACCGCGAGGATCACCGTAATTGGCTCGACGAAGAACACCGGGAAGAAACCCTTCGGCATAGAGGCCTGAAAGAAATCCACCGAAGGGATGGTGACGAGCAAACCCAAGCCTCCGCCCATCATCGCGATCAAAAGAGATTCGGCTCCGATCATCACAATCAACTGGGATCCTGAGTATCCGATTGCCTTCAGCACGGCATATTCCCGCGTCCGTTCGCGCGAGGACATGATCATCGTGTTGCCTAAGACCAGCATGATGATGCCGATGATGACGAAGGAAATGAAATTCATCGCTTCAATCACCGCGCTGAACGCGGCGATAAAGCCTTGCTGAAATTGCCGCTCGGTTTCTGTCTTGGTTTCGGCACGACTGTTGGCGAAGAGGTTGTCGATTGCCTGTGAGACCGCTGCCGTCTTGGCTGCGTCTTTGACGCGCACGATGTACCAGCCTACATAGCCGGCCCGCACCGGCGTTTCCTGCCGCAGCCGTTCATCAAGATAGTCCCAACGAAAGAGGAAGTTGGAGGGGTCGATTGCCGGTTCACGCGGCTTGTAGATGCCCCTCACCACAAACTCCCACCGGCCGGGATAGATGTCTCCTTCGATTTGCACCACATCGCCAATCTTGAACCCGTAGCGTTTGACAAGGTCTTCTCCCACAATGCAGGCGTTGCGTTCGCGCTTGAAGGCCTCAAGCTCGTCCCTCGATATTACAAACTCAGGATAGACATCGAAGAATGTTTCGGCATCTACGGCGAGTCGCGCGAAGAATTGCTTCTTGTCGATATACGTTCCGCCAAACCAGTTGGCGAACGAAACCTTTTCCACCCCCTCGACATTCGCAATCTGATCGCGATACGCGTAGGGAAGGGGAAAGATGAACGATACGGCCTGACGCGTAATCAGCCGGTTGGCGGCGGAGACTTCGATGCCCGAGTACCAGACGGTCACGACGGTGCGCAAAAGGCAGAACGCAACGACGGCGATCGCGATTCCGAGCACCGTGAGGCCCGAGCGCAGTTTGTGCCGGAGGGCGTTTTTCAGGACGAGTCGCCACATGTCAGGTCAACTCTCCCTTATCCAGATGTCGAACGGTATGGGCCTTTTCAGCCGCGCGCGGGTCGTGCGTTACCATCACGATCGTCTTGCCGTATTCCTTGTTCAGGCGATCCAACAGTTCCATGATTTCTGTTGCCGATCTCTTGTCGAGATCACCTGTCGGCTCGTCGGCAACGAGAACGGTCGGATCGGCGACGAGCGCTCGAGCAATGGCGACACGCTGCTCTTGCCCGCCGGAAAGCTGTCCCGGCTTGTTGTGCATGCGATCTTCCAGTCCCACCAACTTCAGAGCAAACTCGACGTGTTCTCTCCTCTCCTGTTTCGAGAGGTTGGTGAGAAGGAGGGGAAGCTCGACGTTTTCGTACGCCGTGAGGACGGGCAGCAGGTTGTAGAACTGAAAGATGAAGCCCACATGTCGCGCTCGCCATTTCGACAGCTCCGATTCGGAGAGCTTGGTAATTTCTGTGTCGGCAACCGTAATGCTGCCTTCATCCGGCTTGTCGAGTCCCGCAATCAAGTTCAGCAGCGTCGTCTTGCCTGACCCGGAGGGACCCATGAGCGCAAGAAACTCGCCTTTCGGGACTTCGAGAGAGATGTTCTGCAAGACCGGAATCTCCAGCGAATCCCGGTAGTACGATTTCTTGACACCGACGACTTTGATGATATTCTCGTTAGTAGAAGGCATGGTCGCTCTTTCCACAATCGTGAATCGAAAGCAATGCTATGGGGCCTTTTTGACTTTAGTGCCTGCCGTGATCGAAGGGTCCGGGCGGAGAATCACTTCGTCTCCTTGCACAAGTCCCTCTTCGATCACAATGCGATCGCCGATCGTAATACCGATACGGACAGGCACTTCTGCGGCGACTCCCTCGTGCACCACGAACACAACATCGGTTCCGTGCCGTTGAACAACCGCGCTCGAAGGAACCGTCAGCAGAGGAGTGGAAGGCGTGTCCGTGAGGGAGGCCGTCTTCGCAAGGAACGTAACCTTTGCACTCATTTCCGGCAACACGCGCTCGTCCCGCTCTCGAAACCGTACCTTCGTCAACACTGTCGCTTTTGCCCTATCCGCCGTCGGGACAATCTTGTGTACGTAGCCTTGATACCGGCGGTCGGGGTACGCATCGAGCGTGATCTCGCACGGGGCACCGACCGAGACGCGGGTGATGTTGGCCTCAGAAACGTCCGCCTCGACTTCAAGCGAGTTCATATCGGCGATGGTCACGACGGCGGCACGTGAACCTGCAGCGGCCGCGAAGGGGGCGACCACCTCACCGACGTTCGCGTTCTTGGTCAACACCGTACCATCGAATGGAGCTCTGATGCGCGTGTTTTCCAATGCCACCTCTGCTGCACGCACTGCCGCCTCCGCCGATTTAATGCTTGCTTCCACGCGCTTGTAGCGCGCCTCGGCAGCGTCAAGCTCAGCTTGCGATGTTGTGCCCGAGGAAAACATTGTTCGCTGGCGCTCCAGCCACTGACGTGCATCGTCAAGGTCTGCCCTCGCCAGTTCGTAGTTTGCCTTCGCCTGTGCAAGCGAGGCCAGCACATCCTGATCCTCGATGCGAGCGATCACTTCGTTCTTTCGTACACGATCACCCTCTTCGACGCCGAGATACACGAGTCGTCCCGTTGCTTTGGAGGCAATCGCTGCTTTCTGCTGCGCAACGACGTAGCCGCTTGCAGTGAGGACGGTGCTTGCGGCCGAGGGATAGGTGAGCGATGCGGTTGCAACCGTAACCTCTTGCGCTCCGGAAAACGTGCCGCTGAGCCACAAGAAGATCGCCGTGAGTGCAAGAACGCCGAATGCCGCGAGCACGATGTATTTTGTTGATGATGGCCGCCGCGCTTCTCGCTTGTCACGCTCGATACGCAGCGTTGAAAGGTCAGCTTTTTCAGTCAGGTCGTTCATTGCGTAAGAAAGACGTTCCGTGTTCTGATCTCACCTACGCCTTATGAGGGGCGTAAGCGCTTGTCAAGATACGAAAAAGAGGTTCATCACTCAAATCGGTCGTGGGCAATCTCCAGGTGTGACGGAACCGCTTCAGTTGTACGGAAGATTTGCGAAGATGTTCTGCCGTGAAGGCAGGAGAGAGCAAGGTCACAAATAGGTGGAAAAGTGATTGAAGCTGCTCGCTACCAATGAGCGTGCGCATCCTTCTTCCAGTACTCTGCTCGACGTGTCGAACGTGATTCGACGAGACGTTCCGAAGGATACTTCCCCCAACAGTCAATATGTTCTTGAAAGATGGTTCGGAACTGCTTTTCGTACGCGAGCACATAATTCAAGGCGTCTTCCACACTGACGAAGGCCGCGGCATCGCGCAAATCAATGAGCCATTTGCCCTTATACGCCTTCACGTTTCGTTCGAGAGGTCGGCGCGCTCGCGTTTTCGGCATGCATAGCAGATCAACAATGGAATAGATGTAAAACATCGGAGGTGTCGAGGTTGAATCTTTGATCAAACAGAAACTCTTTGGTGCCCGCAGCAGCATTTTACGGGCTGCAAGATCATCGAGAATGAAGAGGTGTTCGTGCGGCGTCGCTGTCCTCGGCCAATTCGTCCTTGAAAATGGCTGGAGCTTCTCCTTCACCTCAAGAAAAATCCTGAAGTCGGGCAATTCAAAATCAAGCTCATGATGACTGCGCGTATGGTCAGCAACGCTGATTCTCTTCTTCGTGAGATAGGATTTGACCTCTTGCTCTAACATACGTATTACGGGCGTTGATGCTCTGACGATTGTGCGCGTCCGAAAGCCGACATGCCCATGAGGAGCCAGCCCACGAGGAACACCACCCCTCCGAACGGCGTGATTGCCCCGAGCCATCGCATACCTGAGAGAACAAGCGCGTAGAGACTGCCCGAGAAGAACAGCGTCCCCGCGACGAAACACCATCCTGCCGCTCTGACCAGACGATGCGGTACATGCGCCCACAGCAGGCCCGCGGCGATCATTCCGAAGGCGTGATACATCTGATAGCGTACTGCGGTTTCGTACGTAGCAAGCAAATCGGGGGAGAGGGCGGCCTTGAGGCCGTGGGCTCCGAAAGCGCCTGCGCCCACGCCAAACGCGGCAGAAAGCGAGCCGAGAAGAAGAAACACTTTACCTGTGTCGAGTGAAGTCATAATCCTACCTCAAGAGCATGAGCTTTTTCCGTTCCACGTACGAGCCTGCAGTGAGTTCCAATAGATAAACGCCCGTGGCCCCGGACATCTTTTCATCGGATGCATTCCATTGCACGGAATGCCAGCCCTGCGTACAAACGGCATCCACGAGTGTCGCAACACGCCTTCCTACAAGATCGAAGACCCGCAGCAGCACACTGCCCGGGCGACCGACGTAGAAATCAATCGTTGTCGTCGGATTGAACGGGTTGGGATAGTTCTGCAGGAGTTGAAAATTTGGCTGCGGCGCGTCGAGCGAAGCAACGTGCGTCATGCCTGTCGTGTCGTTGATGGGCGCCGTCCACACGCTCAGCGTTGTTCCGTCCATCCTCATCCAAATCGGATAGATTTTCCTGTTGAGCGCGGCGATGCCGGTGTAGTCTCCGAAAAAGACCGATGCTTGAGGAGAGAACGACGATTGACTGACCCGGAAGTTCTGAAACGTCTCGCCGCCGTCGGTCGAGCGAGCGACGTACACGTCGGTTTGTGTGGTCGCATAATTTCGGCGATCATAAAACACGCAGTACAGGAATCCTGTTGCCGGATCGATGGCCATCCACGAAAAGAATTGATGTGTTGTTGTGAAATCGTCGTTGACGCGCTTGATGCTGCTCCATGTGGTGCCGCCGTCCGTTGACTTGATCAGAAACACGTCAGTGTTGTTCAGACCGTTTCGCTGGTCGCTCCAGTTGATGTAAATCGTGCCCCGATACGGCGAGCGGCCTGTATCGCAGAGCGTGACGGGCAGACCGTTCGCACGATAGATCCCCGGCACATCATAGTCCCAGCCCCCGGGTTGATCCGTCACGAAACGATCGCTGCCGAACGTTGCGCCGCCATCGGTTGATTTGTCGAACATAATGCCGAAGGGACCCGACCAGCTCAGATACACCTCGCCGTTGGGTCCCACCGCAGGCACCGCTCCTTCCACGGTGCTGTCACTGTCAATGCAGTTGCCGCCTCGGTCACTCACACGCACCGGCGTTGACCACGTGATGCCTCCGTCAGTGGAACGCGAAAGCAGAATGCGTGTACTATCGGCGGGTGAGGTGCTGCCGTACGCGTCGAACTCCGTCCACGCCGCATACAGGTTGTTGCGATAAGGCGATGCGGTCATATCCGCGATCAGCCACTCCTTGTCCTGATTGCGGCGAGGTGGATTGTAGCCGATGCCCGCTCCAGCATTCCATGTCGCTCCGCCGTCGGTGGACTTCTGAACGACGATCCGATCAATCCAATACCCTGGACTCGGAGGATTGGAGAGGTGACCGTAATACGCGTTGCCGAGCGCATCGAACGTAACACACGGATCGCCGTACACACCGTATGTCGAAGTGAGCTGAGACTCGATCCATGTCAGCCCGCCGTCGGTTGAGCGATACGCGTAGCGAAGATTGGCTCCGGCGACCAGATTCGTCGGAGTGATCGGATTGATTGCAATGGATACTTCCTCCGGCTGGTTTGCCGTCGGACTGCTTACTCGCACGTTCGGATATTGGGCCGAGACCCCGATGGGGATGATGAGCAAGCCGATGAGGAACACATATGATTTCATCATAGTCATTCTTTTCTCGTGTTCGATGACACGCGACGGCGTCATTCCGGAAGCGTAGGATGCTTCACATGAAAGCCCGTCGCATCCTGGTATGCTTTCGCAAATGCAAGCAGCGTTCCTTCTTCAAATAATTTCCCGATGAAGGTGATACTCGTCGGTGTGCCTTCCTTGTTGAATCCGTTCGGCACAACCACGCACGGATGTCCCGTGAGATTCGTCAGCAGAAGGTTGTTGCCTTCAAGTGACGGGGCAACGTAGAGGTCGACCTTCTTGAACAGTGCGGCCATTTCCTGGACAAGCAGAAAGCGAATGCGGTTTGCCTGAATGTACTCCACCGCCGGAATGAATCGCGAGGCGCGAAAGACATTCGGCCACGCATTCTTGATCTGCCGGACAAGAAAATCGTCCTTTCCCGATCGCGTCAGCTCGTCAAATGCTGCCGCAGCTTCAGCCGAAAGGATGAACGATAAATGCTGGATAGGCAGCTTCGGAAGTTCGATCGGAATGAGATTCACGCCCATTGCACGCAATCGGGAGAGCGTCGAGTCGTTCTGTTCCTTGTTGAATTTGGCGCTATCAAAATCGGCTTTGAGGTACCCGACTCTGAGCTTCTGAAGATTGATGCGAGGCGAGTAGTTGAAGGGTACATCGTACACCGACGGATCCTTCCCGTCCGGCCCGTAGATGGCGTTGAACACGATGGCGCAATCCTCAACGGTTCTGCAGATAGGCCCGATCTTGTCCATGGACCAGCTGAGCGCCATCGCGCCGGCACGGCTGACGCGCCCGTAGGTTGGACGCAGACCCGTCGTGCCGCATCGATTGGACGGCGAAACAATCGAGCCCCACGTTTCCGTACCGATGCTGAAGCCGACAAGTCCCGCTGCCGTCGCGGCGGCCGATCCCGCCGAGGATCCGCTGGATCCTTGTTCGAGATTCCAGGGATTGCGCGTCTTGCCGCCGAACCACACATCACCCCACGCAAGTTCTCCGAGTGTAAGTTTTGCCACCAACACGGCACCGGCTTGTTCGAGGCGTTGAATGACCGTGGCATCTTCGTCAATGACCTGATCTTTGAAAGGCACCGATCCCCACGTCGTTTTGATGCCGCGGGTTGCAAGCAGGTCTTTCGCACCGTACGGGATGCCGTGCAGGAGCCCGCGATAGTTTCCTGCTGCGATCTCCGTGTCTGCGCGGCGTGCTTGAGCAAGCGCAAGCGATTCGGTAAGAGTGATGACGCACTCGAGCATCGGCCCGTATTTCTTCAACCGCGCGAGATACATGCGCGTCAGCTCCTCCGAGGTGACCTTCCGCGCTCTGATCAGCGCGGCAAGCTCACCAATGGATGCAAAGGCGAGATCGTCCAGACGTGCGGGGCGTGCTACGCCTTTGACGCGGCTAACGTCGAAGCGTGACCGCTGTGAAGGCAAGCGCACGTCTATCGGAATCGGATTAAACCCGAATGCCGGAGGGACGCTGTTCGGGAGAGCGATGGTCCTCAGCGCGAGATATGAGGCGAGCTGTTCATTCAAGTCATCTATCATCGAATCGCGTTTGACATCTGTGAACGTCAAACCAATCAGCGACTCGGCATGCGCCACCATCTCTTTCGTGATGGAGTAAGAGGGTGACGGGGTTTGGGCAGACCCGCCGAGGGGTAGAAGAACGATCAAGAGGGGAATGAATCGGTTCATATTGCTTTCTTTCACTTGTTCCGTTGGTGGTGATGAAACAGTTTCGCTCAGGCGAAGAAAGTCAAACTGAAAACGAAAGCTGCGCCGATGGAAGCGCCGAGAACGCCGCCCAGGAGGACCTCCATTACGGTATGCCTGCCGAGTGCGACGCGGGACCAGCCGACGAGCATGGCAAGAAGCAGAACAGCGCCGCCAAGAGTCGGTTTGAAAAAGAACAACGTTTCCGCCGCAAAGACGGCAAAACCGGTGTGCAGCGATACCTTGACCCGCGTGTTGAGTACAAACGCCGCACCAACGAGTGCAATGATGGAGACAGCGCCGAGCGGAATTGCACGCGGCACGTCGGCGGCCCACGAAAGAAGAGCAACGATCAGCAGAAGAGGAAAAAGGATTGCGTAGAATTGATTCCGCTGCCGCTGGTCGGAAACATCGAGGTCGCCCCATGTTCCGCGCTGCACGCGCAGAATGGTGTACACGCTTGCCGGAATAATGACCACGCCAAGAGCGGTAAGCTCTACCAGCATCGCCTCCCGCGGCGGCAGAAGGTGAAAGGCTACAATGCCCGTCAACAACGGCATGAGCAGAAACGGATGGCCGATGATCGAGATAAGGCGCGCGGCTTTTACGTGCGAAGCATTCATCAGTCACTCAGGCTGCTATGCACCGGCCGCCGCCGATTCGCCGCCCCGTTGTTCCACGTAACCCTCTCTCATCCACCGTCCGATGTCTTCGTGACGCAGGTAGGCGGTCTTCAGCTTATGGAAACCGAGTCTTCTGTAAAACTCTTCGTGTGCCGGCACACTCACCAGAAGCACGGAACGCTTTGGGAGCCGTTGCAGAAGATATTGCATAATCGTACTCCCGATGCCGCGACGCTGATACTCGGGCAGGACCACAACGTCGAAGATCGCGGAGTTTGTCACGCCGTCGGAGATGGCTCTGCCCGCGCCCACCAGCGTTCCATCCATCTCGGCAAAACAACAGAGATAACTGCTGGAGAATGCGGCGCGTACCACCTCGGTATCGCGCCTGCCCAGCGGCGCGCGCTCGATAACGGTTCGCAGCTCCTCCCAGTTGACCCGGGAGATGTCACTATGATACGTGACCGTCATTTCCCCTCCGAACATCCACAAACCATCGCAACAGCCCGCTCACAATTCCGATCGTTGATCCTCACACAGGATTGCCGAATTCATCCTTCAACTGTCCCGTTTTCATCAAGCGAACCGTATCCCGATCGATCAGATAGTGACCTTTGGCATCTGTGTCGCGCGTACCCACAATGAGCAAGATCGTGTCGATCAACGCCCATATCCCACATCCTCCAAGCGTCAGAAGCTTGACAATGCCAAGACCGATATCACCGAGATAGAACCGATCTGCGCCGAATGCGCCGAGCCACATGGCAAGCAGGATGGCCGTGCTCTTGCTCTTGGACGAAGCAATAGGTCCCGTCGGAGCAGTTGGCCCGACTTGAGCTGGTGTGGGAACGTCTGTCATACGAACCTCCGCAGATTAGTGAGATGGATTGAGGATGATTTACAACGCGCCGAGTTTGGCAAGCCACGTCGCACAAACGGCTGCGGTCGCAAGACCTATAAGAATTCTTGTAGTGATCTTATCAGGAGAAAGTTGGTAATCCACGCTCGTTGCCAGAAGAATGCACAGCCTGAGGAATTGGAGGAGAAGCAACAGGGTCACCGGAAACACCAGCGGATTCATTTTCGCAGCGTGTGCAATCTGTCCGTGCGCGAGATAGATGCACGCCCTTGTCAGTCCGCAGGCGGCGCACGGCAACCCCGTTACGTTGTTGAACAGACACAGTGAAAATGATGTGCGCTCGAATGGATCAACCGTTAGACAGACGAGCAATGCCAGCATGAGTACCGTAATGCCGGCAAACGTCGCAGGATGTCGGGCATCGGCTGGTGGTCTTTTGGTTCTGCTGATCATGCTCGAGGTTGCCACCTGATAGCAGCGGCTGGAAAGACAATGGTACGACGCAGGTCGTCTCCGTCTCACAGGTTGGTCAGCTCGTGTTCGGTCTTGCACAAACCTGCTCGAAAGCTCCGATGAGACGCAACACGATACGAAATTACAACCGCATGCAAAATACCGATGATGCATGACAAAAGCAAAACTCTACACCCATGCATTGCGGCTTCATCGAGAAAGACTTTCTGCCAGCGAAGGAGGTTCAGTTTCTGATCTTACCTTGAAATTAGAGAGCGTAATTGCTATATTGCTCTGCGCAAAGTTACGGGGTAGTAGCTCAGTTTGGTTAGAGCGCCTGCCTGTCACGCAGGAGGTCGCGGGTTCGAGTCCCGTCTGCCCCGCATGCAACTCAAACACGAAGCCTGGCATCAACAGGCTTTTTTTATGTCCTGACACAATATGAAAGGCTACGATGACCTATCCCGGCGAAGTGACGGATCACGAAGTGCAGTCGACCGAAACAGGCTTACGATATATCGACATGAGAGTTGGTACTGGCGCGCGGCCCACGGCTGGCAACAAAGTGACGGTACATTACACCGGATATCTTCTCGATGGCAGGAAGTTCGACAGTTCCATTGATCGTCAAGAGCCGTTCACGTTTGTTCTGGGGCACGGTCACGTGATCCGAGGATGGGACGAAGGAGTGGGCTCGATGAACAAAGGCGGGAAGCGCAAGCTGATTATCCCGTCGGAACTTGCCTATGGGAAGCGGGGGATTGGCTCCGTCATTCCCCCGAACGCCGAGTTGGTGTTCGATGTTGAACTGCTTGACGTAAGCTAACACAGAACAGAGGAGGGAGACTTATGCGACATCGTTCGTTGTTAGTTGCTGCCTTGTTAGCCTGCAGTAGTGTTCCTGTCCTATCTCAGCAGAGGGGATTTGGGCTTGGCGTTATTCTCGGCGAACCAACGGGCATCAGCGCCAAAGGATGGGTTTCCGGTGCCAATGCTGTTGATGTTGGGCTGGCGTGGTCGTTTCGGCGTCGAGGCCACGTTCACATTCACGCAGATTACCTCTGGCACTTCACCAACGTGTTCAAGACGACCGAACGGTTTGTTCTGTACACGGGGTTGGGCGGACGCTTAGCTGCCGGCCGCGGCGACGGGATCTTCGGCATGCGGATCGTGGGCGGTTTTGCCTGGTGGGGTCGCAGCGTCCCGCTTGAGGTGTTTGTCGAACTGGCACCCATTCTCGATCTCGTTCCCGCAACGGAACTGAGCGCCAACGGCGGGATCGGCATCCGTTACTACTTTCCATAATCATCACACAGACAAAACCGTGAAAATACAATCTTACTTTCTCTGCCTCGTTACGTGCATTGCTGTTGCGGCCCATGGACAGGTTTCGTACGAGCGCTTTTTCGAGACGAAAACACTTCGGGTCGATTTTTTCCACAGCGGAACGAAAGGAGAGGAGAGCTTCAGTCTCGATGAGTTGATCGAGGAAGGGGAGTGGCCCGGAAGCCGCAACAATCTGATTGACACGCTGAACCTGGGCGAGTATCTTGCTCGGGTCTATGACCTGCAAACCAACATGCTGGTGTTCTCCCGTGGATACTCGACAATCTTCGGCGAGTGGCAAACGACCGATGAAGCATCACGAGGAATGGCACGGACTTTTTCCGAGACGATTCGACTTCCGTATCCGAAAAGGCCGTTTCAGCTTGCCATCGCCCGCCGCGACAAGCGCATGCAGTTTCACGAGTTGTGGTCAATCACCATCGATCCGCGTGACCCGATGCAGGTCAACAAAGCGCCGACACGGTTTGCGTTCAAGACTTCTTTGCTCATGGGGAATGGCGCACCTCAGCAAAAGGTTGATATCGCCATCATCGGGGACGGGTACACAACGTCGGAGATGCAAAAGCTCCGTGCCGATGCAAAGCATTTCAACGAGGCAATGTTTGCCACCGAACCGTTCAAGAGCTACAAAGCAGCCTTTAATGTCTGGTTGGTCGAGGCTGTATCCGAAGAAGCGGGCATAGACATTCCGGACCGGAACGTATGGAAACGGAACATACTCGGATGTCGCTACAACACGTTCGGTTTGCCCCGATATGTTCTGACGACGGAAAACAAAACGCTGCGCGACGTTGCCGCGGCCGTGCCGTATGACTTTGTCTGCATTTTGGTCAACGACAGCCGATACGGCGGCGGCGGTATCTACAACCTCTATGCTACCACCTACACGAATGAAAAAGTGAAGGGGCAGGAGTGGCAAATGGAGTACGTCTATGTTCACGAGTTCGGCCATTCCTTCGGCGGACTGGGCGATGAGTACTACGGCTCGACCGTCGCGTATACCGATTTCTACGCGCCCGGCGTGGAACCGTGGGAGCCGAACATTACCGCGCTTGTGAGCAAGGAGACCCTGAAGTGGAAGCAACTTGTCGAAGAGGGTACGCCACTTCCAACGCCATGGGAGAAAGCGCAGTTCGACAGTCTCGAGGCCGAGAGAGCAAAACTTGATCGCCTGGCTCCCGATTACTATGAGAAGCGTGAGCCGATCCTGAAGGCGCAAACAAGTTTACTTCGCCGGTCAGCATACGCGGGAAAGGTGGGCGCGTTCGAGGGAGCCGGCTATGCAAGCAAGGGATTGTATAGGCCGGCAGTTGATTGTCGGATGTTTACGCTGAGTTTGGTAGACTTCGATCCTGTGTGCCGTGCCGCAATTCGCAGGGTGATCGAGTTCCATACAAAATAACAACGTGACCGCCGTTGTGTCCGACGGTCACGTTGCATGAACTGCGTGCGATGGGGGAGTTCGCACGCACCACGAGCGTTATGCGTTTGGCTTGGCTGCAACCGGTTCCTGATTCTGCGCCGGTTTCGGTTTCCGGGTCAGGAACCACCACCCCACCAGAATCACCGCAATGACGTTGGCAATCCAAAACACGATCTGCCAGTTGAAGCGCTCCTTGTGAAGCTGACTCACGAGGCGGTCGAGCGAGGCGTATTCGAGTTTTCCTAACATGCTTTCACTTTCCAACGCGCCCCTCCAATCCTTGTCAATCCGTTGAATCCAGATTTCGTCAACAAAGATCTTGGTGTTGTCATCCGAGTTCTGTTTGGCGGATTCGACATAGGATCGGATACTCGCCGCAAAACTCTTCCCATCGTTGAACGGCTGGACAGCAATGTTCCGGGAGCTGAATTCGTTCATCAGGCCTGCCCAGAAGGACGCGTCAAGTTTTGTGCGCCACTCGACGAGGGCAGCGTCCACCTGTTCGGCTTCATTGGTCTGTGGAACCGCCTGCTTTCCCTTTGCCCGCGTTGTGCCTGGCGTGCTCGCCGCAACCGCAGCGCTGAGTTTCTCCTTCAATCCCGACCAGCGATTCTTGAACTGCTCGTACTGGTTCACGAGGACGGCGTAATCTTTTGCTTCAAGTTTCGTTGAGCCGAGAAATGTGATGTTGTCCTGTGCGATGTCAGCAATGCGTGCAAGGATGTTTGCCTTTTCTAAGCGCTGAGCAAGAGCTTCCTTCTGTACTTCGGAGAGTTGGTCCAGGTTCTTCCCGAAAGGTAAGAAGATCGAATCCACGAGTGCGCTGACCAGACGATCCTTGGCGTTGAGGTTGTCGCGCAGGCGTTTCACCAGTTCGCGCTGCTCTGCGAGGGACGTCTGTGCAGATTTTAGCTGAGCAATGAGCATTTCGCGCTCGGCGTTCAGTCCTTCGATCTGCGTGTTCAGGATCGCGATTTGATTCTCGAGCGCAGCGATCTTATCGCTCTGCTCCTGAATCGTCGTGTTCTTGTACTGCGCCAGGGTGTACTGATCGCGCAGTTCGTCAATCATGCTTTCCAGCGTCTTGGGATGGAAGGCGCCGGCAATCAGTTTGCTGTGCTCGGCAAACTCTTGCTCGAGTGCGCCGATGCGGCTCGAAAGCAGTGCCATCTGATCCCGAGTACGGGCAGAATCAATGTCACGCTTCAGCGTTTCATACGTTTGCCGAAAACGCTCTTTGATCTCGTAATCGGATTCTTGCGCCAGAGAGAATCCGATGAAAACAAGAAGTGCAAGCGCTGTCGAGAGTAATTGTTGGAAGTTCATCAGCGTCCCTCCGCTCGTAGTTCTTGTGGTTCGAAAATGTCATCTCCGGTGAGGAGCAGCCGTACAGACGTGCCGTCGAGAACTTCCACGTATGGGCTGCGTTGATTGAGGGCCGGCTTCCGCAGTCCCTGTTGCGAGACTTCGAGTCGGTTGTGAAGCGCAAGTTGACCGGCTTGAGGACTCATCACGTACACATGCTTGAATTGGGCAGCGGTGATGAAGTAATAGCCTTCGGTATTGCGAAGAAGGCGAATCTCTTTCCCCTTGAGGGCGTTCGGGTTGTGAAATTCCTGCTCTGCGAGGGGAGCGACGTTGAACGTGAGAGCATGTCGTCCTTCAAAGACAGTGTTGTTCTCTTGCACGGTGAGCACACTCTCGACGGGCCAGGCATAATCAACCTGCTCAAGGATGAGCGACGAGCAGGCGGGAAGCAACAACGCTACGCTGACAATCAAGGCCACGAACCCTGTTTGCCGCGCTCCGTTACGTGTCATCTCGTACCTCCAACTGTTAAGGGGAAAAATATCAAACAAAAAATACGAACTACAGCACAGATGGGCAAGTTAATTGTTCTTAATAGCTGTTGGGCTCGATAGCTGCAAGAATGGGAAGAACGGGAAGCACTCGTTGGCTCTTTGCAGAGGCCATCCGTCGCCTGCAAATTATGCTCGCTCGTATGGGTCGAGCCACCTTCAACAGCGTGTTCGGACCTCGTTCAGTTCCGAATCTGTTTGCTTCGGCAATCGGGCGGACTGTTGGACGTGGTAAGCAGTACTTCGAACAGAAAATGACTGCCGGCGCCATGAAACCACCAACTTGGGTCTCTTGCAAGAGAGTGTGAAAATGTTGCGGAATGAGTTGCTTTCCAAGCGAGATTGATGTACCTTTGACTCGTCGCCCTTACCTTAGTCCTTACCAACTTTCCCAAGACATGCCAGGAGCAGCCAAGACAGCCGACAGGAAGTCGGTTCTTATTGTCGAAGACAGCGCCGATTTTTCCAATCTTCTCAAATACATCATCGAAGATATGGGCTTTGAAGGCGTGCAGTTTCCTCTGGATAAGGAAGACATTGTTGAATGGTCCAGAACCCACAAGCCGGAGGCTGTGCTGATGGATCTTCAGCTTCGACGGAAGAATGGCATGCAGTACATTCAGGAACTCAAGTCGGATTCGTCTACGAAGAACATCCCGATAATCATTATCACCGGCAGAGACCTAACGCAGCGTGAGATTCTCGACCTTCAGATCAAAGGCGTCAAGTATCTCAGAAAAGGAAGAATTGAGATGGATGAACTGAAGAAGGTCATCGGCGAGACGCTGCGCGGCCAACACAATGGCGGAGAGAAGTCCAAGAAAGTCAGCCACTGACGCATCCCTTATCGGCTTCCACTCACCGCTGCTTACACCCACCCCCTGAGCTTGCAAGCTTCAGCGACGCGAGCGACGGCAACTACCATAGCGCCAAGCCTCGGATGCACGTTCTTCTCCTTCACGGCTTCAAGCACCGTGTGGTATGCTTTGGTCAGCGTTCGGTCCAGGCGTTGATGCACCAAGGCTTCATCCCAGAAGAAGGAGTAGCTATCCTGCACCATTTCAAAATATGAAACCGTGACACCTCCCGCGCTGGCAAGCACATCTGGAATGACGTGGACACCTTTTTCGTAGAGGATGAGATCGGCTTCAGGCGTGGTGGGCCCGTTCGCCAATTCGCAAACGATCTTGGCCTTCACAGCATCCGCATTCGTTTCGTTGATAGCATTTTCCAGAGCGGCGGGATAGAGGATTTCCACATCCAGGCCGAGGACTGCGTCGCGCTCGATTTCGACACCGCCGGGAAATCCGCGGACAGACCCGGTCTTGAGTTTGTGCGTCACAAGTTCTTTGGGGTTCAAGCCTTTCTCATTGTAGATTCCGGCGCGGGAATCGCAAACGGCGATCAGTTTTCCGCCACCCAGTATCTCCTGATGCAGCAGCGCGGCACGCTGTCCCGCGTTGCCGAATCCCTGAATGGCATACCGTCCGTGTGGGTTCACGCCCAGAAGTTTGCATGCCTCACGCACGGTAATGACGCCGCCGCGCGCCGTCGCGTCGCGGCGCCCCTCCGTACCTCCGATCTGCATCGGTTTATCGGTAAGCACGCCGGGTTGGTGACGCTGTACGATTGTTTCATACTCATCCATCATCCACGCCATCGTCTGGGGGTTCGTGTACACATCTGGTGCAGGAATGTCCTTGTCGATCCCAATATAGGCCGCTACGGCACGCACGTAGGCGCGTGAGAGGTTCTCCAATTCGCGAGGCGACATGGTCTTCGGATCACACACCACGCCCCCTTTCCCACCGCCCAGCGGCAAATCAACAACCGCCGTCTTCCACGTCATCCATCCTGCGAGGGCACGAATCGTATCGGCGGTCTCATCGGGATGGAAGCGGATGCCTCCCTTTGCAGGACCCCGCGCAAAGTTGTGTTGAATGCGATACCCGTGAAAGATACGTACTTCACCGTTGTCCATCCGCGCCGGCAGGGTGAACTTAAATTCCCGCTGCGGCCACAACAACAGCTCCACGGTGGCGCTATCCAGATTGAGGAGACGAGCAGCTTCGCGTACTTGCTGTTGCTCCACTTCGAACGAGTTATAGGACTTCATACTGGTCTGCCTTTCGCTAACGCCGTGTTGCAATCACTCAGGTTTTTTCTGGTCGGGTTCTTGGGTCGTCGGCCCTTGAAATCGGTCGAGCAAAATGCGATACCAGCAGTGCCGACACATGAGGGCGCGATCCACACTCAGGAGGACTTTCTCCCACGGGCTAAGCTCGTGGCCGCAATGCGGGCACGCATCGTAGACGTTCGGTTTCTGCTGCTGAGATTTCATCACCATGCCTTATCTACTGAGGCCGAAGGATGACTCCTTTGTTACGATGACCGTTGATCTTGATGAGAAGCGGTTTCTCGAAGCGAATCAGTCGTGTAAAGGCTTTGCGTTCAGCCGGCTCCTGGCGCAAGAGCCAGTCCCAATCCAGATGTCCACGTCGGTCGTGAGCATCCACGGTGAAATATCCCACCATAAATGCCGTAATGTTCTGAAAGAAATGCGACCCTTGCGAAGGCGTCACGGGCATGTCCTTGAAACTCGTCTCGACGATCGTTTTCGCGCCGGCAATTTGCTCCCACGTCACCGGAATGCCTAACCACGGATCGAGCGATCCCCAGCGGCCGACGCCGATCAGCAGATAGGGCCGATGCTCGGCAAGCAGCCGAGCGTTGAAACTGCTCACCTCCGCAGCAACCTCGCGGCTTTTCGCGCGCTCGAATTCATGATAATCAACCAAAACGATATCGCGAATATCCTCGATGACCCCATTGCCCAGCACCTGATCGCTCTGACAGATGAGCGCCGCGGGATCGAAGTCCTCCACGTTCAACTCTTCCGTTTCGCGATGAACCACAAGCGGCCGCATCTGCAGCAAGCCGAATTCTTTCAATCGATCGCGCCTCCCCGACATGTTGACGGCAAACTCAATCTCCACCGGCGTTCCCATCCCCCACGTTCCCATATCGCACAGCAGTTCAAGAATCTGCGGAAGCGGGAACGATCTGTTGCGCAGAAGGGGGGCGAAGGTGACGACGCGGATGCCGCTGCGGGCAAGGCCGTCCGTGATCGTATCGTTTTCAGGCGAGTAGGTCGAGCCAACGTAGTGCAGCGTGCCGTCCCGTTCGGCAACATCCAGCGTGTATTGCTTCAGCAGAAGGTCGTGCGTCGCATAGCCGAAGTCCGTGGGCGCATCGAGCTGAAGTGCGTAGAAAAGACGCTGAGAACTGTTGAGCGTCTCTTCCGGTGTGTAGAACTGAATCAAGTCCGTCGGATACTTCGGGCAGAAGCGAACAGCATTCCCGCCGTCAACGACCGTTTTGCCGAGACCGAGCGCCACCGACACGATCCCATCCGAGTTCCTCGCAGGAGGGAGGGGATAGAAATTATACGAGCGCGCAACCCCTGCAAAATCGGGATAGAAGCGATTCTCGTGTGCAAGGCCCACCATCTTTTGCACGATCACCGCCATCTTTTCTTCTTCCAATCTGTACGATGTAACTTTGATGTAGTCCTTCGCCGTTTGGTAGAATGTCGAGGCATACACCCGCTTGATGCTGTTCAGAAGGTCGTTGAGTCTCACCAACGGATTGGGATGATTGTTCGGAAGCATGTACGTTTCATACACGCCGGCGAACGGACTGTACTGTGAGTCTTCCAACAAGCTCGACGATCGGACCGCAAGCGGTGCATGCATGATGTCGAGGAAGGCAGCCAGCTCACCCAGGACGTCTTCAGGAAATCGGGAGGCTTCGAGAAAACGCCGTGTGATTTCTCGATCGTCCGTACAGTTGATGGCAAACTGCTTGAGGTTGTTCTGCTCGAGAAATTCATCGAACACATCCGTGCCGAGGACGACGGCCGGCGGAACGGTGATCAGCACGCCCTCGAACTGGTTCGCAACGTTGTAATCGTTGATGAGGGTGTTGACGAAACCCAAGCCTCGTGCCTTTCCCCCGAGCGAGCCGCTGCCGATGCGCGCGAAGCTGCTTTCTGGATCGAATGTCTCCTTGGAGAAGTCGGTGATGATGCCGCGCTGGCGCGCAATGCCGTAATTATGCAGCGCATCAATTAGATCCTTTCGCAGAAGATCAACCGAGGGATAGTCGGTTACCTTGCGTGGCCGCAATTGGTGCGCAAGCCAGAATTCGGTTCGTGCTTTCAACCAGTTCGAAAAATGGTTTCGCTCACCGTGATAGAGTATGCTTTCATCCGGGACGACATGCAGCTGTTCTTCCAGACTCTTCAGGTCGCTCGCCCGCGCAATCTCCATCCCATCCGGGGTACGAAAGATGAAATCCCCGAAGCTGAAGTATTGCACCATGAATTGCCGAAGTTCCGTCAGAAGAAACGGCGAGTCCTTCAGGACGAACGACGCTCCTGCGGCGTGTGCAGCGGCCTCGTTGTCCGGCGTTTGCGAAAGGAGCAGGATGGGGAGGTCGGGTTGCTCCGCTTTCACAGCATTGGCAAAGTGCAGACCCGCCACGGGGTCCTGAACACCGCCGCGGGGGAAATCCACATCCGAGATTATTCCCAGCATGTACTCCTTATACTTCTGATAATACTCCCACGCTTCCTCGTATGTCGAGCAAAGCAAAATCTTCGGTCGTGCTCGCATTCTCAGGAATTTATGCGTGAGGTTGATACCTTCCGAAATAAGGCGCTGGGACTGCTTGAGGATTTCCGTGTAGATGATCGGAAGAAAGGACGAATAGTACTTGACGCTGTCTTCGATAACGATGATGGTCTGTACGCCGACGACACGCGTATCGTGCTCGACGTTCATCTGGTCTTCAAGGTATTTCACGATGGCAATGATGATGCGGAAATCGCCTTGCCAGATGAAGACCTTGTCGAACGCGGACACATCCTGGCGGAGAAGGAGATAGTGTAATTCGCGATTGTCGTGGGCCAGCAGGACTATCGGGATTCCGAGTTGCTCTTCCTTCACGAGGCGTGCAAAATTGAGGGGATGCATGTCGTCAATGTGCAGCGTCGTGATGATCAGATCGAAGCGGCGTTCCTCCTTTGCGAGACTGATTGCATCCCGACCGCTGGAGACGCGTGTCAATTCCGGCGAGTGACTGAGATTGAAGCCCTGATACTCGTTCCGAATCAGTTCGTACAGGCGGCCGTCTTCTTCGAACAGGTGGAGATCGTACAGACTCGATACCAGAAGAATGTCTCGGATGCGGCGTCGCATGAGGTTCTGAAAGCCCTGAAAGCGATTGCCGTACCCATGCTCTACCCACAACGGGTCGAGTGTCGTCATCCGTGCATCGAGTTTGGGTTTCATTTCTGATCACCGAAGGAGTTGCTTGGAGGCTGATCAAAAAGTAGTGCTACGTCATTCTGAGCCTCGTTTCCCAGAGGCGAAGAATCCAGAACCGAGCCATTTGCTGGATTCTTCACCCCGCTTCCCCGAGCGAAGCCGAAGGGTTCAGAATGACGCTGGTTTCTTTTCGTTCAGCCTCCAGAAGCATCCCACTCACACCACTCCCTGATCCATCATGGCGTCGGCAACCTTGAGGAAGCCGCCTATGTTGGCACCGTTAACGTAGTTGCCCGGTGTGCCGAATCGTTCGGCCACCTGAACACACGTTGTGTGGATTTGCTTCATGATCATGCGAAGTCGGTTATCCACCTCCTCACGTGTCCACGGAAGCCGCATGCTGTTTTGTGCCATCTCCAGGCCGGAGGTCGCAACGCCGCCCGCGTTTGCAGCTTTGCCCGGACCGTACAGAATCCCGGCATCGAGGAAGATTTTCACGCCGTCGAGTGTTGTCGGCATGTTGGCTCCCTCGGCAACGCAGTAGACGCCATTGCGCACAAGGTTCTGCGCATCTTTCGCGTTGATCTCGTTTTGTGTCGCGCTCGGGAAAGCGCAATCGGCTTTGTGGTTCCAGAGGGGATTGGAGTCGGCTTTCGGGTCAAGCTCGGTGTACACAGCGCTCTTGTACTTCTCGGCGTACTCCTTAATACGGCCGCGGCGCACGTTCTTCAGATCCATCACAAAAGCTAACTTCTCCGGACTGATACCTTCTTCATCATAGATGTAACCGTTGGAATCGGAAAGGGTGACCACCTTGCCGCCAAGCTGATTGATTTTTTCTACCGTGTACTGTGCAACGTTTCCGCTTCCGGAAACGAGACATATCTTGCCTTCGATCGTCTGGTGCCGCGTCTGCAGCATTTCGCATGCAAAGTAGACGGCGCCATAGCCGGTCGCTTCGGGTCGGATCAGGGAACCGCCCCAGTTCAACCCCTTACCGGTCAGCACGCCGGTAAACTCGTTCTTCAGCTTCTTGTACATGCCGAACAGATAGCCGATCTCTCGACCGCCGACACCAATATCGCCTGCAGGCACGTCCGTATCCGGCCCGATATGGCGGAATAACTCCTGCATGAACGCCTGGCAGAAGCGCATGATCTTGAGATCGCTTTTTCCTTTCGGATCAAAATCCGATCCCCCCTTGCCGCCGCCCATCGGTAGCGTGGTGAGACTGTTCTTGAACACCTGCTCGAACGCGAGAAACTTGAGGATACCGAGGTTCACCGAGGGGTGAAAGCGCAATCCGCCTTTGTAGGGACCGATGGCGCTGTTCATCTCGACGCGGTAGCCGCGGTTGATGTGAACCTCGCCCTGCTCGTCCACCCACGGCACGCGAAACATGATGACGCGTTCGGGTTCGATGATGCGTTCGAGGATCTTTGCTTCACGATACTCGGGATGTCGTTCAAATACTAACGCGAGCGACTCTGCAACCTCCTGGACTGCTTGATGGAACTCCGGCTCGTTGGGATTCTTCGCCTTCACCTCAGCCATCAGGTCTTTGACGTAGTCTGACATGAGATGCCTCCCTTATGTATGGTAGTGGTCGTTGTTGGTAGTTACGACCGGCATGCAGCCGGTCACTTTCCGGGTTTGAGAATAATCCCCTTGTTCTTCCGTCCGTTGATCTTCACCGTGATAGGTTCGTTGAATCGGAGGTGCGCCGTGTATTGCAATTGCTCCACAGGTTCCTGCGAAAGCAGCCAATCCCAATCAATGAACCCGAGATTGACAAAGGAGTTGACGGTGAAATACCCGACACGGAACGATGTGATGTTTTGGAAGAAGTGAGAGCCTTGCGAGGGCGTCACGTTCAAATCTTTGAATCCCGATTCCACGATCGCCGCCGCGCCGGCAATCTGATCCCAGGTGACCGGAATGCCCAACCAGTGATCGAGGCTTCCCCACCGGCCGACGCCGATGAGAATGTACGGCCGCTGTTCTGCCATCAGCTTCGAGTTGAGGGTGCTGACTTCCCGCGCAGCGTCGCGGCTTTTGCCGCGGTCGAATTTGTGGATGTCGACAACGACGATGTCGTAGATATTCGTTACCACGCCGTTGCCCAACACCTGCGTGCTGTGGCAGATCAAGTCTTCCTGACTCACTTTTTCGACATCGAGTTCTTCCAACTCGTAGCTTAAGACGAGAGGCCGTATCTGCAAGAACGCAAACTCCTTCAAGCGATCCGGCGGCACCGAAAGGTTCACCGCAAATTCAATCTCGACAGGCGTGCCCATGCCCCATGTGCCCATATCGAGAACCAATTCAAGAATCTCCGGCAGGGGAAAGGTACGATGCTTGAGGATGGGGGCAAACGTAACGACGCGCCTGCCACTGCGCGAAACGCCATCGTGTACGGTGTCGTCATCCGGCGAGTACGTGGAGCCAACATGATACAACGTTTGGTCTTCTTCCGCTTTGGTCAGATCGTAGAGCTGCACAAACTCTGCGGGGTCCATTGTCCCATCGCTGTTGAGGCCGCTCTCCAGGTCGAGCGCATAGAAACTCTGCTGCGCGTTCTTCAGCGTCTCCTTCGTCGAGAAGAATTGAAGGAGATGTCGTGGAAACTTCGGGCAGAAGCGCACCGTATTGCCGCCGTCCACAACCGTCTTACCGAGGCCGAGCGCAACATCTACAATGCCGTCGTTCGAGGATTGCGGCGGAACGGGATAGAAGTTGTAGGACTTGCCGACCCCGGCGAAGTCCGGGTAAAACCTGCCGTCATGCTTCGCCCCAACCATCCGCTGAATGATGACGGCCATCTTTTCCTCTTCCAAGCGATACGCGGTCGCTTTCATGTAATCGCGCGCTTTGCGTGCGAAGGTCGACGCATACACGCACTTGATGGTCGTGAGCAGTTGCTGCAAACGGACCGCTGCATCGGAGTGGTCGTTCGGAATCATGTACGTTTGATAGACGCCCGCGAACGGCTGATATTGAGAGTCCTCTAACAAACTCGAAGATCGTACTGCCAGCGGTTCGTGTGTAATGTCGAGAAACTCCGACAGCTTCGTCACAATGTCGGCAGGGAAGTGCTGTGCCTCCTTGAAGCGACGGTACAATTCTTCATCCGGGGGCGGATCGAGCAACACATGTTCGAGATGGTTCATTTCGAGGAACTTATCGAACACGTCTGTTGCAACCACGACGGCCGAGGGGACATAGATTTCGATTCCTTCGAATCTGTGCCTGATGTCGTAGCTGTTGAGTAATGTATTGATGAAACCGAGGCCGCGAGCCTTGCCGCCGAGAGAACCGCTGCCGATGCGTGCAAAACTGTTTTGTGGATCGAACGACTCCTTGCTGAATTCGGTGATGACGCCGCGCTGTCGAATTTCACGATACATCCGCAGCGAGTTGATCAGCTCGTTGCGCAGGTCGGTAACCGATGGAAACTCCTCCACCGTGCGGGGGCGCAGCCGCTGCGCCAGCCAGAACTCCGTGCGCGCCTTGAGCCAATTGGAGAAGTGATTCCGCTTGGCATGATAGACGATGCTCTCATCCGGGACGACGCGCAGCTGCTCTTCCAACGTCTTCAGGTTATGGGCGCGCCCCACTTCACGTCCGTCGGGCGTGCGGAACACGAAATCGCCGAAGCCGAAGTTGGACAGGATAAAGGCACGGAGCTCGTGCAGCAGGCGCGGCGATGTCTTGAGGAGGAATGATGCTCCGATGCTGCGCGCCTGATCGGCGAAGGCGGGATTGCTGGACTGCAGCAGGATGGGGATATCCTCGTGTGCTGCACGCACCTGCTTGGCGAAATCGAATCCGGCCTCAGGGTCTTTCACGCCGTTCCGTTTGAAATTGATATCCGAAATAATGCCGAGAATAAACTCTTCATACTTCTCGTAGTACGCCCAGGCTTCCTCGTATGACGTGCAAAGCAGAATCTTCGGCCGCGCCCGCATCCGCAACAACCGGTGGGTGAGATTGACACCCTCGGCGATGAGCTGCTGCGAGTGATGAAGCACTTCGGTGTAGAGGATGGGAAGATAGGACGAGTAGAAGCGCACATCATCCTCGACCAGCAAGATTGACTGGACACCGACAGTGAGTGTGTCGTTCTCGACGTTGCGCCGATCCTCCACGTCCTTGATGATCGCAATAATCAGCCGATAGTCCCCCTGCCAGATGAAGATGCGGTCGAACACCGACGTGTCGTACATCGTCACCAACTCTTTCCGCTCGCGGTTATCGTAGGCAAGCAACACGATTGGGGTGGTGATGCCCGCTTCCCGCAGCTTCTGCACAAACTTGATGACGTGCATGTCCTCGATGTGCAGGGTGGTGATGATCAGGTCGAACGGGTTGGGACCGGAAGCAAGGTCGATTGCCTCTGCTGCACTGGTGACATGGGTGATTTCCGGAGCGTGGCTCAAGTTCAGCGCTTGCGCCTCGTGCCGGATCAGCTCATATAATCGTCCGTCCTCCTCGAACAAGTAATTGTCGTACATGCTGGACACGAGGAGGATATCCCGGACCTTGAAGCGCATCAGCTTCTGGAACGTCTTGATGCGGCTGCCGGAGATGTCTTCTATGTTCAGATGATCGATCTTACTCATGGAGTACAGACTGCCGCCTGATGGTAGTGAAGTCTGTGCAAGGAGGGAGACGCGCAGCGCGGCGCTCTCACCTTCGCTTCATCACTATGTGGAAGAACAGCTTACCGTACAGATGGGGAGAGGTGATGAACGCGACTCTGCTTATGCGCGAACCAGGATCCGACAACAATCTATGAAAACTCGCCGGTAAACACAAAGCCCGGGAGTACCTCTGCTGCATCTGAGAGTGTGGGGGATCGGTGTGAGCATCAGCTGATAAATGCCCGGATCTGCTCGTTGCGCAAGACGCGCTCGCCGGTATCAACCAGGAAGGCGTCGAGAAATGCACCGAAGCTTTTCTTGTCGTACGTTCCGAGAAAAAGCCCATCCATCCGGATGTGAGGGTCGTCGGACGGGCCTGCAACGTATGTGGTAAGATGTGCTGATGAGTTCAGCATGTTGAGCGCCTCCAGAAATCCCGCTCGATCCGTCTTCACCGTGTCGTTCACGCGGAAATACTGCTGCAGCAACACGCCTCCCAAGTATGCCTTGACAAATACACTGCCGTGCATAGCGTGACGCGCAAGGACAGAGTTTTCGGTTTCCCGCGGCACGATCTCGAAGCCGAAGAATTCCAGATGGTTTACAACGTTCTGCAGTGCTGTGTCCATGGTATCCCTCCTGTTTGATAGTGGCGTTTCGTCACTGCTGATCCGGCCCACGCATTTCCAATCGCCTTTTACACTAACCCTTGATCCATCATGGCGTTGGCCACCTTGAGAAAGCCTGCAATGTTGGCACCGACAAGATAGTTGCCGGGCGCGCCGTACTTCTCGGCAGTCTCAAGACACGTCTGGTGGATGTTCTTCATAATCTGGTGGAGCCGCGTGTCAACTTCTTCCTTGGGCCAGGGCAGACGCATGCTGTTCTGCGCCATCTCCAGGCCTGAGGTGGCAACGCCGCCTGCGTTGGAGGCTTTGCCGGGCGAGAAGAGAATCTTCGCATCATGGAAAATCTTGATCGCTCCGAGCGTGCTGGGCATGTTCGCCCCTTCGCAAACACATACGCACCCGTTCTTCACCAACTCGCGGGCATCGTTCTCGTCCAATTCGTTCTGCGTCGCACACGGCATGGCGACATCCACGGGCACACTCCACGGTCGTTTCCCTTCGAAGAAGGGAACCTTGAACTTCTCGGCGTAGGGTTTGACTGCATCCTGCGCGCTCGCGCGCATCGTCAGCATGTAGTCGATCTTCTCGCCCGAGACGCCATCTTCATCGAGAACAAACCCATCGGGTCCCGAAAGCGTCACCACCTTGCCGCCCAGTTGCGTCACCTTCAGCGCGGCTCCCCACGCTACGTTGCCGAATCCCGAGAGCGCGACGCGCTTACCTTCGATACTCATCCCGCGCGTCTTCAGCATCTCCTCGGCGAAGTACACCACTCCGTAACCCGTGGCTTCGGGACGAATGAGCGAACCGCCCCAGTTCAAGCCCTTGCCCGTCAGAACGCCGTTGAACTCGCGCGTCAATCGTTTCCACTGCCCGAACAGGAATCCGATTTCCCTTCCGCCGACGCCGATGTCGCCTGCAGGGACATCAACATCGGGACCAATATGGCGGAACAGTTCGGTCATGAAGCTCTGGCAAAAGCGCATCACTTCGCTGTCGCTCTTTCCCTTCGGATCGAAGTCGGAACCCCCTTTGCCGCCTCCCATCGGAAGGGACGTGAGGCTGTTCTTGAAGACTTGCTCGAACGCGAGAAACTTCAAGATGCCCAGCGTAACGGAAGGGTGGAAGCGCAATCCACCTTTGTACGGACCGATCGCGCTGTTCATTTGAATGCGATAACCCCGGTTGATGTGGTAGTTTCCCTGATCGTCCTGCCATGGCACGCGGAAGATCACGACGCGTTCGGGCTCCACCATCCGCTCCAGGATTTTCGCCGACCGATACTCGGGGTGGCGTTCTAACACAAGTTCTAATGATTCCGTAACCTCCTGAACTGCCTGGTGGAACTCAGGCTCTGCAGGGTTTTTTGCTTTGACCTGGGCAATCAGGTTCTTGACATATTCAGACATAGGATCCTCTTCTTGTTAGGTAAAACGATTTTGGATGCAGGCACCTCACGCAGGCGGGTGTCTCCGCTGCAGTTTCCTTCCGCGTTGTGCCGAGAGTTGATCTTTTCATGAGGAAAAGAACGGTGAGAACAGTGCGCCATCAAAGTAGGAAAGTCCGGCTGCATTATCAAGGCGTTGATTCGCATGGGGAACTCTTCTACCTTTCAGGCGTCAGATAAGTAGCTATGAACATCCCCACCACCACAACTATGTTCGACGAACGGACGGTGCAGAAAACAGTCGTTCTGCCGCTGCTGGACGACCTTTATCGTGTTGCGCTGCGCCTGACCCATTCGAACGTAGAGGCTGAAGAATTAGTGGCAGAAACGGTGGCACGGGCGTGCGAGAATATCACCACCTTACGCGACCTGACACGCGCAAAACAGTGGCTTATGCGCATTCTTACCAACGTGTTTCTCAGCTCCTGCCGTTCAAAGAAACGACGGCAGGAGATACCGTACGTCGAGGTAGATGATGATGACGATACTGCATCGTTCTCGCTGTTCGAAGCACTGATGCAGTACGGGGCGGACGAAGGCAATCCCGAACGTATCGTCATCACCAAACTGTTGGATGAGGAGATTCAAAGCGCAATCGCAGCACTCCCCGAAGAGTATCGCGCAGCCGTCGTCTTGTGTGATGTTGAGGGATATGCCTATCAGGAAATTGCAGCGATCCTTGATGTGCCCGTAGGGACTGTACGCTCCCGTCTCTCTCGCGGGCGCTCACTGTTGCAAAAGAAACTTTATCACTATGCGAAAGAACACGGATGGACTTCTTCGGCCAACCTATCGCGAAAAGGAAAGACCAACAATGGATCATGCCAGTGTGAACAAGATTAGCTGCCGACAGGCACTCGCGCTGGTCGCGGAATACCTCGACAAAGAGCTTGGGCAGCTTGAACGTGCGCAAATCGAGCAGCACCTCGAACTGTGCCGGCAATGCTTTGATCGCTTCGAGTTCGAGCGTCTTCTCAAAGCCCGTCTAACACAACTGCAGAGAGTGGAGCCATCCGAACCCCTTCGCAAGCGAGTCGAATTGATTCTTGAACAGTTCTGAGGCGTGAACATGACTGCTAACGCGTGCAACGAGCTTTGCTGGGTCAGAACCGTACGTTGCGAAACCGAAATCCAGCGATCATCTGACGATCTCTTCAACATCATCTCAACTCCGCTGAACGACAGTCGCTGGATGTTTGGACTGACGGCAACCCATCTGTTGACGCAAGGCACGATGCAGCAGGGGACAAGAATGGTCTGCAAGTTCGGGCTCGGATCGCTTGTTTTCATGAAGGCGCACGCCGTTATCGATGAGTTCGAGCCAGGGCGACGCTTCGTTCGAAGAAGAGTAGGAGGGAAGCTGGCGATGACGGGAGAGTTTCTTGTCGAGCCGGCAGGGAACGCATCGCGCTTGAGATGGACGATGCATGTGGGGCTGGACGTTTTTCTTCTGGACTTTTTCCTCAATCCCTTGATCGCTCAATGGATGAAGATGAGTATAGCACTCTCGCTCAGGAAGCTGAAAGCCCTCGCCGAGAGCGCGCATGGTTCGACTGTGATGGTGAATCAACATGCTTCACACGCTTCTTAGTCAGTGGCAGCCCTTTCTTGCGCTGTTTGTTCTGCTGCTGTTCCTAGTGTGGGAGAGCGTTGCCCCATTCTTCCCACGGCAGAAGCGGCTCCGTCATACAAGCAGGAATCTTGCCATCGCCCTTTTGAATGCAATTCTTCTCGCATTCGTCTTTGCCGGTCTCACTGTGCTCACGGCCGATTACGCGCAAGAGCATCGGTTAGGCGTGCTGCGATGGATCGGGCTTTCGGATCTTGCCCTTGGTATCGTGGCGTTCCTTCTGTTCGATATGTGGATGTACTGGTGGCATCGGCTGAATCACCTCGTTCCGTTCCTCTGGCGTTTTCATCGCATGCATCACAGCGACCCGGAGATGGACGTCACTACGGCGACCCGTTTCCATCTCGGCGAGATCGTTATGTCGTCACTGCTCCGGCTTCTGCTGATTCCGCTCATCGGCATTCCGATCGAGGTGCTGGTTGTGTTCGACTTCGTCCAACTGCCGATCATCAGCTTTCATCATGCGAACATCAGCCTCCCCGGAACTGTCGACAGGGCGCTGATGTGGCTTATCGTTACGCCGTTCATGCACAAGGTTCATCACTCACGGCTCAAGCCTGAAACCGATTCCAATTTCTCGAGTCTCCTCTCGGTGTGGGATCGTCTCTTCGGCAGTCTTGTCCAGAAGGAACGATACAACGAGCTACGCTTTGGGCTTGATGAGTTCGACCGAGAAGAAAAGCAATCTCTCAAGGGTCTTATTCTTACTCCGTTTTTCCGTTCGTCAGCTTCATGAGGTTCTCTGTCATCATTCCGACATTGAATGAGCAAGACCACATCCGTTCGTGCATCCGTTTCGTATATGGGAGTGAACCCGATGCTGAGGTTATTGTTGTTGATGGCGGAAGCGAGGACCTCACGACAGAGATTGCGGTGAGCGAAGGAGCGGCGGTCCTTCACGCACGATGCGGCAGAGGGAACCAGATGAACGCCGGTGCTGCTTCAACACGCGGTGACGTTCTCCTGTTTCTCCATGCCGACTCACGACTCTCATCAGATGCATTTCAGGTTCTGCGGCGAAGCTTCGAGCGGCCGACGGTGCAGGTCGGAACGTGCCGACTTCGGTTCGACCGTTCGCATCCGCTTTTGCGTTTCTACGCATTGTGTGCCCGCATGGAGTCTGTGTTAAGTACATTCGGAGATCAGTGTATTGTTGTCAGGCGGGCGTTTTTTAGACTGCTCGGCGGATTTCCCGATTGGCCGTTGTTCGAGGATGTGGCTTTCCTGCAGGCAGCCAGGAGGCATACACGCATTCACAAGTTTCCAACGACTGTCGTGACCTCGGCGCGGAAGTTTCTCAAAAACGGAATCATTCGTCAACAACTTCGGAATGCGCAGTTAATGGCAGGGTATCTTTCCGGCTTCCCGATTGAACAGCTTGCGGCAAGCTACTACCAATCATCTATCCATCAACCAAAAGAACGGAGTGGTGTACTATGCGAAGACCGCATCGGATAGCCTCTGTTGCTCTGGCAACAGCGTTTGTGCTCGGAGCGACAACCCTGCTCGCGCAGGACAGACTCGGCGGCGTGTATGCAATTGCAACCGTGGTTGATGACTTCATCGACCGCGTTGTGGACAATGCTATCCTTAATGCGAACCCGGCAATCAAGGAAGCCCGCGACCGCGTGCCGCGAGCCGGTTTGAAGTATCGCGTCACTGAGATGGTGTGCCAGGCAACAGGGGGACCGTGCAAGTACACGGGGCGTTCCATGAAGGAAGCGCACGCACATCTCAATATCACTCAGAAGGAATGGGATGCGCTGGTGGTGGATTTCAAGGCCTCACTCGCGAAATTCAACGTACCTGCCAAGGAGCAGGAAGAACTGCTGGCGATCGTGAATTCCACGAAGAAGGACATTGTCGTTCCCAGCAAGACCGGCAAGTAGCGGAAACACGCCGAGGAGCGAAAGGCGATCCACGTGGATCGCCTTTTTCTCTGATTGTGCCCGTTATCGTCGGCATTCCGTACGCCGTTGAAAACCGACCTCTTTCCCCATATTATTGTTTCGGCTCTGATAGGGTCGATCATTTCGCCGAAGTACGAGCCTGCGTGCTTGCCTCCCACACACGGGATGTATGCCAATGCTTCCACGATAAACTCATCAGGTCATTCATCACGATAAGAATCACGAATGGGTCTCAACGGTATATTGCATACACTTCTCCCGAAGGACGATAAGTTCTTCGGCCACTTCGAGCGTGCAGTGGAAAATCTTCTCAACGCTGCTCGAATTTTCAAAGAACTCATGACCAATTCAATCTCGCCACAGGAACGAGCGCAGAAGATTCGAAAGATCGAAGAATTAGAACACAAGGGGGACGAGGTCACACACCAGATCTACAATGATCTCAGTTCGACTTTTGTGACGCCGCTCGATCGTGAAGACATTCACCAGATCGCCTCGAAGTTAGACGACGTGCTCGACTACATACACGGCGCCGCTACGCGTATCGTCCTCTACCGCGTGGAAACCATCTCTCCCGACCTCGAGCGCCTTGCCACTATGATCTATCAGGCTGTTGAAGAACTGCACAGGGCAATTCCTCAATTGCGCGATCTGAGGGAAGTATCTTCGATTCGCGATGCTCTCGTCAAAGTAAACAGCATCGAAAACGAGGCAGACGATCTCTTCGAGCGTTCCATCGCTAATCTGTTCGAGACGTGCAGGGATCCAATTCTGTTGATCAAGACGAAGGAACTTCTGGTCAGTCTCGAAACGGCAACCGACAAGTGTGAGGATGTCGCAAACGCAATCGAAAGCATTATCGTCAAGAACGCGTAGCGGTCGTCCGAATTATCACAGCTTATATCCCACGTTTTCGCTCAGCCATGCTCACCCTCGTTATCATCATCATCGCTCTGGCATTATTGTTCGACTTCCTGAATGGCATGAATGATGCCGCCAATTCGATTGCCACCATCGTGTCCACGCAAGTGTTAAGCCCGTGAGTGGCTGTACTGTGGGCGGCGTTTTTCAACTTCGTCGCGGCGTTCGGATTTGGCGTTCACGTCGCCAGTACGATCGGGAAGGGGATTGTGAACGTGAGTGTGGTAAACGAGGCGACGGTTCTTGCAGCTTTGGTGGGCGCAATCATCTGGACGCATTTGTGCACAGAAATCGGCCTTCCCATCAGCGTTTCGCACGCACTCATTGGCGGGCTTGCCGGGGCCGGTGTTGCCAGAGGCGGCTTCGCGGCACTCGTTCCCGCGGGTTTGTCCAAGGTCGTGTTGTTCATATTCCTTTCACCGGTCCTTGGCATGCTGCTGGCGTTCATCTTCATGGTAGCCGTCACGTGGCTTGTGCGCCGTTCTTCACCCTACAAAGTCGATCGCGTCTTTCGCATCGGGCAACTCATTTCGTCCGCTGCCTATAGTCTTGGACACGGAACGAATGATGCACAAAAAACCATGGGCATCATTGCACTGGCTCTCTTCTCTTCAGGCTACCTGGGGGAAACCTTTTACGTGCCGACGTGGGTCATTCTTTCTGCCCACGCCGCCATTGGATTGGGAACGTACTTAGGCGGTTGGCGTGTGGTACGCACGATGGGGATGCGCTTAACTCATCTCCGTCCGATCGGGGGATTCTGTGCGGAAACTGCCGGAGCCTCGTTGCTGTTCGGGACTGCGCTTGCCGGTATTCCCGTGAGTACGACGCATACGATCGCTGGAGCGATCATGGGTGTAGGCTCTACACGGCGCCTCTCAGCAGTCCGATGGGGAATTGCCGGTCGCATCGTGTGGGCGTGGGTTCTTACCATTCCCGCTACGGCCCTGGTGTCGGCAATCTCGTTCTGGTTCATCGACTTGCTGTTCTCGCTGCTGGGAATCTCGTGAGCCGTTCGTGCGGATGCTTCTGAACCGCCCGATGGTTGGGGCGACTTGATTTCGGTGTGAAACAGTTCTATCTTTGTCCTGTGTTGCTCACGGCCCTGGCATGACGTCAAGGTGCGGATACATCCTTCACGGCCGCTGTTCTTTGCAAGATCGCCCGCAGTGTGTTTCGGAAGTGGAGCTGGGATAGTTTCGATGAGAATGAAATTGATCGGCTGCACCGTTTCAACTACTTCATCACTCATCAATCAACAAGGAGGGCATACGCCATGAGGACCTATGCGAATCCCCAGGCACTCGTATCCACCGAGTGGGTGGCAGAACACCTGCGCGATCCGAACTTAGCGATTGCCGAAGTTGACGTGGATACAGCGGCCTACCAAGAGGGCCACATTCCCGGAGCCGTCGGCTGGAACTGGCAAACGCAGCTCTGCGATACAGTCCAGCGTGACATCATCAGCAAAGCCGCGCTCGAGAATCTCCTCAGCTCCAGCGGCATCTCCAACAACACAACAATCATCCTCTACGGCGACAATAACAACTGGTTCGCCGCGTGGGCGTACTGGCAACTCAAGATGTATGGCCACAAAGATGTCCGCATCATGAACGGCGGACGAAAGAAGTGGCTTGCCGAAGGACGGGAGCTGACACGAGATGTCCCCACGCCGAAGAAGGCGACGTACACCGTGACAGGGTTCAACGAACGATATCGCGCAATGTTGAATCAGGTGCGCAAGGCGATGGAACAGAAAAACGTGATCCTGGTGGACGTACGATCGAATGACGAATACACGGGCAAGATTCTTTCGCCGCCCGGCTTGCCGGAGACGTGCCAGCGCGGAGGACACATCCCCGGTGCGAAGAATATTCCCTGGGCGCAAGCGTGCAACGAAGATGGAACGTTCAAGAGTCCCGACGAGCTTGAGGCACTCTATACAAGCAAAGGCGTCACGCGAGACAAGCCCGTGATCGCCTACTGCCGCATCGGCGAGCGTTCGAGCCACACATGGTTTGTGTTGAATGAACTCTTGGGTTATCCCAACGTGGCGAACTATGATGGTTCGTGGACGGAATGGGGTAACCTTGTGGGCGCGCCTGTGGAAAAGGAGGCATCGTGAAAGCCGAGGAGTATCACTCGGAGATACAACAGCTGGAAGGCGTGAAAGTCGAAGTGCGTTCGTATCGCATCGAGCAAACATACTTTTGTCACGTCGCCAACACGGACGCGGGTGCTACGATTGCAAGAGCTTCTGGAGCGACACGTGAAGAGGCCGTGCAGGCTGCGACGGAACGCGCTCGACAGCGCCTGCGGTGACTGATTGATACTGAGAAGAAAAACTTCGCTCTGCGCCCCGTGGGTTGAGGCAGTTGGGGTAAGAGAATCTCCACCAAGTGCTTCAACCCTGAGACGCTACGCAAGAGATTACAGCTCATCTGCCAGAGTCGGCTTAACCAAATAAGAGGTATTATGTCATCTTATACCCGTCGCGCTCGATTCTCATTTCGAGAGAGTCGTACGCATCCTTCAAGGCTCTAACATCTGCCCTCAACTCTCCCCCGATCGACAGCACGGCACCTCCAACAGTTCCCAATACATGAGCTGCAATCCTCATGTGCTCCGCGAGCGACACAAGTTCTTCAACGTTACTTGCTTCCAGCGAGACAACAATGCGCGATTGATCCTCCCCAAACAAAAGAAAGTCGCTGCGCGCATTTCCTAATCCGCCAAGCTCAACTGATGCGCCAAGCTGCTTCGCGGACAGGACGCAGCATTCGGCAAGCGCAACAGCAAGACCGCCCTCGGAACAATCGTGAGCAGACTTCAAGAGACCCAGCTTATTTGCTTGCAGCACAAGCGAAAGCAATCGCTTCTCATAATCTAAGTCTATCTGTGGCGCGTCACCGGCAACATGTCCGTGCACACTCGCCAGGTACTCACTGCCACCAATTTCACCGGCAGTCTCTCCAAGCAGGACGATCACGTCGCCTTCGTCTTTGAATGGCGCCGTCAATACGTCTTGCGGGTCATCAATCAACCCAAGCATGCCGATGACAGGCGTTGGATAGACGGATGACGACGGACTTTCGTTGTAGAAGCTGACATTGCCTCCGGTGACGGGCGTGCCGAGTGCTCTGCACGCCTCGCCAATTCCTGCAACCGCTTCCTTGAACTGCCAGTACGTCTCCGGCTTATACGGGTTGCCGAAGTTCAGACAATTCGTGATCGCAACAGGCGTAGCGCCGGTGCAGACAACGTTTCGGGCAGACTCAGCGACAGCGATCATTCCGCCGCGGCGAGGATTCAGATACACATAACGACTATTGCAGTCAGTTTTGAGCGAGAGGCACTTATCTATTTCTTTGATAAGAACTACAGCCGCGTCGGATGAACTCAGTACTACGTTATTTGTCCTCACCATGCTGTCATACTGCTCGTACACCCAACGCTTACTTGCGATTGTTGGCGAGCTTAGAAGGCACAACAGCACTTCTGCGAGGTCCGCAGGCATTGGGACCGAGTTTGGATCGAACGAGCGCGTTGTCCTGAGGTACTCAGGCTCACGTGCTTCGCGAATGTAGACCGGAGCACCGCCTCCCAGAACGAGCGACGAAGCGGGGACATCCGCAACGAGATTCCCGCGATACGAGACGATCAGCCGATCCCTGTCAATTACCTCGCCAATGGTTTCCGCCTGCAGGTCCCACTTTGCAAAAATCCTCTTCACCTCATCTTCACATCCTTTCTTGACGACGACGAGCATACGTTCTTGCGATTCCGAGAGCATGAGTTCGTATGCCGTCATGCCCGATTCGCGCGCGGGAACGTTATCGAGGTTGATGCGCATCCCCGAATTTCCTCTTGCACTCATCTCTGAGGTGGAACATGTGATGCCGGCAGCTCCCATATCCTGAATGCCGACCAGGTACCCCGAACGAATGGCTTCGAGGGAGGCTTCAAGGAGAAGTTTTTCTGTGAAGGGATCGCCGACTTGAACCGATGGTCGCTTGGACTCGGATTTCTCCGAGAGTTCCTCGGAAGCGAATGTGGCACCGTGGATGCCGTCACGTCCCGTTGCCGATCCGACGATCATGACGGGATTGCCTGCTCCTTTCGCGACGGCGCTTGCCCACTGTCCATGCTTGACAATGCCGACCGCCATGGCATTGACGAGCGGATTATCCTGATAGCACGGGTCGAAATAGACTTCGCCAGCGACAGTCGGTACGCCGAAGCTGTTGCCGTAATCGCCGATTCCCTTCACGACTCCTTTCAGCAGGTAGCGTGTCCTCTCGTTGTCGAGCGCACCGAACCGCAGCGAATTCAGCGCCGCAATTGGCCGGGCACCCATCGTGAAGATGTCGCGCATGATACCGCCGACGCCGGTGGCGGCGCCCTGGTACGGCTCCACTGCCGAGGGATGGTTGTGACTCTCGATCTTGAAGGCCACGGCAAAGCCATCGCCGATGTCCACAAGACCTGCATTCTCCTCGCCGGCTGCCACAAGCAATCTACCGCCGCTGCGCGGCAGGGTCTTCAGCACGGCTATCGAATTCTTGTAGCTGCAGTGCTCGCTCCACATGACGCTGTAGATTCCCAATTCCGTGTACGTTGGCGTGCGACCGAGGATCTCGAGCACACGCCGATACTCCTCTTCGGTCAGGCCGTGAGCAAGAGCCAGCGCGAGAGTGACCTGGGGCTCGCTTCGTTCGGTGAGTGTTTCCTGCATGCTCATTCCAATCGCAGTAAGAGTTCGCCCTTCTCTACGGCCTTCCCCTTCGTGACAAAAATCTCCTTCACCTTTCCTTCCGTATGTGCCCTGATCTCATTTTCCATCTTCATCGCTTCGAGAATGATCAAGCCTTGACCCGGTTTCACTTCATCACCAACGTCCACCTCGAGTTTCACCACCAGTGCAGGCATCGGGGCGTGAATGTCCGTGCGCGCATGGCCGACATGACTCGAGGCGTTCAACCTTTTCACCAGCCGCTCTCGTTCCGACTCGACGGAAGCCTCTACCCTTCTGCCGTTCACCAGAAGATGATATCCCTCTGCCGTTTTTTCTACAACAACACGCATCGAGCGCCCATCCATCATCACCGAGAATGTTCGTTCATCAAGCTGCTGCATGTCGTAGGAAACCGCCGTTCCGTTCAGCGTGACTGCTCCGTTCTGGAACGTCATTACGTACTCTTTATTCCCGATCGTTACGAAATAGGAAGCCACAGGCTTATCTCAGGTTGTCGATGCGTCGCGTTTTCCACTTCCCGCGCGACATCGCAGATGGAAGATGATCAACCTCAAGCGGAATCCTATGCGTTGACGCAAATTGACTCTCGACGATTGCGGCAACGAGTGCAGCAGTTGCCTCCTCGGCTTCATCGGGTTGTTCCAAAAGCGAGGGCTTGAAGTAGTTCTCAACGAAATGCGTATCAAAATCACCTTCGAGAAAGTTCGGGTGATTCAAGACGAACAGCGTAAAGGGAATGTTCACGCGAACGCCAAGGATTTCGTACTCGCGCAGCGCGCGTTTCATCTTGACGATTGCTTCCTCACGTGTTTGTCCAAATGCAATCAGCTTTGAGATCAGCGGATCGTAGTATACGGAAATCTCCCCACCTTCCTCCACGCCGCGATCTTCCCGGATGCCGTTGCCTTGACCGGGTTTGAGGTGTATGATGGTTCCCGTTGAGGGCAGGAAATTGTTGAGGGGATCTTCCGCGTAGATTCTGCACTCGATTGCATGTCCATGAAAGCGAATGTCTTTTTGCGAGAACGAAAGCTCTTCTCCGCCGGCAATCTTCAATTGTTGGTGGACGATATCGATGCCCGTTCGCATCTCGGTAATGGGGTGTTCCACCTGCAGCCGCGTGTTCATCTCAAGGAAATAAAAATTCTTGTGGCGGTCCACGAGGCATTCGATCGTTCCGGCATTTTGATAGTTGCACGCGCGGGCAGCCGCCACAGCCATCTCCCCCATTCGTTCGCGCAGCGCCTCAGTCAGAATGACGGAGGGTGTTTCCTCGATCACCTTCTGATGCCGCCGCTGAATCGTACACTCGCGCTCGCCGAGGTGCACGACGTTGCCGTAGGCATCAGCAAGAATCTGGAACTCAATGTGCCGAGGATTTTCCAAATACTTCTCGACGTAGATGCGAGGGTCGCCGAAGGCAGACATCGCTTCCGACTGCGCAGCGCTGAATGCGGACGAGAGTTCGTTCTCCGAATGCACGATGCGCATGCCCTTGCCGCCCCCACCGGCAGCGGCTTTGATAAGAATCGGGTAGCCATGCTCGTGGGCAAAGCGCGCAACATCTCGCTCGTCGTGCACAGCATCGGGCGTACCGGGAACTGTAGGCACACCGGCTCGCTGCACGAGTTTGCGCGCCTCGGTCTTGTCTCCCATGGCAACGATGGACGATGGCGGAGGCCCGACGAAAATCAAGCCTGCGTCCAGCACCTTCTGGGCGAACGCGCCGTTCTCAGCAAGAAATCCATACCCCGGATGAATTGCATCTGCGGAGGCTTTGCACGCAGTGTCGATGATGCGATCCATCGCAAGATAGCTCTGGCGTGATGGCGGCGGCCCAACACAATACGCTTCGTCCGCCATCTGCACATGCGGACTTCGGCGGTCCGCCTCGGAGTAGATCGCGACCGTACGCATATCCAGTTCACGGCAAGCACGAATAATGCGAACGGCGATTTCACCGCGATTTGCAATAAGGACTTTTCTGATCGGGCGCTTCTTCATCTATTGCTCGAAGAGTTCTACAACCGTTGCACCGGCTCCGCCCTCGTTCCACTCGCCCAACCGATAAGACTTGACCTGAGGATGTTTGGACAAAAAGTCTGCAATCTTCTTCCGCAGCGCACCTGTGCCCTTGCCATGAATGATGTCAACACGATGGAGTCCAGCCAGCACTGCCGAGTCGATGAACTTATCAACAAGAGGGATGGCCTCGTCGCCCGTCATGCCGCGCAGGTCGAGGTCTCGCGCTACAGGCTCGCGCTTCTCCTCACCTATCGCGCTGGTCGTGCGACGCAATGCAGAACGAGGCGCCGAGACTAAGTCCCTCGTGGCGACTTTCATTTTTACATTACCAAACAGAACCAAGGCACTCTTCTGATCGGGACTTATCGCAACGACCTCACCGGTTTCAGAGCCTTGAATCAGACGGACAAGTGCACCCGGCGTAATTTCCCGCGAGTCGGCTGGCGCTTCAACGGAGAGCACTTCGCTTGCGCGGTCGTCAATCTGTTTCCGGAGATTCTCGATGCTTTGCCGAGCCTCCTTGACAGCCTGCTTGTCCGCAGAAGACTCCCGAATCTCTCGGATGCTCCGCTCGATCGCGGCATTTGCGCTTTCAACGAGGTCCCTCGCCTCTTCCACGGCCTTTCGTTTGAGTTCCCGTAGCTCTGCAGCCTGCGAGGATAATTTCCGCTCGTACTCACGGACCAGCGCATCAAGCCGCGCCTTTTCCGCTTTCACGGCGTCAAGTTCGCGCCGATATTCGTGCACCGAGGCTTCCAGCTCTGCGATCAAATGCTGAAGCTTCGCTCCTTCATCTCCGAGGAATTCACGTGAACGCTGTATGAGAGATTCTTGAATACCAAGGCGTTCAGCCATTTCAAGTGCATAACTACTTCCGGGTATTCCTGCCCTGAACCTGTACGTTGGGCGAAGACTATCCTGATCGAACTCCATGGCACCATTTTCCACTCCCGGCGCGTTGTGTCCAAACACCTTCAGCGCTCCGTGATGTGTTGTAGCGATCGTTAAGGTACCACGCTGTGTGAGCCGCTCGAGAAGTGCCGCCGCAATGGCACTCCCTTCCGTCGGGTCCGTGCCGGAGCCGATCTCATCAATCAGCACAAGGCTATCGGCATCTGCATGTTCCTCGATGTGCTTCAAGTGGGAGAGATGCGAGCTGAACGTACTCAGGTCGTTCTCGATTGACTGCTCATCGCCGATCTCGACAAACATCTGGCGAAACACCCGGAGCACAGACGCTTCAGAAGCTGGAATGTGCATTCCCGCTTGCGCCATCAGCGTCAAAAGGCCCACACACTTCATCGCTACGCTCTTTCCACCGGCGTTCGGGCCGCTGATGATGAGTGTGTTGTACTCCCTGCCCAACTCGATGTCCAGCGGAACAGTTCCGTCTCTGCCATGACTCAGCATGAGCAGCGGGTGGCGGGCTTGTACCAACTTCAGGTAGCCTGATTCAGACAGTTGAGGCTCAACGCCAAGAATTTCTATCGAGTATTTAGCTTTTGCAGCAAGAGCGTCCAACTCAGCCAACGTACGTAAATTAGAGAGCAACGCTTCATAAGATTCTCCTATCTGTTGAGTCAGCTCGCGGAGGATTCTCTGAACCTCTTGCCCCTCTTGAAATTGAAGTGTGCGAATCTCGTTATTGAGGTCAAGCGTTTCCGTAGGCTCGATAAACACCGTTGCGCCGCTCGCTGACGCGCTGTGAATGAAACCAGGCACGCGGTGTTTGTGCTCCGCCTTCACCGGAATGACCATACGACCTTCCCGCGTTGTGATGATCTCATCCTGCGTCAGTCCTTGTGCTGTTGCCTCTTTGAGAATCACCTCAAGCTTCTTCCGCAGCTGATCATGCTTCTCCGCAATTGCACGTCGGACCCCTTGCAGTTCCTTAGACGCATTGGCGCGGACGTTCCCTGATTCATCTACGGCGCGCTCGATGTTGAATTCGAGAACCTTATCGACGTACAGCGGCTCTGCTAATCTCCATAGCAACGGGTACTGCTCTTTCCTTTTCGAGAGAAACTGCTTTACGGTCCGGGCGGCTTTCAGCGTTGAGAGAATCTGAGCTATCTCTTTGCTTGGCAGGACTGTTCCTTCGATCGCCGCTTTCCTGACAGCGTCGCGAACTGGAAAAATTCCGTCGAGCGGAATGCTTCCTTCTTCCTCAAGCAGTCTCTTTAACTCGCTGACCTGTCGAAGATGCAGGCGAATTTCTTCAAGCGAAATAGAGATTGATGTACTTTGAAGAAACTCCTTTCCGGGGACCGAAGCTGCATAGCGCATGACGCGCTGCCGCACCTTCTCGAACTCCAACTTCTCGATGGCACTCGCCCAACTATTCATGTGCTGCTATGCCCCTAAACGCTGCTTTACCAACTCCTGCACGAGTTTTCCATCCGCCTTCCCCTTGAGCTGTTTCATCACCTGAGGCATCACCTTGCCGAAATCCTTCGGAGAGGATGCTCCCACGGCAATCACGATCTCTTCGATGACGCGACGGATTTCCTCTTCGCTCAACTGCTTGGGCATGTATTCCTGGATGATGCCGAGTTCGGCGGTCTCCTGTTCAGCCAGGTCCATGCGCCCGCCGGCTCTGAATTGTTCGATGGATTCCCTTCGCTTCTTGGCAGCAGAAGCCAGCGTAGCCGCTTCGTCTTCGGGGGTCATTTTCTTGCCGCTTCCCCGAAGCTCGATTTCCTTTTCCATCAGAACTGCGCGCAAGGTGCGAAGAGTTTCGAGACGAAGTCTATCGCCGCTCTTCATCGCCGCCTTCATGTCCTCCGCAATTCGCTCCATCAATGCCATGTGTGTTCCTTCCGAAAATACAGAAGGCAGGTACACGCTTGTGCGGCCCTGCCTTCAGTGTGCTACGTCGTGATACAAGATGATGTTCGGTTCACGAAAGTGGTGGAAAGTCTTACCAATCCATACGCAAATTACCGCATTTAGTTTTCAAATGCAATCTCACCTGAGGCGCTTGCGCATAACGTAGTCGTTCATCCAGTACCCTTGTCCAATGTCGATGTCTTCCTCGCGAATGATCTCGAATCCCAGTCGCTCGTAGAAAAACCTGGCCGGGTTATGTCGATTCACGTTCAGATCAAGCGCGACGCCCCCCTTCTCCCGGATTGCGCGAAGAATATGCTCTACCATGAAGCGGCCCACCCCTTTCCCCTGCCGTTCAGGAAGGATGTAGATTTTATGGAGCTTGAACACATTCTCTCCGACATGGCTGAATGATGCGAAGCCAATCGGCTCGTCAGCATCGTGGCAGAGAATGAACTCGTGCTCTTCCATCTGCTTCAGCAGCGACGTGCTGCTGTACATCAACTCTAACATATAGGCGATCTGATCCGCGCTAAGAATGGCGCCGTACGCGACCGGCCAGATGACTCGACTGAGGTGCTGAATCGTTGGGATGTCCGTTGGCGTCGCGCGCCGAATCGTGAGTGCAGAAGTGCGCGCCTCCGTGTGATCCATCCTCGCCACCGAATTACAATCCTCCAAACATCTTTACTGTCGTGCCGTTGATCGAGCGAGCTTGTTCGGAGCAAAGAAAGAGGATGGCATCGGCAATGTCTTGAGGAGGGGTCCATTTGCTGGTGTCCGCGTCCGGCATCGAAGAGATGTTTTCCTGCGTCAGGATAATGCCCGGCACGATGACATTTGCCGTTACGCCCGTGCCGCGTACTTCATCGGCAATGATTTCGGTGAGTGCAATAACGCCGCGCTTGGCGAGTGCATACGGCCCCTTGTTTGCGCCTGAGCGCAGCGCAGGCATTGCCGCCATGCTCACGATGCGTCCGAAGCGTTGCTGAAGCATCGGTTTGAGAACGGCGCGCGACATGAGAACTGCCGTACGCAGGTTTATGTTCATCATTGTCTCAAACTCCTCCAGCGAGACGTCGGAAATGGGTTTGCCCCCTGCATACCCTCCGGCAATGTTCGCAAGAACGTCCACGCGCGTGAATCTCGCCAGTGCCTCATGCACGACGCGCAGTGCATCAGCCTCGACAGTCAAGTCCGCTTGAAGAGCGAGAACTCGTGAAGAGCTTTCGAGGCGTTCGTACAGGCTGCGAACAGAGGAAGCCGCGCGAACCGGAAGCACAAGGTTCGCACCTTCAGCAAAGAACCGCTGAGCAACGACCGACCCAAGTCCGCCCGCGGCACCGGTGATGATGACCGTTCTGTTTTCGAATGTCATGTCGCTTCTCGTCGCATGTTGCTCGGAATATATCCACGACTAGAACGAATTGCAACGGTTGCATTTTCGCGAGAGTTCAGGTACATTAGAACGAGTTCGATTTGTGGATTTGTTCAAGGTGTTTCATGAAGATGACTTCATGCGTGCTTGCGGTGCTGTTCGGAGCGTTCGTCGCCTGTTCGCTCTACGCCGGCGATCTCCGCCCCGGCACTCCGGCCCCGGATTTCACGCTCTCCTATGCAACCAAAGATACGATTGTGTTCAACGGCTTCACGCTCAGTTCTCATATCGGCAAGAGTGCCATCATCCTCGCCTTCTATCCCGCCGATTGGAGCGGCGGCTGCACGAAGGAAATGTGCACGATACGCGATGAATTCAGCGATCTCACGACTCTGGGAGCAACTGTGTACGCCATCAGCGGTGATTACGTGTACTCGCATCGTGCGTGGGCGAGGGAGTTGAATTTGCCGTTCGTACTGCTCAGCGATCACAAGCATGACGTTGCCCGACTCTACCAGAGTTACAACGAGGAGACCGGTTTTAACAGGCGCACGGTGTTTGTCATCGACAAGCAGGGACGGATCGCCTATATGGATCTTCAGTACAGCGTCGCAACGCCGGACTCCTTCAACAAACTGAAGGCTGCGCTTGCGCACGTGCAGTAAGGCGTCAGGGCGCATGGCTCATCCAGCTGCGTACACTCCCATCTCCTGCTCGGCCTACGATGTTCTCGAAGCTGCTGCGGTACAGCACTCCCGTTTGCGGTTGACGACCTCATCAGCCGGCGGGAAGGTTACTCGGGAGGTCTACGTTCTGGACCTCTTCGCGCGGGAGAATGTCGAATACGCATCGCTCCGGGACGCGGCAACGCGTGAGGAATTCGTACTCCGCCTGGATGAGATCGAGCTTATCACCGATCCTAAGACCAATGTCGTCTATGCTCCTCAATCCTGTCCTCCACATTCCAGACATGAAAACGATCTATGACAAAACTCAATGCTCTTGTAACCGTCGCAGTTGCACTCAGCTCTTCGCTCGCGCAGGAGCCTGACAACACACTTGCTTTTCCTCAGGAGAAGCATCTTGCCAACATCCGGCAGCTCACCTTCGGCGGACAGAATGCCGAAGGGTACTTCTCGTTCGATGAAACCATGATCACGTTTCAATCGACGCGAGACTCCTTTCAATGCGATCAGCAGTTTATTATGGAACTTGCGACCGGAAAGACAACCCTGATCAGCACCGGCAAAGGAAGGACCACCTGCGGCTACTTCCTTCCGGGCGACAAGGAAGTCCTGTTTTCATCAACCCATCATTTGAATGAGAACTGCCCTCCTCCGCCGGATTACTCGCGCGGCTACGTGTGGCAGGTATCTCCCGAGTATGACATTTTCATCGTGCGTCGCGATGGTTCCAACTTACGACAACTCACCACCACTCCACGCTACGATGCCGAGGCAACCGTTTCTCCGCTTGGAGACAGGATCGTCTTCACATCGCTTCGCAACGGCGATCTCGATCTCTACAGCATGAACTTAGATGGCTCGGACGTTCGCCAGCTGACGAATGAGTTGGGCTATGACGGGGGTGCCTTCTATTCGTGGGATGGAAAGCGGATCGTGTACCGCGCCTGGCATTATACGGACTCGGCCGAAATACGCGAGTACAAGGAAATCCTTGCCCAGGATCTCGTTCGCCCAACGCGGATGGAAATCATGATCATGAATGCAGATGGAAGCGGCAAGCGGCAAATCACCAACAACGGAGCAGCCAACTTCGCCCCGTTCTTCCATCCGGATAACAAGCGCATCATTTTCGCGTCGAACATGAAGAATCCTCGCGGACGCAACTTCGATCTTTTCATGATCAATGACGACGGCACGGGACTGGAGCAGATAACCTTCAATCCCACATTCGACAGCTTCCCGATGTTTTCTAGAGACGGCAAGAAGCTCATTTTCGCCTCGAATCGAAACGGCAAGGTGCCCGGCGAGACGAATCTCTTCATTGCCGATTGGATTGAATGATCAGCGGTTTGAAAGTCAAGTGATGCACACGTTGCGATACGAAACAAGGAAAGCTTTGTGAAAGGACACGTCATGCGGACGTTGCGAACTCTGTGTCTTCTCCTATGGGTGCCGACCCTTGGAGTACTCGCCCAGCAATCTTCTCCGGAGATCACGGCCGGCGAACTTCAAGCACACGTGAAGTACCTTGCCTCCGACGAGCTTGAAGGGCGAGGCTCAGGCTCCGAGGGAAACAGAAAGGCGGCCCAGTACATTGCGAAAGCGTTTGCCGAGTACGGCCTGAAGCCTGCAGGAACAAACGGGACGTATTTTCAGGAATTCGAATTTGTCTCCTCTGTGAAGCTTGGTTCGGCAAACTCGGTTACGATTGCGCGCGCGGGGAAGGCACCGTTGCGCCTCAAGGTTGATGAAGACTTCCGGCCTTTTGGCTTTTCGTCCAACAGCAGCGTGAGCGCGCCGGCGGTGTTTGCAGGCTACGGCATTACCGCGCCGGTCCTGAAGTACGACGACTACGAAGGACTGGACGTCAGCGGGAAGGTGGTTATCGCGTTGCGCTACGGGCCTGACGGCAACGATATGCACAGCGAGTTCTACCGTTTCACTTCGCTGCGCAATAAAGCCCGGTACGCACGTGAGAAGGGCGCCGCCGCGCTGATCATCGTTGACGCTCACCATGATGAGCTTCCCAAACTTACCTACGACCAATCGCATGCAAGTTCAGGTATCCCGTGCGTTGCGCTGCGCAGCGGCGTGCTCGAACAATTGCTTCCAGCCAAACAATCGCTTGCCGCTATCAAAGATAGCATCAAGGCTTCTCGACGAACGATCGGTTTTCCGCTGCCCGGGGTGACGATCTCGCTTGAGACCGACATTGTCAAAGTGATGGACCGAACGGCCAACGTCCTCGGCTATCTCGAAGGAAGCGACCCGGTGTTAAAGAAGGAAGTCGTCATCATCGGCGCGCATTTCGATCACCTGGGATATGGTGGAGAAGGCAGCGGTTCTCTCGTTCCCCATCTTCACGAGATTCATAACGGCGCAGACGATAATGCCTCGGGCACCGCGGGATTGTTGGAGCTTGCTCAGCGTTTCGCCGCCAATGCTTCCCGTTCGCGGACGCTGCTCTTCATCGGTTTCTCCGCAGAAGAAATTGGCACGATCGGCTCACAGTATTACGTGAACAATCCCTACTTCCCGATCGAAAAAACCGTGGCCATGATCAACATGGATGAGATCGGCCGTCTCAATGAGAATGCGCTCACGGTGTACGGGACCGGCACGTCTCCGGAGTGGATTCCGATGCTGAAGAAGTACAACGCACGTGCCGCGTCGGATTCGTTTGCGCTGAAACTCATCCCCGATGGTTTTGGTCCCAGCGATCATGCGCAGTTCTACGCCAAAGATATCCCCGTCCTCTTCTTCTTCACCGGCACGCACAACGATTATCACAAACCGTCGGATGATTGGGAGAAGATCAACTACGCGGGGCAGGAGCGCATCGTGCGATTCATTTACGATGTCGCGAACGACATCCAGAGCGCCACCCCGAAACCGCAATTCACACGAGCGCAATCAACGACGGGCATGGGAAGCGGCGGCGACTCCCCAGGCTTTGCCGTGACGCTTGGTGTCATTCCCGATTACGGTGAAAGTACAGAAGGAATGAAAATCGGCGGGACGCGACCCAACGGGCCTGCAGATAAGGCCGGTCTGAAAGCAGGCGACATCATTGTCACTCTTGCGGGCAAGAAGGTCATGAACATTTACGACTACATGGGGATTTTGGGAGAACTCAAAGCAGGCCAAACCGTGGAGGTGGAGGTGGTTCGTGACGGAAAACCGATGAAGTTCTCCGCCACGATGCAGAAGCGTTGAGCCTACGGATAGTACGTTACCGTATATCGAATGAGGCGAATCGGCTCCCCGAGCCTTCCCATCTCCGCCTCTTCGATGAGCGTGCCGCGCCGATCGTACTTGTAGGCATATTTTGTCAGCAGTTTGTCTTCGTCGTCGAAGACCTCACGCTCGATCGGGCTTTTCTTGCCATCGTACTTGAACCGCTCGCGCGATTGAAGTTCATCATCGGACTTGAAGCGCGCCACTTCCGTTTTGTTGCCGGAAGCATCGTACTTGTAGGCGACGCGAGCAGCAACCGACCCGTCGCTTTCGTACTGGACTTCTTCCGTTAAATTTCCCGCACCGTCGTACTTGTACGCCTTTTTCGACTCCGGTTCGCCGTCTTTGTTTACGAGCGCTTCTTCGACCTTCCTGCCCTTGTTGTCGTACGCATAGGTTACACGCGAAACAATATCGCCGCTGCCGTTGAACTCAACGCTTTGCACGCGTCTGCCCGCCTGATCGTACTCGTACTTCACCTTCTTCTCAACCGCTCCATCCGGTTCGTACTCTGTTACTTCCACCTCCCTGCCGCCGTCGTCGTAACGGTAAACGACTTTGCGGCGAAGCTCGCCGTCAGCATCGTACACATCTTTTTCGGTCAGCCTTCCAGTCGCGTCGTACTTGTATGCTGTCCGTTCAACAAGCGTGCTGTCGTCGTCGAAGCGCAATTCCTCGGTGAGATTTCCGGCGTTATCGTAGCGACTGATGAAAAGCTCACGCATCTCTCCATTCTCGTAGATGCGATACAGGGATTTCTTTCCGGCGCGTGTAAATTCGGTGTACTCTTCCGGCGTTCCCGGCTCGACGGGCGAGCCGAATTTGACGAGGAAACTCGCTTTCAGGATGGACTGGATTGCAGGAGCTTTAGGCTCGGGTTTGCGGGTCGTTTGTTCCGGTGTCGGTGCCTCGGTGCGCTTGCCCTTCTTGGGCTGTGCTTCTGCAGAAGGCGGACCAACGAGAACAAGAAGCAGAGCGCACGCGCTCAGGTATCGCAGCCACGATTTCATGTCATGTCCCTCTCAACTTTTTGCTGTTACGTGGGTTTTCTTCTTCCGAACGAGGTCTCGAACTTCGGCTATGAATTCGCGCACGATGCGCAATCGAGCTTCCTCGCTTCGTGCAGCAAACAGTTCGTTGCGCTGCTCTTTGATGTATCCATCCAACAACATTCTATCCTCGTCCGGCAGTGAGGCCAAAAACTGCTCGAATGCATCTACGGCTGCCATAAACGTCTGTGAACCTCCTTTTCGTCATCGGTTGTATGTTACCGGCTGTACCGCAAACCGCTTTCGCGGAGTGTAAGAATGGGTAGATCGGAATGCGAGAAGCCGTCCAGAATCTCTCCAATGTACAGAATGTGATCGCCGGTGCGCGTGCTGTTCACCAGCTTGCATTCCAACACGTCGCTGGCCTGCTTCAGCACCGGCAGTCCGCGCGGCGAGATGGCGAACTCCGTCGTTCTCGTTTCCCGAAGCGTCCGGAGAAGCGACTTAGCAAGCGTTGCGGATCCTGCCGGCAGCATGTTCACGGAAAATACCTGTGCGTTGTCAATAAGATGACGCATGGCGGAATCAAATTCAATAGCAATCGCCAGCAGCGGCGGGTCGAACGACACCTGCGTCACCCAGGTGGCGATGATCGCACCGGACCTCTGCGGCGTCGCGGATGCGATGACAAACAGGCCGTAGGGAATCTTGGTCAACACTTTCTTGCGCAGCGCTCTGTCCATCCGCATTCTTCATTCTGGATTCTGGCGCGCAGCCACGCATGCATCGCATTCACAGAGCGACCGAAGATACTCCCAGTGATAGATACCCGTGTCGTGCCCGTCGCCCCAGGTAAGTTTCAGCGCGTAGTTTCCAATCGGCTCAGCCTTCGTCAGCTTGTATCGCCCGGGCACACGTGTATCCTGCGGAGGCGGCGTGTACGTCCGGAACAGCACGGTCTCCCCTTTGCATCCGGCGCACGGACACGAGTCCCGAAGCGTTGCCAGGCGTATGCGACTCTGATGCCCGTCGCTCCACGTGAGAGAAAGCTCCGTCGGACTGGTTTGCTTGATTGCTGTCGGTTGAAGCGTCATCACTTCTTCTTGAGTTTGGCATCGAGAAATGCGAAGATGCGCTGCCACGCTTCCGCCGCTGCCGCGGAGTCATAGCCGGCCTTGTTATTCGGGTTCGTGAATGCGTGGCCGACCTTCGGATAGATTGTCGTACGAACCTGCTTATCGAGCTTCTGGGCTTCACGCTCAAATGCTTTGACACTCGCCGCCGGGATACCTCGGTCCGCCTCACCGAAGATTCCCAGGACGGGGCAAGTGATCTTCTTGATTTCTTCGACCTCAGAGACGAGTCTTCCATAACAGATCACTGCCGCGGCAAGTTCGGGGATGGTGAGTGCCGCTGTGAGCGAATACCCTCCACCCATACACCATCCGATGGAACCGACTCGTTCCACATCGCTGCGCGCGGAGAGGTAGGCAAACGCGGAGCGTAAATCCTTTGCCGCGCGATCCTCCGGCAGCCCGCGCATCAATTCGTGCGCTTCATCGGATGAGGCAGCAACACGACCTCGGTACAAATCTATTGCTAAGGCAACATACCCACGCCGGGCGAACTCCTCGGCATTCTCCCTTATCCAATCATTCAATCCCCACCATTCGTGAATCACGATAAGAGCCGGGAATGGTCCTTCACTGCGCGGAGTCGCAAGATACGCCTGCACGGTATCCTCTCCGCTCAGGTACTGAACCCATTGGGTTGAGATTTCTTCTTGAGCGTGTGCATTGGCGATCAAGAGAGGGGCGATGAAAAACATACGAAGAAATCGAGCAACCGCTTTAGCAATCATGATGTTATCTCCTTTCATCTCCTAACAATCTTAGCATCTCAAACGAGATACTTCCCATGGCGAATTATCGTTTCCTGCGTTTCGTCCTCATACACGAACGTCACTTCATCCACCGAGATCATGGGCTGAACGGATGGGACATAGACGCGATCGATATGAACAACGTTCTTTGGATTGCGAAATGAACCTGGAGACGTGACGCCGCCAAAATGCTCACTTCTCCCAAAGGCGATATGAAGGCCTAATTTCTCATCAAGCAGGGTGCTCCCAACAGCCTGCACGCCCCACTCTCCAAGGACGCCAATCCCAACCTCAGCGATATTGCCGTACGCCGGTTCCTCTTCGAGCATCGCTCGTTCTTTGCGCGACTGCTCGCCGTTTGTCATCACCTCGACTGCCCGGTTGTTCTCGAGGCGATAGACGACAATTTCCTTTCCGAACTGGACAGGAAGAAAACCCGCGGTGCGGCTCTTGACGCCTTCCTTCTCGCCTTCGTACGGCGTGATGTAGGCCTCCCCGGACGGCAGGTTGGCAACGACACCCTCCTCCCGCATCAAGCCCCCGCTTGCATGCGCGGTACGGTAGCGCAGATCGAATACCGATTCGTATGTCTTCCCTGCCGCAGAGAGAACAACGCGCACAGCCTCGGCACGCTCAAGGCGATCCTTGAACTGCACGACGCGATCGTGGACCTTCTCGTAATCGAGTGAGAGCGTCGGAATCATGACCCGGAGAAATCCGGGCATCGACGCGCCGCGAAACTGGAATTTCCGGGCGAGCATCTTCAGCGGGGCTGTTGCCGACAACTCCGTCAGCGCAATCGCAACGCTCGACGACGCAAGCACCTCATCCAGCGACACTAACATCCCCGCGCCGAGCGACGCGTCTCCCAGATATTCTCGAATTTTCTTGACGAACGGAGGAAGATCGTTGTTGTTGCTGCCGACATTCTTGTACGTGCAAAGATTGACCTCGCTGAACGGGGTGCGAAGGGCATTCTCCGTGAGGGCATTGTACCACTCCCCGGCAATTTGTCTTCGGTCGAACCAGCCGTCGTTATCGGGGACTTTTTCATCCGGCAAGTCAACAAGGATTGTCAGCTCGCCTTCTCGAACCTTGAGGGCAAAGACCGACCTGAGAAGCTGCATGAGTTCATCGAATGTAAGATTCTTGATCATGGAAGGATTGGCGATACGCAATGACGACAACGTGTTTCTGGAGAACTGCACAGCGCAGACAACGAGGGACTATCCACGAGCAGGCCGAGGCCTTCTCGGCGGCACGAGCAGAATGCCATTGAGCGACGATGACCGCTATCCGTGCGCGTCCGATTCCTCTTCATACCATGCGGCGGGCAACTTCCCTGAGGGCGTCCTTTGTTAGAAACTTCTGAACAAGGGGAAACAGAATGTGGTTTTCTTTATGAATATGATTTACGAACAGGGCCACAATATGCTTGGCAATCGCATACAACTCCCTGCCCGCGCGTTTATCGTTGTGCTTCTTTTCAATCGCTTTGACTGCCCGCCGCAAGCGCACGAACTCCCTTTTCAGGTCCTTGTGTTCTTGCCGCATGAGTTCGGTCGGTCCCTCGACGTAGCGTTCGAGCACCGGGAAAAGCGCTTCCTCCTCGCTTTTGTTGTGGACGGTGACCTCCTCGTTAATAAACTCCATCGCAACCTTGAGCTTCGCGTAGGCGTCCTCCGAAAAGCCGTTCTCGGCAATCGAGCGCGTTGCTTTGTTCAGCAACGAAAGCTTCATGAGGGCATGGTCGTGCTCCTGCATGAGCCGTGCAATCGGATCAATCTGCTGCTTATCGTACATGTCCAAAACGCTTTGCTGAGAAAGAACAAATGACGTCGGATGCACTACGTGGTTACGTCAGTTCGGTAAAGGTTGCATACTTCTTTCCGCTGCTGTCGATGCAGCTTTCGAGTTTGCTCAGCAGGTCCTGCGTTCGTTCGTCCTGGTTGTCATCCAGAGAATCGAACTCTTCTTCACTCTGAAAGAAGTACACTTCGGTGTACTGGTTTCTCTTCCCCTTCGCCTCGAACACCGCATAGTTCTTTCCGGCAACGGTCGTCATATGATTTTTCAGTTCGCTGATCAATCCTAAGTATGTTTCCCGCTGTTCCGGTTTGACAGTGTAAGAAATCGTGAACATGATTCGTGGCATGGAGCGGAATCCTTTCTTGAATAAGAGAAACCAACGATGGTGGCTGATGGGGATGCCGTCTGGGACAGCATCGGTTGATCAATATCCTGCGGCACGAACTTCTTCTTCGTCCATGCCGTAATAGTGTGCGATTTCATGAATCAGAACGTCACGGATGCGAGCCTGCAGCTCTTCGCGTGTACGGGCATCGCGTTCGATATTCCTCTTGTACAGAGAAATCCTGTCCGGCACGGCGGGATACATCCCGTAGCCCGTTCCCCGTTTGTTCAACGGTATGCCCTCATACAAGCCGAGCAACTCCTCGCGCGAGCGAATGCCCATCCTGGCGAGTGTTTCTCGCGCAGGTTCATCCTCTACGGTGATGCTGACGTTCTCCATGTTCTGCTGAAATCGGGCCGGCAGCTCGTCGAACGCCTGCTGGACAAGGTCTTCGAATTCTTCCCGCGTCAACGTCATCGCAGCGTGATGAAATGCATTGTCGATGCGCAGGCCCCCACGATCGCAACCACACTCACAAGCACGGGCAGCCTTCTCACCCCCGCAAATCCGTTCGCGGCCATGGTGGCCTCCACCAGAAGGAACAAGGCATAAAGCGCTGCAACCGCCTTCAGGACGAGCAGGGTGGTGTACTCGACCGGCTTGATCACCATGGGCGGAGGATTTGCGCCAAAGAAATCTAACCCGAAGATCGCAATCTCCACCGGCACCACAAAGACGAGAACGACCACAAACGGAAAAAGCGCGTACGCGGTTGCAGCGAAAAGATTCCGAAGCGTAGCAGTTCCGCCGATCAGTTTGGTTACTCGCTGAAGCAGAACACTGAGCACAACTACACTCAACATCCCCAGAAACGGACCGGCGATAAGCGCGATGCTCACAAGGCTCGTAAGACTTCCGAACCGTTCAGCAAGACTCTTGTACCACGCGATGTCAAGCACAAGTCCTACGCCGAAGAGCGCGCTGAGCAGAAACGCATAGTTCTTGTGTCGCGCCAGAACGATCCGCTTCATGGTACGCCGGGGTGATTCCAGCAGACCCCACAGCGTCTCGAACAGGTTCAGTGCGTCCACCCTGCTTTGGAGAAAACTACCGCATCCATCACAGTTGGTACGCACCTCGTCATTGGCTCTACCACAAACGGGGCAGACTATCATAACATCAAGTAGATCAAGCGGTTAAAAATTACCGAATTTGGCGTACTTTAGCAATGAAATAGTTGAGGTGTGTGCAGACGGGATGGCGACGCTGTGCGGATGACTCAAACCGCTACGGACGCGAAAGCGGCTCGAATTTCGCCGTGAAGTGTCGCAGCATCGGCGCTTCTTCGATGATGCGAAAGCCGCTCAACTCGTTGCGATGCTCGTACGTCTCCACGACGACCTCGATCACATAGTCGATATGGCTCTGCGTGTACACGCGGCGTGGAATCGCCAGACGCACCAACTCCATGCGCGCCGGGATGAGCCTGTGCTGCTCATCGTACTTGCCGAACATGACGCTGCCGATTTCTACCGATCGGATGCCGCCGCGGCGATACAACTCGACAACCAGCGACTGACCCGGATATTGTTCGACGGGGATGTGAGGAAGGAACTTCTTTGCATTCAGGTAAATCGCGTGCCCGCCCGGAGGTTGAAGGATCGGAACGCCGGCCTGCGCGAGCTTCTCGCCGAGATACTCCACCGAGCGAATACGATATTGGAGATAGTGTTCGTCAAGCACTTCATCAAGTCCCTGGGCTATTGCTTCGAGGTCTCGGCCGGCCAAACCGCCATACGTTGGAAAGCCCTCTGTTACGATCAGTAAGTTGCGCGCCTGCATAGCAAGGGCATCATCGTTGAGGGCAAGGAAACCGCCCATGTTGACGATGGCATCCTTCTTCGCGCTCATCGTTGCGCCGTCGGCATACGAGAACATTTCTTGCACAATGTCTTTGACCGAGGCGTGTTCGTATCCTTTTTCTCGTCGTTTGATGAAGTAGGCGTTCTCTGCGAAGCGGCAGGCGTCAAGAAACAGCGGGATTCCATACTGCGCGCAGACGCGCTTGGTCTCGCGGATGTTCTGCATGGACACCGGCTGCCCGCCGCCCGAATTGTTTGTCACAGTGATCATACACAGAGGAATACTCTTCGGACCCACACGTTTGATGAAGTCCTCCAACGCCTGCACATCCATGTTGCCCTTGAAGTCCGCGATCAGGTCGGGATCTTTCCCCTCTGCCGTCGGGAAGTCCAGAGCCTCGGCCCCGCTGAATTCGACGTTGGCGCGTGTGGTATCGAAATGGGAGTTGTTGGGAATATACTTTCCCTTCCCACCCACAATCGTGAAGAGAATCTTCTCGGCTGCGCGGCCCTGGTGTGTTGGGATGATGTGTTTGAAGCCTGTCAGCTGCCGCACTTTTCGTTCGAACCGGTAGAAACTCCTCGCGCCGGCGTAGGCTTCGTCGCCTTCCATGATGCCCGCCCATTGCTTGGCACTCATGGCCGCTGTGCCGCTATCGGTGAGCAGGTCAATCAGGACCTCTTCGGCCGGAAGAAGGAACACGTTGTAGTATGCGCGCCGCAGATACTCTTCACGCTCGCGTACCGTCGTGAAGTTGATCGGTTCAACGCTCTTGATTTTGAACGGTTCGATGATGGTCTTCATCGGATCACCCTTGTGTGTGAATACACGTCACGGTATCGTGGCTGAGAAGTGATGTTGCTCCTTTTGCCTTACGCGGAAATGTCCTATCTTGCCCTCGGTATACTGGATCAAACCACTGTGAATTTTTTTAAGAAGAATCTTCTACCTTCCGAACTCGGCGCCCACATTTACGAGTCCCTGCGTCGCGCCCTGCAGTCCGACAGCGATCTTTCCATGCAGCGATTGCTTGCGAGCCTGGAGCTTGTCCCCGAGGAATTGCACAGCCAGCACGTCGGCGAAGTGATGATCGGGCTGATGTTCGGAGCAACACTGGCCATCGAAAGCGCGGCAACTCCGCGAACCGCCAATCAGATCGTCTCCGCACTCAAAGCGGAGTTCCTGAACCACCTGGAAGAGCAGGGCGCCACGGCCCTCCAGCGTGCGGAATGGGAAGCCGTCCTTGCGGGCCGGTTCCTTTCTTACCGCGCAACGCTTGAAGGCTATACCGGCTTCGAGCCGCCGTGGAAACTCGGCAGGGCACTCTTTTGGAACATCATCGACAGCGAGGTGCACATCGCTATGTGTGTGAAGATCTGCACGCTGTACATGATGGCCGCACGCGACATGTGCCTCGCGATCCTCAAGGAATACGGTCCGCGCCTGCACATGCAGCCCCAACCCTGACGCATCAGCGCTATTCAAGCTGCTGCAGTGTTTCGACAACGCCGGCGGTATGGCGGCCAACGAGGATCTCGTGATGAAGAACTCGCCGAATGATGCCCTGCTTGTCAATGACGAATGTGACCCGTTTGGCGCCCGGCAGGATGCCGCCGAGCCGCGCATCAACACCGTATGCCCGGGCAATTGCTCGATCATGATCGCTGATGAGCGGAAATGGGAGACGATGTTTTCGAATGAACGCCTGGTGCGTTGCCTCGTCATCATAACTAACCCCGACGAGGAACGCGTCGTGTTTCGTCATCTCCTCGTACCGGTCACGGAACGAGCACACTTCCGCCGTACAGCCCGGCGTGAAATCTTTCGGGTAGAAGAACACGACAATGTTGCGTTTTCCTCGCATGCTCGAAAGCGTAACCGACTCGCCATTGGCGAGACGGATTTCGAAATCCGGTGCCGGGTCTCCTTCTTTCAGAATCCTGTGCATAGGCCCATGCGAACGCTACGGAAATCCTGCCTACTCAACTTGCTGCGCGACCTCTCCCGTCGCTGCTGCGGGTCGTTTGAACATCCGCATCAGCCTTACCTTCAGCGCAGCGTTCCATTCCTCAAGAAGCGAGTAGAACGTTGGAATAATGACCAACGTCAGGAAGGTCGAGACCGACAGGCCAAAGATGATGGCAACACCGAGCGGACGCCAGAAATCGGCACTCTCCGCTCCGACCACAAAACGGAATCCTCTCCAATCGAAATCCACTCCCGTCGCCAGCGGCAGAATGCCAAGTACGGTAGTCGCTGCCGTCAGCACCACCGGGCGAAGCCGCGTCCTGCCTGCTTCGATCAATGACTCGTCCAACGTCATTCCCTCCTCTCGAAGATGTTTTGTGAAGTCGAGCAAAACGATGGCGTTCTTTACGACAATGCCCGCCAACGCCACGATGCCCACGCCGGTCATTATAACACTAAAAGGAGTGAATGTCACCAACAGACCGATGAACACGCCGATGAGGGAAAGAGGAATCGAAAGCATGATCACCAGCGGCACTTTGACGGAATTGAATTCCGTTACCACCACAAAAAACACTAACAGCAGCGTAATGAAGAATGCATCGCGCAGGAACGCCTCTGCCTTTGCTCGCTCCTCATCCTCGCCCGAATAGCTGATCGTGTAGCCCGAGGGAAGTTCGAGCGATGCGAGCGCCTGCTTCACGTCGTTCAGCACGTCGGCTGCGAGCCTGCCTTGTGCATCTGCCGTAATGGTGATGACACGCTTCTGGTCCTTTCGGTAGATGTCGGCAATGCCCGACGTCTGCCGGATGGTGGCTACGGCCACCAGAGGAACAGAAAGAAGTTTCCCCTGCTTGTTCATGAAGGTGACGTGGAGATTCTCGAGGTCGGAAATGCTGGAACGTTGGTCCTCGCGCAAGCGCACGCGAATCTTGTACTCGTCCTCTCCGACGCGATACTTCGACGCTTCGGCCCCGTTGATGGCCGAGCGCACCGTGCCGGCGATCTGCCCCGTATTCATCCACAACAGCGCGGCCCTTTCTCGGTCAACCTCGATGTTGACTTCAGGTTTGCCGGGATTGTAGTTGTCCTTCATATCCACAAGCCCGGGTATGGTTTTCAGGCGCTGCTGGATGCGTTGTGAAAGGGCGACGAGCGTCGGGTAATCTGTTCCGGCGATTTCGATACTCACCGGTGCACCGACCGGAGGCCCCATCGCCTGGCGCGTGACTTTGAGTTTGGTGTCCGGAATGCCGGTCGCCTGCGAACGCACTTCCTCCAACGTCACAACGCTGCTTTGAGAGCGCTTCGCTTTCTCATAAAAATTGATCGCGATCTGTCCCTTGTTGGACGTTCCCTGCCCGCCAAAATCGAAGATGTTATCGGATGTCCCGATCGTCGTTACAACAAACTCCATGTCCCGCGCGCCGCGCACCTGCGCGAATCGCCGTTCGAGGATCTCGGCAATGCCGTTGGTAACCTCGAGCGACGTACCCGCAGGTGCCTCGATGTTGACGCGAATCTGGTTGGGCTGTGTGTCGGGAAAGAACGCGATCCCTTTGTTCAGAAGGATGTAAACGACTGTTACCAGAACGAGAAAGCCGAACGCGGCCGCAACCGTCAGGCGTTTGTGCTGCAAAGTCCACGTCAACGTTTTGACATAGCGCGCCACGGCGGCGGGGAAAAATCGCTCATCCACTTTGTGGTAGATGATGGTAATAGGATTGTATCGCCTGTACCAGCGCGGATGTTCAAGGCTTTCTTTCGCTTTCTTGATTTCTTTCCTGTAATCGATCCAGCGGGCGCCTTGCACAGGACTGATGACAAACGCGACCAGCAGCGAGCTGCCCAGCGTGATGATAAGTGTCAAAGGCAGATACTTCATGAAGTCGCCCACAATGCCGGGCCAGAACATGAGAGGAATGAACGCCGATACCGTGGTTGCAGTTGAGGTGAGGACGGGGATTGCCACTTGCGCTGTCGCCCGCTTTGCTGCAACGTCCGGAGGCTCGCTGTAGACCTGCTGATGACGGTAGATATTCTCCACCACGACGATGGCATCATCAACGAGAATCCCCAGCACGAGGACCAGCGAGAAGAGCACGACAATGTTCAGCGTGATTCCGTACAGGGAAAGAATCGTGAAACCGATAAGCATCGAGAGCGGGATGGCGGTGGAAATCAACAACGAGTTCTTGAAGCCGAAAAACATGAACAGGCACACCACCACCAGAAACATCCCCGTCATGATGCTGTTTTCCAGCTCGAACACCATCCGATTGATGAAAACGGATTGATCATTCGTAATCTCAATTTTCAGATTCGGGGGAAGGTGTTCTTGTTCTCGGCTGACGATGTCTTTGACCTCGCGGGCAATGCGTACCAGGTTCTCGCCGGCACGTTTGCGTACTGCAAGCGTGACCACTTCATGCCCGTTCAAGCGGGAGTAGGTCTTGCGATCTTCGAACGACGCATACACCTGCGCCACATCTCGAACATAGATAGGCTTGCCGCCCTGCAGCTTGATGACGATGTCCTCAATCGGCTTGACATCCTTGTACTCGCCCGGGACGCGGACGGAGTAGGCGATCTCCTTCGTATCAATGGAGCCGCCGGGAATGGAGACATTCTCGTTCTTGATGGCGTTGACGACATCGTCGAAGCCGATGCGGTATTCGTTCAGGAGATTCACGTCGCAGTTGACCTGAATTTCCGGCTCGAGGCCGCCCGTGAGATCGGCACGGAGCACGCCCTGAACCGACTCGATCTTTTTCTTGAGGTCGTCGGCAATCGTCTTGAGGCGCGCAACGCCATACGGGCCGCCGATGTTCACGTACATGATCGGAAACTCGCTGATATTGATCTCGCTCACCACCGGATCGAGAATATCGGCAGGAAGCTCGTTGCGCGTCGAGTTCACCTTGTCGCGCACACGGCGCAGTGCCTCGTCAATGTCCACGCCGACCTCAAACTCAACGCTGACCGTTGAAAGCCCTTCCTTGGAGACAGAGGTGATATGTTTGATGTCTTTGAGCGATTTGATTGCGCGCTCCAACGGCTGGGTAACAAGTCCTTCGACATCCGTCGGCGCTACGCCGATGTAGGGAACGGAGATGATGATGTAGGGGATGCGTACATCCGGTGAGGCTTCACGCGGAAGTCCGACGTACGAATTCCATCCTACCACAATTACCAGCAGAATGAAAATGTAGACTGCAACTTTGTTGTCAACTGCTGCATTCCAGGGACGCATGGGACATTTCTTCGTGCTTGTGAGAATGATCAGCGGACGGGTCGTGAGTGCTTCTCATCGTCCGCCGGCATAACCATCACCGGTTGTTCGGCAGAGACATCTCTGAATCCGCGCGTAATCACCCGATCTCCTGCTTTCAGGCCCGAAAGGATTTGCACAAGGTTCCCTTGCCTGCCGCCGAGCTGCACGAGTCGTTCTTGTGCCTTCCCGTCATGGGCGACATACACAACAAACTTGTTGCGATCGATCTGCTGGACAACGCTCTCATCCACCAGCAAAGCGTCGGTCTGAACGGAGAGGGCGAGCTGAACTTTGGCGATCATCTCGGGCTTCAGCTTTGCGCCGGGGTTGGGCAACACGGCTTCGACCGGGAACGTACGGTTGTCGGGAGAAATCGCCGACCCGATGTACGTAACGCGTCCCCGAAAGATCTCGCCCGGATATGCCAGCACGGTGAGCTGGATGGGCGAACCGAGCTTGATGCGTCCGGCATAGCGTTCTGGCACATTGACCAATGCTTTGACGCTGCGAATGTTGACGATGCGTGCAATCGGAGCGCCCGGCGATGCCATCTCTCCCTCATCAACGTAGCGTTCGTCGAGGATGCCCTCGACCGGACTTTTGATGCGCGTGCGCTCCCACCGTGCCCGCATCAAGTCGGCCTGCGCTTTCGCGGCATCACGGCTGAACTCCGCCGTCTTCAGTTGCCATTCGCTCACCGCCTGTTCGCCGTACACCCTCTGCTGCTTTTCGAAGGTCAGCTCCGCCGAACGATATTGTGCGAGTGCCGACTCGTACCCGGGCTTCAGCACGTCATCATTCAA
>JBBIRR010000026.1:0-60030 GCA_037441705.1 Ignavibacteriales bacterium
TTGCTCACGCTCGACCTCCTCTGCGCCCGAAGATCGCAGAGCCACGCGCACGTTGATAAACTCCTGAAGGGCTTCTCTGCACGACGCGCATTCGGAGAGATGAGCAAACAGCGGTGTTCCTTCCTCCGGCGTCAGTTCATTATCCAGGAATTCACTAAGCATGACCTGATAGTGTTCGCAGTTCATACACGTCTCCTTTCGGCGTATAATGCTTTGAGTTGTGCCGCGAGCGCTTTACGCGCTTTGAAAATCCTTGACTTGACCGAGGGAACCGATGTTGCCGTAACCGCAGCGATCTCCTCATAACTCATCTCCTCGTACTCTCGAAGGACCAAGACTTCACGGTACTGCGGCCTCAGCATGTCGAGGAGTCGTCGCACGGCATCCTGCCGTTCCATGGTGATGAGAACGTCGAGAGGAGTAGAGGTATCCAGCGGCTCATCATCTGCAGAGGGCAGAGGGCTTGATGCGCGTAGTTTCATCAGAGCCTCGTTTCGAGCGATACGGAACAACCACGTTCGGACTGACGCGGCAGCGTGCAGCGACGCGAGCGACATCCGGGCTTTGACAAACGTATCCTGAGCAATGTCCTCCGCAAGCGCATTGTCTCGCACCATGCGGCGACAGAATGCGTGAATGCGGTGGCGGTACCGTTCGTACAGCACGCCGAACGCTCCGTTCTCTCCTGCATGCACCGCCGCTACAAGTTCAGCGTCGGTCAGAGTATCGGTTGACGGCACATCATGCTCAAGATGTTGAACGGCTCTCACATAGAAAGATGCACAGAACATCGAAAAGTTGCTGGCGGTGGACTTTCACCTTATCACAATCAACGCCTTGTGTTGCAAATTGTACGCTATTTGCGCAATTTCAGAATGCAATCCGCCTCGAATCTCACAACAGCGAAGAACTCATGGCAAAAGTAGCAATCCTCCTCGGCAGCAAATCGGATGAAGAGGTGATGCAGGGGTGTGCAGACTATCTCACGAAGTTCGGCATCCCGTTCGAAATGCGAGTCTCCTCCGCCCACCGCAACCCGGACGCGACGGCGCAGTTTTGCAAAGAGGCGGAGAAGAACGGCTTCTCGATTATCATCGCCGCGGCGGGAATGGCTGCCCATTTGCCCGGCGTTGCGGCTGCCCACACGACGCTGCCCGTCATCGGTGTGCCGTTGGATGGGTCGCCGCTGCGGGGCGTGGACGCCCTTTATTCTATTGTGCAGATGCCGGCGGGCATCCCCGTCGCCACGGTTGCGATCGGCAGCGCGGGCGCGAAGAACGCCGCCGTGCTCGCCGCCGAAATTCTTGCTCTTCACGATCCTGCACTCAGACAAAAGTTGAGCGAATTCAGAAACCAGGGCGCAAAGTTTTAGCCCGCAGAACCCCGATCTCCAGCGGCAATGAACTTTCTCGTCATCGGCCACTTGTGTCACGACGTTATTCATCCCATCGAGGGACCTGAGGTGCAAAGCTACGGCGGCATCTACTACGCCGTAGCAACGCTCGGGGCGTTGGCCGACGCATCCGAGCGCATTGTGCCGGTGTTCGGCGTGAACAGAAACGACTACACGCCTCTCGTTCAGCATCTCGCCGAAACGTATCCGGCGGTCGACACCTCGGGCATCTTTGCGTTCGACGAGCCGACCAACAGCGTGCATCTTTTCTATCGCAGCAGCGGGACGCGCATCGAGTGCTCGAAGGACATCGCGGCACCGATTCCGTTTGCCCGCATCAAGGACTTCCTGGATGTTGACGGCGTGCTTGTGAATATGATTTCGGGATTCGACATCACCGTGAATACGCTGGACGAGATTCGCCTCGCGGTGCGCGATCGCCGCATCCCGATCCATTTCGATTATCACAGTCTCACCCTCGGCGTACAGCAGAACCACGAACGCTTCCGACGCCCCGTCTCCGACTGGCGCCGCTGGGCGTTCATGACGGACACGGTGCAGCTCAATGAGGAGGAGATTGCCGGCTTAACGTTGGAGAAACTTTCCGAAGAGCAGACAGCCGGCCACTTCCTCACACTGGCCGTTAAGGGACTGATCGTGACCCGCGGCGAACGCGGCGCTACGATCTTCTACAACGATCACAAGACGATGGTGCGGAAGGATATCCCGGGCCGGCCCGTCGAACGCTCACGGGATGCGACCGGCTGCGGCGACGTCTTCGGCGCGGCGTTCCATCTTCATTATGTTCGAACGCACGACCTGCTTGCTTCTGCCGAGTTTGCAAATGCCGTCGCTGCCGCCAAAGCACAGATGGTCGGCGCCGAGAATATGCACCGGCTGCGCAGCTTCGTTCCACCATCAAGGGGATTGACATGAACTTAGCACTCATTGGCTACGGAAGAATGGGGAAAGAAGTCGAAACCGTTGCGCGAGAACGGGGCCTGAAGATTCTCAAAATCTTCACCGAAGAGAACAACATCGGCAGTCTCGCCCTCACGTCCGAAGCTCTGCGGGACGTGGATGTCTGCATTGATTTCTCAACGCCGGCCGTCGTTCTGGACAACATCAAGGCCGTCGCCGCGTGCGGAAAGAATCTCGTCGTCGGAACGACCGGCTGGTACGATCGCCTGGAAGATGTCAAGAAGTTGGTGAAGGAAAAGAAGATCGGCTTTTTGTACTCTTCCAACTTCTCTCTGGGAGTCAATCTCTTCTATCAGATCGTTGCCGATGCGGCGCGGCTGTTTGAGAAATACTCGGAGTACGATGTTGCCATCAGCGAAGTCCATCACAACAAAAAAGCCGACAGTCCCAGCGGCACAGCCCTTTCCCTCGGTTCGCTCATCCTCCAGCAGTATCGCCGCAAGAAGGAACTGCTGACGGAAACCTCGCACAAAGAAATCATGCCGACCCAACTGCACGTGACCTCGACCCGCGTGGGACATGTGACGGGCAAGCACAGCGTGGTATTCGACTCGGAATGCGACAGCATCGAGCTGGTCCATACGGCAAAGAACCGGCGCGGGTTTGCGCTCGGCGCCGTCGTTGCCGCCGAATGGCTGAAGGGCAAGAAAGGGTTCTTCACGATGAAAGATGTGATTCTTCCATGAAAGGATGACGATGAAACGACGATTACTCTTCCGCGGCACGGCCACGGCATTGGTTACGCCGTTCACGCGCGACGGCGCTGTTGATGAGGCGTACTTGCGCGAGCTTGTGAAGATGCAGCTCAAGGGAAACGTGGAGGCGCTCGTGCCGGTCGGCAGTACGGGCGAAGGAGCAACGCTTGCGGAGGAAGAACAGGCACGCGTGATCGAGATTGTGGTGGAGGAAGTGAACGGCCGCGTGCCCGTAATCGGTGGAGCGAGCAGCAACTCCACAACGAAGGCAATTGCCCTCGCAAAGCAGGTCAAGAGCTGCGGTGCGGATGCCGTGCTCAGCGTTGCGCCGTTCTATAACAAACCAACCCAGGAAGGAATCTTCCGCCACTTCGCTGCGATTGCCGACGCAGTCGCAATGCCCGTTGTGCTGTACAACGTTCCCGGACGCACGGCGTCCAACATCGAGTCCGGCACGGCTCTGCGTCTGGCGCAGGAGGTGGAGTACGTTGTCGGCATCAAGGAGGCGTCGGCAAATTTCGGACAGATCATGGAAATCCTGCACCACCGCCCTGCGGGCTTCGGGGTGTGGTCCGGCGACGATAACCTGACGCTGCCGATGATCGCGCTCGGAGCCGACGGCGTCATCTCCGTCGTCGCGAACGAAGTCCCGAAACTCTTCTCCGATCTCGTTCGCTATGCGCTGAAAGGAAAGTTCGACAAGGCGCGAGAGCTGCACTACAAGCTTCTCCATCTGATGAACGTCAACTTTGTCGAGTCCAACCCGATCCCGGTGAAAGCGGCGCTCGCAATGATGGGGTGGATAGAAGAGAATTACCGCTTGCCCCTCGTTCCGCTGTCGGATGCATCGCGACCGAAGGTGGAGAAGTGTTTACGAGAGTTGAAGCTCATCCGGTAAAGCGTTTACGCACTCGCATGACAATCGAGACCGAACCATGATGACACTACGCAATGAAATCGAAAAGTATTTCGAGATGAAGCTCGAAGGGGCGGAAGCCGACCGCGCCCTGAAGGCATTCACCAGGTTCAAATTCTTTCTGAACAAAGGTGAGATCCGAGCCGCCGAGAAGGTGAACGGCACCTGGATCGTCAACGATTGGGTGAAGAAAGGAATCCTCCTCGGTTTCAGGCTCGGCGAGCTGGAGGATGTCTCCCTCAGCAGTCACTTCAAGTTCTTCGACAAAAGCACCTACCCGTTGAAACACCTCCAGCTTGCCGATGGCGTGCGCCTGGTGCCGGGCGGCTCCTCCATCCGCGACGGCGCGTATGTGGCAAAAGGGGTCGTGTGCATGCCGCCCATGTACATCAACGTGGGCGCGTACGTGGATGAAGGAACGATGGTGGATTCGCACGTCCTTGTCGGATCGTGCGCGCAAATCGGGAAGCGTGTGCACCTGAGCGCGGGAGCACAAATCGGCGGCGTGTTGGAGCCGGTCGGTGCGCTTCCGGTCATCATCGAAGATGATGTGTTTGTCGGCGGAAACTGCGGCGTATATGAGGGAACGATCGTCAAGCGCGGCGCCGTCCTGGCTGCAGGAGTCATTCTCACCGGCGGGACGCGTGTGTACGATGCCGTGAAACGCACGGTCTACATGAAGGACGCCGGCACGCCGCTCGTCATTCCGGAAAACGCCGTTGTTGTTCCGGGCAGCAGGCCGCTGGCCGACGCGTGGGCGAAGGAACACGGATTGCACATCGCAGCACCCGTGATTGTGAAGTACAGGGACGAAAAAACCAGCGCGGCGGTTGTGCTTGAAGAACAATTGCGCTGAGGGCATGCGCGGCCATCGAGATGAATAGCAAGCGAATCCTGGTCATCGGCAGCAACGGACTTTTAGGGCAGAAGCTCTGCGAGATTATTGTGCGCGGCGGCGCGTATCAACTGGCAATCGCTTCGAAGGCAGAACGGCCGCTGCGGCAGGTCGTCGGCGCGCATTACCTTTCCGTCGATATCACCAACAAGAAAGATGTGAAGAATGCCGTGGCGGCGTGTGTGCCCGATGTCATCATCAACGCCGCCGCGATGACGAATGTTGACCTGTGCGAAACCGAGCGGGAACGCTGCTGGAAAGTCAACGTCGAAGGCGTCGAGAACATCATCGAAGCCGCGAAGAAGGACAACACCATGGTCATACACATCTCGACGGATTACGTGTTTGACGGAAAGGCAGGCCCGTACACCGAAAACGATCGCCCCAACCCGCTCAGCTACTACGGCAAAAGCAAGCTTGCAAGCGAGAACGCTTTGCGCAGCAGCGGCATCCCCTATCTGATTGCCCGCACGATGGTGTTGTACGGATACGCGCCCGGCGTGAAACCCAACTTCGCTCTCTGGCTCATCGAGAATCTGGACAAGGGCCGGCAGGTGTCGGTGGTGGACGATCAATTCGGCAACCCGACGCTGGTCGACGATCTTGCCTACGGCCTCATTCAAGGATTCGAAATGGGCCGCACCGGCATTTACCATCTTGCCGGCCGCGACATCGTCAGCCGATATGAGTTTGCCCTCAAACTCGCGAAGGTGTTCAACCTCGATCCTTCTCTCATCACCCCCGTGAAGACCGCAGCCCTCAAGCAACCCGCTCCTCGCCCGCTCAAGAGCGGTCTGGTAACACTGAAAGCGGAAGTAGAACTTGGCTATAAGCCCAGTACCGTGGATGAGGGACTCATCATCTTGAAGACACAGCTCAACCGCACGCTGCGCATGATGGCCGATAGTGCGCCGGTACCCGCGCAGAATGTGAGCAAACCGAAACGCTAAAGCTTTGCTCGTGCGTACGATGCGAAGGGGCGGTTTACGATCGAACGAATTCATATGTTCTCGCAGAGTCTCATCGGTCCGATGAACTCCGCGGTTCTCTCATCCCATCACTCAGCAGCAGAAGGAGCAGCGCCATGCATTGGTACCTCGTTGAATCCCCGCACACGTCTGAGGAATGTCTGCAAACTCTCCAGCAAGTTCTTGCTGCAGGCTATCTCACACACTTCTATTGGGGCTGCAAAGCGGGCGATCACACCGGTTATGTGATCTTCGAAGCCGAAAGCAAGGAAGAAGCCTTACTGGCGGTGCCGGCCTTTGTTCGGCAGAAGGCGAAAGTGGTGGAGCTTGTGAGATTCGATCCCGAAGCGGTTCGGGCAATGCATTAGGTGGAGCGCGCCGCCTACCGCGACGTAAACTTCTTCCGCCGGTTACGGATATAATCCACAAACACATACTCGCCGAGATTGTTCAGCGAGGAGTAGTACGCTCGCCCCTGATTTGCTTTGGTGAGTTCTTCCACGAAGTTGATGAGGTAGGGATCGCGGGCGACCATGAACGTGGTGATGGGAATCTTCTCGCGCCTGCATGCAACTGCTTCGTCCAGCGTTTTGTTCACGATCCGCGGATCGAGGCCGAAGGAGTTCTTGTACAGCTTCCCTCCTTCCGTGAAAATGGCGGACGGTTTTCCATCGGTCACCATGAAAATCTGCTTGTTGGCGTTGCCACATTTGCGCAGTAACTGCCGCGCAAGCTGCAAGCCCGCGCGGGTGTTGGTGTGGTACGGACCGACATTGAGGAACGGCAGCTCGTTGATGCTCACCAGCCGTGCATCATCGCCGAACGTGACAAGTGCGAGGTAATCCTTCGGATAGCGCGTCATGATCAGTTCGGCAAGTGCGAGAGCGACCTGCTTGGCGGGTGTGATGCGATCTTCGCCGTACAGAATCATGCTGTGGCTGATGTCAATCATCAGCACGGTGGCACATGATGTCTGATGTTCGGTTTCGTATACTTCGAGGTCTTCTTCTTTGAGCGTGAAGTCGTCGATGCCGTCGCGGCGAAAGGCGTTGGAGAGCGTGGCCGTGAGATCAATGTTGGTCGGCTGATCGCCGAACGTGAATTTTTTTGTCTCGCTCAAACGGTCAACGCCGCTGCCGGTGTACGGGGTTTCGTGCGTGCCCGTGGGAGATTTCTTGAGGGAGGTGAAAATCTCCCGGAGCGCGTCCTGACGGATTCGCTGGATCCCCTTCGTCGTCAGAATGGGAACGTTGTTCACCTCTTCGATGATCCCCATCTCTTTCAGCTTATCAATCAGGTCATCCATGGTCATATTCTCATCGAACAGACCGTACTCCTCGGCAAGCTGGCGGAGCCACTCCAGCGCCTCCTCAACGTCGCCGCTGGTTTGTACGACGAGGTAGCTGAAGAGCGAGAGCATCTGCTGCAGGCGCTGCTCATCCGTCTGCGATTGAGGGGTCCATTTGGAGTAGCGAAAACGCATTTATCTTTCCTGCACTCTCTTCGACATTTCAATCCTCCTCGAACCCTCTGCCCGGTCCCGAGAAAATGCTGCCGACGAGATCCTTGTACGACGTGACGTGATCAACTTCGTCCTTGGCAATTTTGGAATTTTGATGTAACCCATCCAGCACAAACTCCATGACGGACGGCAGCTCGTACCGCTCATCGAGATTCGGCATGTGCTTGCGGGTAAGTTCGCGCAAGCCTTTCACTTTATCCAGCTCCCGGAAGTACGCTTCCGTTGGCATGTCGTCGGAGATTTCGATTTTGTTGCCGGCTTCGAACCACTGGGTGATTTTGCCGTAGTCGCCGTCGTCGGAGGGTTGGCGCATGCCTTCGCCGCCCTGCGGCCGACCGGGACGGCGTCGGAGCGGATCGGGAAAGTACCGCTTGAACGTTTCACGCACGGCCTTGCCGACCAACGCCTTGCTGACTTTGACCGAGCCTTCCTGCTCGCCCTCGAATACCAATTCGATCTTGCCGGTCATGCCCGGCAGGACATGCGGCAGATCGCAGATGCGCGGCACGATGACGTCTTCATTCAAGAGTATGGCACGGCGCTCGGCGTTGCTGACGAGGTTTTCCATCGCGGCAATCGTCAGCCGGGCGCTGACGCCGGACTTCTGGTCCACAAACTCACTCTTGCGCGCTTCGAAGGCGATCTGCTCCACAATCTCCTTGAAGAAAAACGGAATGCGCACCTCACGCCCGTCTCGCTGGATGTGTGCCTCCTGCTCCGTGATGCTGATGGCTTCTTCGAGTGAACGCGGATAGTGGGTGAGAATCTGGGAATCAATCCGATCTTTCAGCGGCGTGATGATGTTGCCCCGGTTCGTGTAGTCCTCCGGATTGGCCGTGAAGACCAGCATGATGTCCATCGGAATGCGGACGTTGAAGCCGCGAATCTGGACGTCTTTCTCCTCCAGAATATTGAAGAGACCAACCTGAATGCGCGGCTGCAGATCGGGCAGCTCGTTGATGGCAAAGATGCCGCGGTTGCAGCGTGGAATGATGCCGAAGTGGATCGCTCCTTCATGCGAGTAGTGAAGACGCTTCGATGCGGCTTTGATGGGGTCAATGTCGCCGATCAGGTCGGCAATCGTCACGTCGGGCGTTGCAAGCTTCTCGCCGTAGCGCTGATCGCGATGCAGCCACTCGATGGGCGTTTCGTCTCCCATTTCCTTTACCAGATCGACAGCATACTTGCTGACCGGCCGGAAGGGATCGTCGTTGATTTCACTCCCCTTCACGATGGGGATATATTCGTCCAACAAACTGGGGAGGGATCGGACGATGCGCGACTTCGCCTGACCGCGTAAGCCGAGAAGAATCAGATCGTGCTTGGCAAGGATGGCATTGATGAGTGCCGGGATGACCGTCTTGTCGTAACCGATGATGCCGGGGAAGAGACGTTCGTTGTTCTTGAGTTTGCGGATCAAGTTGGTGCGCAGCTCGTCTTTCACCGACTGGACTTTGTACCCGCTGCGTTTTAACTCACCCAACGTGGCAGGGCGATTCATGGGGGATTCCTCTCTTCATAATCTTACACAAACTGCATCACATGGAGCAATGTAGGTGGTTTGTTCTTGAAAATCAAACTGCACAACGATTGTGTCACGCTCTCCTCACACGACCACGCATTGCTCGTTATGGATCGTAGCACCAGGGACACATCGCTGCCGCTGCGATGGCGTTTCCGGCAGCGTTGTAGTGTAATCCGCTCCATGATCATTCGGCACAGTTATCGCAAGTGTGTGAACCGATAACCTGATCACTCACAACACCATGAAAGGGTACGCCATGAATCCACGGACCGTTTTCCTGCTCACGCTCTTCTCGCTGATCGTTGCGGGCTGCCGCACCGAGCAGACATCGTCGCCGACGCCCGGCAACAACATCACCCTCAGCATTGCACGAACGCCGTCCACTCCCACCAGCCCGCCGTTGGGTGAGCTGGAGATCTCATCGGCCAAGATTCTTCTCAAGAATGTCAAGCTGCACCAATCCCCGTCAGACGATGGGCGAGACATCACCGCCGGCCCGCTTGCTGTCGGGCTTGCGCTCGATGGTTCACTCAATACCATCGGACTCACTCAGATTCCACCCGGACTGTACGACCGCGTGAAGTTTCGGCTGCACAAGCCGGAGGACACCGAGCCGATTCCCGATCCTGAATTTCGGGACGGTACAAGCGGGCAGCTTCGCTACTCCGCAATTGTTCGCGGTTCGTACAACGGTCAGCCCTTCGTGTATAAATCTCGACAGGACGCTGCACAGGAAGTACGGTTTGCAACGCCTCTGAGCGTGACGCAGGATGAGATCGTGAACGTCACGTTGACGGTTGATGTCGCGTCGTGGTTTACGGTTGGAGGCGTTACACTCGATCCCACAAATCCCAACAATGCACAGGCGATCGATGAGGCAATCCGAGCATCCTTCGCCCGCGTCTTCAAGGACAACGATCGGGATGGAAGACCCGATGACCAATAGCAGTGTGTGCCGACAACCCATCAACACAAAGGACGGGTACGTGCCCGTCCTTTGCATGTCTCGAACCATTTCGCCGCTTGCCGCGGCAGGATGCCTCAACGCAGGAATAGCAGCTTCCGCGTAGCAACAAAAGATGCGCTCTCGAGGCGATACAGATACACGCCGCTTGCCAATGATGTGGCATCGAACTTCACGGCATAGCTTCCTGCCTCCAGCACACCGCTCACCAACGTTGCGACTTCGCGGCCGAGGAGGTCGAACACCTTCAGCGTTGTGTTTCCCGACCTCGGCAGATTGAACGCGATGGTCGTTGTCGGATTGAACGGATTGGGATAGTTTTGTTCGAGCGCATAGACGTCCGGAATGCCCGCGCCGATCGGGCGGACATCCAACGAACCGACGGAATCGGTTCGCATGACAAGGGTTTGAATGCCGGCAAGACCCATCGGCCCGATGCGCGTGCCGAAGGCCGTTGTCGTGTCAATCACAATCAGCGTGTCGATTTGCGACGCCGTCCCCTTGATGCCGTACAGCTTCCCCGTTGCGTCGAACGCAATGTCCGGTGTAATGTTGCCGCCTCCCGTGCTGCCGACTTCTGTTGCTGCGCCTGTGGTGGTGTTCACTTTGTAGATCTTGTCACGATTGGCGATCGGGGGACGGACGGATGCCCACAACACTCCGGTGATGGGATTGAGCGAGAAGCCGGAGTACACGATGCCGCTCGCCGTGCCGATAAATGTCGTATCGCCTGTCGTGATGTTGATGCGATAGAGGCGCCCGGTATTGGAACCGGCGTAGAGCGATCCGTCGCTGGCAAAGGCGATCGCGCGAATGTTCCCCAATGGGATGGTTCGGACCGGCAATGCGTCGCCGTAGGCACTGCTGATGCGATAGAGCTGTGTGGACAGCCCGCCCGTGATGACGCCGTACATCTCACGCGACGTGGGGTGGATTGCAAGGCCGTGCACATCGCTCAAGCCGGTTGCGCCCAGCAATGTTGCCGCGCCGGTGGTGGTGTTAATGCGGTAGAGAGCGCTCGTCGCCGGCGGCCCTGAAGCACCGTACAGGATGCCGGCAGCTGCGCGCCCGATCACCACGCCTTTGCCCGTAAGCGGTATCCTGAGCGTGGGATTCGTCGCGTCGTTGCTGGCAATGCGGATCGTATCGTTGACAACGCCGTGATCCGTCGGACGGAAGAACACTTTGAATTTGATCGAGTCGAACGATGTCAGCGTCACCGGAAGCGTCGGGAGATTCAACAGCGTGTAGGCGGCCTGACTCTTCGTTATGCTGGAGATGACGAGATTGTCTGTACCGATGTTGTTGATTTTGATTTCCAGCGTGTCGCTGGAGCTCGTCGCTTCGATACGACCAAAGTCCCGCGACGCAACACTGCTGAAGATCCGTACACCGCTGTACGGAACGAACCGCGTGCCGTGGACCCACACTGCAAACTGATTTGTGGCGGCGGCATATTCCGTGAGGAACCAGATGTTGTTCCTGTCGGCCGGATCGAGTGCAGCCCCCATGTAATCTCCCCATCGGTTGCGTCCGCTTCCCAGCACCACGTAGTTGCCTGCACCCGCTCGCATCAGTTCGGTCGGTCGGAATGTTCCGGGCAGGTCGCTGGCAAGACGCCAGGTGAAGTACGCACCGGCATACTCGGTATCGCCCGAGCGAGAGAACGTGATGCCGATGTTGTTATTCTGATCGACAGCAAGCGCCGGGTAGAAATGCCAGTAGCCCAGGGCACCCATCGCAGCGTCTTCGAGCGTCGTGTTGAGCGGTGTATAGATGCGCACGTAGCGGATTGCGCTGTAGCCCTGATTGTTGATCGAGTGCGCTGCCCAGAGGGAACTATCGCGATAGATCGGCTCGTGGCGGATGCGGGAACCGCCTGCCTCAATAGCCTGGCCACCCCCAAGCTGTCCGGCGTTGGGAGCGTTTGACCAGGCCGTGACCGGAACGTGAACGCACGAGATGGACGGCGTTCCCAGCGGATTGGTGATGCGATAGAGCGCGAAGTACGTCCCGCTGGTCAGCGAGGGCGGTCCCAACACGTAATACTCATTCGGGTTGGAAAGAACAATCGCCGGCCGTATGCCGTCAACATCATTGCTAAAGTTGTCGCGCATCGCCCAGAAATCCCACCACGATACCGGTCCCGGCGTTGAACCGAGGAATTGCTGCTTCGGCAGGACGCGCACAGCATTACCGAAATAGCCGCTGACAAATCCGAAATGGCGCCCGACAATGTAGTAGGCATTCGCATCATAGCCGATGCCGGGATAGTCCTGCCACGTGCCGCTGTTGGAAGAGCCGTACACATTCGACGGCATCGCCCAATTAAACCAAATGCCCAACGGATTATCATCGTCGGAGACGGAAATCAAGAAGTACGAAGTCTGTGTTGATTCGAACAGATTATCCCACAACATCACCCAGCGGTTGACGTGGAAATCGTAGAACACTTTCGGATCGAAGGGTCCTGAGTTCGGCAGCACGTTGTTGAACCAGGCATTGGCACTGATCGTCTTGAGCGTGTTCCCATTCTTGTCGCTGATGCGGAACGACGAGTTGACCAGATGCATGATGTGATTCGGGCCGACGGCGATGATCGGATCGGGCGGGAAGCCGCTGGTCTGATTGTTTCCCTGAAAGCTTGCGATCGTAATCGGCGGTGGGCCGGGAGGGAACGCGTTGCCGCGCACGGAGAGATCTTCGAAGTAGTTGGAGCCTTCCGGCCCTGTCGGCGGCGGCATGTTGGGCGGCGGCGGCTGCAAGGGAACTTCGGGATGGACATGGAACCGAATCGGTCCGGGCGGCTCGGGGTAGTCCGAAAAATTGTCGGTGTTGGCAACAGCGCCCCCACTGATCGAACCCTGCGCGGGACCTTGCGCAATCTGAGCAAGGCTTACTCCTGCACACATGACAAGAAGGAAGAGAAGCGTAACAAAATGCCTCATGGCACGACTCCGCTGGATGTTAATTGGGTTAGTGATTCTCGATTGTTCGACAGGAGAGAGATTTACTCAAGGGTAAGGCTTCTGGACAAAATGTGCAAGCACGTCGGTTAAGATTCTTGACGCTGTTCCAATTCCTTCATCAACTCCCTCTGCACGTCCAGAACGGGACGGCCGAGCGTCTCGGCAATGCGTTTGCATTCTTCGAACTCGGGCGTGAGCACTTCCTTCCCATTGCGTAGGACTGCCTTCGCGCGCACGATTCCGAATTGCGTTTGCACCTGAACTTCGCGCCGGGGCAGCTTGCGCCGTCCAATCTCCTGAATGCGCAACCCGAGTGTCGACGTTTGTGTGTAGATGATCTGCACCACCGCGTCAAGCTTCGACTTCTCCACCATCACCGACAGCAGAATCCCCGGTCTTCCTTTCTTCATGATGATGGGAATGAGATACGCATCATGCGCGCCGGCCGCAAGCAATTTCTCGATAAGGTAGGGATAGACTTGCGGGTTCATGTCGTCAATGTTCGTCTCGACCGTAACAATACGTTCCTGCTCGGTCTGCGCTTCTATCTGACCAATGATCACCCGCAAGAGATTGGGGGTGTGCGCGAACTCCTTCGTGCCGGCTCCGTACCCGACCGCCTCCACCTTGATGATCTCGTCGCTCAACACGCCTGCGGAAAGCGCCTTCACGATAGCAGCACCTGTGGGCGTTGTGAGTTCTTCAGGGATGTCGGTCAGAATTGTCGGGTAGCCTTTCAGGATTTCCACAGTTGCGGGCGCGGGCGTCGGCATCGTGCCGTGCTGCGTGGCGATGCGTCCACCGCTGCCCAAACGGACCGGCGAGGTGTAGACGCGCTCGATGCCAAACTTCTCCAGGCAAATCGCCACCCCGACGATGTCCACGATGGAGTCCAGCGCCCCGACTTCGTGAAAGTGAATCTTCTCCGGCGTAGAGTTGTGAATTCTGGCCTCCGCTTCGCCGATCACCCGAAAGATGGACTTCGCGACCTCCTTGACCCGCGCGGAAAGTCCGCTCGAATCAATGATTGCGTTAATGTCTTTCAGATGGCGGTGATAGTGCGGCGTATGAGAAATCGCAACATCAATATGAACTGCGCTGATCGAGCTGCGCATCACGTGGCTGCCGATCAGCTCGAAGCCTTCCAGCGGAAGCTTCTTGAGTTCACGCTGGAGCTCGTCCAGCGAAAGTCCGGCGCTGACAAATGCTGCCAGGGTCATATCACCGGCAATGCCGGCAACGGTGTCGAGATAGGCGATGGTCATGCTGTTCGAGTTGGTGTTTGAAAAAGTGCAAGAGTGTCATTGAGATTCATGCGAAACCGTCCGGCCTGCGTGCGCTGTGCATTGATCAAAGATACCGTTCCAGATGCATCAGAAACCGTTCTGTTGCTCCGACATTCTGCCGCACAAACTCGCCTGCCGCGCTGCCTGCCTGCATGCGGAGCTGGTCGTTCGATATCAGAAGGCGAAGGGTTTCGTGCAACGCTGCGGCGTTCTCCACCACAAATCCTCCTCCTCGTTGTGCGAGCGTCACCGCTTCTTGCGAGTTCTTGTGCCGCGGGCCGTACACGACGGGTATTCCGTACACCGCCGCCTCAAGCACATTGTGCACGTTCTGCTTGAATCCCCCACCAATATACGCAACATGGGCATAGCGGTACAGTGCCATCAGGATTCCGATACTATCAACGATGATCACCGGTTCGCCGCAATAGTCGTTCAGCGCCGAGAACCGTATGTTTGCGATCCCCTGCAGGTCGGCTTCCAACTCTTCGAGATGCTCGAGCGTCGGTTCGTGCGGCGCGATGATGAACAGGAGGTTCGCGTCGCTTTCCCGCAGCTTCCGCAATGCCGGCACCAACACTGCTTCATCTTCCGGCCAGCTGCTTCCTGCCACAATCACTTTCTTGTTGTGAAGAATGGATTCGGCGATGAGATGCCGCTTCTTCGCTTCGATGCTGCGAATGCTGACCTGATCGTAGCGCGTATCGCCGATCGGTTCGACGACGGGCGTGTGGAGGTTGAACAGAGCAAACGCTTCGGCATCGTCGGGTGAAACGGTGAGGATGTTATTGATGGCATCATACACGTGAAAATGAAACTGACGCACCAACGGCAGCAGGCGCCTGCTGGTCATGCGCATCGTGGCGTTGGCAATGAGAATCGGGATGCCGCGGCGGTGCAGTTCCCACACATGGTTCGGCCACACATCATACCGAATGATGACTGCACAATCCGGCGTCGTGAGGTCCAGAAAGCGTCGTGCGTTGCGCGGCGTGTCGAACGGCAGATAGCTCACCACATCCGCCAGCGGATACCGGCGGGAATGTTCATACCCCGACGGCGAGAAGAACGTCACGATGACGCGCACCTGTGGGCGCCGCCGCTTCAACTCCGCGATGATGGGCTTGGCCTGCTCGAACTCACCCAGCGACGAGGCATGAAACCAGACGCGTGTGCCGGAGGATAGATTCCGCGCAACCTGGCTCTCTAACAACGCGAACAGCCGTCGGCGGCCGCGGATGCCGCGCCGAACCTTGCGTTTCGCCAGGCCGAGCAGGTGAATCACCAGCCACAGCGGCGGCAACACGCCGTAGGTGTAAACAAATTGCCAGAAGGATTTCATGCGTGCTCCTGAGAGAGCAGGGTATGAGCGGCGCCAAGAACCTCTCGGGCGGTGATCTCGTTCATGCACTTGAAGTGTTTCTTCGGGCAGGCCGGCAAGCCGATGTGTGTGCACGGACGGCAGGGCAACCCTGCGCGCTCAAGCACGATGCTGCGCGTCCCCCACGGAAAGAATCCCAGTTCTCTCACCGTCGGACCGAATAGGGCGACCACCGGACGCTTGCGCGCCGCAGCCATGTGCATCAGACCGGAATCGTTCGTTACCACGATGAGGCATCTCTCCATGGCGATTGCCGTTTCGGCGAGCGAAAGACGCCCGGCAAGATTTACCACGCGCACATCCGGGGACGCAGTCTCCATCCGGGCGGTGATTGCTTCGCAGCGCGCTCGTTCACGATCGGAGCCGAAGAGAAGAACGGGACGGCGGTAGGTCTTGCCCAGCTCGCTTCCCACCTCCGCGAAGCGTTCCGCCGGCCACATCTTGTTGGCGTGGTTGGCCGAAGGACAGATGCCGATGAATCGCTCGGCAGGTGGGAATTGTGCCGCCAGGACACGTCCCACATTCATTGCGTCCTTTTCATCAACGAAGAGATCAAGCCCCTTGCCGTCATCTTCCACGCCGAACGATCGCGCCGTTTCCAGATAGCGCAGCGCCACGCTCGGCGCGCCGCCGCAGCGACCGTACACATTGATCTTGAACTTCACCAGCAGAAACCGGGCAAGCTTTCGTTTGTTGACACGGTGAACATTCGCCGCACCCGCGCAGAGGTAGCGACTGCGAAGACTGTCGTGAATATCGAACATCGCGTCGTAGCCCGTCCGCACAATACGACAGCGTAAACGCCTCAGGTCGGCGAAGCCTCCGCCGCGCGGGAATGCGATCACGGTGTTGATGTACGGATTGTATCGCACCAGGTCGGCGAATTCCTCCTTCACCACAAAATCAATCTGACTTGACGGAAACCGGGAGCGGAGCGCACGCACGAGAAGTGATGAAAGAACAATGTCGCCGACGGAACTGAATCGAATGATAAGTGCTCTGTTCAACGAGGAGGTCATGATGCGGACTCATTCTACCAAAAACGCCACGCAATTGCAACGAAGCAAGGATGACGCGACGCTTTCTCCATTGCATTTTCTTTTTCAGGATAATTTTCTACTTTTGACCGCGGCGGAGGGAAGTTACATCCGCTGTTCAGCAGAAATGCTACGAGGTCGGTGTTCATTCTGCGTACCACCTGCCACTCAGGGGAACTCTTGCTTCAGAACCAGATACGCCACATCCGGGCATGTGCCCTGCATGTCGTTCTTCCGATTGTGTCGTTGGCGCAGCCTGTCGCGTTTCCGCTCGATCATATTACGACCGATCAAGGGCTTTCGCACAACACCATCACGTGCATCATGCAGGACGCTCGCGGCTTCGTGTGGATCGGAACGATTGATGGATTGAACCGCTTCGACGGCTCCTCTGCGCGTGTCTACCGACATCATGCATCCGACACCAGCTCTCTTTCCAGCAGTTTCATTCACAACGTCACCGAAGATCGCAGCGGCCGTCTGTGGGTAGCGACGCGCGACGGTGGATTGAATCTCTTCGACCCGCACACAGGGCGAGCGACGCGCTTCCGACACAATGCACACGATAGCACGTCCATCGCCATAGACAAAGTCGGTACGCTGTTCGAGGATTCGCGGGGACGGCTTTGGGTCACCACCGATGCGGGGCTGTGCAGATTCGATCCGGCCACCGGTCGCTTTGCGCGCTTCACTCACCGCCCGAATGATCCTTCTTCACTCAGCAGCAGTCAGCTTACGGGGTTGTGCGAAGACCCTGACGGTACGCTCTGGATCGCAACGGACGACGGCCTGAACCGGTTCGATCCCGAGACGGGAAGGTCTGTTCGCTACATGACGGCTTCCAACCTCCCCGGCGCGCCGCGATTGAACACGCTGCTCGGTGTGCTGATCGCGCGCGACGGTACGCTGTGGATTGGAACACGAACCAAGGGATTGTTTCTCCTGAATAGATCAACCGGCGTTTTCACCCATTTGCCGGCCGCGCCTGATGATGCACGAAGGCCGTCCAGCACCTACATCTCGCCGTCGTTTGAAGATGCAGACGGAACGATCTGGTTCGGCTCGCATGATGGAGTGCAGGTGTACGATCCGGCAACAGGCATCTTTCATAAGCTGCGCGCCGGGCTGTCATCGCGTACTTCGCTCTCTCACAGTAACGTCAGTACGCTTCTTCTCGACAGTGTCGGTGACGTGTGGATTGGAACATGGGGAGGAGGCGTGAACAAGCTCGCGCGGCGGAGGCATAAATTCCAACCGTACTCCACCAGAACACACGAGGGGCTCCTTCCGAACGATTTCATTCTTGCGTTCCACAAAGATCGCGCGGGAACGCTTTGGGTTGCCACTTCGACGGGTCTCGCCAGGATCGCAGCGTGGAATGCAAAGACGATGAGGTCTCGCCATCTGCTGCCCGGTGTGGGATTGTGGTCGCTCGCTGAAGGTCCCGACTCCACGATCTGGGTCGGCTGCGATAGGGAAGGAATCGCAGTTCTCCGACGCGACGGCTCGATTGTGCGATTCATGAAGCATGCAGCCGGCGATTCCACAACGCCGGCAGAGAACACCGTGCGCGCACTCTTCCGCGATAGCAAAGGCCGCATCTGGGCGGGCACGCAGACGCACGGCATCAACTGCTACGACCCGACCGTACGCCGTTGGAAGCGTTCTCCGTTTTACGGCGTGGACGAGTGCGCCATGAACAACGAATTGGTCTGGGCGATCAACGAAGATCACCAGGGGCGCTTGTGGGTCGGGACGTACGCGGGAGGGCTTGGCGTGTTCGATGAACGCGCGCGAACGTTCACGATCTACCGCCATGATCCTCAGGATTCCTCGTCGCTGCCTTCGAACGATGTCCGTTCGATTTGCGTGACTCGAACAGGCGAAGTGTGGGTCGGCACATACGGCGGGGGCATTTGTAAGTTCACCAACGCTTCGTTCGTCCGCGTCACTGAACGCGATGGTCTCGCCAACAATTTTGTGTACGGGATTCTCGAAGACGACGCGGGCAATCTCTGGATCAGCACGAACAGGGGGCTATCCCGCTACACACCCGGCACGAGAACCTTTCGCACCTACTCAGCGCGTGATGGGTTGCAGAGCGATGAATTCAACACGGGCGCCTACAGCAAGAGTTTCGATGGAGAGTTTTTCTTTGGTGGTGTCGCAGGCTTCAACGCGTTCCGCCCGGATGCCATTCGCGACAACACGCACGTACCGCCGATCGCCCTTCTTTCCTTCAAAGTCTTCGACGTCGAAAAAATAAATCGCATCGATGGCAACCATGCGATTCGTTTGACACACAACGAGAATTTCCTCTCGTTCGAATTTGCAGCGTTGGATTTCGTGGACCCGCAGCGCAACCAGTACGCGTACAAGTTGGAAGGGTTCGATGCGGATTGGGTGCATGTGGGCGCGCGTCGCTTCGGCACCTACACCAATCTTGATCCCGGCGAGTACGTCCTGCGTATCAAAGGATCGAACAGCGATGGGGTCTGGAATGAAGAGGGCGTACGCCTGGTCATTACCATTGTGCCGCCGTTCTGGATGACGCCGTGGTTCCGGGCGCTTACGATCGCGGCGGCTGTGGCACTGGTTGGCGCCACCGTTCGCTTCATCGCTACGCGGCGGTTGAAGGAACGCCTGCGGGAGTTGGAAAAGCAGCAAGCCTTGCAGCAGGAGCGGGAACGAATCTCTCGCGATTTGCATGACCACGTCGGTGCGCAGCTCTCGTCCATCATCACAGGCCTGGAGCTTGCCGAACGGGCGCAACGGAAACCGGAACATCACGAGAACAGCAGTCTCATCGCGACGTTGCGCGACGAAGCACGAGTGACAATGGCCCAGCTTCGAGAAACCATCTGGGCGCTCGGGAAAACGTCCATGACCGTGAAGGAGTTGTTCGAAAGCATCGAGGCGTACGCCAAACAGCGTGTTCAGCATCGCTCGACCCCACGGCTGCACTTCGTCTGCGCATGCACAACCGACGTGACGCTCTCCCCCATTCAGGTGCTGCATCTCTACCGCATCGCACAAGAGGCGCTGAACAACGCGCTGAAACACGCACGCGCCTCGAACATCACGATCACGATGCAGACCGAGGAGCGAACGCTGACGCTGCGCGTCCAGGATGACGGCAGGACGCAACGCACGCGCCCTGCGGACGAATTTGCCGGCAGAGGCTTGCTCAACATGGAACGCCGCGCGACGGAATTACAGGGGAGTTTCCAATTTATTCAGAACAAAGGCACAACGGTCGAAGTGCGCGTTCCTCTTACGCCAGAATACCACAAGTGAGGTATTGTTTGCGAACCGGTTATCACCCACATTGTTCCATCCACTGCAGGGCATCATGCGCATCTCGCTTGTCGAAGACAATCCCACACTGAGGAAGCGTTTCGAAGAATGCCTTCGCCTCTATGGGAACATCGAGCTGGTTGGTTCGTACGCAACGGGCGAAGCGGCACTCAACGCCATCAAGCGGATGCCGCCGAGCAAGCTTCCGCAGATTGTTTTGATGGACATCGAGCTGCCGAAAATGTCGGGTATCGAAGCGACACAGAAACTCAAGGAGGAGTTCCCCGACATCGAGGTGATGATGTTGACCGTGTTCGAAGATGAGGAGAAGATTCTCCAATCCATTCAGGCGGGGGCATCCGGGTATCTGCTCAAGGATGAATCGCCCGACGCCCTTGTCGCCGCCCTGGATGAATGCCTGCGCGGCGGGGCGCCCATCTCGCAATCGCTCGCGCGCAAAGTCCTGGGTTTGCTGCGAACACCGCCGGAAAACTCCTCCGCTCAACATGTCGCGTCCACAACGCAAGCGCTCGAACTGAGCGAGCGAGAGATTGACTTATTGCGCGGCCTGGTCGAAGGCGAAACCTACGTCACCCTTGCACAGCGCTTCTTCATCAGTCCTCACACCGTCCGCACGCATATTCGAAACATCTACCGCAAGCTTCACGTCCACACGCGTGCTCACGCTGTGCGCGTGGCCCTTCAAAAACGCATCGTGTAATCGTCCCCTGCTTGGTAGCGTCTTCAACATCCTTCCTTCTTTTTCTTCTTCGGCGCGCCGATGGATGCGGCGGGTGCTGAAGGCATTGGCAACTTCGGCATGACCAACTGCGGAGCGGAAGCCGCGCTTCCCGTCTGCGGCGAGCCGCCGAAGAATTTACTCACCTCTTTCCGTTTCTCGAATGCCGCCTTCTCTTCCGGCGAGGGGTTTTCCGCAAGCGAGGGGAAGAGAATGCGATCCTTCCACTCAGCCAATCCGTCTCTCAGCAAATAAACATTCTTGTACTTCAACGCCTTGAGCAAGAACCACGCTTGCGCGGAATGCGTCCCTCCTTCCGAATACAGAATGATCTTCTCGTTGCGCAGCAGGCCCGCATCGGGCAGCGACGCGATGGGAATGTTCTCCGCGCCGGGGATGTGGTACTCCTCGAGGTCCTTCGCACTCCGCAAATCAATCAGCCGGTAATCGGCCTTACCCTTGATGATCCAATCGGCAAGCTCATCAACGGTGACGTGATCAACTTCCTTCTCCACCATCACGGCAAGTTCTTTCGCGTTGATGGTTGCGGTGCTGCCGGTGTAGGGGCTTCCAGCAAAGATCGCGAGAAACCCGAACAGCCCGGCAACCAGCGCAAGTTTCTGATTGGGTGTAAGGGATGAAAGAGTGAACTTCATGGTGCTGCCTCCTTCTTTGCCGCAAGTCTCTTCTCGACCCACTCCGCTCCGGCAAATCCGCCCAACGCCATCAGCACAACAAGAAATACGATCACGCCGTACGACACGCCGAAGAGCTGTGGCAGAGTGACCTGCCCCATGGGAGTTGCGTAGTAGAACTCCCTGAGGAGCGGAAACATCTCGCCGAACGCAAAGATACCCGCGATGATGCCGAGTAGATAGATCATTGCATCATACTTCTCTGTCGCGGCGCCGACGCACGACGTGCCCGGACAATATCCTCCGATGACAAACCCGACTCCCAGAATCAATCCGCCGATTGTTTGAGGAATGATGTAGGTGGGACTGACATAGACCAACGACAGATCAACGACGCCCAGAACACCGAGCCAGAAAAGTCCCACCATGGCTGTGACAATGGCGGTGAACATGACCTTGAAGACCGTCATGTCGTAGAGATAGAACTGCGCGGCGAGTTTGCGTCCGCTGCCGAAGCCTGCGCGTTCGAGAAAGAAACCGAAACCGATGCCGATGACGAAGGCGATGATGAGACCGACTTCCTCGCCGAAGTATCCAAACTTGAAGAACGGTGCGTTCATGTCCACTGCCTCCGGAAGAAATAAGCAACTGCGTAGCCGCCCGCGAACACCGCGAGCATGAAAGCCCAACTCCCGACGCCGAGCAGCGCGCCGCCGGTGAGCGCCTGTCCGCTGGTGCAGCCGCGGGCAAGCTTTGCACCGAAGCCCATCAGCACGCCGCCGATGAAGGCGAAGATCAAACGCGTACGTGTGGTGATGCGCGGACCTTTTTCGACCGTGCCTTTGATGCGATGCGCCAACGACCCGGAGACGAACCCGCCGACGAGAACGCCGAGGACTTCGAACACCAACCACTCTTTGAGCGGATGGTGTGTGCCGTCGCCGAGATACTCCGCGAAGAACTCGTTGGACTTCGCATGCTCGGGTGATACGGCCTGCACGCCGAACGACACGAGCGAACTGAACGCGCCCGATGCGCCGAGGCCCCGTCCCATAATGACGAACGCAGCAAGCAGCACAAGTCCCAACCCCACGCCGGCGAGGTACGGATTCATGTACGGCCGCGCTTTCTTCTCCGCTCGCGTCTGAACCTGTGGAATTGCTTCATCTACCAAAACAGCTCGTGTTGTCATACTGCATATCTCCGATGTGTTGTCGTTTGATCTTTCCTCACCCTCAGTTCAAAACTCTCTACATTCCTGCCATGGCCCAATGACTGTACTGTCCCGCGGAGACGATGACAAACCGCAGAATCAATCCTCCGGCGATCACCATGATGGGCGCGACGGGTGTGTGCTGTACTTTGTGATTGACTGCCAGCAACTGCACGATGAGAGGAATGAAAATCCCTAACCCGATGACGAACACCCAGAACACGGCGGCGTACGGTCCAGAAAGCAACAGGTGCGCAGCCGATTGATGTGCTTGCGTCGAGCTGAGCAACCCGATGAGGAACTGAGCGAAGAGGAAGAGTTCGAACACCAGGAAGCCGTTATCCGCCTTCGCCAGCAGTTCGCGCTCGTACACGTCATCCGTGATCATGTGAACGAAGGCAGCAGCCGACGACAGTCCGCTCGTGAGAAAGAGCACCCAGAGGATCGAGCTGTTCCAGAGCGGCCGCGCGCCGAGCGCGCTCAAGAGGACGCCCGTATACATGCCGAGGATCGCGCCGACGATCATGCTGAGCACGCCCACATTCTTGACGGCCGTCGGATGGCGATTGATGAAGGCCGAAATCGTGTCGAACAGTTTGATGCGATTCTGAAATGCCGGCGGAATGCGCGTCAGCGTCGTGGCGAGCAGCGTAGGATAGACGAGAATGAGAATCCACGATCCCCACGACATAGGCGAGGCAATCTTGAACGTCGTGTACAGCCGCCACACATACAGCTTGTGTTCAAGGTCGAGAAAGAGCGCCAGCATCCCCGCCGTCAGCAGCACAAGACTGATGTGCGGTAGCCAGAAGCACGAGAAGTAGCTGTGCTTGTGCCTCCCCTTGAAAATGAAGTAGCCGGAGATGATCATGATGCCGGCAACGAGTCCGCCGAGAAACAGATACACCGGAATCTCCCAGCCCCAGATGTGGAGCGACGGGTCAACTTGTGGATTCGATCGTGTTGTGGTCAGTTCGTGCATAGGTCAAAAGCTTTCATGTCAAATAGAAAATCCTTGGCTGCGTGCCGGCTTCCGGCATCAACGCGTGATGCTTGCGCGAGGCAAGCAGCGTGCTGACGTTGCTGTGCGGATCGTCGAGGTCGCCGAAGTACATGCAGCGCGTGGGACAAACCGCCACGCACGCCGGATCAAGTCCCTTCTCCACGCGATGAATGCAGAAGGTACATTTGTCCGCGTAGCCCTCAGGATGAATGAAGCGCGCATCGTACGGGCACGACGCAATGCAGGCCTTGCAGCCGATGCACTCATTCTTCGTAACCAGCACGACCTTGCCAAGCTCATGCACATGACTTGCGCCCGTCGGGCAGCAACTGACACACGGAGGGTTGTCGCAGTGGTTGCACCGCTCCGACCGAATCTCCATGTGCAGCGTCGGGAAGGTTCCCTTCACGTCCTGCGTAATCCAATCGCGGTTGTAGCCTTCGGGTATGCTGTTCTCCGTCTTGCAGGCAACAACGCAATCCATGCAGCCGACGCATTTGGTCGTGTCAATCACCATGCCGAATCGTGCCATGACTACGCCACCTCCTGTTCGATGGTGACGAAGTTCATGTTCGATGCGGTGCCGCCCATCAGCGGATCGACTTCGTAGCGCGTCAGAAGCTGCGCATCGCTCGCCCCTTTGCCGAACGCGAACGTCAGTCCCTTTGCCGTGTGTCCGAACCCGTGCACCATGTACACGCAGTCGGGGCGAATACGCTCGGTGGCTTTGACTTTGATGCGATTGCTGACGACGCCGTCTTGATTCCTGAGCCGTACATAATCGCCGCTCTTCACTCCGTGCCTCGCCGCAACCGTCGCGTTGATCCACACTTCGTTCTCGCTCATCATATCCATCAACACGTGGTTGGATTGCGTGCGACTGAACGAATGCACCGGCGCACGTCCGTAGAGCAGGCGGAACGTTCCGGGCGGTCCGTTCGCAGGCCGCCGATACCGCGGCACAGGATCGAAGCCCTTCGCTTGAAGCTGCAGCGAGTAGAACTCGATCTTGCCCGAAGGCGTCGGGAACTCCGCTGGTACGCCTTCATCGAAGTAGATGGGTTGTCGCGGACCTCGGATGATGCCGTTCTTCTTCAACTCTTCATAACTCAACCCTGCGGCGTTCAAACGATATCGGAAATACTCCTCGATGTCGTTCCAGGGATAGTAGTGGCCGAGGCCCAATTTCTCTGCAAGCTTCTTCGCGATCCACCAATTTGGCTTTTGTTCATGAGGAGATTCCACAACCGGTTGGCGCAATGCAACGAACGGCTCGCGGAACCATTCCACGTTCAAATCGTCATGACGTTCGAGATAGACGGATTCAGGAAGAACAACATCCGCCCAGCCGGCAATCTCACTCGGAATCACATCTACCACAACAAGCAGGTCGAGATTCTGAACTGCCTTGATCGTCTCCGTCTCATTCGGCAGTGCGTGCAGCAGATTGGTTGCATACACAAACCATCCCTTGATGGGATACGGCTTGCCGGTGATGGTTGCTTCGCGAATTCCCGTCGTAATCGTCTCGTGCGCAAACGGATACTTGTGGTCGGGATTGTCAACTTTCGGCTTTGTCGGTGTGGGATATTCTGGGTAGGGATAGGGCGGCACGTCCATGCTCACCGGCGTGTAGAATCCACCTTTGCGTCCCCAACTGCCGAGCAGCGCGTTCAGGAGCGCAATGGCGCGACTGCGTTGCGTGTCGTCGCCGTACCAGGTGACGTGACGACCCGGATGAACGAGTGTCGCGGGCTTATAGCGCGCCATCTCGCGCGCGGTCTCGCGAATCACCTCCGGCTCGATCCCCGTTTCAGGATACGCCCACTCAGGAGTGTACTGCTGGATAATTGCGGCAAACTGGTCGAACCCGAAGCCGTACTTCCTCACGTAGTCTTCGTCGTATAGCGTTTCATTGACGATGACATTCATCCACGCAAGGAGAAGTGCAAGGTCGGTTCCCGGTTTGATGGGGAGATAATACTTTGCCTTGCTCGCAGCAACGGAGAAGCGTGGGTCAACGACGATGATGCTCGCGCCGTTCTCGATTGCTTCGGCAAACTCCTGCACCTGTGTGTTGTGCATGTTCTCGCCGAGGTGACTGCCGATGAGCACGAGGCATTTCGTGTTCTTGATGTCCGTGCGTTCGGGCGAGCTGACATCTTCGCCGAACGTCAGGCGAAAGCCGACATCCCGCGGTCCGCGGCATTGAGCGAACGACGGTGCCGCAATGTTCGGCGTGCCGAATGCCTTCAGCGTATGCTTGAAGAAGTTCCCGCCGATACCGTGACTGAACAGCGCAACGGCTTCGGGTCCGTGGTGCGCTTTGATCTTCTGCATCTTCTCGGCGATGTAGCCGAGCGCCTCATCCCACGTTACTTCCACCCACTCCTCCTTGCCGCGCGCACGTTTGCGCATCAGCGGAGCGCGCAGCCGGTCGGGATCGTCATGCGCGCCAACGCCGCCGGTACCCCGCGGGCACAGTCGTCCTCGACTCAGCGGATCGAGCGGGTTGCCTTCCACTTTCCACAACTTGCCGTCTCGAACGTATGCAACCGCTCCGCACTTCCAGAAGCACATGTCGCAGAAGGTGGGAACGGTGTGAATGCCGGTTGACGGCTTCTGCGTGGAGAGGAGCTGCGTTCCTTTCAGCACGGCGGCTCCTGCTGCCCCAACACCGATGGTGGCTCCGCTGATTTTCAGAAACTTTCTTCGTGATATCGCGTTCATATCTGGTTCATACTCAGAGGGTTCTTGATCCGATTCAGAGAGCGAGAGGCTCTTCGACGCCGAGCGTGCAGTTGGCGATCGTCCTTTTCAATGCCTCGCAGCTCGCAATCGCGGTGTACACGACGCACGTTCGGCATTCGGTGCTCCGGCACTCCCACGATTTTCTCGAGGCCATCCAGCACGGCGTGTCGTGCCGCTGGAATGCCTCGCATTTCATCCGCTCGTCGGGCGGGCAGTTCTTGATCGTCCAGCACGGGATGAGCGAAAGCAAGCGCCTGATGCCGGCAATGCTCACCTTATCATGGTTGATCATGTGTCGGATGCAGCGAATGCGTTCGATGTCGGCCGGCGAGAAGCGGCGATGCTTCGAGCGTTTGCGATTGGGAATGATCAATCCCTCACGCTCATACATCCTGATGGTGGGAATCGAGATGCCAAGAATATCTGCCGCTTCGCCGATGGTGTAGAGCGTAGCAACCGGCAGTGGACTGGTTTGATAATCGGCGGTCATGGCGAATCCTCCCATAAAATCTGCCAATCATAAGTACAGAATCAGTGCCACACGCGAAGTGCAGCAAATGACAGATTTTTGGAAAGAAGATCGGATCAGATTGCCGAGGATGGGAAACCGAATGAGGCGGATTCTCAGAAATGAAACGGGCAACGCGCGTATGCATTCAGAGAAAAAAAGGGACAGACAAACTGCCTGTCCCCACAAAAGGAAAATCTGCCTTCGTTAGTTGGTTGAAGCTTGCAGCTCCGCCGTTGAGACTTTCGAGGGCTCGATGCGATACGAGTGCGTGATCTTGACGGCTTTGCTCAGCATCGCCGAGACCGAACAGTACTTTGTGGTGGAAAGCTCGATGGCGCGTTCGACGTCTGCGGGATTGATGTTCTCGCCGTAGAATACATACTCGAGGTGAAGGTCCGTAAACACCTGAGGATGTTCTTCACGCGTGTTACCCGAGATATGAATCTCGAACCCATCGAGCGGCACGCGCTTCTTCTTTAGAATGGGAATGACATCCATTGCCGTGCAGCCGCCGAGAGCAAACATCAATAACTCCTTCGGCGACGATGCGGCTTCACTTCCACCGAACATCGGCCCGCCGTCCATCATCACCCAGTGGTTTGAGTCGCCTTTTGCTGCGAGCGTGATTCCTTGAAGCTGCTTAACGATCGCTTTCTTCTTTGCCATGGGACCCTTTCGATTGAGAGATTCTGAAATCTGTCAGCTCAAAATGCAGATTCCATGCCGACGCGGCAGGTCGTCAAAACTGCTCAAATGAGCCACTTCTTGCCCCGGCGTTCCGACAAGTGAGAAGAATTCTCAGCGATAGAACGCCGCGCGGCACTCGCCTGTCCGCACAACATACGATGCATGAGAGCAGACGAAAGGGTCAAGTCCAACCACCGACGGGGAATTCCTTATCTCACCAACATCATTTTCCTGGTTCGCGTGAGAGACGCTGTCGTGAGCTGGGCGAAATACACGCCGCTTGCAGCTTGCGCCCCCGATGTTGTCGAACCATCCCACGTGACGGTGTACGTACCCGCGAGAGCATTGCCGAGATCGTACGTTCGAATCTCTCTGCCCAACATGTCAACGATCTTCAACGAGGCGTTCGTCCGTTCCGGCAACACAACAGTAATGGTGGTTGAGGGATTGAAAGGATTCGGATAGTTCCACAGCAACACATGTTCGGAGGGTGTTGCCTTTGGATCAATCACCGCCGTTACACCGGAGCGACGACGGTAATACACACGACGCGTCATAGGTGAAGTTGAAATGATGACCTCATAGTTTGTGCAGTACGCACCGTCGGGGAAAAGGGTGGCAGCTTTGAACGCGACGCTGAGCGTGTCCCAATCGGTGACGAACTCCGGCACGCTCCAACTCAGCCCGCGGTCGGTCGAGTACGAGATCACGATATCGGAGCGGTCCTGGCCGTTGAAGAAATCCCGTTCATCCTTCCACATACACCACAGGACGTTGCGAACAGGATCGTACCGATTGCCCTCGTTCAGATGCGAGCGGATGGTACCTCCGGCTTCCGAGAGTTGCTGCTCGGTGCTCCATGATGCACCGAGATTGTCACTCCAGCGATACCGGATATTGGCTCCCCAGAAGGGATTGCCCGCAGGGTATTGATGATAGAAGAGATGAATGCGATTCTGTGTATCAATCACGATGTCGGGATCGCTCTCGTAATGCACGGAGGCAGCGACCTGCTGCGGTGCCCGCCATGAGACGCCTCCATCGGTGCTCACACTCATCAGCACATCCCATTTGTTTTGTGGAACGGCCGAGCTATCGCGCCAGGCGATTGCAAGCGTATCACCATTGGCCACATCAAACTGACCACGCGGGAATGCCGAATGCCTTCCGTCGAGGTCGCTGAGGCGAATGGGCGCGCTCCACGTCAACCCTCCGTTGGTCGAGCGACACGTAAAGCTCTCCACAATCTCCCCTGCTTCCATATTTCCTTCATGCCATATCACGTGCAAGCGATTCCTCCCATCCACCGTCAGATGCGTGGAGGCAAACGTCGGGTAGAGCGTCGGGGATGCAACGCGGATCGTATCCGACCGGAGCGTGAGCGATGTGTCGTAGCGAACAAGATACAGCGCGGCGGGATTGCGCGAGGAGAACAGCACGAAAAGATTATCGGCAGCATCCATGGCGAGTTTCGGGCTTGACCCTCCTACCACCAAAGTCATCGGCGTGATCGGAACCGGTGAGTGCCAGTTCGTTGCGCTATCCAAAAAGGTGAGATAGTTTCCGATCGTTACCTGTGTCGTCGGATCCGCTTCTACCGTCGCAACAAAGACCCTTCCCCGTGACGATACCGCCATGTTGTTGAAGAGGACTCCCCGTTGGGACGCGCCGGGATTGACCAACGGCAGCGGAATCTCGGGTCCCCAGAGCGGACCTACCCCGTGTTGAGCAAAACCGACGCATGTGCAGAGGATCAGCACGATCGCAGTGTGAACAAGGAATGCCATACTACCCCCGAAGAATGTGAGAATGAACGAGTGAAAACATTTTCTCACATTCGACAGCAAAACCTTCTGCAGGTTTAATGCGTCAGTACCCTTCCGGGTGCAGCTTGACTTTTCCTCTGAACGAGTAAAACAGATAGGTAAAATACCCCAGGGCGATCACAATGCCGATGGTCCACCAAACAATCCCGACGCCGAGTCCGTACTCGCCGGCCGCCGTGTTGTACACAGTGAGATTGAACTTTGGATCGGTGGAGGCCGGAAGGACATTCGGAAAGAGTCCGAACGCCGTGCTTGCGAGCATCGCTCCGATGAACGTAGAGGAGGAAAGAAAGGCTTTGGTATCGTCCTTGGTGCGACGGAAGACGAACATTCCGCCCAAGCCCAGAAGTGCAAGCAGCGGGAGGCAGTAGCCCCACGGATGTTCGGCGTAGTTGTTCCAGATTTCGGGGCGGATCGAGGATGCCGCAACCAGTGTCACAATGGTAAGCACGAGTACGCCCCAAACGGCAAGCGCCGCAACACGTCGGGATCGCTCCTGCACGGCGCCGTTCGTTTTCATGGCAAGATAGTTGGCACCGTGTACCTTCAGCGTTGCCGCAGCAACCAGCCCCATGAGTACGGTGAACCAGTCGAGTATGCCGGCTTCCGGCTGAACCGTGAAGGACGTCCATAGCGGCGCAAAGAAGTAGCCGTCGGCGTTGAGCGGCACACCGCGCACAACGTTGCCCAAAGCCGCGCCGAGAAAGATCGCCAGCAAACTGCTGCCGACGCAGAACGTGGTGTCCCAGAACGCCTTCCACAACGGATGGTCAACGTGATGGCGCAATTCGATGCCGAGTCCGCGCAGCATCAACAGCCACAGGACAATCACCAACGGCAGATAGAACCCGCTGAACGAGGAAGCATACAGGAGCGGAAACGCAAAGTAGAGCGTCCCGCCTGCTGCGAGCAGCCATACTTCGTTGCCATCCCACACCGGGCCGATGGCGCTCAACACCGTGCGGCGTTCCTCTTCAGTGCGTGCAACATACAAATGCAAAATGCCGGCTCCGAGATCGAACCCGTCGAGGATTGTGTACATCGCCAGCATGAATGCAACAACACAGAACCAGAGAATTTCCATAGTGACTCCATTCCGTGAAAAGTGAATACAACGAACCGTGCAAATCACAATCGGATGCCGGAGATACGCGGCCGGCACTTAGCGCTCAAGCCGCCTGATGACCCCAACTCCTGCATCCTCCATCCAGCATCCTGAACCTTGAACCTGCCCCCTTCAATGCTTCCCTGCGACTTCTGGTCCCGCATTGATCGTCTTAATGACCAGAAACAGGAACAGGACACCGATAACGAAGTACATCCCCGCGAAGCCCAGCAGAGTGAACAGCGTGTTGCCCGCCGAGACCATCGTCGAAGTTCCGTCCCGCATCTTCATCAGTCCGTACACCAACCACGGCTGACGACCGAGTTCTGCTGTCCACCATCCGGCGGTGTTAGCAATGTACGGAAACGGAAACGCAAGCATCAGTACCCAGAGAAACGGGCGCACGTTGTAGAGGCGCTGCTTGCGGAGCAGGTACAGTCCCACAAGCATAATGGCGATAAAGAACGTTCCGAGTCCCACCATCACGTGATAGCTGTAGTACAGCAGCGGGATATTGGTCGGCCACGTGTCTTCGGGATACGCATCGAGGCCCTTCACCACTGCACCGAAATGTTGATAGGTGAGAAAGCTGAGCATGCGCGGAACATGGAGAGGATTGTCGAGCTTGCGTTTTTCCATATCGGGCTGGCCGATGAGAACAAGCGGCGCGCCTTCCTGCGTCTTGAACAACCCCTCCATCGCCGAGAACGTGACCGGCTGATGCTCGAGAACGTTCTTCACCTGTCCATCTCCTGTGGGAAAGGCAACAAGGATCGACGCGATGACACCAGCAATCACACCGGTGCGGACGAACAGCTTGCCGTACTCCTCGTCGCGATGCGCGAGCAGATAGTACGCACCGACCGCCGCAACGACGAACGCAGCGGTAACAACCGAACCGAGCATGTTGTGCGTGTACTGCCAGAGAATCCAGGGATTGAGAAGCAGTCCCCAGAAACTTGTCAGCCCAACGCTGCCATCGGGCTGCATTGCGTACGCAACCGGATGCTGCATCCACGCATTCGTCGCGATGATGAGGTAGCCTGAAACCCACGACCCGAGGAACACCATGAACGCAGCGAAGAAGTGCATTTTAGGACTGAGACGTTTCTCGCCGAACAAGAACAGTCCGAGAAAACTGGACTCGAGAAAGAAGGCGAAGACACCTTCCATGGCGAGAGTCTGACCGATAACGCCGCCGGCAAACGCCGAGAACCGCGCCCAGTTGGTGCCGAATTGGAACTCCATCGGGATACCGGTGACGACGCCGACCGCGAAGTTGACGGCGAAGATTTTTGCCCAGAAGCGGGCGGCATTGTTGTAGAATTCGCTTCCGGTTTTCAGAGCAATCCCCTTCATGATCACGATGAGAAGGCCGAGTCCCATCGTGAGTTGAGGGAAGAGATAATGATACGTAATCGTGAAAGCGAATTGAAGTCGGTGAAGGAGGAGAGCGTCTTCCATTGTGGAATATCCTTTCAGTGCTTAGAGGTGGAAACGGCGATCGGTGAACATTGAAGATCGAGTGCCGACCACTGAAAAGGTACGAAAATGGCTGATGTGTCGGAAGAGGTCATCACTGGATTCTGGATTCTGGATGCTGGATGCAGGATTCGAGATGAGAGGGCTTTACTTCGTCATGCTGAGCGTTGCTTTCCTAACGCGAAAGCATCCGGAACGGAGGCGCGAGTGGTTGATTCCTATTCTGGATTCTTCGCCTCTAAGAAGCGAGGCTCAGAATGATAATCAACGTTTGGACGTCACGGCTTCTGGGCACACAAAAAATGAACAGCAGGACGTAAAGCTTTTCTTCGCCTCCCCACCAACAACAAAGCCCCGCCGATGACTCGACGGGGCTTGGTGCATGACGCAGATGCGCGCTTACTTGCTCTTGTCCGGCCACGGCGGAGGCGGAGCGAGCTTCACCGGCTTCTTCGCCAACTCTTCCTTCACTACTTCAATCGCTTTGTTGAGCTGATCGTCGATTCCTTCAAACTCCCGCGCAGGATCGTTGTCAACATAAATATCCGGCTCGACGCCTTTCCCCTCCATCACCCACTCCTTACCCTCAACGTCGTACCGCGAGAACTCGGGCCTGTTCAGAAACCCACCGTCAAGCAGCGGCAGCGTGCCGCGAATACCGACCACGCCACCCCACGTCCGCTTGCCGATGAGTTTTCCGAGCCCGTATTTCCTGAAGCGATAGCCGACAATATCGCCGTCGCTGGCGGAGAACTCGTCAATCAGCAGCACCTTCGGGCCAAGGATTGCCGTTGCCGGATCGGGTGTCGGAACCGTGTTGCGTGCGATGCTGATGAGCGCAATCTCGCGGCGCAGTCGTTCGATGATCATCGGCGACACGTTGCCGCCGCCGTTGCCGCGTACGTCCACAATCATCGCGTCCTTGCGCGCTTGCGGATAGAAGTATTTGGCAAACTCGTTCAATCCGCCGACGCCCATGTCGGGAATGTGCACGTAGCCGACTTTCCCGTCGGTTGCCTTCGAGACTTTTTCGATGTTGCCCTGCACCCAGTTGTAGTAGTAAAGCGGACGCTCATCGGCGATCGGGACGACAACCGTTGTGCGGCTTCCGGACTCCTGCGGCCTGTCGTTGAGTTTCAGCGTCACCTGCTTGCCCGCTTTGCCGACAAGCGCTTCGTAGATATCCTGCATCGTGTTCGTCGGTTTGCCGTCCACCGCGATGATGTAGTCTCCCTCTTTCGCGTCAACGCCGATCTCGGTGAGAGGTGAGCGCAGCGACTTGTCCCAGTTCTGTCCTTTCAGGATTTTGGCAATGCGGTAGTACTTGGTTGCTGCATCGCGCTCTATCTTTGCACCGAGGAGACCCAGCTCGATCCGTTCCGGCTTCGGGAAATCTCCGCCGCCAACGTACGCGTGGCCAATGTTCAACTCGCCGATCATCTCGCCGATGACATACGTCAGATCGGCGCGGTGGTTGACGTAGGGAAGAAGCTGTCCGTAGCGCTCGCGCATGGCGGGCCAGTTCACGCCGTGCAGGTGCGGGTCGTACAGGAAGTCCCGCATCTGCCGCCAGCACTCGTTGAAGATCTGATTCCATTCGGCGCGCCGATCGAGCTGCACCTTCATATCGCTCAGATTCAACCTCTCCTTCACCTCGATCTTGCCCGTCGGCAGATCAATGATGGAGTATGACCCTTCGCTGCCGACGATCATTTTCTTGCCGTCGGCAGAGATTTCGAATCCGTTGAATTCTCCCAGCTCGGTCTCCTTCTGCTTGTCAAGATCGTACAGCACAAGCATCGGCTTTTCCTGCTTCCTGCTTGTGCGGATGTAGTACAGCTTGTCGCCGACGGATTGGAGATTTCTGTAGTTCGCTGCGGCGATGGGCAATGCTGTGACGCGACGCTGGAGACCTTCAACATCAACCTTCACCGTCACTTTTTTCTCTTCTTTCTTCTCCTCCTTCTTCTCCGGTTCCTTCTTCTCGGTTTTTGTTTCCGGCTTCTCCTCCTTGATCTTCACCTCGTCCGATTTGGGTGCGAACGGCGATTTCACGTCCTTCGCGAGCGTGACGAGATAAATCCCTGCCATGTCCGCGTAGATGTGATTCCACTCCGTGCTGCCGTAGATGGGATTGAAGTTCCGCTCGGAAACATAGAACAGGTACTTGCCGTCCGAACTGAACGCCGGCTGATAGGAATCCGACCACCCGTCCGTCACCGGATACGCTTTGCCTGCATCAACGGAGTAGAGATACACCGTCGTCATCTGTTTGTCTTCGGGCTGCGCGTAGGCAATCCACTTGCTGTCGGGTGACCAGGTGTAGTCGGAGTATTCCCACGCGGTTGCCTGAGCAACGAGTGTCACCTTCTTCGATCCGATGTCAACAAATTGCAGGCGGAGCTTCTTGTCAGCCCAGAGCAGTTTCTTGCTGTCGGGCGACCAGGAAGGCTGGTACTTGTAGGTATCGGCGCCCTTGGTGAGTTGCGTTGCCGGACCGCTGCCATCCTGCGGCGCAATGTAAATCTCGTCCTCGCCGGTGACATCGGAAACATAGGCTATCCACTTGCCGTCGGGCGACCATTTGGAATTCCGCTCGTGCACGCCGGAACTTGCCGTGATGTTGCGCGTCGGTCCGTTCTTGGCGGGGACGGTGAACACGTCGCCGCGCGCGCCGAACAGCGCACGACTGCCGTCGGGCGCAATCTCGAAGTTCGTCACCTCTTTGCTCACGTCACGCCATCCGCCGCGGCCGATATCAAAATCTTCTTGAATAGAGATGGAAACTTTCTCGGTTTTCTCGGTTGCGAGGTCGAGCTTGTAAATGTAGCCGCCGTTCTCGAACACGATAGCGTTGTCGCCTAACGAGGGCCACTTCACATCGAACTCGGTGAAGTTGGTGAGTTTCTTCGTTTGCCTGGTGGAGAGGTCGTACACAAACAGGTTCATCGTGTGGTCGCGGTCGGATGCGAAGTAGATTTTGCTACCATGCCACATGGGGATGATGTCCTGCGCGGGATTGTTTGTAACGTTCTCCACTTTCTTTGTTTCGAAATCATAGATCCAGATATCGTCCGCCTGTCCGCCGCGATAATGTTTCCACGTTCGGAACTCGCGGAAGACACGATTGTACGCCATCTTCTTTTTGTCGGGAGAGAAGGAACAGAAGCCGCCGCGCGGCACGGGAAGTTGCTCGGGAATTCCCCCATCAACGAACGCGTAGAAGAGCTGCCCGATGAAGTCGTTCCTTTCGATTCGCCGCGAACGGAACACGATCGTTCTGTCGTCCTTCCACGTCATCACAATGTTGTTGGGACCCATGCGGTCGGAGACATCGTCACGGCCGAGTGTTGCCGTGTACGTCAGGCGCCGCGGCACGCCGCCGTCGGCCGGCATCAGATAGACTTCCGTGTTGCCGTCGTACTGGCCGGTGAACGCGATCCATTTGCCGTCGGGCGAGAAGCGCGCAAACATTTCATACCCGATGTCGTTGGTGATTTTGCGGGCAACGCCGCCGGTGGCAGCAACCGCATACAAATCTCCCGCATACGTGAAGACGATCTGGTTTCCATGAATTGCCGGGAAGCGCAGGAGCCGCGCTTCCTGTGAGACCGCGAAGCTGTACAGCGTTATCAACGTCAGAATACTTCCAAGGATACGAGACATGGTGATCCTTTCTGAATGTCTGGATGATTGGAGGGATTGGGTGATCTAACTTACTGAGAATTCGTCCAAGTTACAAAGGCTGGTGGTCATTGTAACGAGCCGAGCAGGTGTTTTGTTTCGCCTCGGCGGCGTCGTTGTTACGGCGCTTTGCTCGACGATGAGTCCAGAATCCCCATCGTCAACAACTCCTGCTGAATCGTTCGGATAATCCGGGCGGTGAGTTCCGGATTGCGCGGATGGACATGCATCGATTCCAGCCAGATAATCTTCTTCGGCTCTCCGGCGTTGCGGTAGAGAAGTTCCGCGTTTGCGCGAGGGATTTGCTCGTCCGCCGTGCCGTTGATCATCACAAGAGGAATTGGCGAGATGTATTCGACAGAGCGGAGCGGCTCCAACGGGCGAAGCAGGAGTTCTCCCATCCATCCGACCATCTCGCTCACGACGGCGCCGCGATACCGGCGGACGTTATGCCGAATCAGACTGCGAAGGTCGCCGCCGCCATAGACGACAAACGCTGCGACTGCGCGTCGGTCATAGCGGATGATGGTCGGAACGAACGGCGCCCCGAAGCTGTAGCCGACGAGAACGAGTTTCGTCGTGTCCACATCCGGACGCGTGAAGAGATAGTCCGTCAACAGCATAACGGCCGGAACCATATCCAACAACGCGCGTCGAATCTCTGGTACGTCCCACAGCAACTGCGGCAGAGTGTACTCCGGCTTCGGCGTGTAGCCGTAGTCGGGCGCGGCAAGAATCACATCGTTGATGTCGAGCGCGAAATCCACCGCGTCCTTTCCCGTCGCCTTTCCGCCCAACACAATGATGGCCGGATAGCGCCCGGCCTGACGTCGAGGAACCAACAGACCGCAGTCCACCGTGAAGGCGTTTTCGTTGCGAAGCGTGAGCCAGAACTTCTCGCACTTGTCCGTCCCTCCCGCAGGCACGAGCTCGGCGCGAGAGAGGACACCACGCCGCGATTGAAACTCCTGCCCGTAGTCCTTTAGAGAGAGATGAGCGAGATGAAACAACCCAATGCACAAAGCAACGCCTCCAAGCGTCAGTCCGTTCTTGATCGCTGCTCTCATCCCTCACCGTTGTACTCGCCGACGAACTACCACCACAATCCCCCATCAACATAATCCCAGAGGAAGAACGCGACAATCTTTCCGTCGAACGGTTTTGTACCGGCCACCGGGATTTCAGCGCCCAGCGAGAGTGCGAGGTGTCCTCGCTTCGTTATGCCCCAGTACACCTGAGGAATAAGCGAAAGCGTGTAGTCGGACGCGGCGAGATTCTTTTTCACAAAAACCTCCAGACCCGGAAATACTCCCTGTTTTGATTCGAACAGCGTGAGCATCGAAAGAAAACTGGCGCGAAGCTCGGGGTTTCCCTTTGTCCTGTCGAGTGGAATCTCGCCTTTGACACTGGTCGAAAGCTGGAGTGAGCTGCCGATTCCCTGGGCTGCGGCAATGTACGGCACGGCCGTCACCGTTCCCGCTCCGAATCCTTTCGTCTCGCTTCCTGTCGGAAGCGCTGCCTCAAGGCCACCCGTCACGATCGTAAGCGACCTGTAGTTGTCGTAAAATGCGTACTTCAAGCCCAGCTCAAGGTCACCGATGCCCGTGGCGGCTGTGCCTGCTGCGCTTTTGGTGAGGAGAGGCAGCTTGGCTTCGTACTGGAATCGGTTGCCGAAACGATTGGCGTAATACGCAACGACTTTCGTTTCCCGGTTTGTCACACCGTTTTCTTTCTTGAATTGGTAAGAAGGAATCAACAATGCTTCTTGTTCTACGAAGGCTTTCGTCGTGTAGTGGCCACGGAAGAAATTCAACTCGCCCTGAGGATACTTACTCTGATCAACAAACGACTTGACGTACTCGACCGTCTCCTCGATCTGCTTCTCCGTCAGGGCGTCGTTCCAGGCGGGCATGGACATGGAAAGTCCACGTACGCCGCCGCCATGAGCGACAACGGCTTGCCAGTCTTTCCGCTTTTCGCGTGAGCTGAAGTAGCCATCGGTAAAATCCGGCGGAGGGGCATCCATGCCCGCCAGCATCTCCGGATCAATGTTGCCGGTACCATCTTCTGCATGACAGCGTGCGCAGAACATTGCATAGATTTGCTTGCCGGAGAGTTTTTCCAGGGGAATCTCTTCCTCTTCCTGCTGTGCAGGCGACGGGTCACAGAGAAGAAGGAATAAACACACTACACCAAACACGCTAATCGTTCTGGGTATCATTCGTGATTTCTTCTTGGATGGAGATTGAACGAAGGAATGAACACACACCTCTTGCGCGCGTATCTTACACACTAACGGCGAAAGATGCAACACACATCCGTCATCCGGTTGCATCCCGAAAAGTGTGGTCATTAGGCAGAGGAAACCCGACGACGATATCGGCGGCGCTTCACCAGATCCTCCTCAAAGCACTTGAATTCCTCTCGTCCGCTGATAGTTTTCTCGATACTCAATCATCGGATAAACCCTTCTCTTTCTCGACCCCCTACCACACTTTTACGGATGCTTCTGAGAAGCTATCGCAGCAGCACCATGCGCTTCGACTCGGTGAATTTTCCTGCCGTGAGCCGGTAGAAATACACTCCGCTTGCAAAGCCTTCGGCGTTGAATCTCACCTCATAGCTTCCAGGCTGGAGATTCTCGTTCACCAACGTCGCGACCTCATGCCCCAACACATCGTACACCTTCAATGTCACTCTCGCCGGATCCCCTTTTCTCCCGCTCGCCGATTCAACAGAGAAGTGTATCGTAGTTGTCGGGTTGAACGGGTTGGGATAGTTTTGCTCGAGTGAAGATTCTTGTGGCAGACCGGTTACAATCTCCCTCACATCCGTGACTTGAGAGAGGGGTCGTTTCCACACACCCAGGTAACTTGCATACATGTTCGTTCCCATTACTGCGATCGCATTGACTGAACTCGGATCCGGCAGGCCGGTATTGACGGGACTCCAATTCGCTCCGTTATCACTTGTCCGATAGATGCCGCTGGCAACCCCCGTCCCCGAGTAGTTGAATCCGGCAAAAACAAACTGACCGACAGAATAGACGGTAAAGCAATAACTCCCCGCCGGTATGCCGTTGCTTGCGCTCGACCAATTCGCTCCATTGTCCGTTGAAAGATAAACGGAACTCCCGCTTGCAGCCGCGAGTCCGCAAAAGAGATTGGAGCCACTGCGCGCAAGCGAGGAGACGTTTCTGTTGAATGCGGGAAGACCGTTGCTTGCCGCAGTCCACGTTGCACCATTGTCCGTTGAGCGGTACACGCCGTTGGACTGAATTCCTGCCCAGAGTATCGTTCCATCAACAAGGATTGTATTCACACCGCCGAACCCCGGCAATCCCGTTCCCGGCCCGGTCCAGTTAGCTCCGTCGTTGGTAGAAACATACACACCACCCAACATGCTGCCGGCGTACAATGCATTGCTGCCGGCCGATATTGTTCCGATGTACGGAAGGGAAATTCCGTTGCTCGTTTGCTCCCAGCTTGAACCGTTGTTCGAGGAACGGTAGATGTACCCTGCTGCTGCGAAGACGAATGAACCGCGGGCAACCATTCCGGTTACACCGCTTCCGGGCGGCAAGCCGTTTTTGACCTGCACCCACGTTGTTCCTTCGTCCTGTGTTCGTGCAATGCCTCCTGCGTAACCTGCAAACAACGTTGTCCCCGACACTGCCAACGCGAGCGCATTTGCGTTTCTCAATCCCGTTTGCGATGGAGCCCAGGTTGTCCCGTTGTTGGTTGATGCATACAGCCCGGCAGATGATCCGGCAAACACCTTGCCCCCGGACGCACCTGCGAACGTTCATTTATTCCATTCTTGAAGATCGCGACAGCAACCTTTGGATCGGGTCGGTCGGCGGCCTTTCGATTCTCAACCTAAACACCGGCGCCATCACGGAATATCTCACTTCGGTTTTCGGAGACGCAGACGGTGAGCAGGGTATGAGCGTCCATATGGTGGATAATGCGGGGGATGTGTGGATTTCATGTGCGCGTCACATTCATCGGTACCAACGAACGACGCGCACGTTTGTTGAAGTCGAATGGCCCGGTGGCGTTGCCGCACGGAATGTCACGGAGTGATAGGCAGAATCGTCGGGAAGGAATTTGAACTTCTGGGTGCGGGGGTCGAACCGGTGGAGGCCCGCCGATGTTCCGACCCATATCGTGCCAGTGTGATCTTCGCACAACGACCAGACGGTATTGCTCTTAAGAGAGGAAGGGTCTTGCGCGTTGTGCCGAAAGACTTTGAACGAATAACCGTCGTAGCGGTTCAACCCATCAGCAGTGCCGAACCACATGAAGCCGCGACGGTCTTGCATGATACACCACACGGAACCCTGGGAAAGTCCTTGGTCAACAGAGAGTCGTTCGACGCGGTGTTGCATGATATCGAATTGCGCATAAGCGGATTGCTGGAGAAGCAAAAGTCCGAAAAGAAACAGGCATCGCCCTGCGCCGAACACCAACCTTGTTGCCATGATGAGAAAGGAAATGGGAAAAAACCGGGATCGCAGAACAAACTTATGAAGAGAAATGGGCGAAAGCAATCAACTTGTGTGGCTCAGGTTGCAGCCCGAAAAGTGGGGTAATTACGCAGAGGAAGCCCGACGAGCAAAGGCGTGATTGAGGTGACGAACGCGAAGAGCCAGAAAGTTGTTAGCGCCTTGTCGGCTCCGTCATCTGCCGAACACCCACTCGGGCGATGAGTGTTTCGTTCTCGCGAGATCTTCGATCGCGGCAGTCGGCAGCCCCTCCGTGTGCTCGACGGCGTGCCAGACCGCAATGAGCGCTTGCTTGATGCGCGCTGTGTCCACTCCGATGTTGCAGACGAAATCGCTGTGCGCCCGCTGCTGTCGGTAGGCAGGCTGCCTGGGCGGGCGCCTGAGGTACTTCTCCATCAGCGCAAGATCGAACTGCAGAAGAAACGTCCCATGAAACAGCAGCGCGTTCAATCGGCGCCGCTGTGCATTGCCGGAACATTTCCTGTCGCCGATGGTCAAGTCGCTGCTGCCTTGCACGTGCACCGGCCGGCCGAGAACGTTGGCCAGCGCGCCGGCATGTCGCTGCATGACGAAGCGTGTCGTCTCCGTGATGTTGCGCGTCGGGCCGTCGGAGCGAATGGCGAGAACGAGCGAGAAGTTCAAGCAGCCGGGACCCTGCAGCACCGCGCCGCCCCCGCTGTGTCTCCGCAGAATCGGAATGCCGTCGGCACGGCAGGCATCCACATCAACTTCCTCTCGTACCTTGTTGGAGGAACCGAGAACAACGAAGTGCTGCGGCGATTCCCAGAAGCGAAGAAGTTCTTCGCGGGTGTCTTCTTCCACGATGTTCAACAATATCTCATCGCATGCAAGATTCTCTGCAGGCGTTGCGAAAGTAACGTCAAGCCACCTCATCGCGTCGGGAATGATTCTTCACGATTTTTTCTCTATATTGGGGATGTTTTCGCGAACACAATCGTTTGTTCATTTACAATCACAAGAGTAGGCACGTGGAAACGGACGAGAAAGTACGCAGCACCAACGGTGTTGACTCCGACGACGAACTGCAGCGCATGTTAGACTCGCTGGAGTTTTTCTTTGAATATATGCTAAAAAACAAAGAGTCGGAACAGGCGCCGATTGTTGTCAGCCGTCTGCTTGACCGCTTGCGGGACTCGGGCGTGAACATGCCCGCGACCACCCGCACGCCGTATATCAACACCATCCCAAAAGAAAAGGAACCCCCGTATCCCGGCGACCGCGACCTCGAACGTCGCATCAAAAGCTACATCCGCTGGAATGCGATGGCGATGGTCGTGAAAGCCAACCGCACACACAGCGGGTTGGGCGGGCACATCTCGACGTATGCCTCGAGCGCAACGCTCTACGAGGTGGGCTTCAATCATTTCTTCCGCGGCGCCGAGGGCGATCGGCCCGCCGACATGATTTTCTTCCAGGGCCATGCCTCCCCAGGCATCTACGCGCGAGCATTCCTGGAGCGCCGTCTCGAAGCACATCATCTCCACAATTTCCGCCAGGACCTTGCCGAGGGCGGCGGCATCACATCCTACCCCCATCCGTACATCATGCCGGAATTCTGGCAGTTCCCCACGGTTTCGATGGGGCTCGGCCCGATCAACTCCATTTATCAGGCGCGATTCAACCGCTACCTCAAGGCACGCGGCATCCTCACGGGCGGTGATGAACCCCGCGTGTGGGCATTCTTGGGTGATGGAGAGATGGATGAGCCGGAAGCGATGGGCGCGCTGCGGCTTGCCGCGAACGAACAACTCGACAATCTCATCTGGGTCGTCAACTGCAACCTGCAGCGCCTCGATGGACCCGTACGCGGCAACGGCAAGATCATTCAAGAATTGGAATCTGCCTTCCGCGGCGCAGGCTGGAACGTCATCAAAGTTATCTGGGGATCGGATTGGGACCCGCTGTTGAAGGCCGACAAGAACGGTCTTCTCGTCAAACGGATGGAGGAAGTGCTGGATGGGGATTACCAGAAATACACCGTCGAACCGGGCAGTTACACGCGCAAGCATTTCTTTGGCAAGTACCCCGAGCTGTTAGAAATGGTGAACCATCTTACCGACGAGCAGATTCGTAAGATGACGCGCGGCGGTCATGACCCGCAGAAGGTGTACGCAGCGTATCACGCGGCTGTCAACCACAAAGGACAGCCTACCGTGATTCTTGCCAAGACGGTGAAGGGATACGGTCTGGGAGAAGCCGGCGAAGGACGCAACGTCACGCATCAGCAGAAGAAATTGAATGAGAAAGAACTGCGTGAGTTTCGCAGCCGGTTCACGATTCCGATTGCGGACGAGGAAGTGGTCGAGACGCCCTTCTATCGCCCGGCGGAAGACTCGCCCGAGACGCGCTACTTGCTGGCGCGGCGCAAGGCGTTGGGCGGATTCCTTCCGCAGCGAAGTGAAGCCGCGCCCCCGTTGGAGGTTCCCTCGCTCGCAGACTTCGGAGAGTTCCTGAAAGGCTCCGAGCGGTTTGAGGTCTCCACCACCATGGCCTTTGTCCGCCTGCTCGGAACACTGCTGCGCAACAAGAAGATCGGCAACCGCGTGGTTCCTATTATTCCCGATGAGGCGCGCACGTTCGGCATGGACCCGCTCTTCCGCGAAGTCGGCATCTACGCGCCGAAGGGCCAGCTGTACGAACCGGTGGATAGTAAAACGCTGCTGTACTACCATGAGACGAAGGACGGACAGATCCTCGAAGAAGGAATCACGGAGGCCGGCGCGATGGCGTCCTTCATCGCTGCGGCAACGGCGTACTCCACCCATGGCATCAACATGATTCCGTTCTACATCTACTACTCCATGTTCGGCTTCCAGCGCATCGGCGATCTGGCATGGGCGGCGGGCGATATGATGGCGAAGGGATTTCTCTGCGGCGCGACGGCAGGTCGCACCACACTCAACGGCGAAGGCCTCCAGCACGAAGACGGCCACAGCCACCTTCTCGCCAGCGCCATCCCCAATTTACTCTGCTACGATCCGGCGTTCGCCTACGAGATTGCCGTGATTGTGTGGGACGGGCTGCGACGGATGTACGCGGAGAACGAGAAGGTGTGGTACTACCTCACGCTGTACAACGAGAACTACGCAATGCCTCCTATGCCGCTCGGCGTGGAGCAGGGCATTCTGAACGGATTGTATCGGTTCAAAGCAGGCGAGCCTAAACTCAAACACAAGGCTCACATCTTTGGCAGCGGACCCATTCTGCGCGAAGCGCTCCGGGCACAACGGATTCTCGCGGAGGACTACGACGTCTCTGCGGACGTGTGGAGCGCAACGAGCTACAAGCGTCTCCGCAATGAAGCGCTGCAGGCCCGTCGCTGGAACATGCTGCATCCCACCGCGCAGCCCAAGAAGTCGTATCTCGAACAGGTTCTCGAACAAGAACGCGGCGTGTTCATCGCCGTCTCCGACTACATGAAGATCGTTGCCGAGCAAATCGCGCCCTGGGTTCCCGGCGGCCTGTTGGCGCTCGGCACCGACGGCTTCGGCCGCAGCGACACGCGCCAGAAGCTCCGCCGCTACTTCGAAATTGATGCCGAGTGTATCGTGATCGCGACGCTCTACCAGCTTTCACAAAAAGGGATGGTTGCGAAGAAGGCGGTGGAGAAGGCAATCAAAGAGTTGGATGTTGATCCGGAAAAGGCGTTTCCACAGGTGGTGTAGAATTATTGGAGGTTTACCTCTTGTGTGTTCCGGGCCCGCAAACTTTACTTGTCAAAGCCACGAGTATAAGGTTTCAAGATGCAGGAGGCCGGTGGCCCTTACAGATCTTGCAAGTGCATGTGGTGTTTGTGAAATGACGCACGCCAACGACGACGTCACCTTTGCGGTCGGCTCTCTTGAAGATATGGTCAAACAAGTCTTCTTCGTTGTTTTCAAGGTATCTTCTGAGAGAGTAAGCACAAACGTCAGCAATTTGAACCATGCTCGTCAGTGCGGAGTCTACGAAAAGAGGCGTCTCAATGATATTGTCGATCTGCGTCCAAAGAGTGCCATCGGAATGGAACTTTCTCATCAGTTGTGTGTGCTTCTTGGCTACGGTTTCGTTATTATCGTGAATGAGAAGTCCGAAGCTCTTTGTCTGTGCCCCTGTGTTGATTTGACGGAGAAACTGTTCGAACCGTGATACGACTTGTTCGAAGGCTTGTTCATCAACGGACTGTCGAGTCCGAGAAGGACTGAAATGGAGCTTGTCTATGCATTCGGCGAACAACCTGGCATATCCCCAGTCGCCTACGGCTTTTGCAATCTCTTCCACAAATGCCCGTCGTTCGGTGTAAGTCAGGTGAACATATGCTTCGGTTTGAGTGTAGTTCTTTTTTGTCTGCTTGTAGAGGGCTTTCCTGGGGCTCCTTTGGAGGGTGAGCATGTCGCTTTTTCTGAGGCGTTCAACCTCGTACCGCCTCTGGGCAAACGTCAGTTTTTCGAATCCCTTAATCTTCTTTTGTTCGACGTAGGGCCTTAGAATCCAACCAACATGTATTTCCGCATTCTGAAGCCCATATCTGTATTTGATCGCGCTAACTTGCCCCTCAAAGGATTTCCAATGCGATATTGGCAGAGCGAGCCCGCACAGCACATAGTGCGAGGTATTGCCGGGTATGTCGGATGTTCCAGACTCATCAATGTAACAAAGGTACACGTGCATCTCCCATATAAAACAAAAAGCGACTGGAGATGAGGCCTATGGCCCCTCTTCGAGACGCTAAGCGACTCTTTCCAGACGCTATGTCATGATAATGACAATCTACCACAATGTCAACAACAGCTATTCGGGAAAAAGGCAACGTCAAAAACATAAAGGTCCCATATATGTGTACAAGGCAAGATGCCCATCTTCGATCCGACATGGCTCATAGTATCGATTAGGAGAAACTTCAATGGATGTGCGACTCCCCCGTCTTGGCGAGGGTGCCGATAGCGGCACCGTCGCCACGATTTTTGTCAAAGAAGGCGAGACCGTCAAGAAAGATCAACCCATTCTTGAACTCGAAAGCGAGAAGGCCGTTGCCTCCATCCCGACGCCGGTGTCGGGAACGATCACGAAGATTCACGTGAAGGAAGGAGACGAGATTAAAGTCGGCACGCTCATCTTTTCGGTCGCCGAAAGCGGCGCGCCCGCACATCGGGAGACGGAACGCGCTGAGCCGACACCGGTTGAGGAACCGGCGATGCCTTCAGCAGCCGCCGCTGCCCCAATGCCTGCCCCAGCGGTCCCCGTTGCTCCGGCGCCGGTTGAGTTCGCGCCTTCGGCACAGGTTCCGGGCGTTCCGCCGCCTGCATCGCCCTCGATCCGGAGAATTGCGCGCGAACTTGGCATCGATCTCACGCGCATCCGCGGCAGCGAACGCGGCGGCAGGATCGTCATGGCCGACCTGCGCAACTACATTGCGCGCCTGCAGGCCCTTGCGATGCAGCAGACTCAGGCACAGCCTCAACCGTCCACCCAGCCACCATCCAAACCTGCCCCGGTCAGCATCGATTTCTCGAAGTGGGGAAGTGTAGAGCGGACGAAAATCTCTCAACTCCGCAGGTCCATCAGTACCAAGATGGTGGCGTCGTGGACCACCGCGCCGCACGTCACGCAGTTCGAGAACGCCGATATCACCGACCTTCTTGCCCTCAGAAAAAAATTTCAGAAGGCATACGAGAAGAAGAAGGCGAACCTCACACTCACCCCGTTCATCTTGAAAGCTGTTGTCGACACGTTGAAGAAACATCCGATGTTCAACGCGAGCATTGACGAAGCGGTGGGCGAGATCGTGTACAAGCACTACTACCACATCGGTATTGCCGTGGATACGGAGCAGGGACTGATCGTGCCGGTGATTCGGGACGTGGACAAGAAGAGCTTGCTGGAGCTTTCGCTTGAGCTGCAGGACCTTGCCGAGCGCACGCGGCAGCGCAAAGTCAGTCTCGAAGAAATGCAAGGCGGAACGTTTACCATCTCCAACCAGGGCAGCATCGGCGGGGCGCACTTCACGCCGATCATCAACACGCCCGAAGTGGCCATCCTCGGCATCGGGCGCGGGTCGCTGCAACCGGTGGTGAAGGGCAAGAAGATCGTACAGCGGATGATCCTTCCGCTCGGCCTCTCGTACGACCATCGTGTGATTGACGGCGCCAACGCCGCGCGGTTCATCACCGACTTCGTGCAGGCGCTGCAGAGTTTCAACGAAAAGAGCGTGAAGATTGAGGGATGAAAAAGCTTAACCACCAAGGATACGAAGCACACGAAGGGACACGAAGAAGCTGATCAATTTCAACGTTTCTCTCGTCACGCATGGGAAAAATCGTGGTCGAATCTCCTTTGTGAAACTTTGTACCCTTAGTGACTTAGTGTTGAACTCATGTATGAAGGCAAAAGACTGTAAAGTGACCACCAAGGATACGAAGCACACGAAGGGACACGAACTGTTTATGACAAGGCTCCGGTGATGCTCGAACGTAGAAGCAAAAAGGAATTCGCTCCTCTTTCTGCCCGAGAGGAAGAAATCGGTCGCATGATAGTGGACTCGGCGTATGCTGTCCACAAGGAATTGGGCCCGGGGTTGTTCGAACGAGTCTACGAAGCCGCCTTTTGCTTTGAATTGACTCAGCGAGGGCTCCCGTACAAGAGACAGGGAGAGTACGACATCGTGTATAAGGGATTGTCTCTCGAAGATGCAGTGAGGTTGGATGTTTTTGTTGACGACTTGGTGATTTGTGAATTGAAGGCGGTTGATGAGATGAACCCAGTTTGGAAGGCGCAGCTCATAAGCTATCTCAAACTAATGAAGAAGCGCTTGGGGTACCTGATCAACTTCAATGTCCCGCTCATCAAGCACGGCATAAAAAGATTCGTGGTCTAATCTCCTTTGTGAAACTTCGTACCCTTAGTGACTTAGTGTTGAATTCATGTATGAAGGCAAGAGACTGTGAAGTAACCACCAAGGATACGAAGCACACAAAGGGACACGAAGAAGCTGATCAATTTCAACGTTTCTCTCGTCATGCACGGCAAAAATCGTGGTCTAATCTCCTTTGTGAAACTTTGCACCCTTAGTGACTTAGTGTTGAATTCATGTATGAAAGGCAAAGAATGAAGCCCATCAAAACTGAAATCGTTGTCGTTGGTTCGGGTCCCGGCGGGTATGCAGCAGCATTCTACGCGGCAGATCGCGGCAAGAAAGTGATTATGGTGGAGAAGGATGCCGTTCTCGGCGGCGTGTGTTTGAATGTGGGCTGCATTCCCTCGAAAGCGTATCTGCATGCCGCCAAACTCATTCAGGAGGCGCAGGACTCCGAGCACCGCGGCATCAGCTTCGGCAAGCCGACGCTCGATCTGGCCAAGATGCGCGCGTGGAAGAACTCCATCACCGGCAAGCTTGCCGGCGGCGTGGCGACCCTGGCCAAAAGCCGCGGCGTTGAGGTGATGTTCGGGCGCGGCTACTTCGAGGACTCCAAGACGCTGCGCGTCGAAACGAATGAGGGCCAGAAGTTTATTACGTTCGATCACGCCATCATCGCCACCGGCTCGCGTGCAGCAATGCCCACAGCATTCGACCTCGGCAACAGGCGCATCATGACCTCCACGGAAGCACTGGAAGTAGAAGAGGTGCCGAAGAATCTCCTGGTTGTGGGGGGCGGCTACATCGGCATGGAACTCGGCACCGTCTATGCCACGCTCGGCAGCTCGATCGTCCTGGTGGAAGCACTCGAGACGATTCTGACCGGAGCCGACACCGATCTCATCCGACCCGTCGTCAAGCGAGCCGCGGAGGCTTTCAAAGAAATCCGTCTCAAGGCAAAAGTCCTGAAGATGGCGACACACAAACAGCAGATCACAGTGACGATGGAGTATGATGGGAAGGAGATAGAAGAACTGTACGACCGCGTGCTCGTGGCCGTTGGCCGTACACCGAACAGCAGCGACATCGGCCTGGAGAACACGCAAGTCCAGCGAGACGAGCGGGGCTTCGTGAAGGTGAACGACAGGCTTCAAACCGATGACCCGATGATCTATGCCATCGGCGACGTCGCGGGCGGCGTGCTGCTGGCCCACAAAGCCGCGAAAGAAGCGCGCATCGCCGTTGATGCCATTCTTGGTGAAAACGCCTCCGCCGACGACATTATCATTCCGGCCGTCGTGTTTACGGATCCCGAACTTGCCTGGGCCGGCCTCACAGAAGCGGAGGCGAGACAGCGCAACATTCCGGTGGAAGTTGCAAAGTTCCCCTGGTCTGCATCGGGCCGGGCGCTCACCTTCGATCGACCCGACGGCATGACGAAGTTAATCATCGAGCCGGAAACCGAGCGCGTGTTAGGCGTGGGAATGGTGGGCGCGCACGCCGGCGAGTTGATTGCCGAAGGGGTTGTCGCCATTGAGATGGGTGCAACCGTGCGTGATCTTGCCGAAACGATTCACGCCCATCCCACACTTTCGGAAACCATCATGGAGGCCGCGCACGCGTTCTACGGCGATGCAACACACATCTACTCGCCGAAGAAGCGACATTGAGATGTACGTGACGAGAATGGTACGACGCTCTTGCTGATGCATCCCGCCGTTCACGTTCGTTGCCATTCGTAGGGCTTTTCTCTATATTTTTTTCATCACGAACGGCAATCTGCCGTAAGGTTTCCATCTTCTTGAGAGGAGATTGTGCTGTCATGGCGCTGTCGAAGAAAGCTCGAATGTGGCTGGTTATTCTCGCGATCCCGATTGTGTTGCTGGCCGGTGCCGTAGTTGCCCTGAAACTGTATTTCACGAGTGAGCGATTGAAGGCGCTGGTCGTACCGCGCATCGAGGAGGCAACCGGGACTCCGGTGGCAATTGAAGATATCAGCCTTTCCATCATCCCCACCATTGCCCTTGATGTACGCGGCCTCTCCATCGCAAGCAAGCCGGGCTTCACCGAACAGCCTTTGCTTGCTATCGAGCGGCTGCTGCTGGATGTGAAACTCTGGCCGCTGTTCGAGAAGAAGGTGGAGGTCTCATCGCTCGTACTCGAGCGCCCGCGCATCACCCTCGAGACGAAAGAGGATGGTTCGACAAATTACGCGAGGGAAAAGTCCGCCCCTGCTTCAACACCTTCTGCACCCGCGCCCGAGGCGACGCCGATGGCAGCCGTTCTGCTGCCCGACTTTCGTATCGTCAATGGCTACATCGACATGATTGATCACCGCGATAACTCCCGTCAGATCCTCGACGGGTTTCATGAGCAGGCCTCGGTTCATTTCACCCCTGCAACAAACGAAGCGCGGATTGAAAGCAAGACGGCGATCGACCGGTACAGCTACGGCACCATCACAACTCCCCTTATCACGGATTGGCGCATCAATGCAGATGCAACGATGCTGTATCACGCCGGGAAACGGCTCGCCTCGATCGAGAAAGGCAAAGGGTTCCTCAACGCCATTCCGTTCGACATCACGGGTTCGATAGACTTGAGCGACAAGCCGCTTCTGGACCTGACGATTGCAGCAAAGGATGTAAACGTTGCCCATCTTCTCAATCTCACGCCGAAAGCATACGTCGAGAAAATCAAAGGAGTGGAAGGGAACGGCCCGGTGCAGGCCACGATTGTGGTGAAAGGAGTGTACGATAGCGATACACGCACTCTGCCGGAGGTTTCAGGAAACATCAGCACAACGAATGCCGCCATTCATTTCCCGAACATTCCGAAACCCATCACCAACATTAATCTCATCGCCGACTTTGTACGCGGAAAGACAAAGCAAGAATTTCACATACGAAAACTGACGGCATCGCTCGGGCAGAATCCCGTCTCGCTAACGATGGGTGTGGTAGATTTCGACGACCCGAATCTGACTCTCACAATGACCGCGTCCCTCAACCTGAATGAGATCAAGGACTACTACCCGCTGGAAAGCGGCACGGTGTTGTCGGGAAGGCTGAACGGGAACGTCACGATCAACGGTAAGGTGAACAAGCCCGATGCGCTCAGGGCGTCGGGCAGCATGGAGTTCAACGATGTAACCATTGCCACCGCTGAAAGCCCGAACCCGGTGAAGAACATGAACGGAACGATTTCGTTCAGCAATCAAGTGCTGGAGTCGAAGAAGCTTTCCATGACGATCGGCAGATCGGATCTGGCCCTGTCGTTTACGATGCGCAACTATCTTTCAATGATGTCCGACAAAAAAGGGGCGCCGAAAGCCATCGCCTCCGCATCGCTTACGTCGAATCATCTGTATACGGCCGACATTATGGGAGAGGACGAGAAGTCCGGCCAGTCCGAACAACCTTCTTCTCGACGTTCGAGCGGCAAGGCAGCGATGCCGTTGCCGAACGTGGAGATGACGATTGCAGCAAACATCGGTACCCTCACGACACAAAAGCTGGAAATGAAGAACGTTCGCGGGACGATGCGAATTGCCGACGGCATCATCTCGATGGACAACCTCACGATGACGATGTTCGATGGGGCGGTAGCGAGCAAGGGAAGCATCAATCTCCAGAATCCCGAACGCCCCACGTTCCAACTTCATCTTGATCTGAAGAGCCTGCAGGCAAACTCCGCCCTTTCCACATTTACCTCGTTCGGTCGGCGCCTGTTCGGCAACATGGACATGAGCATTGATATCAGCGGCGCATTGAACGACACGCTCGGTCTCATACCGCAATCACTCAATGCAACGGGAAAGGTGGCCGTGAGCAACGGCAAGCTGACCGGCGTCAAAGTCAACCAGCAAATCGCCAGCATGCTCAGTCTGCCGGATCTCGCCGAAATCACATTCAAAGATTGGACAAATGCGTTCTCAATCAAAGATGGCCGCGTGGCGATTCCGGAGCTGAAGGTTTCAGCCCTCGGGGCGGACTACACGATCGCCGGAACGCATGGTCTGGACGGGACGATGGATTTCGGCCTGGCGATGCTGCTCTCCGAATCCGCGTCGGCAAAGGTCCGCGTGCCCGGCTTTGCAGGTGAAGCACTGAATGCGCTCAAGGAGCCGGACGGGCGGCTGAAACTGAATTTCCTCGTTGGTGGAACGACGGACAACCCTAAAGTGCAGTTGGACTCACAAGCACTGCAGGCGCGCGTGGCGGAGTTTGCTCAGAAAAAACTCGACGCCGAAAAGCAAAAGCTCCAACAAAAGTTAGACGCCGAAGCGAAGAAGAAAGCCGACGAGTTGAAGAGCAAGGGCGAAGAGTTGCTGAAAGGACTTATCAAGAAAAAGTAGATGAACGTTCTCCCCTTCGATCGTGAGACAGAGCGTTTCTCTTCCGTCTCGGCGTCAACGCGCACGAACACACGGCGCAGAGCGCGGACGCCGATCCTCAGTAACACACATCGGGTAACGATCGACGCCGGCCTCTCGTGATAATCCGCCCCAAACAATCGCTCGGACAGCATTTTCTGCGAGATGAGAATATCGCGCGCAAGATCGTGGCTGCGGTCAATCCGCAGCAGGAGGATACCGTGCTGGAGATTGGTCCGGGCGAGGGCGTGCTCACCAAATATCTGGCGTCATCGTGCCGCCGGCTCATTGTTGTTGACATTGACGCACGCGTGATACGGAGGATGCATGCGACCTATCCGGCTGGTGAGATCGAGATTCGGCACGGCGATTTTCTCGACACCGATCTTGCCGCAATGCGGTCGGGCGGCGCGGCCCTTCGCATCGTCGGCAACATCCCCTACAACATCACGACGCCGATCCTCTTCCACATCCTGGATAATCGGGTGCACGTGCGGGATGCCACACTGATGATGCAGCGGGAAGTTGCACGACGCCTGATTGCCCAACCCAGCACGAAAGACTACGGCATTCTGGCCGTGTTCACCCAAATGTTTACGCAGGTGAAAGTGCTGTTCGATGTCTCTCCCGCGTGTTTTTTCCCCGTCCCCGGCGTGACGTCGTCGGTTGTACAGCTACGCATCCGCGAGCGTCCGCTGCATGCATTGGAGAGCGAGGAGTACTTCCGAAGCATGGTTCGCGCGGTTTTCGGCAAACGACGGAAGACGCTGCGTAACTCGCTGCGGTATTTTCTGGAGGAAAGTTCTGGGCTGCCCCCGTCGTTTGATCTTTCGAAGCGGCCGGAAGAACTTTCCCTCGACCGGCTGGCAGATCTGGCCAATGCGCTGTTCGGCCACAAGTCTCGCCGATAACTCGATTTCTCTTGTGCACCCGTCATGACCTGAAATCAGATCGCATGCACGTTCAAGCCATCACACGCTATCTGCACTCGGCCGACCTGCTGTTCATCGGTTTCAATCTCATTCTCTCCACCATCAACCTTCTCTTTGCCCACCGCATTCCGTACTGGTGGCTGATTGTGCTGAGCAATTTTGCCGGGTCAGCAGTCATTTGCTTGATGGCATATCTCCGCCATACAACGGGATGGAAACCGCTCCGCCTGCTGCACGATTGGTACGTTCCGATAGCTACGTTCTTTACATTCAAAGCTCTCTATTTCATGATCAAACCGATTCATGGAGGCAGAGACTACGATGACGTGCTGATTGCCATCGACCGATGGCTTTTTGGCGTCAACCCCACGGAGTGGCTGATGCAGTTTGCCCATCCGTGGCTCACCGAGATTCTTCAGATCGCCTACACCCTGTTTTATTTTCTGTTCCTGATTCTCGGCTACGAATTCTACCGACGACACAATCTGGATCTATTCCACTACTTCATGTTCACGTGCGTGTATGGTTTCTTCCTGTCGTATCTCGGGTACTTCTTCTTGCCGGCAGTCGGGCCGCGCTTCACGCTCCACGACTTTGCGACACTCGACCGGGAGCTTCCCGGTGTATTTCTCACAGAGTATCTTCGCTGGTTCGTGAACGCGGGCGGCTCGATTCCCAGCGGCGTACCGAACGACGTCGCCATCAGCCTGTCGCAGCGCGACGTGTTCCCCAGCGGCCACACGATGATGACGATTGTGCTGATGTACCTGAGCGGGAAGTATCGGGCGAAGTGCCGCTGGTTCATGTTCGTCACCGGCACACTGCTGATTATTGCCACCGTGTATCAACGATATCACTATGTGGTGGATTTGTTTGCCGGCGCGCTGCTTGCCTGGTTTTGCATCGCAAGTTCGGCGAAGTTGTATGTGACACTCAAGGCCCGCTACCAGACGATGGAGAGCCGATTCCCTGAAAGCCTGGTGAAGATATGATGAACGAATCTTCATTCGCGTTGGTTTGCATCTTTTGCATGCTTTGTGTATCTTTTTGACCCGCTGAGGTTCGTTTTTCATTCATTGATAAGGTTAGTTGATGTACGCAGTCGTCGACATTGCAGGACAGCAGTTTAGAATGGCAGAACAGGAGCGCCTTCGCGTTCCGTTGCTGAAACAGGAAAAGGGTGCAACCGTTACGTTCGATCGCGTGTTGTTGTTGGCTGGCGACACGGAAATTCGGGTCGGCAACCCAACCGTGCCGGGCGCAACCGTGCAGGCAACGGTGGTGGATCACGGACAGGGTGACAAGGTCCTGGTGTTCAAGAAGAAACGCCGCAAGGGGTACCGCGTCAAACGCGGACACCGGCAGGCGTATACCGAGATTCAAGTGACAAAGATTGGGAAGTAGCCATGGCACACAAGAAAGGTGTAGGAAGCTCTCGAAACGGGCGCGATAGCCACTCGCAGCGGCTCGGCGTGAAACGCTTCGGCGGCGAACGAGTGTCGGCCGGCAGCATTCTGGTGCGTCAGCGCGGTACAGCCTTCCGTCCCGGCAGAAACGTCGGCATCGGGAGCGATGATACCCTCTTCGCCCTCACCGACGGCATCGTGGAATTCAAGAAGTACAGCAAAGCCAAGAAAGTCGTCAGCATCGTTCCTCCGCCGACGGCATAGCAGTTTCCCGAACCGCCTGGCCATCACGGACGCAGGCGGTCGGCACCCCATTCCCACTGTTCTTTTGCAACCTCAATCCCCTGGTTCTTTCTCATTCACTCTCAGACATCACACGAGGAGATTACGTTATGAAGATTACTGTGATCGGTGCAGGCAACGTCGGTGCGACCACAGCGCAGCGACTGGTTGATAAAGAACTCGCAAATGAAGTGGTGCTTGTCGATGTCATTGAAGGCGTCCCCCAGGGCAAGGCATTGGATATGTACGAAGCAACGCCTGTGGAGAAGGTGGACGTGAAGGTGGTTGGCTCGAACGGCTATGACGAGACAGCCAACTCGGACATCATCATCATCACGGCGGGAATTGCACGCAAGCCCGGCATGAGCCGCGATGATCTGATGAACACCAATAGCGGCATCGTCAAGAGTTGCACGGAACTTGCCGTCGCAAAGTCTCCCAAAGCCATCATCATTGTCGTGTCCAACCCTCTGGATGTGATGACGTATGTGGCGTGGAAAGTGAGCGGCTTCGAGAAACATCGCGTCATGGGTATGGCAGGCGTGCTCGATACGGCGCGCTTTCGGACGTTCATTGCAATGGAGCTGAATGTCTCCGTCGAAGATGTCAACGCGTTTGTGCTGGGCGGCCATGGCGATTCGATGGTTCCGCTGCCGCGCTATTCTACTGTCGCTGGCATCCCCATTACCGAGCTGCTGAGCCAGGCAACTATCGATCGGCTCGTCAAGCGCACACGCGATGGCGGCATCGAGATCGTCAACTACCTCAAGACCGGAAGCGCGTATTACGCACCGTCCTCCGCTGCGGTGGTGATGGCAGAATCGATTATCAAGGACAAGAAGAGAATCCTCCCCTGCGCCGTGTACCTGCAGGGAGAGTATGGCATCAATGATAACTTCGTCGGCGTGCCGGTCAAGCTCGGCAGACGCGGCGTTGAGGAGATCATTCAGATCAAACTGACACCGGAGGAGCAGGCCGCGTTGAACAAATCGGCAGATGAAGTGAAAGCCCAGATTGCAAAGTTGAAGTTGTAAACGTCCGACGGTTTGGGCAGAACCGCCAATCTCCGTATATTGATGTGAGATTGGAAAAGCCCACTTTGCAGATGAACAGACAGATGAAAAGGAGAGCAGCGATCGCTCGGCACATGAGGGTCGAAGTTCTCCTTTTGTTTTTTGCGCTCGTTACGCTCTCCTGCCGCGAAGAACTTCCGCTCGGCGGGTCCACCCCCGCCGCCAAACTCGCATTGCAGTTTGTGCCGGGAGACTATTATCAGTTCGATAACTGGAAGCTCGACTTCTACGGCTTCCGCATTCCCTCATCCTATTATCGCAACAGTTGGACTGTGGCGGATACAGGTGTGAGCCTGAGGGGCGCGGCGCGCGTCATCGTTGTTATCGACAGCACCTTCGACTCGACGCAGCACCTGGCGCGGCTTGACTCTCTCTTCTTCCGTGTCGATTCGAACGGCGACGTGTTTCAGTACGGCTTCCTGTCGTCGCTTATCGCCGAACGGGAATCGCTCACGCTTGTGCCAGAGTGGGACCGCATCGCTGCGTTCTCGCAACCGACGGGAAGCTCGTGGGTTCTTGCCCGCATCGACACACCCGCTGGCGCGCCGTCAGTACAAACAGTCGTCGGCAGCATTGTGCCAACGCCGGAGTACGTCGGCCCGGTGATGGTTGATGGTGAGGAACGCGCCGTTCTCTCGTATCGCATCGAAATCACAAAGCCAAACCTGGATTATGTTTTCTGGCTCAGCGATGCGCCGACGTCGTTCCCGCGGATGCTGGACGATTCGGAGATCCTGCGCAACGCAACGCTGCGCGAGCTGAAGACCGTGCGTCGTGCCCGGCGCTGACCATACGTCCCCTACGAACTGCAGCGCGGGAAATCCTTACAAAAAAAAGACCGTCACGATCGACCGTGACGGTCCCATTTTCTTCCAAAGAGGCTGCTCAGCGACCTCTGCCGCTTCGCCCTCCCGATTCGCGCCCGGCATTACGCTGCGGGCCGGCGTCGCTGCCTCGTGGTCCCGATTGCCCTTGAGGTACGCGCATGCTCGGTTGCCTCGCCTCCCGCTGCGGAAAACTATACCGGGCATCATCTCGTTGCGGCCGCTGATAGGATTCCTCGCGCTTCCGTTCCCGTCCATCCCGCTGCGGTACCGTCTGTTGCTCGGGCGCAACCCCGCGCTGCCGCGCATCTGGCTCTCGACTCCGCTGTGGGTCTACTCGTTGCGGTTCCGCACGACGTGATTCCGGTGTCACCGACACGTCACTTTCCCGCCTTCTTCCTTCACGATTGCGGATCGCGTCATCGACCGGACCCTTGAGCATGCCGTCGTCGCGGATGCGGCCCTCATCGGTGGTACGACGCGGTTCGCGGATGTCGCCGGACTCACGCACCCGAAGGTCGAGCTTGCGCGTATCGAGATCCACCGATCGTCCGGTACCTTCCCGCACACGTGCGGGCCGAACATCCGTGGCCTCATCCTCAGCCCGCTCGATGATGCGCGGGCGATAAACTTCGATCTGTTCTCGATGGCCATCACGAACGATGCGCTCCACCGGCTGATCATCCACTTCGCGAACCTGTACAGGCGCGAGGCGGACATTACCGCGGCGTTCGACAAATTCCGGTTCGGGGCCTCGCGATACAATCCGACCGCCACTATAGCGCACGCTTCCTCCGCTGCGTGTTACGCCAATGTATCGCGTGTTGTTCTCCGGACGGTCTACATACCGGTAGATGTGCGGTGTGGAGATGTAGCGGCAATGCACGAAGCTCCACCAGTGCACAGGCGTGTACCATCGGGTTCGATAGTGAATTCCCCAATGGATACTGAAGACGGCGTACGGTCCGAGGGGAGCCCACCCGATGTAATCACCGCCGTAGCGCCATTCCACCCACGCGGGTGCCCAATCGTACCCCGGAATCCAAATCCACCCATAAAAATCATCGTAGTACCACCGTCCATAGTGAAACACCGCCCACCCCCACGGCTCGTCACTCACCCAATACCAACCGTAGTCTGTCCAGACCCACCGACCGAGAGTGTACGGCCGCCACCCGACGGCAACGCGGATGGGCCTCCACGCATAGACCCCTCCGCTGATCGCAATCCACTCACCGTATGGGCTAAGCCTGTCGTAAAAGACAGAGAACGTGACGGCGCCTCCCCGATGCGGATGCGCCGATGACGGTTGAACGGCAGCCATTTGTAGAGCGGCAACGCATCCCAGAACCAAAGCAAGCTTTTTCATTTCCCACCTCACAACGTGACCCTTTAGATGTTTTCGCCTCCCCGCGGGAGACGTCCGTTTGAGGTTCAATCGATATGCCAGGTGAAATGCACCGAAAACAAGTCAATTCACGCGGCGGTCGGCCCCCGACTCGTACACATTTGTGGTCATTGCACCGAATAGGCTACACCGCCCTAAGGACGCTGACCGAGAAGATATGCAATGATTCCCTTCTGCACGTGCAGGCGGTTCTCCGCCTGGTCGAGCACAATGGACTGTTTACCGTCAAGAACGTCCCGGGTGATCTCTTCGCCGCGGTTGGCCGGCAGGCGGTGCATGACGAGGCAGTCGGGCTTGGCATGCTTCAGCAAGGCCGTGTTCACCTGATGCTGCTTGAAGATGATCTGCCGTCTCCCGACATCGCGCGTGGTGGGCCAAACATCGGTGTACACAACATCCGCATTCTGAACTGCCACAACAGGGTCGGGAATAAGTTCGATGCGACTGACCTTCGCCGCCTGCGCCTGCTCCAGCAAACTCGGATGCGGTTCATAGCCCGTCGGCGAAGAGACCACAAAGTGCAGCGGGATTTTTTCTGCAAGCTCAAGCCACGAGTTCACAACATTGTTGCCATCTCCCACGAAGACGATCTTGGTCGTTGGCGATGCTTTGCCGTACTCTTGCAGCGTGAAATAGTCGGCAAGGATCTGGCACGGATGCACAAGATCCGTCATGGCGTTGATCACCGGGACGGTCGCACTTTCGGCAAGCTGCACAACGGTTTGATGCTTGGTGGTTCGCGCAACGATAAGCTCGTTGTACCGCGAAAGCACAGCAGCCACGTCGTGCACGGACTCGCGCGTGGCAATGCCGATCGTTTCTTGCTGCAAGAAAATCGGGTGCCCGCCGAGTTGCGCGATGCCAACTTCGAAGGAGACGCGCGTGCGGAGAGACTCTTTTTCGAAGATCAGTGCAGCACTCTTATTCGCGAGAGGAGAGGGCCGGGTGAACTCGCCGGTTTTGATTTTGCGAGAAAGGAGGAAGACGTCTTCCAGTTCCTGGCGTGTCCATGCGGAAAACGAGATGAGATCGCGCTTCATGCATTCGTCCTTCGGATAACGTTAGGTGAGAGAATTCGTTTATTGACAGTAGAAGGTAGGGAACTGCGCGGAAAAATCCAACCCGGCCTGCTGGCCGGGAATTAGCGACGCAGAATAAGGAGACGCAGCATCACGTCGCTGCAGGATGTTGTACATACTGATGATGTGCTGCTGCCACGAACTGCTGTTCGCACATCGAGCAAATCCGTTGTGTGGGATCCTTGTCCAGCACATCCTGACTGATCGGCCTCTTGCAGCTAAGACAAATGCCGTACGTGCCCTGCTCGAGACGTTCGAGGGCGCTGCGAAGTTCTTCCAACACAGGGTCGTTCTTGAATGCAAGAACCGCATCAAGCTGGTGAAGGGATAACTCCCCATTCAAAAACATCTCACGGGGATAAAGGTCGGCATACTGGTCATGAAGGTGGTCATACAACCTGGAGAGGATCAGTCGCCGCATCACTCGTTTACTCTTTGTCATTGCGCCTCCTTTCTTCTTGATGCTGTAAGAAGATCCCCCATTCTCCAACACGTGAGATAACGCGAGAGATACGCTGTCACCCATGTCTAAGGTACGAAAGATTTTTGGAAAGTCAACAACCGGAGAAAAAATTTTCATTGTCGCGATGAGTCCCGCTTGTCGGAACGGCCCGCTCGGCCTCAGCGCGCCCGCAACAGAGTCCGTGCCACTTGATGCACACCTCCCGAGATAGCTCAGCCGACGGTGTACAGTTCTTCAACATTCTTCACTGGCATCAGTCTCATGATGCTCGCTGTCGTGTACGGTGACAAGCTGGTTCAGATGCAGATTCGGTCTCGCGTTCGGGACAGGAGTTCAGTGGAGTGAAGTAACACTTGAAAAGGACAGGGCAAGTGTATCGGGCAACGTTCAAGAAGGAAAGCGTTGACAGCACAAGCGAACGGAGAGCTTAGAAAGGTGGTCAGGAACAGCGCGGCGGAACCCCCACACATTTTTCTATCGCTCGTCAGGAACCGCTGTCGAAGGGAGGGTCTCAAAGACTCGAGGGGTTTATCGACGCGAAAGGCGACGGGCTGGGGGTCTCCAACTCGTGGCTTTTGAACACGTTACGGTTATATTACTTCGCAGCCATTTCGTTCTATCCAGCCTACTTTGCCGTCGGCGAGCCGAATCTTCAGCCACTCATTGACCCTGTCGGTGACGAGCACCTTCACACCGCTGTGAAGGACAAATGCATCTGTGCTTTTTGGGTCGGGTGAGTTTTTTATCGTCGTGATGTTTGCTGTGACGATTGCCAGGTCCGAGCGCTGCACATCATCGAGCTTTCCGAAGAAGATCACGAGAGCGATGCCCAGCAGCACCGCACCTCCGAGTGCAGCGGCAAAGCCGACACGACGCAGAGCGTATGTGCCTGCCAGCAGCACTGTGGCAATTGAACCGAGGACGAGAAGGAAGATCACGTATGCGATCCAGGTGATGCCGCTCAGTGAAAACGCCCCCTTGATTCCTTCCCACCAATCCCAAATGAACAGCCGCGGCGTCGGTTCGATCCGATCCATGAGCATCAGATTGGCAAGCTGCAGGTTGTGGAGAATGTCGTCATCGTTCGGCTGCAGGCGCAGAGCGCGCTCGTAGTTGAGGATGGCCTTCCCGATGTTTCCCGTCTTGTAGTAAGCGTTGCCCAGATTGTAGTACAGCTCGGCGCTCACGAGTCCGCTCTGGAGAATCGCCTCGTACTTCTCGATGGCATCCGTAAACTTGCCTTGCTGGTAGAGTTGGTTTGCCTGATCAAACGCCTGTTCTGCTGTCTCGGCATGCAGTGCAGCGGCTGAGAGCATCAGAACCATGACAATCGCAGGTTTCATACGTTCTTCAATGTTCGTTC
>JBBIRR010000027.1:0-56193 GCA_037441705.1 Ignavibacteriales bacterium
TCGGCCAACAGTTGTCTTCCACGCCGCAGCGCATAAGCACGTTGGACTGATGGAAGACAACATACCCGAGGCGGTGACGAACAATGTTCTCGGAACGCAGATTCTTGTGGACCTTTCGGCTCAATTCAGCGTCGAGCGTTTCGTCATGATTTCCTCGGACAAGGCTGTGAACCCGACATGCATGATGGGCGTGACGAAGCGGGTAGCAGAGCTTGTCGTGCACGAGGCTGCCGAGCGTACCGGCAGGCCGTTCGTGAGCGTTCGATTCGGAAATGTCTTAGGCAGTCGCGGCAGTGTCGTGCCCATCTTCAAACAACAGATTGCGGCAGGCGGACCGGTGTTGGTAACCCATCCCGAGGTCAAGCGCTACTTCATGACGATTCCCGAAGCGGTGCAGTTGGTGCTGCAAGCTGCTGCGCTGGGTGAAGGCGGAGAGATTTTTGTGCTGGACATGGGCGAGCCGCTCAAGATTGTTGACCTTGCCCGCGACCTCATCCGCCTTAGCGGTCTGGAGGAGGGGAGAGATATTGACATTCAATTCATCGGGCTTCAGCGCGGCGAGAAGATTGCGGAAGAGCTGTTCTTCGCTTCGGAATCGGTGGAGCGTTCTGCACACGAGAAGATCCTTGTGTGCCGTAATGGCTTTTGCCCCCGGCCTGAGGCATCGAAGACTCGGAGGACATCAGGGGCGGAGGTGCCGGCGGTGCGGTCGATACGCGCCGATGTCGAGCGGCTGATCGCTGCTGCACACAGCGGCGCGTCCAAGAACGTTCTCGTTTTGCTCAAGCAACTCGTTCCCGAATATCAGGAGAACATCGTCGTTCCGGAGATCGACATCCTTCCGCTCCGAAGCGAATCGGCGTCGCCGCTCTCTCTCGTGGAGGAGGCCGCGCGTACGTAAGTAATTTACGTGTGAGAAAGTCACACGCGCCCGTGCATCCGATCGAGTGATGCACGGGTTTTTTATTGGCAGAAGAAAAGAACGTCAGCTTGTGCGTGAACCGAACAGCGGCCGTAGATGCACTGCGCCGATGCCAAAAATCAGCCAGAGCAGCTTGTGAACATGATCGTCTCCCGTCATTCCGCCAACAAGCATGATGATAAAGGCCGTCAGCCACGTGTAATGAGTTGCAGAGATCGAGTCCGGCTGTTCGCGAAGCCACCCGATTCTCAGTCCAACAGCCGACGCCGCAATGAGGGTAAGAAAAAGCAGAAAGCCGACCAATCCTGTTTCTGCCAACATCGTTACGTACGTGTTGTGTGCGGACCAGCGAAGGCCGTAGAAGGGGATGAAGTTCGTGCCGTAGTAGACGGAATGATTTTCGAACTGACCGATGCCGACGCCGGCAAGAGGATGGTCGGCCCACATGGCGAGTCCTGCGTCCCACTGCATGTAGCGGAACCCGACCGAATCCTGCCCCTGCAAGATCGATACAACAATTCCTGAGACAATCCGCCAATACTCTATCGGTACTACCAGCAGTGCTGCCGCGGCAATCGCCACTGCGAACTCGAACAGCCGTTCCTTGAGCAGTTTCGTTCGTTCAAGGAGCATCAGACCGATGCCCAGAAGAAGCAACAAGAGGCTCGTGCGCGAAACCGTTGCAGCAAGCCCCGCCAGCAGAATCACAATGGCAGCGATCGCCACGACCCTCATCCAGCGTCTTGTGTACGCGTGACGGAGATGGGCAAGAAAGATGACCGCGAGGACATAGTAGCGTCCTGCATCATTTGCGCCCTCGGCGAGGCCGCGCGCCCTGATGGACGAAGCCGAACTCAATCCAAACTGAACCTGCTGAACGGCGACATACGCAGAGATGACGGCGCCGATCACAAAGGCAGCCATTATTGCTCGGTGCTGGTGCTCATGTTTCAAAAGTTGGCTCGTCAGAAACATCAGCAACAGAAGCTGGAGGTACGTCCACGGCCACACGCGATCGCCAAGGCTGAATGCAGCAGAAGGGTTGGTCAGCGTTATCCACGCCGCCACAAGAAGCGCAAGAACATGCGGCAGTGTTACAGACGGTACCTGCGACTTTTCAAACACAAACTCTCGGACGTAACCGAGGAGAGTCGCTGCGCCAAGCAAGGGGTACACGGAGGTGGTAAAGCTTACCGGGGGGAAAATCCCCGCAACGGGGAACGACGCAGCGATGAGAATGATGCCCCATACAGGCCGAGCGATGATGAGCAGACCCAGAATGGCGAAAGCCCCAACGCGCGAAATGAGAACAATGGCGGGGGATGCGGCCGAGCCCCACAGGTGCAAAGCCGTTAGAATCGAGAAGCATGCGGCGATGATGGCAGCAGTGGCGGGCGTGTACGTCCGGCTCTGTCCCGGCGTGCCAAGCACGCGATGGACGAGCGTTGTCGCGGTCGGAGTGTGTCGTGCCTGTCGAATCATGAATGCCTGTGCAATATACTCGCCTGAAGCGATGGATGCAACGACGAAACATCACCTCCAGAAAACTCGTATCTTTCAGCGGACATACATCCTCCAACAACAGGCCAAAGCATTGCCATGAAACCATCACGATTATTCTGGGGAGCGCTCTTTATTGCCCTGGGGACGCTCTTCTTGTTGGGAGAGGGTCTTGGAATTGATGTTACCTACGACGCGATCGGGAAGTTCTGGCCGCTTGTGCTTGTGCTGATCGGTCTCGCGCTCATGTTCAAACAGCTCCTCGTTCGCAATGTCCTTGCAGCAGTAGCGGGTCTGTCTCTTGCGTGGGCCATTTATGCGTTCGCGAGCTTTGCGTGGCTCGATGCCATCCACGCCCGCGATTGGGAAAGCAATTCCGATGACGTTCTTGTGCAGGAGTTTACCGAGCCGATGCCTGCAGGACTCGAACGGGCGACACTCAGCTTCGATGCGGCGGCGGGAAAGTTCAGTCTCGATACGGTGTCCGGCAGTGTGCTTGCTGCGAAATTCAAAACAAACATCGGTCGCTACGTGTTTGACCACCGATTGACGGATAATGTGATGAGTCTTGTTCTGAAGCCCGAAGGGACCGTTCATTTCAGGTCATGGGGTGGCAAACATGCTCTGAACGTCGGGGAGATTCGCCTCAGCCCCTTGCCGCGCTGGGATATGCAGTTCGATGTCGGCGCGGCGAATGTCGAGTTCGACCTCCGTCCGTTCAAGGTCGAACATCTGTCCATTGATGCAGGCGCGGCGAATGTTCGCCTCTCGCTCGGTGTTCCTGAACGCGAGATGCGCTGCAAATTGGAGACAGGCGTCTCGACGGTGAAGATTTCGGTACCGGAGTCCGTGGGCTGCGAGATTCGGATGGACGGCGGACTCTCCAGCAAACGCTTCGTGGGGTTTGAAAAGGCGAGCGATCGCATTTATCGGACCGACAACTTCGAACAGGCAACACGGAGAATTTTCATTGATGTGGATGCCGGCCTCTCCACGTTGCGTGTGACGAGGTATTAGAGCGGCCTCTGCGGCCGACACTCTTCGAACTGTCCCGTCTTTCTGTTCTTGCGCACGTTGTCCCAGAAGAAGTATCGTCCGTTCATCGCAATGTACACGCCCACGGGCAACGTTTGCACAAACGCCAGCGCGCTGCCGAGGTTGAACAGCCCGTCGGAGCTTCCGAACTTGTAGGGGATCATCGCGCCGGTCAGCACCATCGTTTTGTTGCTCAAGGCTGCCTGCCCTAAGGCGCGCGCGGTCAGCTCCATCGTATCCGTGCCGTGGGTAATGACGATCTTCTCCTCCTTCTCTTTTCTGCAGCTCTCGACAATCAGATGCCGGTCGCTTTCGGTCATCTCCAGACTGTCAACCATCATGAGTGTTCGGATGGAGACGTCGAGATTGCAGCGCCCCAGCCGCAGCATTTCCTGAACGTGTGTGTCCTTGAAGAAGAGCGTCCCATCCAGCTCGTTATACTCCTTGTCGAATGTTCCGCCCGTGACGAAAATACGAATCGCCATGTGCACGACTCCGAATCAATGTAGGGTACATAAGTGGTCGTGCAGAATGTTGTAAGAAAGGAATTGAATTGCAATTCCATTATCAGTACTTTCTCGCAGAAGCATTCTGTCCCAGCGTCACCTATCGCTGCATGAAGACCCTCACATCGCTCTCGGTGATAGCCGCCAGCGAGCCGATGCGCAAAGTTCTTGAGCGCATTGATACGATTGCCGCCTCCGATAGTTCGGTGCTGCTGATCGGCGAGACGGGCGTCGGCAAGGAGCTGATTGCGGAATACATCCATCGCAGAAGTCCCCGCAGCCAGAATCCCCTCGTGAAGGTTGGCCTTTCGGCGCTGCCGCCGGAGCTGTTGGAGAGCGAGCTTTTCGGGCACGAGCGCGGTGCCTACACCAGCGCCGCAACGGAGAAGAAAGGACTGTTCGAGCTTGCCGACTCGGGCAGTATTTTCCTGGATGATATTGACGACTTTCCTCTTGGTCTTCAGGCGAAGCTGCTGCGCGTGCTGGAATCGCGAGAAGTCTTGCGCGTCGGCGGCACAACGCCGATTCCCATTGACGTACGGTTGATTACGGCGACAAAAGTTGATCTGAAGGAGTTGGTTGAGCGGAATCTCTTCCGCCCCGACCTGTACTATCGCATCAACGTTGTTCCGATTGTCATTCCGCCGCTGCGGGATCGTCCGGACGATATTCCGCTGCTCATCGGGCATTTCCTGCAGCGCTACGCGCCCGATCGCGAGCTTCGGGTTGGCGAGGCGGCCATGCGTGTTCTTATGACGTATCCGTGGCCCGGCAACGTACGGGAGCTTCGAAACGTTGTGCAGCGCATCTCGTTGTTCACGCGGGATGAAATCGCCTGCGAGGATCTCCCGCCCGAAATACGCGAGGAGAATCCGATCGAGCTTATCGCCAAAGCCTGCAGTCGCTGCTTTGTCGAGCAGAGCATGAGCTTCGACGATGTTGTAGCCTGCCTCGAGACGAATCTGCTTCGCCAGGCGCTTCAGCGAACCGGGGGAAATCGCACGCAGGCTGCGAAACTTCTCGGCCTGAGTCTTTCAACGCTGCGCGATAAGCTGAAAAAATACAATCTGGATGGCGAACATCGCCGGTCTGTCGCTTGACCGGTTGATCGTTCTAATTCTCTCTCCTTATTCGCTGACGGAAAACCGCGAGGAAGTCTGCGGAAAACCGCCCTCCGTGTATCCTCATCTCCCGAAAACGCAATCCACGTGCGGTTTGATGGTGGCACGTTGCGTGCACCAGGCCTCGTTGCACAAGAAACCCGGAACTCAAATCTCGAACCACGATGAAAGCTTCGCCGCCTCGACTCAGCACGCATCGGCTCCATCTCACAGGAGAGGTTGTTGAGATTCTCTTCAACGGAAAAAAGCAGGTGGCAAAGGTCATTCTGAAGTCCTGCAGCATCGAAATCCCGACGGAGCTGCATCCGGATCTCCATCTCGGGGATTGCATCGAGATTGTTGGCGAAATGCCCGCAAGAATCATCGTTCCTTCCACTGCACGAAAGATCGGAAAGACCAAGGTGTAGTGAGAAAGGGCGTGGAGCTTCACCTTCCCCCGTGTTTTCCTTCCCCTTCCATGCTGGCACGCGTGCTGTATCTTATTCTCAGTTAGAGAGCCTGCACAAAGAACTCTTTCCCTGATTCCATTCGGAACCGGCGTCTTCGGTTCGGAAGGGGGGGAGTGCAGGCGAGCAGCCGTGTTGAATTCTTCAATTTTGTGTAAAGAAAATCAGCAGGATGTCCTGGTCTGTCAAGGAGAGCGTATGGCAACGCCACACTATATCACGCGGCGCGAGTTCTTGGGGTGGGCACTGGCAACACCGGCTTCGATGAAAACGCTGGACGAGTTTCTGCCCCGGCTTGCGGCTTCACTGCAAGAGGCGGTGAAGGAATACCCGATCATCTGGCTGCAAGCCTCAACCTGCAGCGGATGTTCGGTGTCGGTCATCAACACAATTCACCCGAGCATCAAAAACGTCATACTTGAACAGGTCTTGCCGGGCCATCAGCTTCTGCTCAAGTATCACGGAACGCTGATGGCGGCAACGGGTTCGCTTTCGACACGGACGGCAAAGGAGACAATGGAGAAGTTCAAGGGCAAGTATGTGTTGGTGGTCGAAGGTGCAATCCCGACAAAAGATGGAGCGAAGTACGGAAGCATCGGCGAGGAGAACGGCAAGCCTGTGAGTATGATGGAATGGGCAACAGCGATGGGACGGGATGCGATGGCGGTGCTTGCTGTCGGAACCTGTGCGGCATACGGCGGACTGCCTGCAGCCGCACCAAATCCGAGCGCAAGTGTCGGTATCTCAGACCTCTTTCAGAGGCTCTCCGTCACGACGCCGGTCATCAACATTCCCGGTTGCCCCAGTCATCCGGATTGGTTCATCGGCACCGTGGCGAAAATCCTCCTGTACGGCATGCCGAAACCGGAGGAGTTGGACAGTCTTGGCCGCTTGAAGCTCTTCTTCGGTCGTTCTATCCACAATCGTTGCATCAATCGTGATTATCTCGACGACGGGATCTTTGCGACAAAGTTCGGAGAAGAAGGGTGCCTTCTGGAACTCGGGTGTAAAGGGCCGTTCACGAATGCGGATTGTCCGGTGCGGTTGTGGAACGGCAGTGTGAACTGGTGTATCGGTGCCGGAGCACCGTGCATCGGGTGTACCGAGAAAGGTTTTCCGGACGAACACTCACCGATCTATCAGCGGAGGTAGCGATGAGCGCGATTCGAACACATATCGTCATTGACCCGATGACACGCATCGAGGGTCACCTCAAGGTTGAAGCGACGGCGGACAACGGCAAGATCGTTGATGCGAAAGTAGCCGGCACGCTCTATCGCGGCTTCGAGCAAATTCTCGTCGGCCGCAACCCGCTGGATGCCGTGCAGATCACGCAGCGGTTCTGTGGCGTCTGTCCCACGCCGCATGCCATCGCGTCGGCGCAGGCGTTGGAGAATGCCTTCGGCATCATGCCGCCGCCCAATGGGCGGATCATTCGCAACATCATGCAGGGGGCAAACTACATTCAGTCGCACATACTTCACTTTTACCATCTCTCATCGCTCGATTACTATCGTGGGCCTGATGTACCTCCGTTCATTCCGCGCTACGAGGCGGACTATCGCGTGCCGCCCGGCGTCCATGATGCCCTCGTGAGCCATTACATCCAAGCCTATCAAATTCGTCTGAAAGCTCACGAGCTGTGCGCTATTTGGGCCGGAAAGATGCCGCACATAGCCTCGATCGTACCCGGAGGCGTGTCCATCATCCCCCGCATTGATAACATCACAACGTCTCTGTGGCGCTTGAAGGAACTCACCGACTTCATCACCAATGTTTACCTGCCTGATGTGATGACGCTGGCCAGTATCTACCGCGACTACTTTGCGATAGGAAGAGGGGTACAGAATTTTCTTTCCTTTGGCCTGTTCGATCTGGATGATGAGCCGGACGTTACCAAACGCAAGCGGCTCTTCCCGATGGGACGCATGGTAAAAGGCAAGATCATGCCGGTGGATCCGAAGAAGATTACCGAGGATGTGAAGTACGCGTGGTACGAGTCTCCGTCGCATCGGTATCCGCTGGATGCGTCAACGGTACCCAATCCCGACAAAGCCGGCGCATATAGCTGGTTGAAGTCACCGCGCTACGATGGTGTTGCCTACGAGGTGGGTCCGCTTGCCCGCATCGCTATGGCGTACACGTCGAAATCTCATCCTGCGATTGTGCGTCTGGTTGATGAAGCACTCACGTCGCTCAGCGTCACGCCGGACCATCTCCCTTCGGTCATGGGTCGGCATCTTGCGCGAGCGATCGAGTGTAAGGTGGTAGCAGATGCTCTGCAGGAAATGATCCTGCAGGTGAAGCTGGATGAGCCGGTGTGCACCGACCACAAGATTCCGGAAGAAGCCGACGGAATGGGCCTGTGGTGTGCGGCTCGCGGTGCCCTGGGCCACTGGGTGCGCATCAAGGATGGCAAGATTGCCCGCTACCAGGCCGTCGTGCCGACGACGTGGAATGCTTCGCCGCGCGATGACAAAGGGCAACCGGGGCCTATCGAAGCAGCGCTGCATGGTGTTGAGGTGGAAGACGCAAACAATCCGTTCGAGCTTGCCCGCATTGTTCGCTCGTTCGATCCGTGCATTGCCTGCGCGGTGCATCTATTCGATCCGGGCAAGCAACTGCGGACATTCCGCATTCTGTAGTGGAACGAGCAATGAGCTATGACGGACGCTCCGTCGCCATCGTCGGCGTCGGGAATGTTTTGATGGGAGATGAAGGCATCGGCGTAGAAATTGCCCGCCGCCTGCAGATGATGACTCTGCCCGACGATGTTGAGGTGATTGACGGAGGAACGCTCGGGTTGGAGCTTGCAGTCCATTTGCGCGGGAAAGACACCATCATGATTCTCGACGCGATAGCACTCGAAGCGGAACCGGGCAGTGTGTTCCGCTTCGAGATCCAAAGGGGCGATTGCTTCAGCAGCGTTCGCCGCTCATCTCACGACGGTGGACTTGAGGAGTTGTTTAGGTATCTCCTTTCTCTTTCACCACCACCCACAATGGTGATGTTCGGAATTTGTCCTGCGGAGATCGGCAGAATGCGCACCGGGCTTTCGCCCGTTCTCGAAGAGAACGTGAATCACATAATTTCACTCATCCTCGAAGAACTCCCTCGGATCAGGCAGAAGCATACCGCACGTCTTTCCATGTAGCTGATCGGCGGAAATCCGCACGCCCTTCAGCGGAAATCCGCACGCCCTCGTGACGCCCCTCCGCATTTCAGCCTGAGTTTTGCAGCAATCTCGTGGCACACACTTTGGGTCTGTGTTCGAGCAAGAGTTGAAGCATTCATCAGCAATGCACTCACGCAGTCCGCACGAGAGTTGGTTGCTCTCGCTGTGATGTTCACCTCTCATCAATTCAGGAGGTTCTCATGAAAGACACACCGCTCACCATGTGGGAGTATGCTCAACTGCAAGGCTACTCCCGCAGGGATTTTCTCCGCTTCTGCGGCTGGATTGCCGCGGCTGCCGGAATCGAGGCAAGCGGCGTCGGTCAGGTCGTGAAGGCCATGGAGACGAAGCCGCGCTTGCCCGTCGTCTGGTTCCACTTCCAGGAATGTACCTGTTGCAGCGAGTCGTTCATCCGATCGTCGCATCCGATCGTGTCCGATATTGTGCTCGACAAGATCTCGCTCGATTACACCGAGACGCTTCAGGCCGCCGCAGGATTCCAGGCCGAGGAGGCGCTCCACAACACGATGAAGAAGTACAAGGGCGAATACCTCATGCTCGTTGAAGGTTCTGTACCCACGGAAGCAGACGGGGTGTATTGTTGCATCGGCGGTCGCACGGCGCTGGATATTGTGAAGGAGGCTGCCGAGGGCGCCAAAGCTATCATCGCATGGGGCAGCTGCGCTTCCAACGGTTGCGTGCAATCGGCCAAGCCGAACCCGACCGGCGCCACGCCCGTGCATGAGATCATCAGCGGCAAGACCGTCATTCGCGTTCCCGGCTGTCCGCCCATTGCCGAAGTGATGGCGGGCGTGGTCGTGCATCTGCTCGCCTTCGACCGCGTTCCGCAGCTCGACGGCATGAACCGACCCCGCGCCTTCTATGCGAAGCGCGTGCACGACTCGTGCTACCGCCGTCCGTACTATGACGCCGGTTTGTTCGTCGAATCCTTTGATGATGAGAATGCACGCAAAGGGTACTGCCTCTACAACGTTGGCTGCCGCGGACCGGTTACTTACAACGCCTGCGGCATCACGAAGTGGAACAACGGAGTGAGCTATCCCATCCAGTCGGGTCATCCTTGCATTGGATGCAGCGAGGAAGGGTTCTGGGATCGTGGGCCGTTCTACCAGCATCTGGCTTCGTTCCCCGGATTCGGCATCGAAACCACCTCCGACAAGATCGGGATGACGGTGGGAGCGATTACGCTGGGCGGCATCGCCGCGCATGCCATCACCACCAATATTCGCAAGCGGAAACTCATCTCTGAAGAGATCAAGAACAGTGAGAATACCTCCACGCAAGAGAAAGGAGGCAAGTAATGGCACGCATCGTTGTTGACCCGATTACCCGCATCGAAGGCCATCTCCGCATCGAAGCGGAGGTGAAGGACGGCAAGATCGTTGATGCCTACTCCGCCGGCACGATGGTGCGCGGACTCGAAATCATCCTCAAGGGCCGCGACCCGCGCGACGCCTGGGCGTTTGTCGAACGCGCCTGCGGCGTGTGCACCACGGTGCATGCGCTTGCCTCGGTGCGATGTGTGGAGAATGCGCTCGGCGTGACGGTTCCGCCCAACGCCGAGATGATCCGCAACCTGATGTTTTGCGCGCAATATCTTCAGGATCACGTTGTTCATTTCTATCACCTGCATGCCCTCGACTGGGTGGATGTGGTGAGCGCGTTGAAAGCCGATCCCAAGAAAACGGCGGACATTGCGCACAGCATCTCCAACTGGCCCAAGAGTTCGCCGAAGTATTTTGCCGATGTGCAGAAACGCATCACGGCCTTCGTGCAAAGCGGGCAGTTAGGCATCTTTGCGAACGGCTACTGGGGGCACGCCGCGTACAAACTGCCGGCGGAAGTGAATCTCCTCGGCGTCGCTCACTATCTCGAAGCGCTCGAGTGGCAGAAGGAGATCGTCAAAGTGCACACCATCTTCGGCGGCAAGAATCCCCATCCCAATTATCTCGTCGGCGGAGCCGCCAGCGCTATCAACATCGATGACTCCAACGCGCTGAACGCGGAGCGATTGGCCTACGTCGGCAAGCTCTTCGATGATGCGCTGCAGTTCGTCGAACAGGTCTACATCCCCGACCTGATTGCCGTTGCCGGATTCTACAAGGATTGGGCAGCCGTCGGCGGCGGTCTGACGAACTACCTCTCGTATGGAGACCTGCCCGTCAACGGCTACAACGACCCCGGCTCGTTCAAGTTTCCGCGGGGCGTCGTCCTCAATCGCGATCTGTCGCGTGTGCATCCCGTTGACCCCAAGAGTGCAGATGAGATTCAAGAATTCATCGCCCACTCGTGGTATGACTACTCGGGCGGGAACGAGGTTGGGCTCCATCCGTGGCAGGGGGAGACGAAGTTCAACTACACCGGACCGAAACCCCCGTATGAGCATTTGAATGTGGAAGGAAAATACAGCTGGCTGAAGACGCCGCGCTGGAAAGGCCAACCGATGGAGGTCGGTCCGCTTGCGCGCCTGGTGGTGGCGTACGCGTCGGGCAGCAAAGAAGTGCAAGAGGTCGTCGGGTGGGCGCTGAAGGCGCTGGATGTTCCGGTTGCTGCGTTGTTCTCGACGCTCGGAAGAACGGCGGCGCGTGGACTCGAAACGCTGCTCATCGCGCGCTGGGCAAAAGAGTTCTACCAGCAACTTCTCACCAACATCAAGAACGGCGATACGCGTACGTTCAACACCACGAAGTGGGATCCCGAAACCTGGCCGGCAGAAGCAAAAGGCTTCGGTCTCACGGAAGCGCCGCGCGGCGCGCTTGCGCATTGGATCGTCATCAAAGACCGCAAGATTGATAACTACCAGCTCGTTGTGCCGAGCACATGGAACGCTTCGCCGCGCGACGCAAAAGGGCAGAGGTCGGCCTACGAAGCGTCACTGATCGGCACACCGGTGAAGAATCCCGATCAACCGTTGGAGATTCTTCGCACGATTCACTCCTTCGATCCGTGCATCGCGTGCGCCGTGCATCTGTACGATGAGAAGGGGCGCTACGTTCACCAGATTGATGTGTGGTAGGAGGGCGCCATGGAACCGAGAGACCGCATTCATGTGTACGTGTGGGAGTGGCCCGTACGCTTGTTTCACTGGGTCAACTTCGTCTGCATTCTTGTTCTGGCCGTTACAGGGTACCTCATCGGCAATCCGGTGACGATTCAGAGTGCCGCCGAAGCGTCCTTCCAGTACTGGTACGGCACAACGCGCTTCCTGCATTTCACATTTGCTTACATCTGGGTGGCAATCGCCCTCACGCGCGTCTACTGGGGGTTTGTGGGGAACGAATTTGTTCGGTTCAAGAATTTTCTGCCGCTGCGCAAAGCGCAATGGGAGGAAATCAACGCCGTCTTCCGCATGGATATCTTTCAGGTGTGGAAGGGCGCAACGTTCTCGACCGGACACAACGCACTCTCCGGACTCGCCTACACCATCGGGTTCGTCGCGTTTGTATTTCAGGTGGTGACCGGGTTCGGACTGTACAGTGCCATGACGACGAATTGGTTTCCGCAACTGTTCGCGTGGGTCATACCGTTGTTCGGTGGAGATCATATGGTGCGCATCTGGCACCACCTGTCCCTCTGGTTTTTTCTCATGTTCATGATGATCCATGTCTATCTTGCCGCCTACCACGATTACATCGAAGCGACCGGCACAATCTCCTCGATGGTAGGCGGATGGAAATTCGTTCGGCGCAAGAAAGTTCTCACATGAGGTTCTGGAGTGCGACGTTCCTTGCCTTTGCACTCGCGTACACCATCGGCGGGTGCAAAGGCAGGACGAAGGAGGGCAGACTGGAGCCGACGCTGCATAGCATTCAGGAGCGTGTCTTCGACGTCAGTTGCGTCCGCTCCGCGTGCCATGATGCATACACGCCGGAATCACAGCTCGTCCTGACTCCGGGGAGGTCGCACTCCGAATTAGTGAGCAAGCCCAGTGCGGTTATGCGGAAACGCCTGCGCGTGGTTCCCTTTCGCTCCGATGAAAGTTACTTGATCGACAAGCTCACCGGCACGCGCATCGTTGGCGAGCGCATGCCCATCGGCCGCCCCAAACTTCCCGACTCCACCATCGCCGTCATCCGGCAATGGATTGACAGGGGCGCCCTCAACAACTGAACCTTGATGCCTTGTCAGTTTCCTTCATCGGGCGGAAGAAGCCCCCTTCCCGCCCGATGCATAGATTTCGTCGCGCGGGCTGCAAGAGTTCCTGACCACCCTGTTGCGGATGCAACCTCGGCAAAAGAAATCCATTGCGAGCTATCCCCCTTTTTCCTATATTTGTTCTGCAATTTTTCAAGATCAGGGAAAGGCAATGGCACGAGTTTGTGATATTTGCGGAAAGAGACCCGTCAGCGGCAACAACATCAGTCACGCGCACAATCGAACGCGCAGGCGCTGGCTGCCGAATCTCCAAGCAGTGCGGGCGAAGGTGGAAGGACGCACCAAGCGTATGCATGTCTGTGCCCAGTGCTTGAAAAGCAATCGCGTGCTGAAGGCCGCCTGAGCGAATACGGAGAATCGAACTTCACCAGAAGCCATCATCATCCTGCTGATGGCTTTTTTCATCCCTCAGAGTTTCGGGCGGCCCTGGTATGCGCAAGGTTGCTATAGAACTAAATCTCCCCAACCAGCTCACGCTCCTGCGCGTCGCGTTGACGCCGGTGTTCGTTGTTCTCATTCTCTCCGAATCAACACTTGCAAAACAGATCTCGCTTGTGGTCTTCATTGTCGCAGCGCTCACCGATTGGTACGACGGCTGGGCGGCACGGAAGTTCGGTCATATCTCGCGCTGGGGGAAATTCCTCGACCCGCTCGCCGACAAGATTCTCACCTCGGTGGCGTTTCTCGTCTATGTGTATTTGGGTTTGATCGATGCGTGGATGGCGTGGGTGGTGATAATCCGGGATTTTCTCATCACCGGCTTGCGCAGCTACGCAGAGTACAGAGATCAACCCATTGTTACCTCAAAAACTGCTCAGGCGAAAACGTTCGGGCAGTTTGTCGTGATCTACTATATTCTTATCCTGTACGTTGCGCGGCACATCCCGGCTCTGTCTTCACAGATCTCTGCTGAGATTGATACACTGATGCATCCACAGGTGCTTTTCGGTATGATGCTGCTGGTGACGCTATCAACTGTCGGCACGGGCATCGCGTACCTCTTCGACAACAGAAAAGTTCTGAAAGAGCTGTATCATGAGCTTCAACGGCGATAGGCCTGAAGCATCCGAAGAGCACCAGCGTCCCTCCGTCGTTGTGCGTCTGGTTGCGACAGGATTTTTTTCCGGGTACTCCCCGTGGGCATCGGGAACGGTCGGTACGCTTGTCGGGGCTTTGTTTTTCTTTATCCCGCACTTCTCACATCCACTTGTCCTTGGGCCGGCAATCGGTCTTGCTTTGGTGGCCGGTGCATTGACGGCCGGGAAAATGGCGGCGGTCGAAGGACATCGGCTCACCAGGTCGGCACAAAAGACAAAGGAATTGTTTCAGCCCGGTGGTCACGCAGCTCCCGATCCCTCGATCGTCGTTATTGATGAGATTGTTGGATTCTGGATTTCGATGTTCGCACTCTATCCGACGTTCAGGCATCCTCCTCTTATCGCCGTGATTGTGGCGTTTGCGGCATTTCGCGCGTTCGACATTGTCAAGCCCTATCCTGCCCAAGAAGTGGAACGATTCGCAGCAGGGTGGGGAATCATGCTCGATGATGTTGTAGCGGGCATCTATGCGAACATCACAACGCGCCTTCTGCTTGCATTGCTTGTGTCTCTCTTTCCTGCGCTCTTCTGAATGCGTGCCGAGATCATCACCATCGGCGATGAGCTGCTCATCGGTCAGATTGTAAATACGAACCAGGCCTTCATTGCTGAACAGCTGAACGGCATCGGCATCGCCGTGGAGCGCATGACGACCGTCGGCGATGATCGGCAGGCAATTCTGCGCGCCTTTGATGACGCATGGAAACGCTGCGCCATCGTGATCGTGACGGGCGGGCTTGGCCCGACACACGATGACATCACCAAGAAAGCCGTGTGCGAGTTTTTCGATACCGATTTGGTTCCCAACGAGGAGCTGCGCGCACACGTGAGTGCCTTGGCAAAGAAGTGGAATCGCCCGTGGTCTGCATCGTACGAGGACCAGGTGATGTTCCCGCGCAAGGCAACGCTTCTGCCCAACCCGATCGGAACTGCGGGGGGCATGCTCTTCGAACAGGAGGGGAAGTACTTCATCGTCCTGCCGGGAGTCCCATACGAAATGACGGAGATGATGGAGAAGTCCGTCATACCGTTTCTCTCGTCGAAGGTTGGCGGCTCGGCCATTCGCCATCGCACGCTGCGCACGACGGGGATTTCGGAGAGCATGCTGGCCAGCCAGCTTGGCGACATCCAGGAGTTGCTGCAAGGCGCGAAGCTGGCATTCCTTCCGTCGCCGACGGGCGTTCGCCTTCGCATCACGGTACACGGCCACGATGCTGCTGCCGCCGAGACATTAGTTCGTGAAGTGGAAGAACGCATCCGCGCAAAGGTGCAGAAGTACATCTACGGCACGAACGATGAGGAATTGGAAGAGGTGGTCGGACGATTGCTGGTCGAACGTCGCCTCACGATCTCTGTTGCCGAGTCGTGCACGGGCGGCTTGATTGCCGACAAGATCACGAACGTTAGCGGCAGTTCTGCGTACTTCGAGCGCGGTGTGATCGCGTACAGCAATCAATCAAAAATAGATCTCCTGGGGGTGCCGGAAGAACTCCTTCGTGCCCACGGAGCCGTAAGCAAGGAAGTGGCGGAAGCAATGGCCGAGGGGATTCGTCGTGCGGCGCGCACCGATATCGGCCTTTCCACAACAGGCATTGCCGGGCCGACGGGGGGAACGGCGGAAAAACCTGTGGGACTTGTCTGGATTGGCTACTCGGATGCTGCGACGACGTTTGCACTTCGATTTCAGTTTGGCGATCTGCGGCGGCGGGTGAAGGAACGCGCAGCGCAGGCTGCACTGGAAATTGTGCGGCGCAGACTTTTGCATATTGAATAAGAAGGAAACCACTGTGCCCCGCCTCTTCGTTGCCGTGGAAACACCGCAGGAGATTCGAACAGCGATCGCCCGCGTGATCGAGGGACTGAAGGGGTCGGGCGCGGAGGTTCGCTGGGAAGAGCCTGAGAAGCTTCACATCACGCTGAAGTTTCTGGGCAACACGGAGGAAGAGCGCGTGCCTCGCATCATCGCCGCGCTCGAAGACGTTGCGCAGAAGGTAGAGCCGTTCGACATTCAGTACGCTTCACTCGGAACGTTTCCGCCGAAGGGCCAGCCAAGAGTTCTGTGGGTTGGCGTCAGACAAGGAGAGCAATCGCTCAAGATGCTCGCAGCGGCGGTGGAAACTGCGATGGGCGAGTTGGGCTTCGAGCCTGAAGAGCGGGCGTTCCATCCGCATGTGACGATCGGGCGCGTGAAAGGCGGACGCAACATGCATGACTTGCTTCGCAGAATGGAATCCATTACTTTTGAAAGCCAGCCAACACACGTGACGCACATTTCCCTCGTCAAAAGCGAGTTGAGACCGAGCGGCTCGGTATATACAACCGTAAGAGCATGTCCTTTCCACACCGGAGGAACAGCCACGCAGGAAGGTCGGCGTCTGAGCGATACGGTACGATGATAATCCGATTCTCGATCAAAGAATTCTCAGTGCAACACCAATCCCATTTCAGTAAAAGGAGGACTCCCCATGCCGGACGATAGAGAACAACGCTTGCAATCGCTGAAGATTGCCATTGACCAGATTGAGAAGCAGCACGGGAAAGGCTCCGTCATGCGTCTGGGGGAAGGGCCGATCCAACAGGTAGACGTTATCTCGACGGGTTCCATTTCCCTCGATGCGGCACTCGGCATCGGCGGCGTTCCGCGCGGCAGGGTCATTGAAATCTTCGGGCCGGAGTCATCGGGCAAGACTACGCTCTGCCTTCACATCGTAGCCGAAGCACAGCGAAACGGCGGCATTTGCGCGTTCATCGACGCCGAACACGCGCTGGACCTGAACTACGCGAAGAAGTTAGGCGTGGATGTGAACAACCTTCTGCTCTCTCAGCCGGAGTACGGCGAGCAGGCGCTGGAAATCACCGAAACTCTTGTTCGCAGCGGTGCGTTAGACGTCATCATTATTGATTCGGTTGCTGCACTGACGCCGCGAGCGGAGATCGAAGGAGAGATGGGCGACCCGAGTATGGGGGTGCAAGCGCGCCTGATGTCCCAGGCGCTGCGGAAGCTGACGTCCGCAATCAGCAAATCAAAGACGTGTGTCATCTTCACGAACCAGCTGCGCATGAAGATCGGCGTGATGTTCGGGAATCCCGAGACAACGACGGGCGGCAACGCGCTGAAGTTCTATGCCTCCGTGCGCCTTGATGTTCGCCGCATCGAAGCGATCAAGGACGGGACAAACGTGATCGGCAACCGGACTCGCGTGAAGGTTGTCAAGAACAAGGTCGCGCCGCCGTTCCGCGAAGCAACGTTCGACATCTTATACAATGAGGGTATCTCCAAGCTCGGCGATTTGATTGACACGGCTGTCGAGCACAACGTCATCGCAAAATCCGGCTCCTGGTTTTCCTACAAGGAAGAACGAATTGGCCAGGGCCGGGATTCGGTGAAAAAGTACCTGCAGGAAAACCCGACGATTGCACGCGAAATCGAAACCGAGATGAGGAAGAAACTGGGTCTCGCGGGCACGAACGGTGCACAGGCGAACGGAAACTCGCAGAAGCCCTCACCGGAAAAGAGCGCTGCAGTCCCCGCGGTCAATCGGAGCGCGCCGGCAGTGGGAAGCAGTACGAAAATGCCTCCCACATCACCCAAGAAAGTATAGAGCTTATACGATGATCGGGACGGACTCACTCACATTTCAAGAGTATGTCATGCGCGAGCCTTTGCCGCTTGCAACGATTTATCAGACGATTCTCGACTTTCTCCGAAGCCGCAATGATGTTGTTCTCTTTCGTCCGCAAGCGGTAAACGCCTATGTAGCAGAACCTCGAATGATGCAAGATGTTGATATCCTCTCCAATCGAGCAAAGGAACTGGCGGAAGAACTTGCAAACTTCTTGCATGAAAGGTTTCGCATCGCAGTACGAGTGAGAGAGCTGCAGGAAAGCCGCGGTTTCAGAATCTACCATATCCGTAAAGAGGGTAACCGACATCTGGCGGATATTCGACAAGTCAATGAAATGCCGGCTGTCAAGCTCATCGAAGACGTGCGTGTCATTGCTCCGGAAGAACTAATCTCGTACAAAGTCATATCCTATCATCAACGGCGGGGCAAACCGAAGTCTGGTAAAGACTGGCGTGACCTGGCAGTCTTACTTCTTACGTTTCCCAATCTCAAGACATATGATGGTCCAGTTCTCGAGAGCCTCAAAAACGCAGGGGCGACGGAGGAAGTCGTTGCCACGTGGTGTGAACTTGTTAGGCAGGAGATACGGGCGGAAGACGAGGAAGATTTCTGAATACCGATGCGCATTACCAAAATCGAGGGCCAGAAGAACAATCCCTCGCGCAAGAACATCTACGTTGATGGGGAGTTTGCCGTCGGTATCAGCGCTGAGACGCTGCTGCGGTTCGGCCTGCGCACCGGTGATGAGATTGACGAGTCGAGACTGAAAGCCCTCCAGGCCGCAGAAGAGCTGCAGAGTGCAAAACAGGCAGCGCTTCGGCTTCTTGCGCGACGACCGCGCAGCGAACGAGAGATACGCGACAAACTCCGCGAGAAGGAGTTTGGCGATGAGGAGATTCGGCAGGCCATCGCTTCCCTCCGCAGCGCGGGCATTCTTGACGATGAAGCATTCGCCCGCACGTTTATCCGCGACCAGCTTACGATTAGGCCCAAAGGTCCCGTTGCCCTCAAACAAAAACTTCTCCTGCTGGGCATCAAAAAAGAGATCATCGATGCTGCGCTTGAAGAAGCGTTTCGTGAATCCTCCCAAGAAGAAATTGCATTAGAGGCAGCCCGGAAATTCCTCCGCAGAACTGCACACGGCGACCTTCGTTCAACGCGGCAGAAACTCTCTGCCTTCCTCTCCCGCAGAGGGTTTTCGTGGGAAGTGATTGCCGGCGTGATGAGCAAGGTGCTCACAAGTACAGACGAAGGAGACTGACCATGAACAGACTCGTCTTCGATATCGAAACCCTCGGTTATCCGCTGGAGAGCTTCGACGAACAGCAGCAGCAGTACCTGATGAAGTTTGCCACAACGGATGATGAACGTCTCGAAGCAATCCAGAAGCTTGCACTTACCCCGTTTACCGGCTTCATCATCGCCATCGGCATGCTCAATCCCGATTCTCAGCACGGGCGGGTGCTCTTTGCCTCCAACGAACCGGACTCCTTCACATCGGATGACGGCATGATCGAATTCGTTTCGGCCACCGAAAAAGAAATGCTCGAAGAGTTCTGGAAGGCGATTCCGCATTATCCGCAATTCATCACGTTCAACGGACGAGGGTTCGATTGTCCATTCATCATGCTGCGCTCGTTGCTGTTGGGCGTCAAACCGACGCGCAACCTTCTGCCGTACCGCTACAGCTTCAGCGAGCATTGCGATCTGCTCGACCAGCTGACGTTCTACGGCGGGATGAGAAGATTTAATCTCGATTTCTACTGCAAGAGTTTGGGCATCAAGAGTCCGAAGAGCGACGGCATCACGGGACTCGATCTCCGTCCGCTATACGACGCCGGACGTTTCAGAGATATCGCGCAGTATTGCTATGGCGATGTGAAAGCGACGGCGGAGTTGTTTTTTCGGTGGCAGGAGCATCTGGCGTTTGAGAAATGAAGTTGTGCTTTCGGCTTCACCCGCGGGGGATCAAAGAAAAAAAGCCGGCTCTTGGAGAGCCGGCTTCTGATGCACACAAGCTTCGCGATGGCTACTTCATCAACACCATCCGTCCGAGACTAACGTTCGTTCCCGCCTCTAATCTGTAGAAGTACAATCCGCTCGGGTAGTTGTCGGCAACAAACGTTGTTTGATGCTCGCCCGCGTTCACAGTTTCATTCAGCAATGTTGCGACCTCCTGTCCCAACAGGTTGTACACCGTCAGGCGAACGTGCATATCCTGCGGTACAGAGTAATAGATGGTTGTTGAAGGATTGAAGGGATTGGGATAGTTTCCTTTCAAAGCAAACGTTCGTGCTTCGGCTGCGGCAACAGGTTTTTGCGGCGCCGAAGGAGGTGTCCCGAACGACGTCGCCGCATTCCATGTTGCCCAGCGGTTGGATGTATTTGCCCACCCAGCGTACATCCATACATCGCTGTCGTCCAGCGGATCGTTGTCCACGCCGCTGTAGTCTCCCCACCTGCCCGAGGTGTTGGAGGCAGCGCCTGCTTTCACCAGCGCGCTCGGCTGAATCGTCGTCTCGGTTGCGAGCATGCCCGTTCGATACATCGAAGCATACTCCGACGAGCTGGAGCGTGAGAACGTCATGAACATGTTGTTCGACGCATCGGCGGTCACGGCCGGGTAGTACATGTGAATACCGCTTGCGGTGTACGTAATGTTCTTGTCAATAGCCCCCGTACTGCTGATCTTCAGGTAGCGGATTGCCGAGACGTACGACCGCTTGTTCGATCCCGCCCGTACATTGAAGCCCGTGTACACAAACCCGTTTCTCCAAACGACATCCTGTGTTCGGCAATCGTTGGTGGCGATAAGGACGCCTGTGCCCGGCTGCCGAGCATCGGGTGGAACGGCGTAGCTGCCCACGGAAACAGTCGCCACCCGTGTCAGAGTCGGCGATGACGGCGCGTTATCAATGCGCCACAGTGTTACGGAGCTTCCTCCGCCCGAACGTGTGTTGAGAAGGTACTCGGAGGCTGAAGGGCTGAGGCACCTCGCCGGCTTTACTGTGAAGGCAGATGTACCGTCGGCATTTCGTAGGTCAATGAAATCGGTGTACGTTGCCGGTGAGCCGGAATACAGCTGCGCTTTATTCAGCACACGCACTTTCGAATAGCGATACGAATTGCTGCTGATGGTGTACTGATTGGTGTTGATGAAAATGGCGTTGTCGTTGTAACCCAGGCCGGGATAGTCGCCCCAGTTGCCGGTCATGGTCGTACCATCGAGCCGCCAATCGAATGTGTAGTTCCACCACGGTCCCGTTGGATCGGACGTTTGCGAGACGGACAGATACATGTTGGCAAGCCCGTTGCCGACGGATGTTGCCAGCATAACGAACCTTCCTGCGACGCGATCATAGAAGCACTTCGGGTCGAACGGCGTTCCTGCTGCTGTGCCCCACCACGTTGCGAATTGTACAGTACTGACGTTCACTCCCGCACGCGTGTAGATGCCGAACTGTGCATTCGTCATATCAAGCACATGAGTCGGGCCAACCGCAATCGCAGCGTCGTAGGGGATCCAACCATTCTGCCCGAGGCCGTTGAAGTTCACACCCTGATTGGGCGCCAACGCCCCGCCGCCAACGTTGGGATCGTATTGAATCTCATAGCCCTGTGGCTCCTGTTCATCTGTCGTTTCCTCATAGCGCTTCAGCTTGCCGAACTCTTCATGGGGGAATTCGAACCGCAGCGGGACTTCGAAGACGCGTCCCGGTTCAATGGTAACGGCAGCGCCCGGATGGAGATCCGGTTTGACGACTATCGGTACCACGCCCTCCTGCGGCCCGGCCAACGGTCGGACATTCGCTCCGTCGGAAGCCCTCGCAAGGCTCGTCGCCAGCACTACAGCAACAGCTAACCAAAGGTGCTTCATGCCTCCTCCTTAATGAGTTTGTTGAGAAAGTGTGATGATGGTTTTGTGAGTATGCACGTTCGGGTGGGCAAACGTAGTATTATCGCGTCTCAGGTGCAAGTCCTGGAGTCAAGAAAACTCCGGTTCTTGTCATGCCTCACATCGTGAGAAGTCTGTCAGCCCGAAATAATTTTCCTTGACAGATGTAACTCTCATTCACTATATTCGTATAGCCAAATACAGTTGGAAGAATGGCCAAACATGAAAGAGCTGACACAAGTATTCAAGGCCCTCTCGGATGAAGCCCGGCTACGGATCCTCAATCTCATATTCCGAACGGGTGAAATCTGCGTCTGTGACATAGAAGCCATTACAGGTTTTACGCAGACAAAGACGTCCCGACATCTTGCCTACTTACGCAATGCGGGACTGGTGGATTCCCGCCAGCAGGGACTGTGGATGCTTTATTCTCTTGCTCGTCCGAAGAACAAAGAACACGAGCACCTTATGGGCTGCCTGAAAACCATCCTGCAGCTCAACCCTGTTGCGCTGAAAGATGCGCGAGAACTGGCGAAGAGCATAGACAAAGGCTGTTGTGCGACATTCGCCGTCGTCAAACCCGACTCGAAACCGGCAGTATTCGATCTCACATAAGAAGAAAGGAGCATCATGACACCAACCGACATCAAAAGAGTCGTGCGCGAGAAGTACGGAACAATTGCTGAGGAGCGAAGCTCATGCTGCGGGCCGGGTTGCGGCTGCGGTACCGATACCTCGGCCGAAACCTTCGCGTTCATGATGAATGACAGATACACCGACGTTGATGAACAGATTGTGCAGGCTGCCGACTTAGGTCTTGGCTGCGGCACCCCAACCGCCTTCGCCGACATGCGGGAAGGCATGACGGTGCTCGATCTGGGTTCCGGTGCCGGCATCGACGTCTTTCTGGCTGCGAAGAAAGTGGGTCCGACGGGCAAAGCGATTGGACTCGACATGACCGATGAGATGATCAAGCGTGCGCGGCGCAACAAGGCGAACCTCGGTATCGAAAACGCCGAGTTCTGGAAGGGTGAGATCGAAAACATGCCGGTGGAATCCAATTCGGTTGACCGCATCATCAGCAACTGCGTCATCAACCTTGTGCCCGATAAACGCAAGGCTTTCGCCGAGATGTACCGTGTGTTGAAACCGGGAGGCAAGTTTACCATCTCCGATATCGTTTCCATCGGAGACATCCCGGCCAATGTCCGACGTGATCTCGAACTCTGGGCGGGTTGTGTTTCAGGTGCTATTGACAAGGAGGAATACCTTCACATCGTTCGTGATGCTGGATTCAAGAACATCACCGTTGTTGCGGAAAAAAAATATGCGCTTGATCAGGACGTGCCTTTTGGTTTGGTTAGCATCACCGTCGTGGCTGAGAAATGAATGACATTACAATCAGGCAGGCAACTCCGGCCGACTATCCTGCATTGAGCAGGCTGCTCAAGGAAGCCTCGCTGCCCGTTGAGGGAGTAGCCGAGCATCTCGAAACATTTCTCGTTGCTGTCCGCGACAATGCGGTGATTGGTTCTATGGGCTTGGAACTCTATGGGCAGACGGCGCTACTCCGCTCCGCCGTCGTTAGTCCGCCATGGCGCAACAGCGGAATCGGCACGATTCTGTACGATGCGCTGCTCGCCAGAGCACGAGGGCATGGCGTTCGTCAGCTCATTCTTCTCACCAATACAGCAGAGAAGTATTTTGAGAAGAAGGGCTTCACGAGAATTGACCAGCACTCGGTTACCGGACCGATCACGCAGTCGGTAGAGTTTACCGGCGCATGTAAACATGCCGTGTGCATGCAGCTTGATTTGAGATGAGAAAGAAATGAGACACATTATTACTCGAAAGAATAACAGAATCGAAATCAGACTTCTCGGCATCGGGGAGGATAGCGCCACAATCGTGAAGAAGTTCGGAGGAAATTGTGCGGTTGAGGATGCATGCGATCCGGGCCGCCACTCGACTCTCGAAGCGATCCGCGCTACGCAAATTCCGGACGGCATAACGCTGGAGGTCAGTGCTCGTCCGAACGTGAGTCTCGATGTTGATGAAGTCGAGTCATGCCTTGACGCTGCCGTAGATCGCATTCTCCAAAACAAAGACGCGGAGGAAATCACGATATGAAACGCGTCCTGATTCTCTGTACCGGGAATTCCTGCCGCAGTCAAATGGCCGAAGGCTGGCTGCGCCATTTTGGGGGTGGGAAGCTTGAAGTATCGAGTGCAGGCACGCGGCCCAGTTTTGTCCATCCTCTTGCTATACAGGTGATGAACGAAGCCGGCATTGATATCAGCTCGCATCGGTCGAAGTCGGTTGAAGAATTTATCGGCACGCCGCTCGATTACGTTGTCACGGTGTGCGATAATGCACGGGAAGAATGCCCCTACTTGCCCGGTACACACGCCACACTTCACATTCCCTTCGAAGATCCTGCCGGTGCAACCGGAACGCTCGACGAACGCCTCGCTGTGTTCCGACGCGTGCGGGATACCATCAAGGAGGAGATGCGGGGCCTGGCTGAGTCTCTGAAGAATGTGCCTGAGTGATATTCGAGAAAGGGCTTCGGCGGCCTGACTTCCGCGGTGGCCTTTCGCGCGCTTCAAACTGTTACACAGAATGAACAACGAAGCCGTTTATTGACCGCGAGGCCATCGGTGAAAGCACTCGCCTTCCATACATTTGTCGTCACCAGTCTTACACTGTCCCCCTGGCTCTGCTGGCCCGGAAATCCGGACGGCCGCCCCGATGGCCAGAGCACCCCAACCGAAACGATGGAGGTGCCGCCCGCGCATGCAGCAGTTGGCGGCCTCGCGCTGCACGAGCGCGTCAGGAACATCATCAGGCCCGATTGCGGTAGCTGCCATACTTCCACGTTACCGACCGCGAAGCCGGGAGCGGTAAAGGTATTCGATCTTGCAAAAGAGGATTGGCACGCCCGCATGTCGAAGGATCAGCTCGAGAGTTTCGGACGTAGGTTGAGAAAATTGGAAGAGCCTGCCAGGAGTACCGTCAAGGCTTTTGTAGAACGAGAGATTGCAAAACGAGAAGGGCACGATTGATCACAAATCTTGCCCGTTTGAAATCAATTGTCTCATAGAGATGAAAGCTCGATCCGTTTCGTTCAGCGTCACGGCAGCTGCCGGTGATGTTGATGGACTTCTCATGATCCCGCGTGAGGCGCATGCGTTCTACGTTTTTGCCCACGGAGCAGGAGCTGGCATGCATCACCCGTTCATGGCTACGATGTCCGAGAAACTTGCGGACGAAGGGATTGCCACGTTGCGCTACAACTTTCCTTACATGCAACGAAAACAAAAACGTCCTGACCCGCATCCGCTCCTGTTCGCGACTGTTCGCTCAGCAGTTGCTGAAGCAGCTCGATATGCGGACACGCTTCCCTTGTTTGCAGGCGGCAAGTCTATGGGCGGACGCATGACTTCGATGGCGTATGCTGCGGAACCGCTCGAGGGATTGCGGGGACTTATCTTTTTCGGCTTTCCGCTTCACCCGCCGGGCAAGCCGTCAACCGAGCGAGCAGAACACTTAAGCAGCGTGGAAATTCCGATGCTCTTCCTTCAGGGAACGAAAGATGAGTTTGCAGAGATGTCCCTGCTCAAGCCGGTAGTGGAGAAGCTCAACAAAGTGGCGACGCTGCATCTGATTGAGCATGCCGATCACTCCTTCCACGTTCCAAAGAATTCAGGAAGAAGCGACGAGGATGTCAAGCAAGAGCTTGCGGCAGTCGTGAGAGGATTTGTGAAGCGAGTTGGCCTGCAGCCTTAGCTATCCACGAAGGTCACGAAGGAACACGAATCATCATTCCCTGACCAAGATAACGGCCACCTTCGTGTACCTTTGTGTTCTTCGTTGATCGAACTCTTCTTCGTCAACTATTCGGGAGTTACCTGCTCGGTGTTCCGCACTTCGCTCAGCATTTGAACGCCGTATTCGTACCCGCGTTGAAAGGCTTTCAGGTTCAACTCTTCGGTGCCAGGCGGGACGGATGCGGAGACGGCCTTCTGCATGGCATCCTGGGAAACGACGCCGGTGACAGCCGTGAAGAAGCCTAACATCACACTATTCATCACCATCCTCTTTCCCAACTCCTCTGCCATGCGTGTCGCGGGAATGGCGTAGTGCCTCACGTCCCGGCGAAGGTTGTAAGGACTGACCAATTCCTCTTCCGTAATGAGAATGCCGCCCGGTGCCAGCTCGGGGGAGAATTTGGTGTAGGCTTCCTGCGACATGACGACGAGGATATTCGGACTCGTGAGATACGGATAGGTGATCTCTTCAGACGAGACGATGATCTGCGCGCTGCAAGCGCTGCCACGCGCTTCAGGCCCGAAGGATTGAATCATTGTCGCAAACTTGTCGTCGTAGATGGAGGCCGCGCGACCGATGACGTAGCCGCTGAGAATCACCCCCTGGCCGCCGAACCCGCCTACTTTGATTTCAACTCGTGTCATGCTGCAACCTATACCTGATGCGGAATGTACTTATCGCCGAGCCGTTTCTTGTAGTACTCGTGCATCGTGTCCTGATAGGTGGGCCGCTCCTTATCAACGAATTTTCCCACAACAATCTTACCCTGAAATTCTAATCCTATCGTGCGTGTATCCGCTCCGTTGCGAATCTCGCTGTGTTCCTTGTAGTAGATCATCTGATCCAGTCCGTCGCCAAGCTTATTCCTTCTGCTATAGAGTGTGGGGCAGGGGGCGAGGACTTCGACGAACGAGAACCCCTTCTTTGCCAGAGCCTCTTTGATGGATTTGGTGAGATGACGAACATGATAGGCCGTCCAGCGCGCGACATACACCGCACCGCACGACTCGGCAAGGTACGGCAGATTGAACGCCTCTTCGAAGTTGCCATACGGCATCGTCGAAGCAGTTGCTGTTAGGGGTGTCGTGGGGGCGACCTGTCCGCCGGTCATCCCATAAATACAATTGTTGACGAGAATGACCGTCATGTCCACGTTGCGGCGCGCAGCGTGAATGAAATGATTCCCTCCAATCGCCGTGAGGTCGCCATCGCCACTATAGACAACGACTTTGAGTTCAGGGTTGGCAAGCTTCAACCCGGTTGCGAAGGGGATAGCTCGTCCATGTGTTGTGTGAAAGGAATCGAGGTTGACGTAGCCTGCCACGCGTCCGGTGCAGCCGATCCCCGACACCACAGCAACCTTGCGAAGATCGAGGCCGCTGGTTTCCAAAGCGTGGGCGAAGCAGTTCACCGTTGTGCCGATGCCGCAGCCCGGACACCAGATGTGCGGCAGGCGGTCGGTTCGGAGAAATGCTTCCACCGGATTGACGGGGAGACTTTCGTCAACGTCAAGAAGTGGTTCTGCCATCGTCTATCTCTTGAGTGCTCGTTGAATTGCCGCGTAAATACTCTTCGGGCTGTGCACGCCGCCGCCCGCATGGCCGACGAACTCCACATGCGCGCGGCCGGCAGAGCAGCGCTCAACCTCATTCACCATCTGACCCAGATTGATTTCGGGAACGACAAATGCCTTGACCTTCTGCGCCAACTCGCGGATGCGTTTCTCCGGAAACGGCCAGACGACCACCAGACGCAGGTGGCCAACCTTCAAGCCGTCTCTCCGCGCTTGCTCTATTGCCGGGACGGCGGTACGTGACGTGATGCCGTACGTCACCAGCACAACATCCGCCCCGTCGACCTGATCTTCACGGTACTCGACGATTCGGTCGGCATGAACCCGAATCTTCCCCACCAGCCGATGCACGAGAGCATCCTGTGCGGTAACCGTCATAGCAGGATAACCTTTCTCATCGTGCGTCAGGCCGGTGACATGTATGTTGTATCCGTCGCCCGCTTTCACCATCGGCGGGACGAGGGTTGCGTTCGCTTTGAACGGAAGATACTCCTGCGGGGGCCCGTCGAAGTACCGGCGCGGCACGATCTCGATCTGATCGGCAGGCGGAATGACGACGCGCTCGGTCATGTGCCCGACACATTCATCCATCATCAGCAGAACGGGCACGCGGTATTCTTCGGAGAGGTTGAATGCTTTGATGGTCAGATCGAAACATTCCTGCGGCGAGTTGGGCGAGAGCGCGATAATCCCGTAATCGCCGTGCGAGCCCCAGCGCGCCTGCATCATATCGCCTTGCGCAGGCTGCGTCGGCAAACCGGTGGAAGGTCCCGCACGCTGTACATCAACGAACACGCAGGGTGTTTCCGTCATCGCCGCGAAGCCGATGTGTTCCATCATGAGCGAAAAGCCCGGACCCGACGTCACCGTCATCGCCTTCATTCCGCCCCACACGGCCCCCTGAATAGCGATCGAGGAAGCAATCTCATCTTCCATCTGAATGAAAATCCCGCCGACGTACGGAAACCGCGCAGCAATGCGCTCAACAACTTCCGTTGACGGCGTGATCGGATAGCCTGCAACAAAACGGCATCCCGCCGCAATCGCTCCTTCCGAACAAGCGTGATCACCGTCCAGAAAATGAAAACCAGTCAAAACTCCTCGCGGATCTGCGTTCATACCTTCGTCACTTTCTGTTAACCTTGCGGATGAATCCGTAGATGGCAAAATCGGGACAGAGCAAGCCGCACATGTTGCAGCCGTTGCAGAGATCCTGTGAGATCAGTACTGGCGGATGGTAGCCCTTGGAGTTGTACTGCTCGGAAAACTTGAGTGCCTTCGGCGGACAGAATTCGATGCAAAAGCCACAGCCCTTGCACCGTTCGACGTTGATCACAAGCCCGCCGATGACTTTCTTCGATTGAACCTGAGTTGTCGTCATATGTCCAAGTGGGGTCGGGAGAGTCAGCTACTCAGGGCACATCACACACACTGGGCCAGTCTCAAACGTGCGGATTATGGTAGGAAATGTTGAGAAACGCGTTCGGCGAATCTTGATATTGAGAAATGGAGATTGGTGTTTTCCAATTTTTGGGGATTGGAACAAGCGTGCAGGCCGGCGCGCGTCTTGCATCAAGGCAAACACGGGCGGGACGAACTCCGTTCGGTCGGTTCTCGCGGTTGATTGCATTTGCCTTCGCAATGAACTTAGCGAGAACGTCTCTCCGACCTGTTAAGTAGAGGAGTCGGAGATCATCGAAGAAGGATCATCTTCCGTGTTTGGGCGAAATCGCCTGCTTGAAGTCTGTAGTAGTACACGCCGCTGGGGAAATCTGCTGCATCAAACACCACCTCAAATGTTCCAGGGTGGACATTGCCGTCCACCAGCGTCACGACTTCGCGTCCCAGCACATCATACACCTTCAACGTTACGCGCCCTGAACGTTGAACCCTGAACGCTGACCGGCTTTCCTCAAACGCCGAACCCCGAACTGAGAAGCGGATTGTTGTGGTGGGATTGAACGGGTTGGGATAGTTCTGGAGGAGTTCGGTGGAAAACGGAACGCTTGCCTCGGGAACGGAGAGGGAGTTCCGCCAGTTGCGGTAGAAGTGCAATCCGCCGCGCAAGGTGCCGACGAACAGATCGTTGTCGCCATCGGCGTCAATATCGGCGAACGTGGGGGCCGCTTCGAGCAGCGGCTCGGTGGCGGCGTAGTGGTTCGTCCGCCGGATGAACTGTGCTGCGGCCGGCGTTCCGACATTCTCATAAAACTCCACCAGCCCGTCGCTCGTGCCGATGAACAGGTCTGTATCTCCATCGTTGTCGATATCGGTAAAGGTCGGGAAGAGATTGGATCCGGCAGGGATGCCTTGATACGACGTGGTCTGCAGAACCGGAAGGAACACGCCGGCGTTCCCCTCGTTGCGATAAAAGCTGATGCTTCCGTTGCCCTTGCCGACAAAGAGATCGAAATCGCCGTCGGCATCAATATCAACAAATGCCGGCGCCGCGTTGGAAGACACGTTGATCGTGTCGGTGGGCGACGCTTGCAGCAGGAACGTTGCCGCCTGCGGCGTGCCGACGTTGCGGTAGAATTTGATACGTCCATCATACGTGCCGATGAACAAATCCTTCCTGCCATCATTGTCAATGTCAGCGAAGACCGGGGCAAACGAAAACCCACCGCGGATGTTCTGATAGGTTGAGTCAGCAAGTCGGAACGAGGGGGCGGAAGCCGTCCCTTCATTTTTGAAGAATGTCAGCCTGCCACCGAGGTCGCCGATGAACAGGTCCAGCGTTCCATTCGCATCAATGTCAACAAAGGTCGGGTGAGCATTCATGCCGACGTCGATCATCGAGAGGAAGTTCGTCGTTTGAAGCTGAAACAGGGGCGCAGTGGGCGAACCGTTGTTTCGGTAAAACATGAAGCCGTCGGTTTGCACGAGGGTGGCCAGGACGCCGACGAACAAATCGAGGTCGCCGTCGCCGTCAATGTCGACGAACGAGGTTTGATTGAATCCCGCGGTACGCACGGGCTGGTTGATGGGGAAGCTGCTGGTGTTGCATACCATGTGCGGGACTGCGGGCGTTCCGATGTTCTGCAAAAAGAAGATGCCCGATGCAAACACATCGCCGATGAAGAGGTCGGGCGCGCCGTTACCGTTAATATCCGCAAAGCGGAATGCGCTCGCGCCGTGCAGGTCCGGAGGACGATCGCCGATGGTACACGTATCGCCGTAGATCGTAATGGCCTGCCAGAAGGTGGTGCGAAAGGCGAGGCGGAGGTTGGCGGGTGTACCAATGTTCTGATAGAAGTTGATCGTTCCGTTGTAGTTGCTGGAGAAGAAGTCGAGATCGCCGTCCGCATCAATATCGACGAGAGCGGGGATGCTGTTTTGACCGGCAAACACATCAGCGTTGCTGGAGTCGCGCAGCGTACCGGCGATGAGCGTGAAGAGAGGGGCCTGCGGCGTGCCGGTGTTCTTGTACAATCGAACGCCCACAAACGTCGAATCTTCGGTGAGTAAATCCTTCAGCCCATCTCCATCAACATCATGAAAGAGAAACCAGCGAGAGATCGGAGGAAGAGGAACAATGCCGTTGCGCAGCTTGTAGTCGGGTGAGGTTACCGTTCCTTCATTCCGATACAACTCAACAGGCGGATTCACATCTAACACAAACAAATCAAGGTCGCCGTCGCCATCAATATCCAGGAACTGATGATTGGGGGAGTTGACGCCGCCTGCGAAGGGGAGTGAGATGGAGACGCCGTTCGCCTGCACGGGAATTCCCTCCACCTGTCGCTCGAAGGGTTGAGCCCACAGCAACGATGCTGCGCTTGCCGTCAAAAGGATGATGAAGATCGTCCGCATGGGAATCTCTTTGGCCAATGGAATTTCACAAAAAAGGGCGGGAGTTACAAGCACGAACACACCAAGCTCAACGGAGGAACAGCCCTTCGACCAACCCGATGTGCCATGCTAACACGAAGCCGAAGACGACGCTCACATCCTCGGCACCTCCGCGCCCGACAGTGTCTCCCTCTGCTGTTTGCAACCATCGCGCCGTACAGAGCGTTTCTTGAATGAACAATGAAGGAAGTGCGAAATGATTAGACTCCTGATGGTTTCTGTGCTTCTTCTTTTTGGCTGCGCGACTGCCAAACTCTTCGATGCCGTTCCACCCGGTCTCGATCGCAACAGCGTGCCCCACACGACAATCGAAATGACGGCCGAACACTTTCACTTCACTCCCGAGGAGGTACGTGTGCACGAAGGGACGCTTGTTGTACTGAAGGTGAGGGCAATCGACGGGACGCACGGTTTTGCGCTCGGTGCATTCGGCATCGACGAACGATTGGAAGAGCACGAAACGAAAACGATCGAATTCTTCGCGGCGAAGAAGGGGGAGTATACCTTCCGCTGTTCTCACTTTTGCGGTCTCGGGCACTTCGGCATGAGTGGAAGGATCATCATCGAATGAACAATCCTTCAACGACGCCGAGGTGCCATGCAAGGAAGCTGCCGAAGGCTACACTGATACCACCTGCGAGTGCCCGCATGAGGATGTTGAATCGGTGTGATCGCTGCGCCGAAAGTGTGAACGGAAGCCCGACGAGCATACTCATTGCCACCATCCCGCCAATGGAGCCGGCGCCGAATAGAGCGATGTAAACGAACGCGAGCATACTGTTGTGGATGGTGGTAAGAATGATCAGCATGAGTGCGGCGCTTCCCGCCAGCCCGTGGACCATGCCGGCAACAAGGGAACGTTTGTTCTGGGAGAGCTGTGACCATGCTCGTTCGAAGAACCGCGCGGCGCGGCTTTCATGGTGCGAGGGCGCATCATCATGTGTGTGCTGCGAGCCTGCAGCGTGCGTGTGCAGATGGATGTGGCGCTTGCCGTGATGCGTGTGGAGATGAACGTGTACAATCTCTCCTCGCCAGACTTTCCGCAGCACGTCCAGTCCCAGCAGGACAAGCATCATCGCGACGGCAAACTCCATGCTCAGTGCCAGGGTTTCTGGAATATGAAGGTGGAGTGCGACAACGCCGCAGCCGATGACGAGCAGCGTTGCCGTGTGGCCGATACCCCACAGCAGGCCAACAATCGAAGAACTCAAGACGCCTTTGCGCTCGCTGACGATTGTTGCGACTGCGATGACATGGTCGGCGTCAAGCGCGTGCTTGAGTCCGAGAACGAATCCTAAACCGAGGATGGGGAGCGATTCTGCCTGCATGCTGTGATATTCCGTGATAACAAACGATCGCTCACAATGTAGCATTCCTCCTGCAAACTTACCAGCACAGAGCGAAGCCTCGGGAGCTACGTCCTTCGAACAATGCGAAGACCCCGTTCGCAATGCAGCGGGGTGTGTTTCCGCGGATTGGTTGGAGAAATTGTATGTCCAATCGTCTTTCGATATATTCAGCAACGTTCAGCCACATCACGCGATCACACATGAATACATCCGCGAGTGCGAATCCCTCCACTGCCTCGGCTGATATCGACTTGCTCCATCATATCATGCGACGAGAAGAAGATGCACTCGGTGTGCTGTATGACCGACATGCAAGCCAGCTGTACGGTTTGCTTCTGCGCATTCTCAAGGAGCAGAATGAAGCGGAAGATACGCTGCAGGAAGTGTTCCTGCGTGTGTGGGAAAAAGCCTCGACGTACGATGAATCACTCGGCAGCCCGATCGTGTGGTTGACACGTATCGCTCGCAATCTGGCGATCGACAGACTGCGATCGAAGTTTGGGCACCAGCGAAAGTTGGAGGATGGTCTGGACCGGCACGCGGAGTTGCAGGCGGAAGAAGCGGGGGCGAGTCCCGAGCATGCAGCTCATCAAGCTCAGCAGCGCAGAACCATCCTCACGGCTCTGAGCGCGCTCCCGCCAGAACAGCGCGTGTTGATTGAAAGCGCATACTTCGAGGGTTTCACGCAGTCGCAGCTCGCCGAGCGTTTCCGTCTGCCGTTGGGGACCGTCAAAACGCGTATTCGGTCGGGGATGATGACGCTCAGGCGCGAGCTTGAACAGAGTGGGTTGTTGAACAAAGGGGAAGTATAACCGCTATGACAGAAGAACAGGTAAAGGATTTGACGCTGCTGTATGCCGTCGGCGCGCTCGATGGAAGTGAGCGTGAAGAACTTGAGCGTTTGTTGAAGGCGAACAACGAGGCGGCCGTCGAACAAACAGCCGCGTGGCACACAACGATGACGGCCGCGGTCCGGCAGGCTCTGCATCCCGTGGAACCGCCTGCTCATGTGAAGCAAAGCCTGATGAAGAGAATTCGGCAAACTATCCAACGGGCACAGCGAGGACCCGGCTCGTTGCGTTTCGATCATGCCGAAGGTATCTACACGGCGTATCCTGAACACATGGAATGGCGCAAGCATCCCGTTCCCGGCGTCTCGTTCAAAGTTCTGAGTGAGAGTAAGAAGCGAGGCTACATTACGATGCTGATGAAGGTAGAGCCGGGAACCATCTTTCCTGCGCATCATCACTCGGGCGAGGAGGAATGCTACGTTCTGAGCGGGTCGGTCATTCTCAACGGAAAAAGACTCGGTCCCGGCGTTCTCCATCACGGTGATGAGGGCAGCGACCACGGCGTTCTCAGCAGCGATGAAGGCGCCCTGCTGCTTCTGGTTGTTGCACAAGAGGACTACATTCCGCCGGCTCAGTAGAAGAGTCGTCCGCGCACCGTCGTTGCGGTGGCCGCGACCGTTCCCGTGCTGGTACTGTGCCGAGTTCTCAGAATGCCGGAGCCGTTCGCCTGGACGGCTCTTCTGCTTCTTGGTAATCGAACAGGAACTCTGTACCTTACGTCATGAGCATCGTGGATGCATCGGCGCGAATGCTTCTCACCATGTTGCTTGTCGCAGCATGTGCAGGATGCCGCCACGACGCGCCGAAATCGAGTGGGAGTTCTATGGGATCAGGCAAGACACCGAACCGCCTCATCAACGAAAAGAGTCCATACCTGCTGCAGCACGCCTACAATCCTGTGGATTGGTACCCGTGGGGCGAGGAAGCCTTTGCGAAAGCCCGCGCCGAAGACAAGCCCATCTTCCTTTCTATCGGTTACTCAACCTGCCATTGGTGTCACGTTATGGAAGAGGAATCGTTCGAGAACGATTCGATTGCTGCCCTGATGAACAGATATTTCGTCTGTATCAAGGTGGACAGAGAAGAGCGCCCCGACGTGGATCGGGTGTACATGACGGCGCTTCAAAGCATGGGAGAGAACGGCGGCTGGCCCATGTCCATGTTTCTTACGCCCGACCTCAAGCCGTTCTTCGGAGGAACATACTACCCGCCCGAGTCGCGCTACGGACGAATCGGGTTTCCCGATTTGCTTCGCCGTATTCACGAGATCTGGACGACGGATCGCGCAAGAGTGTTGGACGCGGCCAACGGCGTCGTTTCTTTTCTTCAGCAACTTCCCACGACCTCACGCGGTGGGACACTGACGCCCGCGGTTCTCGATCGATGCTTTGAGCAATTCCAGCAGATGTACGATGCCGAGCACGGCGGTTTTGGAGGCGCGCCGAAGTTTCCTCGTCCGGTCGTGCTCAATTTCCTGTTGCGCTACTATCATCGAACGGGAAATCGGGATGCGTTGAAGATGGCCGAGCATACGCTGGAGAAGATGGCGAGCGGCGGCATGTACGATCATATCGGCGGCGGATTCCATCGCTATTCGGTGGACGCGGACTGGCGCGTGCCGCATTTCGAAAAGATGCTGTACGATCAAGCCCAGCTCGCCAACGCGTATCTCGACCTGTTTCTGATCACCGGCAGCAAACGGTACGCAGCAATCGCGCGGGACGTGTTGGAGTACGTGTTGCGAGACATGACGGACGCGCTCGGCGGATTTTATTCGGCGGAAGATGCCGACAGCCCGCGTCCCGAATCCCCTGAGCAAAAAGGAGAAGGCGCTTTTTACGTCTGGACCAAGAAGGAGATTCTCGACGCGCTGGGAAAAGAAACCGGCAGCGTCTTTTGCTTTCATTATGGTGTAGAAGAGGATGGGAATGTCGCCGTTGATCCGCAGTTGGAGTTCACGGGACGGAACATCCTGTACGTTGCTCACCCGATCGCCGAAACTGCAGCCGCATTCCATCGAACGGAATCGGACGTCGTCGCGCTTCTCGCTGCCGCACGCAAGCGCCTGTTCGAGCTTCGAGCGCGCAGACCCCGTCCTCATCTTGATGACAAGATTCTTGCGGGCTGGAACGGATTGATGATCAGCGCATGTGCACGAGCCTCTCAGGCGCTCGGCGAGTCGCGCTATCTCGACGCTGCACGGGCGTCTGCACGTTTTGTCTTACAAAAGATGGTTGATCCCACCACCGAAAAACTCCGCCGTCGCTATCGTGAGGGCGAGGCAAGATTCGAAGCCCATCTCGACGACTACGCGTTCGTTGTTGCGGGCCTTCTTGATTTATACGAATCCGACTTCGATGTGTACTGGCTCGAGCAGGCGCTTCGTTTTACACGAACGCAGCTTCAGATCTTCTGGGATGAAAAGGGAGGCGGGTTCTTCGACACATCGGGCGAAGACAACTCCGTGTTGGTGCGTACGAAGGAACATTACGACGGCGCCGAGCCTGCCGGGAATTCCGTTGCGGCAATGAACCTTCTCCGCCTCTACCATATCACCGGCGACGACAGCTTGCGCGTGAAAGCAGAGCAAATTCTGGAGGCATTTTCCGGTGCGTTGGAAAAACAGCCCGTTGTCCTGCCGTTCATGCTCTGCGCCTACGACTTCTCTCAGAGCAAGGTCAAGCAGATTGTCATTGCAGGATCAGTCCAAGATGAGCTGACGCGGCAGATGCTGAAGCACGTTCAACGACGCTACCTCCCGAACAAGATCGTGCTCTTGCTTGAACCGGCAACGCGAACGAGACTCGAAACGCTGTCGCCGTTCACGCGTCCGCTCTCAGCCCGAGAAGGGCAAGCAGTAGCCTACGTGTGCGAAGACTACGTCTGCAGCCTTCCAACGTCCGAGCTTGAAGTTGTCGAACGATTGCTGGCGGCGCGGTGAATCTCTGGCGGGTGCGACGAATCGGGATGCTTTCAGCGCTCTTTGTCCACCGGAAACACGTCCCAGCCGGGTCGGCGGGACTTGAGGGCTGCTGCTGGCCTGCCGTTGCTCAGCTCGCGTGCAACCCGTTCGGCAAATTGGCGTGCCTGCCCTTCATCAAGAAACCAATCCGAACTGATGTTCTTCCTGAACGGGAAGCCTTTCCGGTACACGCGCACAACCCAGGCCGTGCCGACGCCCTCGGGCTGTTCAAGTTCGACGTAATAGTCTTTGCCAGCGGGTATGGTCATACGACGATGGGATGTGAATATGAAGCACGAACATTGTACTGAGAAGCGGGGACAAATTCAAACGCATGAGAGGACCCGGGTATGGAGATGGTTGTGATTGATGATGCTGTCAGGATTCCTCTGAAGGAGCTTGAGTTCAGGTTTGCGCGCAGCGGCGGGCCCGGCGGCCAGAACGTCAACAAAGTTTCGAGTCGGGTTGAGCTGCGGTTCAACGTGAAGAATTCTCCGAGTCTGACAGCGGACCAACGACGCAAGCTCGTCTCTCGACTTCGCACAAAGATCGACACGAAGGGCGTGCTGCATCTCGTTTCTCAGGAATCACGCAGTCAGTGGAAGAATCGAGAGCGAGCGTTGGAGAAGTTTATCGCCCTGATGCGTCTTGCCCTCAGGCCCGAACAGAAGCGCATCCCGACCAAACCATCTTCTCAAGCTTCGGCAAAGAGGGTGGAGGAGAAAAAGATCCATGCCACAAAAAAGCGCCTGAGGCAGAGCGTGCGTAGCGTGCAGGAGTAGCTCTTCAGCGTGAGGGTCTCTCGAAGTCGGAGCGCTAAACCCGTTGTATCGAATGAGGGATTCGAGATGTGGTTGCGGTCGTAAGATTCTCCTTGACTTTCTCTCACTCTCCACATACCTTGCCGTAGCGTTTCCCATCAGTTTTCCGAACGTTTGACGGCGGAGAGTCCGTCGCCTTCGGACGGAATGGGACACATCTACTTTCACGATACGCCCGTCGTTCATGACGCTTCTCCGCGATCGCTTCTGGTGGACACTCTACGGTATCGGGGCAATTACTGTGATCAGCGGTGTCGTACAGTGTGTTGCTCCGGGTGCGCTGCTGCAATTCCTCTCGCCCGACATGACGCTGGTAAGCAAGCACTTCTTGAAAATCACCGGCGTGCTCACGGCGTGCTTCGGTGCGCTGCTCATGCACGCTCTGGTACGTCACGATGCCCAGCACGTTGCGGTGTTGTGGACGGGCATCCAGAAAATCTTCGCTGCCGCGGCCGTCGGGCTTGCAATTCAGGATCGTATCTTTTCGCCGTACGCGCTTGCTGCCGCTGTGTTCGATCTCGTCGCCGGCGTGATGATCGTTGCCTACTGGTACTGGGTCAAACAGCTCCAGCACGAATCTGAAGCCTTCCGGACGCCGCCCCTATGATTGCCATCTTGAGTGATCTGCATATTACCGACGGTTCAACGGCACGCAACGTTGACCCCGGCGCATTTGAGCTTTTGAAGGAAGAGATTCTGGTCAATGCGCGCAAGAAGAAGGCGACCGAAGTGCATGTCGTTCTGCTGGGCGACATCTTCGATCTCGTTCGCACAGACTACTGGTCGGCAACTGTCCCGTACGATCGTCGTCCATGGAACGGAACGATCGACCCCGCCACGGGCATGAACAGCGACGGCGCGGAAGTGGAGCGACAGTACAATGCCGTGCTCAGCCGCATTCTCGGTGTTCAAGATGGTTCCGCTTCGGCGTTGATCGAGATGCTCGATTCCCTGGCACTCGATGCAGAAACCTCCGGCCTGCCCTTGAAGCTCACGTACGTGGTCGGCAACCACGATAAGCCTCTGAATAATTTTCTGTCGCTGCAAGACGCTCTTCGCGACCGCTTCACGCATCTCAAGCCGGATTTCGCGTTGAGCGTGGTTGCGCCCGAGTACGGTTTGCTCGCGCGTCACGGACATGAATGGGATGGAGAATGTCACGCCAAGGAATTCTGGGAGAAGGTGCTGCATGGAGGCGAAACCATTGAGCGCTTCGATGCTCGACTGTCGAGGGTCATGGCCCTCGGCGAGGTGGTTACCGCCGAATTGATGAGCGGCTTTCTCTACAACTGCCGCATCCAGTTCCGCAACGCCGGACTCACGTCGGACCAGGACCGGGCGCTGTTAGGCGGCCTGATGGACGTCAACAACCTGAGACCGATGACGGACATCTTCCTGTGGCTGCGGTGGTTTACGCGCGCCAACGAAGAGCGCTATGCGCGCCCCATTGTCCGGGCACTGGTCGACGCGCTCGATGCGCTGCTGGACTCTTCCTTCGCCCGCACGTGGGATCGGATCAGCGGCTTCGATCTCACCGACAAACTCTCTCTTGCTCGAATTGGCTTGAAGCTCTCGGGTCTGGACCTGGCGGAAAAGGCGATGGAGTTTGCCGCGTTGTTCGGCTCGCACACCGACGAACTGAAGGAGGGCGCACGCGAGGAGTTCTTCCACCCGCATCGCGACAGGCGGATTCGTTACATCGTGTACGGGCACACGCATGAAGCGCGGCAGGATTTCTTTTCCGGTGATCGTGACCCGCTCATGTATGTGAATACGGGAACGTATCTTCCGTTCATCCAGCTTGCCGAGGAGCAGCGCGGCTTTGCCACAGCCTATCGCATGACGATGGCGTTCTTTTACAACGCGAACGAAGACACCGGCGGGCGTGCCGATACGACGCCAACGCTGCAGGTTTGGAACGGCATCCGAAAGAAGAACTACGCGTATCCTCTTCCGCCGGTTCTTGTGTAGTCGCTTACGAAAGGTGCACTATGGAAATCTCCACCATCATCACCGTCCTGCTCGCCCTGGGCGTGCTGATCATTGTCATCAGCCTCGGCGCATTCTTCGTCCCCAAAATGAAACCGCTGCTGGAAAGCCGCCAACAATTCAAGGGGTTCGGACTTGAACTCGGTATCAACACCGTGGCCCTGCTCATTCTCTTCGGCGTTGCTCTGACGCTTCCCGGCTTTTATCTCTACACAAAAGACTATGAAGATCAGGTCACAGCACTCTACTCGTCTCTCGATCGGATTGAGAATGAGTGGAAAGAACGCCTGCGGAAATTGGAAGTAGAGAATGAGAGCTTGAAAGAGATTGTCGAAGGAGGTAAGAAATACGACCTCAACGCTGTTCTGCAATTCCGGCCGACGGAGGCTCCGCCCTTTGGCAGCATCAAGAATCTCGAATGCTCGTACACAACATGGAAGGGAGGAGAACCCGTTGTGCTCAAGTCCAGCGATGTGCAGCCCGGTCCGTCGGAAGGAACCATCGAAGTCCGCATCCGCGGCCTGGATAGGGACGATTTCATTGTTCAACTGATGCTGAAGAGCAAAACGAACAACACAGAATGGGTATATGACAAGCCCTTCAAACCGGCGAAACCGAACCTCGAAATGGTGAGGAGATGATCTCGATGTGCCCGGTCCTCATCAGGCGGGTAAGCGTGCAGGTGCTGCAAGCCCTTGTCTACGTTGTTGTTTCGGTGGAGCTGAGTTCTGCTCAACCACGCCTGATGTTCAACAACTCCGCGACATACCTCGGCAACGGGCGGTACGATTGGACGGTGTATGTGGATGCCGATGCCGCAACGCTTGCAAAGATCCGTTCGGTGCAGTACACACTCGACCCGTCGTTTCCCAACCCTGTTCAGACCGTAACGACACGTCAGAACAAGTTCGCCCTCTCTGCCAACGGATGGGGAGAGTTCACCATCTATGCAAAAGTACGCTTCACCGACGGAACGACGGGCAGCTATCGGTACCGGCTGAATCTGCTGAAGGCCCGCAAGGATGTGTCGTCCGTGCCGGCACCGAAAGATGTTGGCAAGCAAGCAACTCCGGTGGCGTCGGAGAATGTGGATACGGCAAAAATCACAACGGGCAACACGTCTCGGAGTCTGGGCGGCGGGCGATGGGAATGGGCCGTGTTCATTCTTGCGTCGAACGACGTCCTCAAACAGATTCAGTACGTTGAGTACACACTCCATCCAACATTTCCTGAGCCGATCCAGCGTGTGACGGAGCGGGGCATGGAGAACGGCAAAGGTTTCGTTCTCAAAGCTACCGGGTGGGGAACGTTTGAAATCGCTGTTAAAGTCGTCTTCACCAACGGGAAGGTTCGTTACCTGAGACATCAGTTGAAGTTCAGTTGAGGCCGTTGTTTGCACTCATCCATCCCAACACTAACACGAGGTGATCCATGCCGCTCAACGAGATTCCTATCAACTCCAGCGGGGGACCGGTAACGGTGGAAATTGCTTTTGGCTTCGCGCAGGTAGGGGCATACACGCTGAAGCTGTGGTATCAGTCCGGACAGGGGAAAATCATCGGCGAGGGAGTGAACACAGACAACGAGCCGGATGTGTTTACGCTTCCCAAGCCGGCCAAATCCAACATTGGTCGCATCCTCGATTGTGTTGCCACCGTGATCTCACCGAATCCTCGGCCCGGGGAGCGCTACCGCGTGGACATGATCGTCCACCAGGATGGAGAAGAGTGCGGTCGCGAATTCGACGAAGGTGTGATCGATCGCAGATCTGTCTCCACACGGCTGGCAGCAATTCTTGCATCCAAAGTCTGAGGAACGATCATGAAGCAGATAGCGCTCATACTCATTGCGGGGATTCTGTTTCTGCCCATCGTGCGTGCCCAGGAACCCACGCTCGGCAACACGTTGGTAAGCAACGCGCGGCTCAACTTTGCCGTACCCGATGCCCCTGCGTTTACGATCCTCAACTATTCACCGACGAACATCGTGCGCCCCTCGAGCGTGCAGGAGGTTACGATGGCCATTGCGGACTTTGTGCGAGGAGGCGGAGTGCTGCCGAGGACCGCTGCGGCGGAATTCTCGCCCGGTCTTCTCATTGGCGGACGCACGCTCACCATTCGTCAGTACAATGCCAATCCGTTTTGGTATCGGGCGCGCATCTCGGCAGCAACGCGTTCGTTCGACGATAACACGGGACGGCTGCACGCAAGCATCGGTGTACGCTTTACGTTTACCGACGAAGCCGATCCGCGCACCGATCGTGCGTTCATTGAAAACCTTTCCAATCTCGCGCTGCAGATCAACCAGGCGGTTGCACGTCGCGTGCAGGTGGCACCGCCGACGGAGACGGGTCGCATCGAAGGTGAGGGTCCTGCGATTGATGCGCTGGAGCGAGAGGTGGAGCAGTTGCGCGCCAAGCAGCGCGACGAGCGCTGGAACGCCAACATTGCGGAGTTCGCCGCGGCGGTTCGCTTCGCATCGCCCGATTCGCTGGCACGCAACGCGCGGGCGGACAAGTATCAGGCGTGGCTCGCGGGTGCGTTCAATGTGAGCACCTGGGGGCAGTTTGTGTTCAATCTCTCGGGCAGTATCGAGCGATCGCTGTCGTTGCGCATGGACTCGACGAGCATTGCGATGACCTCGCGCTTCTACTTCGGCTCCAATGACATGAAGGTGTATGGAGAAGGACAGATTACGGCCGTTGATCAATCGCCGGCTTTGTATCTCTTCAGTGTTGGCGGCGAGTTGAATCCGCTGAGCAGTTTTTGGTTAGAGTTTGCTGCCGGCTTCGAGAAACGCGGACGCGACCCCGCCATCATCCGTACGGCGTTTCACATTCGGTGGACTCTTCCCGAAATCCTCCTGCCCGGCTGAAGCATTCAAGCCCACGTTCGGAAAGCCCTTGGCGCGAGATGAGGCGTCGAGGGCTTTTTGTTTGCCAAAAAAATCTTGCCAGGTGAAACCTGCAGCCATCCCGCCCGTTATACTGACCATCAGTCAGCGAGTAAGCTGATGAAAATTTAATCTACCGAAGTATTGACTCAGGGCGTGTCAAGCGCTATATTAGTGCCCATTAAATGACTGAAAGTCAGTAAATCAAACGGAGAGTATCGAAAAATGGGCATTCTTGAGCGAAAAGAGAGAGAGAAAGAGCAGCGGCGCGAGGAAATCATTACCGCCGCGCAGAAGGTCTTCTTCGAGAAAGGGTTACCGGCGGCAACGATGGACGAGATTGCAGAAGTCGCGGAACTGAGCAAAGGCACGCTCTATCTCTACTACAAGAGCAAGGAAGACCTTTACCTCGCCGTGGCGATGCGAGGATCGGAAATCATGTATCGCATGTTCGAGCAGGCGGCCCCGAAACACAAGTCGGTTCTCGAACGCATTATGGCGATCGGCGACGCGTATTTTCAGTTCTTCCAACAGTACCGCGACTATTTCCGCATGTACGAATACTTTGAAAACCGGCAGTTCCACAAACAGGTCTCGCAAGAGATGCTGACGTGCTGCGCGAACAACGACCAGAAGATCTGGAACCTCGTCGTCGGCATCATCCAGGACGGCATCACGCAGGGTATCTTCGATGCCGATCTCGACCCGCGGCAGGCGGCCATCATCCTCTGGGCAAACGGCAACGCGCTCATGCGCTTGATGGATCGGGATGACCCGTACTGGACGGAACACATGAAAATTGACCTCGAGAAGACGATGCGCAAAGCGTATCAACTCATCCTGGAAGGAATGATGACCCGGAAAGGGAAACTTCAGTACAAAGCTCTTTTGCCCGAGGAGGCCTAATGCTCCGACAATGGATTTTCGTGCTTGCGTTCATAACCTCTGCCGCCGCAGCGTATGCGCAGACTGAACGACGATTGACGGTAGAGCAAGCGCTTGACCTCGCGCTGGAAAACAGCAAAGCGCTGCACGCTTCGCTGATGCGGGTGAATCATGCCGACGCGCGTGCCTCGGAGACGAATGCAAACAGATTGCCGTCGCTCAGAGTGACCGGCGCCTACACGCGACTGAGCAACGTGCCGCCCTTCACCGTTGCACTTCCGCCGCAGCTGGGCGGGAACAGCTTCACACTTGCACCCTCACTCGTGAATAACTATACGCTGAAGGCTTCGCTCGAGCAACCGTTGTTCACCGGATTCAAGCTCGATGCCGCCGGATCCGCGGCCGATCTGGCGGCGCGAGCGGCCGAGCAGGATCTCGCGCGCGACCGCGCCGACGTATTGTATCAGGTGCGCGCTGCCTACTGGTCACTCTTCAAAGCTACCGAGTTCAAAAAGGTAATTGACGAAACCGTCGAGCAGGTCAAGGCCCATCTCCGGGATGTTCAGAGCATGATGGACCAGGGGATGGTGACGACCAACGACGTGCTGAAAGTTCAGGTCCAGCTTTCAGACGCTCAGGTTCGTCAGATCGAGGCGAACAACAACGTACAGCTTGCGATGATCGGTCTGAACAATCTGATCGGCATCCCGCTGCAGACGCGCATCATCATTGATTCCGAGGTTGGTCGCCCGTCCGATACCCACGATCAGAACCTCGACGCGCTGATTGCGCAAGCGCTGGAGCAGCGTCCCGAGGTGAAAGCCATGGAATACCGGGTGAAGGCTGCGGATGCGGGAGTGCGTGCAGCGCGCGGCGGATGGTGGCCGCAGGTGTTTCTTGCTGCCAACTACTACTACAATCGTCCCAATCAACGCATTCAGCCTGTGCAGGATGCGTTCAAAGACACATGGGACATCACTATCGCCGTATCGCTCGACATCTGGAACTGGGGCAAGACACTGCATCAATCGGATCAGGCACACGCGCAGCTGGAAGAAGCACGAGATGCGCTGTCGCAACTGAAGGACGCCGTCACACTCGAGGTGACGCAGAGCTTTCTCAACCTTCATCAGGCAAAGGAACGGATTCGCGTTGCCGAACAAGGCGTGCAGCAGGCTCAGGAAAACTACCGCATCACGCACAAGCGCTTCAGAGAAGGTCTTGCACAGAACAGCGACCTTCTGGACGCCGAAGTAGCGCTGCTGCAAGCACGAACAACCTACACGCAAGCACGGGTAGACTTCGAGCTTGCTGCGGCTCATCTCCAAAAGGCAATCGGTCAATGAGAATTATTCAATCTATATCATCAGAGGAGCGTGCATGAAACGATTTAATGCAATCGCCATCACAACAATCATCGTGCTTGCCGTCGGGGCCATTCTCTGGCACAACAAGTCACAGATGCAGGCAAGGTCGAAGACGAACACCATCACCACCTATCCCGTTACGGTCACGACCGTTGAGAAGGCGCAGCTCGCCGAAACTCTCTCGCTTGTCGGAACGATCGTGGCGAACAACGACGTGCCGGTGGTTGCCGAAACCCAGGGAAGGGTTGTTGCCGTTCTTGCGAATGTCGGTGACTATAAAACTTCCGGTTCCGTTCTGGTTCAGATTGACGATGAACTGAAGAAGGCGGAACTCACGAAGGCGGAGGTTCTGTACGAACGCGCAAAGAAGGATGCCGAGCGCTTCAAGAGCCTGCGGGACGAGCATGCTGCCACGGAGTGGCAGAAGGAGAATGCCTGGCAGGCGTTCAAGGTTGCGGAGGCGGAATACATTCGTGCCCGGAAAGCCTATCGCGATACGCGCATCAGCACACCGATTGCGGGGATTGTAACGGCTCGACCCGTAAATGTCGGGACGATGGTGCAGCCCGGGATGGTCGTTGCCAACGTGGTGGATATTTCACGCCTCAAAGTCAAACTCAACGTCGCCGAGCGTGATGTCTTCAAGATGAAGGTAGGCGATGCGGTCGAAATCACGACGGATGTGTATCCGGGAATCAAGTTTGCAGGCGAGATCGCGAGCATCGCTGTCAAGGCAGATGAGTCCCACACATACCCGGTGGAAATCTCTCTTGCCAACAGCAAGCGGCATCCATTGAAGGCGGGCATGTTCGGTCGCGTCTCGTTCGTTGCGCTGCCGAAGGCGAATGCGCTCAGCATTCCGCGTGAAGCCCTGCTGGGCAGCATCAGAGACCCGCGCGTCTTTGTCGTCGTCAACGGTCGGGCACTCGAGCGATCGCTCGTGGTGGGCGACGTCATCGGGACTCGTGTTGCCGTCCTGAACGGGCTCTCAGAAGGCGAGGTTGTTGTAATCAATGGACAGAACAATCTCAAGGACAGCGTTCTCGTGGAAATCGTGCAGTAACGGAGCGAACGAAAGGAACCTCTCATGACGATTACTGAACTTTCAATCAAACGCCCGACGTTGATCGTCGTCGTCTTCGCGGCGCTAACGGTGGTGGGGCTGTTCAGTCTTTCCCAGTTGAAGTACGAACTGCTTCCCAAAATCACGCCACCGTTTATTGCGATCACGACGGTCTATCCGGGCGCGTCTCCTCAAGAAGTCGAAACGTCCGTCACCAAAAAGATCGAAGACGCCGTCAGCGGCATTGACAAGGTCAAGACGCTGTACGGCACGTCGGCGGAAGGTGCCTCGTTCGTGTCGTTGGAATTCTCGATGTCGGCCGACGTCAACGTCGCGCTGCAGGATGTTCAGCGGAAGGTGAACGAGGTGGTCTCGCAGCTTCCGGAAGGTACGAAGGCGCCGGTGATCTCGAAGTTTGCGTTGGACGAACTGCCCGTGCTGCGCATGGGTCTGACCTCGACGATGCCGTCGCGCGAATTCTATCAGCTTGTCAAGAACAAGATTCAACCCATGCTCGCCCGAATTCCGGGTGTCGGTCAGATCACTCTGGTGGGAGGTGATGAACGGGAAATCAAGGTGAACATTGATGCAGAAAAACTCCGCTCCTACGGTCTTTCATTGCTGCAGGTAGCACAGGCGATCAAAGCATCGAACCTTGATTTCCCCACCGGCAAAGTGAAGGAGGGCGAGCAGCAGTACATCGTGCGGGTCGCAGGAAAATTCAGCTCGCTCGATGGCCTTCGCAATCTCGTTGTGGCTCAGTCGCGGCAAGGCGGCGACATCACCTTGGGCGACATTGCCGAAGTCGAAGACGGACAGAAAGAATACTCGCAGATCAGTCGTGTGGACGGCAAGACCTCCATCGGCGTGCTGGTCTCCAAGCAATCCGATGCCAACACCGTGGATGTAAGCGCTTTGGTGCGGAAGGAAATTCCTGCGATCGAAGAATTGTACAAGAACGAGGGGGTGAAGTTCGACATCGCGCAGGATGGTTCTACCTTCACCCTTGATGCCGCCAACGCCGTGAAGCACGATCTCGCGCTGGCAATTCTGCTGGTAGCGATCGTGATGCTTGCTTTTCTGCACAGCATCCGCAACTCCGTTATCGTCATGATTGCCATTCCGGCTTCGATGATTTCGACATTCATCGCCATGTACGCCTTCGGGTTGACGCTCAACCTGATGACGCTGCTCGGTCTTTCGCTTGTGGTCGGGATTCTGGTGGATGATTCGATTGTCGTTCTCGAAAACATCTACCGTCATCTGGAAAAAGGGGATGCGCCCCGCGACGCCGCGCTGCGCGGCCGCAACGAAATCGGCTTTGCCGCGCTTTCCATTACGTTGGTGGATGTTGTCGTGTTCGTGCCGCTTGCGCTCGTGTCCGGTCTCGTCGGCAACATCATGCGTGAGTTTGCTTTGACGGTCGTGTTCTCGACGCTGATGAGCCTGTTCGTCTCGTTCACGATTACGCCGCTTCTCGCGTCGCGCTTCGCGAAGTTGGAGCGCCTGACACGAGGTTCCGTGCTGGGACGCTTCGGCGTGTGGTTCGAGGAACGATTCGACCGCTTCACGCAAACATACCTGAAAACACTCAAATGGGGACTTGCTCATCGCGGAAAAGTTGTGCTCATCACCGTCGGGCTGCTTGTCCTTTCATTTGCGCTCGCGCCGCTCGGCTTCATCGGTTCGGAGTTCATTGCTGTCGCCGACCGGGGAGAGTTTGCGGTGACGCTTGAGCTGCCTCCGGGTTCGACACTCGAGAACACCAATCACATTACGCAGCAGGCAGAACGTATCATCTCGCAGATGCCGGAGGTGAAGAAAATGTTCGTGAATGTCGGTGCCTCCAGCGACGGCTTTCTCGCGCAATCCTCGAACAATCTTGCGGAGTTGAGCATTGCGCTGGTGCCTAAAGATGAACGCCAACGCACCACGGACGAAGTCGCCGCCGACATCAAAGCAAAGCTTGCAGCTATTCCGGGGGCGAAAGTTCGTGCCAATCCCATCGGCATCTTCGGGACAGCCAACCAGACGCCGATCCAGCTTGTGGTGAGTGCACCGACCTACGACGATGCGCGTACGGCTGCGGCAACCATTGCGGATGCCGTCCGCAAGATTCCCGGAACGGCCGATGTTCGACTCTCGTCGGAAGAAGGGAAGCCCGAAACGCGTGTGGAGATTGACCGCCAGAAAATGGCCGCGCTGGGTCTGACGGTTGCCGAAGTGGGACAAACGCTGCGCGTGGCGTTCAACGGCGATGACGATTCCAAGTTCAGAGATGCCGACGACGAGTACACGATTCGCATCCAGTTCGACAAGCTCGACCGGTCACGCACCGACGACATCGGGAACGTGACGTTCATGAACCGCAAGGGGCAGCTCATCGAGCTGAAGCAATTTGCAACCATCACGCAATCGGTCGGGCCGACGAAACTGCAGCGGCAGGATCGCAGTCCGGCGGTCACCGTGCTTTCGCAGGCAGTCGGCCGGCCCAGCGGAAGCATCGGCGAGGACATCAAGAAAAGTCTGGCAGGACTGAAACTTCCCGAAGGCGTGACGATTGCCTACAAAGGCGACTTGCAGAATCAATCGGAAGGATTCGAGAGTCTCTTGCTGGCGCTCGTTGCCGCAGTCATCTTCATGTACATGATCATGGTGGCGCTGTACGATTCGTATGTCTATCCGTTTGTCGTGATGTTCTCGGTTCCGGTGGCAATGATCGGGGCGCTGTTTGCGCTCGCGCTCACGATGAACTCGCTGAGCATCTTCTCGATCCTCGGCATCATCATGTTGGTGGGATTGGTGGGAAAGAACGCCATCCTGCTCGTTGATCGGGCAAACCAGATGCGACAGGAGAGGGGCCTCAGCGCGTACGAGGCGCTGCTCGAAGCCGGACAGACTCGCCTGCGTCCCATCATGATGACGACGGTGGCGATGGTCTTCGGCATGCTGCCGATTGCACTGAGCGCAGAAGCGGGTGCCGAATGGAAAAGAGGACTTGCCTGGGCGTTGATCGGCGGACTCACCAGCTCATTGCTGCTGACGCTCGTTCTCGTGCCCGTGGTGTACATGTACCTTGACGGGTTGAAGGAGAAACTCCCCGCGCTGTTCAAGAGTGTTGCGTGGACGAGGTGGCTGAAGTTCAAGAAGCCGCTTCGGGATTTGCAGCCGCAGCTCCAGCCCAGTTTTGATGCAGAATGAATCATCAAGGTGCTGTGCCTTACCGTTGAACAGCCGAAAGGCACAGCACTTCTTGTCCGGCTGAGCGAAACCAAAGCCCCTCATACCCTGAATCACCGTTTGTCTCCACCCTTGTTTTTTTGAGAAGAACCTGTTAGCTTCTCTTACCCTGCCCGTGCTCGTACGGTCGCCGTACGTTCGAAGTTGAAGTACGGGCGTTCAACGGTGTACACGACTCACAGCCAATGAGGTGAACGATGGCCTCGGCAGTTCAACGGCTCCCCGCCTTCACTGAATCTCACACGGTGCCCAAGAATTCCCGCGCGCGCTCAGACGTGCCTCGATGTGTACGTTTTGATGCCCTTTCCACCGCAGCGGCGATTTCGTTGTCGGACACGCTGTTCGGTTTGTGTAGGTGAGCGTAGGAGTAGTTATTGCAGTTGCTATTTTCAAGGAGCAACAACAAGTGGGTGAATAATTGCCCACAGCATTGGAACCATGCAAGCGATTGACTGCTATCTAACTTCCAATTAGGAGGCGTTATGAGCGATCTTATTGATTTCCTTTCCAGAGAAGTACCATGGCTCCTTCCGGTGCTCGCTTGGCTTGGTGGCATAATCCTCGTACTTCTCATCCTTGCGATCCCCGCTTATTTCGTTTTTTGGCCTTTTTTCCAACGGGCAAGGACACAACTAGCTTCCTTCATTGATCGATTGGTAGAAAAACTCAAGACCATCCGTACCGAACGTGCAAATCGCTTAGATTCCGCAGCAGACGAATTCCTCGCTGATGGTGGCTTACGACGACTCAAGACCGAAGCAGCAGGCCATTGGAGTGCAATGACCACAACGCTATCAGGCACACTTCGAAGACTGCGCAAACCTGTGAAGAAAGCTTCGAGCTCGCTACAAGACCTTATCAAAGCAGTATCGACTTTGGAGAAACAAGTTCAACAATCCGAAGTCGCCAAAGCGCAGGCTCTCACCGACCTGCCAGAGCCCCAAGAGCTGGCCGAGTCTGTCGCGAAAATCAAAGTAGCTTGGATCAAACTGATCTCAGCTGTAATTGTCTTGCCCGCATTGATGGTTGTCAACACTGGCATGCTCAGCGAGATACTACTCGACCTTGGTGTGGTTCCCGCAGCACGTGCATTCTTAGGGCTACAACTCCCTTACGTTTTCGCCTTTATTCTCACTCTGGTCGAAGCAGGGCTTGGTGTAGCTCATGCCGCAACGCGAAGCGACAACCCCGAAAAGGTCGCTATCTTCCCTATAGTGATAACAATCTTCGCAATGATTGTCGCATGTGTCGAAGGATTTTTCTATTCTCGCGTGGCACCAACAGGAACGTTTACACTACCCTTCTTCAATTACGAAATGCCACAGAACCATTTGTTCTTCTTCTGGGGCTTTGTTCTCGTTATGACACTCTTCAGTCTAGGGTTAATCGCTTTTGATGCAGCCGTTACTATCGTACGGGGAACTCTCAGCGGCACTCTTCGTCGGGAACTCAAGAAACTTAGAAAGAGTCACGGCGAATATACCCAAGCCCTGAAGCAATCCGAAGAGGTGCTACTCGCAGCAAAGGCATCTGCAAGAGATACGGATCAAGTCATTAAAGGTCCGGCCATAAATGCGGAGAGTGTGTATGAAGAACTGGTAAGAGTCTCCCACAGTGTTGAAAACCTTCATAAAACGGTGCCAGAATGGGCCAAGGATTCAGAAGCGCCACTCACTCGGAGTGAAGTGCATGATCTCTCTCAGCGGGCTGGACTTTGGCTATTGCTGACTGCAGTGGGGCTCTGCGTAATTACCATAACTGGTCTACATACTTTCGCTTCGTTTTATCCTTCCCTCCTACCAATGTTATGCTGGGTACTTGCAGTTGGCCAAGCCGTAGCCTTTTTCGCTGTGGGACTTCTCCTTGGAGCGGGTGAAACTGTTGTCCAAGGCGCTAATGGTCAGAGAAAGGTGTGGGCAGCCCCTCGATTCTCCCGAATGCTTGCGTACATTCTCGGTTGTGCTATTCTCATCGCGTATCTGGTGGTCTTCTTTGCAATTGCACTTCCGATAAGATTGGGAGGTCTCTGGTTCTTGAATTTCCTCGTAGGGTTATTCTTGATTGCAGCTGGATACCAATTGATTTCACTTCTCAATGTGATGCGGTTATGGTTACGGAGACTGTGGAATGTTGTAGTCGTTGTTTTTCAAATGATATGGCTTGCACTGGTGCGCTTGGTTCAATTTGTCGTCATTATCCTCGAAAACCTTGCCTACCTGTTGGCTTTACCTTTGTTGAAAATCTTTCGCAAGAGGAGCGAGGTGGCTGAGGCTGAGAACCTAAGTCTCAGTTCCATTCCTTCAAGGCCCCCATCTCTGGAGAGACAAGCAGGAGGCCGAGCTTCATGAGCCGCTCATTACTAATCGGGTTGATTCTTATTGGAGCTGTCTTGGTTGCTGTTGTTGGCTTTGCACTTTTTGGCTACCGACACACAAGTACAGCCCCAATTTCCAAAAACTCACAGGAGCACGGAACTTCCGCTGTTGTGCTAATAGACTTCAGCAAGAGTTTTCCTGCATCATACCGCACGGACGGAAGTATTGTTTACGGATTTCGACCGGAAGATCAACGCGCTCTGGATGCTTTGGCTACTGTGTTAGCCGAATTGTCCTCTGGAACGCCAACGTTCAAGACAGTCTGGACCCAAATTCAGACATCAAGCATCACAGAGAATCCGCTCTGTCCACCGATTGAAATGACACACGGGATAATAAAACGCCAAGACGCTTTGGCAACACGGGACCAGTTACGCGATACTCTAAGGAAGTGTGTTGCGACAGTGATGCTTCAAGGAAAGGATAAGAACAAACTTGGGAATTACACCGACATCTCTGGCGCAATTGCACTGGCATCAGACATCGGTTCTGGACAGTACACCGACAGAATACTTGTGATCTTATCTGACTTCCTTGAGGATTTGCCTCCAGGGTCAACGCTAGCCCGCTTCCAACTGAACGGTGAACGAGTTGTCCTTTTGCACAGACCAGGGACTGACGAACGAGAAAACATCAGTGGATACCTAACACGCATCCAGGGCTGGAAGCAAAAGTTGCTGCAACGTGGTGCGAAAACCGTAGCGATGTTGCCAGTTTTCGCCGTCTCGGAAACCCGGTTGCGGGCAGCCCTACAACAAGAGGAACTTGGTTCATCTCTAACTATCCTTGTGGATTGCAAACAGAATCGCTTTCCATTAAGCAGTGGTAGCGCAACACTTTTGGTACAGATTGGAAAAACGATAGCGGAAGTATCACATGACATGCCTACACCTGTTACTGCGCTTTGGATGTCCATCGGAACATCAGGATTTCTCTCCAAACCCTTACCGTTCGTCGAATTTCATCCTCGCATGATCAAGAGAGATAATTCGATGAACACGGTTGAAGACTTTAGTAAGGTCATGGAAGAGCTGGCGTATGCGCTACCTACTATCGGCAGGGGCATAACCTCCACCGATATTTCTGGCAGTCTGGCCTTGGTCTGCTCGGTCGATCCTCCTGCAAAGTCATCTGTTCTCGTGATCATTTCAGACTTCTTAGATGAAGGAGCTGACACTACAGCATCCTTTCAACTCGCCTTTGGTACTCGAGTCGTGATGATACATACACCTTCATCCAGAGACAGCTCTGATCCGAACGCTTTTCTTGCTCGACGCCAGGCATGGGAAAAGCGATTTCTGGAGAGTGGTGCTACCACTGTTTGTCAAGTTCCCCTTGCCACATTTACGCGAAACGATCTACGCGCCTGCCTCGGTGCGAAGGCCAGAGGAAAATAACATATGAACGACCAAAATCCTCTTAGCTCTCCTCCTCAGCCCAAGACTTGGTGGGAGACGAAGCTACAAGCACCCAAACTCGCTACTATGTGGTTCGGTACGACCGTCTGTGGGATGTTGTCTATCTCATTTGCCTCCGGCATTTTTCGGCTAAATGCAGTATTACTGCTGCTCATATATACTTGGTATGGCTACAAGTACGTTAAGAGTGACAGCGGACTCATTGCGTTGCGGCAGGCTCGGGTTGGGCAACTTGCCGATTCAGTTTACTTCCTCGGCTTCCTGTGGACGCTCTATGCCCTAATTGATTCTTTCGTTATCCAGCCTCAAGTCTCCATCCCCGAGGCTGTCTTCCGAGCTTTCGGATACGCTCTCGTCACCACTGCAACGGGAATGTTTTTGCGCCTATTTCTCCTACAATTCGGATACTCAGAAGAAGAACAGGTTCGGCTCGCCAAGCAGAACGTTGAAGAGGAAATCGCCCGGTTTGCAAATGAACTTTCGAGAGGCACAGAAAGCATTGGTAACTTCCACGCGGGAATTGATACTCTCAAACACTCTGTTGGCACGCTCAGGGGTTCCGTAGATGAAGTCAAAAATCAAATGTCTGATTTAACAACACGGTTGGCCAAATTACACAGCGACAGCCTCGCCCGCGTTGAAGAGCATACCAAGAACAGCATAAAGGATCTCATCCGTGAGTTAGACTTCACCAAAGTAAAAGAAAAGATACAGACAGATCTCCAAGAGGCGGTTAGAGCCCTACGCGACGCTGTCTCGAAGACCACCCGATCTCTTGAAACAACAACCAACAAATTCACGGACACTGCATCCACCCAAACGGAAAAGCTCCGCTCAAGTCTTCAGAGCGTTTCTGACCAAATCGCACAAATCCGAGTACCAACTGACATCATCGAAAAAACCGTGGCTGAGCAAGTAGACAAAGTCACAAGTACATTAGCCGAGTCTAGCAAAGACGTTCAAGAAGCTTTAAGAGGGCTATCAGAACAAATCAGTAATGTCCGCATCCCAGCTGACATTGTCGAGAAGACTATGACTGCGCGATTAAACGAAAGCATTCGGTCTTTTCAAGAAGCTATCGCAGGTCTTGCCAAACAGATCGACGATGTTCGTGTCCCACCTGATCTAGTCGAGAAAACTGTCACCCAAAAAGTCGAGACTGCCACTGCAGGACTAACGAGAAGTATCAGCGCCTTACAGGAAGCCATCAACAATCTCGAACGGTCAGTGCGAACGATTACGGCTCAAGTGGGTACTGTTCAGTTCAAACCATCTCAGAAATTTTGGGCGTAGAGCCACCAACGAATTGCAGGGCCTGAAAGACTAATTGAAAAGAAGATATGCCATTCACAAAACCAGAAAGGACTGATTTGGTCATCAATATGACGTTGGCCGAAATCTTTCTACTCCTGCTTTTCGTCGTCTGGTATGGACATACACCCATCACGGCTCCTGGGGCCCGTTTGAAAGAGGAGGTTGACCGACTTCAGAAGGAAAATCAGGCCCTCAAGAACAATCTCCGGGATGCCAAGGATGAAATCTATGACCTGAAGCAGCGACTGGATTGGTGGCGTCGCGTCTCCCCAACAATTGTCAGTCTCGAACTCAACACACCTCCCGAAGTGGCACGAGGAGAAATGGGCCGCGGATTCCGTAGGTGTCAAGACAACAATGTTCTTATTCGCGCGTCAGTCATTCGTGGTCAACAGGCTATTGCTTGGATAACAGAAAGTCCGCAGCTTGTCGAATGGATCAAAATCTCAGGACGTACACTGCCAAGGTTTGGAGTATGGCTTTCTCATCCTCAGGAGATTGATTCATTCCTTGCATTGATCAGGGACTACTATCAGAATCAAAGACAAATTGGAGCAGAATGCAGATTTGATTATCAGCTTACGTACGAAACTAAGGAAGATTACTATGACGGCCGCGAGAGATTCGAGAAACTCTTTTATCCTTCTGGAGTAAGTCGGTTGCAAATGAAAACCAAGAATTGATGTCTCTTTTTGTTCATTGCTCCTAGAGACATAACTAGCATTTGCAATTATGCGCCGCGCCGCTTGGCGAACGGATTCAACTAAACACCAGCGGAACACAAAAAGGTGTCTGCAGTTTGCCATTCGAAGGAAAGGTCGGAAATATCTGATTCTTCATCGGATGCCGGGGAGTATGAGGTTGACCAACGGCTCGCGCTATGGCACAGTTATATCACGGCATCACTTTCATTAAATTTGCATTGCTTCGATGTTCCTTCTCGCATTGCTCTTCTAGGACCGAAGACATAGTCATGAGACACACATAAGGAGGCAAATTATGGCAAGAGGAAGACCAAGCAAGTGGGTCCGAGTCGAGATCCTTCAACCCTTTTGGATCACAAAGAAAGGTATAAGCATCAGAGTATGGGACAAATACGGCAGAAAACACCTTGGAGACACGGCTTTCAATCGAGAAATCTGGCGCGCGGATCTCGTTGTGGGCCAGCTCGACAGAGTCCATCCGACGTTGACGAGAGTCGACTTCGCCGGTCGAGGTTCGACGCCTCGCTTGGTTTGTGTTTGAATCGTGACACAGAAATCGCTAGACGAAATTTACCCCAACAAGAACAAACGAAAGACGGTAAATGAAGAACAGGGACAAGGTATCAGGAGAAGCCCTCAAACGTGCGCGATTGCAGGCAGGTCTTTCACAACAGGAGCTTGCCGAAAAGATTGGCGTTCAGCAACCGTACATTTCATCTTGGGAGACCGAGAAGACCACCCCGAACTTAGACCAACTGAAGAAACTGAAGAAGGTAATTGATTTGGAAATAGAATCTGACGCAGGTCCTTCTGCAATCGGAGCTTGGCTAATGAAGGCCCGAAGCAAAAGGGGAGTGTCAGTCGCAGAGCTTGCTGAAAAGTCGGGGCTATCCATACCCACGATATACAACATCGAGTCAGGTCGAAGCCCGAACCCTCACGAGTCAACAATCAAGAAACTTGAACGTGCGCTTAACGACAGGATACCAGCCGAAACAGCCGAGGAGGCTAAAGCGGAAGCGACCATCGAGGGTATTGGCGAGCTATTGGATTTTGATCCGCACGAACAAGATGAATGGCCAAATCAACCAGGGGTGTACGTGCTCTACGATGTTTCTGATCGACCAATTATGTGGGATGAAGGTGAAACTATCAAGCGTCGGCTTGCGGATCATGAACAAAAGTTTTGGTTTAAGAGACCTATCGTTGAGAAGGGTTCATACCTTATCGTGCGCGACAAATCACTGAGGAAACAGATTGAAAAAGTTCTGATCAAATTTCTCAAGTCAAATGCTGTACTCAATAGTCAGCACGTTGAACGACAGTAGACCGCGAACTCTGCACCAGAGCGTATCATCGCAAGTCAGGAAAAGTGCATGCCCGTTCCGACTGAAGGATGCCACTCCTTGCGTCAGTCATTTCCCGGCGAGTGCTTTGCGCTGTTGCATCAAATACGATCCTTCGGCGTCCTTCGTTGAGTGTTGTGGTACAAACTAACAAGCGGGAAGGGGATGTCGAGAAGCTGAAAGGATGGGCGAGCAGGTTGGGATGTTAGCAGTTCATCAAGCAGCATGCTCAATGTGGTGATACAATACAGCCTTTCAACTCCTCAAGTAGTAACCCTGAAGATCTTTGACCCCTTTGACAGGGAGGTGGCTGCACCAATAAGCGGTGTACAACAACCAGCAGGGGTTCATTCCATACGGTTCGCGGACTCATCATTTACTAACGCCGTGTATTCGTACAAATTGCAGACGGGCGATTCTCTGCGTCTGGGGCCATTCTACATCCGAGATGATGACACTGCCCGCTTGCAACAGAAAAGGCCGCTGACTCTCTCCGACCAGGCAGGACAGTTCTTCTTGAGTCCGAAAGTGCTTCGCATCGGGAGATCATTTCAAAGACAGTTCACGACCGAAACGATCTCAGATTCGATTTCTGTCGTCCTTGTTAAGAGGAATTACAGAACGCTGGTCCAATCGTTTCGGTTAAATATTACCAAACCAACCGATAGAACCTTTACTCTCGAACCGAACTGATGTCGCTACACGCGAGATAACTTCAGCAGCCCGACCCATCCAACAGCGAGCAATCAAGGGCAGGCTGCACCGCCTGCCGCTTGGTTGTTCTATTCAGCATTGTTACTTTTGCGTCATCTCCTTCGGCTGCACGGAGAGATCGGGACGAATCCTTCCGTTGTGTGTGTCG
>JBBIRR010000028.1:0-55009 GCA_037441705.1 Ignavibacteriales bacterium
CCGCGTCGAGCATCTCCAGGTCGGATTCTTCGAAGGCTTGGTAAAAGCGGGCGTTCTGCAGCAGCAGTTTGTCTTTCTTGGTCAGAGGAATATTCCTTGCTATGAGAAGTTGGAAAAAATATATTCAATCAGTGCGCGAATAGCAACGCGCTTGCACCATCTTCCAACGCTTCAGGAATCGCCGTGTCCCCTTTGCTGACGATCGACGTTGCGCATCCGCCGCGCCCGCCCGGTGTTGTCGAGCAAGAGTTGTTAGCCACCTGGACAACCGTTCGCAACTCATCGGTGCTGCGCGTCCTCAAAGTGATTCACGGTCACGGCAGCACGGGCAAAGGCGGCGCAACGCGCGACGTGGTCCGCAACTGGGCGTTCGCCCATCGCAAACACTTCAAGGCCGTGATCGCGGGAGAGCAGTACGACCTGTTCAATCCCGATGTGCAGGAGATGCGCATGGTGGTTGGTCAGTACAACGACCCCGACCTGCATCAGGCCAATCCGGGAATCACCGTGCTGTGGATTCGATGACATCCCGCCACCATCTCAAGACGAGAAATGCTTTGCGGCCTGCAAGTGGGTTTTGTATATTGAACCTGAACAAAAGGCGTTGCGTCGTTCACTTCCACAGAATTCCCCACCTCATCATGCGAACGATTACTCTCTGGACGCTCGTTCTGAGCGGAACACTCTCGTGGGCACAGGGACTTGATGTACGCGGCGTGGTGACCGATAGCGCGACAGGCGAGCGCATTCCGTATGCAAACATCACCGTTCGAGGAACGTCGCGCGGGGCATCCACCAATCTGAATGGGTTCTACCTCATCCCCAATCTTCCGTTCGGTACGTACGAGCTTGCGGCCAGTGCGGTCGGGTACAAAACCGAAGTGCACAGAGTCGCTGTGCGCGGTCGGGAACCTCTCGTCGTTCACTTCAAGTTATCGCAGCGAACCGTGGAGTTCTCCGAAATTATCGTCGAGTCCGAGCGCGCGGTGGAGAAGCTCGATGCCGCCAGTATCCACGTGCTGGGAGAGCAACAAATCCTCGATGTGCCTTCCGCTGGGCCGCAGGACGTGTTCCGGTCGCTGACGCTGCTGCCCGGCATCGTTTCCACATCCGATGTCAGTTCGAAGTTTTATGTTCGCGGCGGCGCAGGCGATCAGAATCTGATTCTGCTGGACGGGATGAGAATCTACAATCCCTTTCATGCGTTCGGCGTGTACAGCGTCTTCGACCCGGACATCATCAGCTCTGCCGAAGTGATGACCGGAGCGTTTCCTGCAGGATATGGAAACCGGCTCTCCTCCGTGGTGAACCTTTCGACGCGGCAGGGGAACTCATCGCGCCTCGCCGGCCGCGCCGAAGCGAATCTTCTCAGCGGAAAGCTGTTGCTGGAAGGGCCGATCAAGGACGATAACAGTTGGCTGGTGAGCGGACGGACATCGTTGAGCGACCGTGGGCTGAAGCATTTCCTTCGCAATCCTTCGCCTGTCTCGTTCTATGACGCGTTTGTGAAGGCGACCATCGGCAGCGAAACGGGCCGCAACAGCTTCCGTGGCTTCATCAGCGGAGATGACATCACTTCACCCAATCCGCAAGAGCCTGACCATTCCTGGCGCAGTCACGCCCTTGCCGTATCACTCTCCGGCCTTGCTTACGAACGCATTTACGTGGACGGCACAGTGTACTCAAGCAGCTTCAAGATTCGGCGGGACGCGAAGCAATCGAACGTCATCTTCCCCGCTGAGTCGCGTATCGGCGATGACGGGATGCGGATCGACCTCACGATTCACACCGAGGAAAGCGGCCTGTTCATGACGGGGTTTCAGTTCGACCTTCCCGACTATGAGTTCAAGTTCACGACCAGCGCCAACACCGAACGAACGTTTCAAAGTACCGATACGGAAATCTGGCTGTGGCTGCGCCATCAAAACGATTACGACATTCTCCACACCGACTTCGGCGTCCATCTGGATGTCGTTTCTCTCGCAAGCAAGGGGCCGAGTCTTCAGGCGCTGCAGCCGCGTGCAAGTCTGGCGCTGCGCCTTTCCGATCTGTGGCGGGCACGGGTCTCGTTCGGCGTGTACAACCAGCGCGTCATCACCATCAGCAATGAGGACGACATCACGTCGTTGTTCGAGGCATGGATTTCCATCCACGATCCCCTCCGCCCCGAGGAGTCGCACCATTATGTCGTCGGATTGGAGGGCTTGCTCGCCGACCGCCTGAGCATTGACCTGCAGGCGTACTACAAAAACTATCCCTCGATCGTTCTCTACAATCGAGAGAAGTTTTTTCCCGAAGACCCCGACTACATCAACGGCAAGGGGCGAGCCTACGGCGGCGAGTTGCTGACGCGTTTTGCGTCGTCGCTGCTGGACCTCTATGTTTCCTACGCCCTTGGGTGGACGCGCGTGACAACAGGCGGCTTCACGTACGCTCCGCGCTACGACCGACGCCACACCCTCAATGCGCTCGGCGTGTTTCATCCCATCAACAATCTCGACATAGCCATCCGGTGGGAGTTTGGAAGCGGCTACCCGTTTACGCAAACCATCGGTTACTACGATCGTTTGCTGCTGAGCACGCTGGGCAGCGGTCCGTGGTACGGTGAAACGGGGCTGCCCTATTCGATTCTGGGGGAGAAGAACACGGCACGCCTGGCGGACTATTACCGTATCGATGCCAGCGTAACCTACCACTTCACGATCGAGCCGCTCCGCTGCTCCATCGGTCTGCATGCCGCCAATCTCACTGACAGAAAGAACATTCTGTTCTACGATCGCAAGACAGGACAGAGCGTGTACATGCTCGAGTTCTTTCCGTCCGCAACGCTTCGCGTCGAGTATTGAACATGAAGGCTCGCTTCATACACATTGCGCTACTGTTCATGATGACGGCATCCGGCTGTAAGGAATCTTTTGACCCAAACGGGCCGTACACGGATCGCCTCGTCGTGTACGGCGTGTTCACATCGCAAAGCGATACGCAGTTCGTGCGTGTCTATCGAACATTCCCGCAGCCCGGCAGCACCGTTAGCACAGACGTGCTTGACGCCAGCGTGATCGTCACGCAAGGTGCAACCACATTTTCATTCCGCGATACGACGGTTGTAGATTCGCTGGCGGGGCCGTCGCCCGTACGGCTGAGGGCGCATGTCGCCTACGGCATGCGGCTTGAGGCGGGCCAGCGATACACGTTGACGGTTCGCTCGCCATCGGTCGGCAATGCATCGGCACACGCCACAGCACTCTATCGCGGCTCGTTGATCACAGAGACGAACGTCCGCGGCGACATCACCGTGCGTGTAACGTTAGGAGAGAATGCCCGCGCCTATATTGTGCGCATGTATCTGGACTACCGCATCCGCCCCGACACTTCAACACACCGCATTGAAATTCCCGAACGCATCTTTCCCCCGACGGGAGAGAAAATCTATCCCCGACCCATCGCTCGTGAATTCACAAGCGTGGGTTTCACCAGCGCAGCTCTTTCTGCGATCGTGTCGGAGTTGCGGCGCCAGCATCCGGGCAACACCATCCTGCCCCTGAGAACCGTTTTCATTCTCACGCAGTTAGACGAAAGTCTCTACGCCTACTACAGCACGGCCAATCACTTTCCGGGGTCCGGCACGATCAGACTGGATGAGCCTGATTTCACCAACATCCAGGGAGGCTTCGGCGTGTTCGGGATGCTTTCGCAAACAACCTACCTTGCCGACACTACGGGAAGCCCGTAGAGACGATCATCCGTTAGATGATCTCGGCCCGGATGTATCCTGACCTTTCGTTTGCTTTTCACCTACTCCCTTCCTATCTTCTGCCCGAAGCCCTCTCGACGATTCCTCATCGTACATAGGCCCTCTGAGTTTCCACCCCTCTATGCGAGGAAGCCGAAAGGACTCTGCGATCAACAACGCGAGCCGAAACGGAATCTCTCTTCCTCATTGAATCCATCACCCACCGGGTCGTGGCAATTGACACACGAATGACGAGAATCCCCGAAAGCCAAAGGTCCATCCTTTGCCAACGAGACATAGCGGAGCTCCTGCTGCAACTCCAAGGGAGAGAGGTTGAAGGTCCGCAGAAGGAAGAACAATGAAGAAACAAATACTGCGGGCTTTGCTCGTAGAACATGAGATAGACGATGTCGCGCGGATCAAGACTTTGTTGCATGAGGTGCGTGAGAAAGCAATTGAAGTCATTCACGTCGGATCGCTTGCCGAAGCCGAGCGCTCGCTCGCGAGTGTGACACCGGACGTGATTCTCGCATCGGTGACGCTGCCGGATGCACAAGGAGTTCGGATAGTGACTGTACTCGACGCCGCGGCACCTTCTACGCCCATCATCGCGCTGACGCAGTTACGAGACAACGGCATATCCCTCGACGTCATGCGGGCCGGCGCTCAGGATTTCCTCGTAAAGGAAGAATTGGACAGCCGACTTCTCTCCCGTTCCTTGCGCTATGCGATCGAGCGAAAGAACGTTCAGGAACAGCTCCGGCTCAGCGAGGAGCACTTCCGCTCGCTCATCGATCTTTCGCTCGATGTCATTATGGTCATCAGCGTTGATGGGAACGTCCGCTACGCGAGCCCGTCAATCAAGCACGTCCTTGGATACGATGTAGCAACCATCGTCGGGAAGCGTCTGTTCGATCTGGTACATCCCGACGATGAGTTCCTCTTTCGCCGACCGCTGGAACAACTCGTGCGCGTACCCTTCTATATTGCACACAGCTTTGCGCGACTTGCCCGCCCCGATGGCTCATGGCGAATACTCGAGACCAATGCGCGCTATCTTTTCGAAGGCAAGGAACGCGGCAACATTGTGCTCAACCTGCGGGATGTCACGAAGCGGCATCAGGCAGAGGATGCGCTGCGTGAGAGCGAAGCGCGGTATCGGATGCTCTTCCAGGCCAATCCTCATCCGATGTGGGTGTACGATCGGGAGACGCTTGCCTTTCTCGATGTCAACGAAGCGGCCGTGGCGAAGTACGGATATACACGCGATGAATTTCTGAGCATGACGATCAAAGACATCCGTCCGCAAGAAGATATCCCGAGGCTTCTTGAGAGCGTCGGCGCGCGGCGTGAGGACCGGGAGGAAGCCGGCATCTGGCGGCATCGCACAAAAGACGGGGGGCTGATAGATGTCGAGATCATCTCGCACGCCCTCACGTACGAAGAACGGTCTGCCGTCCTCGTGTTAGCGAACGACGTCACCGAACGCCAACGAGCTGAGAAACAACTCCAGGAAAGCGAAGGCCGTTATCGTCGGTTGTTTGAGGAAGACCTTGCCGCCAATTTCAGTTCCACACCCGATGGACGTCTGCTGGCATGCAACTCAGCCTTTCTCAGGTTGTTTGGGTTCGATTCGCTGGAAGAGGCACTCAACACCAACACGTCAACGCTGTTCATGAACATCGAGACGCGTGATGAGCTGCTGGACGAACTCCGACGCTCCAGGAAGATCGAAGGCAAGGAGCAAATTATGCGTCGTCGTGACGGCTCTCCCGTGCACGTCGTCGAAAACGTTGTCGGCCAGTTCGACTCTGAGGGCAAACTGATCGAGATGACAGGCTATCTGATGGATGACACGAAGAGGAAACACCTCGAAGAACAGATGATCCAGATGCAGAAGATGGAAAGTCTCGGAACGCTTGCGGGCGGCATCGCACACGACTTCAACAATATTCTCGGCATCATCCTCGGACATTCGCTCATGCTGGAGTCGCAAGCGAACGATCCGAAGAAATTGGCCCAGAGCATAGACACGATCAACAAATCCGTTATGCGCGGGACCGATCTTGTGCGTCAAATCCTGACGTTTGCGCGCAAGAGCGAGGCTCTTTTCCAGCCGGTTCAGATTTATGATCTCATCGAGGAATTGGTGAAGATGTTGAAGGGAACGTTTCCCAAGAACATCGAATTCTCGCTGCAGATGGGCGAAGGACTGCCGACCATCCTCGGCGACAGGACGCAGCTCCATCAAACGCTTCTCAACTTGTGTGTGAATGCCCGCGACGCCATGCCGAACGGAGGCACACTCACCATCCGCGCAGGTCAAGTCCATGCTGCGGCACTGCGCACGAAACTGCCCAACACGTTGGCAGGGACGTATGTTCACATTGCAATCGCTGATACGGGAACAGGCATGGACCACGCAACGCGCCAACGCATCTTCGAACCATTCTTCACTACTAAAGACAAAGGGAAGGGAACAGGGCTGGGGTTGTCGGTCGTCTACGGCATTATGAAGAGCCACAATGGAACTATTGATGTAGAGACGGAGCCTGGCAAGGGCACAACATTCCATCTGTACCTGCCTGTCCCCGAATTCACCTCATCCGGTCCAACCCCGGCCGTGCACAAGGAGACAGAAAACTTGGGTGGATCTGAGACAATCCTCGTTGTCGAAGACGAGCTACTGCTGCAAGAGCTTGTGAGTAGCTTGCTGCAGAAGGCGGGCTACCGCTTGTTGACAGCATCGGACGGCGAGCAGGCAGTGGAGATATTCGAACGCCACCAAGACGAGATTGCGCTGGTCGTTACCGACCTGGGCTTGCCGAAAATGTCCGGACTCGAAGTGGTGAAGAAGCTGAAAGCCATGAAACCGAACCTGAAGGTCATCTTTGCCAGCGGCTATCTCGATCCGAGCGACAGGCCTGAGATCCTGACGATTGGCGTGCAGGAGTTCATCGAAAAGCCGTACGTGCCGAACGAGTTGTTGAGCAAGCTGCGCGCAACGCTCGACGCGGCACCGTAGCATGTCCTCTCCGCAGCGATGAGGATGCGTGGGCTCCCGAAGACGGGGTAAGGGCGAGAACAGCCCGCCGGGATTTCCATGTTCGGCCTTAGAAAACCCATTCAGGCGGAATCAACCTGTTCAGATGGTCTTTGAGTTGGGGCGAGAGAAGAGCCAAGCCCACCTGGTATGAGGCGTTGGTCCATCCGAAGCCTTCGCGTGTGATGTATGCGAACGTGGTTCCGACGTTTCCATACTCAGCGAACACCCGATGACTGCGTTGAACCACATCAAATTTCTCCGGAACGGTGCCGTTATAGTTCACCGCGTTCAGCGTTATCGTAAACAGCCAGCGATAGGCAAGGCGCTGGGCAATACTTGTGTAACCATAGTTTACCATCGCCTGCCAGGCGATCATCTGGTGCGGCGACCACCCGTTCGGGTAATCCCATTGGCGCGGCGGACGATCAGTCGTGATTGGCCCTCGCGATTCTTCCGTTGACCCGACGATCCCACCGGGTTGCTCCAGCAAAGGAAGCGCATTGCGAACGAGGCTTTCTGCCTGCTCCTTCGTCGCAAGCGACGCCCACATGGGATAGAACGTCGTCGCGCTCACGTAGCCGATTTGCTCTCCTCGTTCGACATCGTAGTCGAAGAACATTCCACGTTCAGCATTCCAGAGATATGCATTGACCAGTTCTTTTCTCCGCTGCGCACGCTGCGTCCAGCTCTCCGCTTGCTCGACCGATCCATCGCCTAAAGTGAGCGTGCCGCCGAACTCGTCGCGAAGCATCGCTGCGATGTCCAGCTCCATCTTGTATAGAAGAGAATTCAGATCGACGGTGACGAGATGCGCACTTCGTCCTTCAAGTCGGTAGCTCGTGTCGTGTCCCGATTCCCTCATGCTGCGGTCGTGGACAAAGTATTCGTCAAGCTCCGGCACCTTGATTCTTCCTGCGCGGTATTCTTGCTCAAGCCGCTGGGGCGTGAGGCCGCGATGGGCTGCAATTTTCCTGAAGATTGCATCGAAATGCCCGGGTTCGACTTCCGGCGGTACACCGTACCCGGAGTCGAAGTACCGACTCAACCCGGTTCGAGTAAGCCTGGATGCATTCATCCACACCTCCTTGTATTCTTTGACCGCGGCCTGCAGCACTCCACGCAGCCATTGCTTTGCAGCCTGCCCCTTGGGGAGATGCTCGTACACGGCGAGTGCCATTGAAGTAAGAAAGGGTGGTTGTGAACGTGTGAGATAGTAGGTCCGGTTCGCATTCAGGATTGCGCCATAGTGAACGATCTCGTACACGTGGTTGTTGACCATCGAACGCGCCCGTTCGATCTTCCCATCCCTTAAAAGTCCAAGAACAATAAAGTAGCTGTCCCAGCCATACATTTCGTTGAAGCGTCCGCCGGGAACCACAAAGGGTTCTCCCCCTATCGAACCATCCGAAGATTCGACGAGTGACAGCGAGAGAATTCCATGGTATCCATCAAGTTTTCGAACATAGTCGGCGGTGATGTTCTTCGGCAAGACGGTCACTCTCATCTTCCAATCCGGATGCCGACGCGCAACGTTGCGGAAATAGGTTTGAGCAAGTTGATCCGAAGGCGGGACGTACACATACCGCAAGCCGTCAACGGTCGCCGTCTTCTCGTCCTGCAGGATCGAGCGAAGCCCTTTTTCATCAATGCGACGCGTAAGGCCCTCCCAATAGACTTCCCGTATCATGCGCGAGATGCGATCGACGGGTTGTTCAAAGACTCTGCCGAGAGCAAGGGCGGTCGTTTCGATGCCCGCTTCTTCGGCGAGTTTCAATTCCTGGAGGAGATTCGAAAGGTAGTATGTGCCTGCAACCTCATGCGGACGCCCATCGAGAACCGGAATCCAGAAGCGTTTGTCGCCGCGATCGGTTCCCGCAACGTGCGGATCGTTGATGGTGATTCGCAGATCATTATCGGTGTCCTCATTGCGCATGAGAGAATCGAGCGCCACTGTCACCACCACGCGGGCCCCATCGTCGTTGCCCTGATGCATCGAAATACCACCGAGGGAGACAAGTGATACCGCAAGGTACACAACGGCGGGCGTCACCTTGAGAAATCGAACGAAGGTCATTGGATGAGTCATGCTTTGTTGCGTTTACCGGAAAGCCGAACGCTGCGGAGACTATTTTTCGCTTACTCGCAACGTCCGGTTGATGACGGAGATATCATATCGCTTTCCTCTGATGGAGATGTTCTTGAGCATGAGGCTCGTGACACCATCGGGAAGCATGGGTTTATATTTTGCAACCAATCCTTCTTCCGTCAAACGTAGTCCCGTGTATCCGAATATCACCTGCTGGAGGAACGCCCCGGCCCCTGTGATGAAATTGATCGAATTGTTGGTGTGGGTTTCGGCAAGGACATTGAAGGGCGGCCGGAGAAAGCCCTTGAGAGTTTTCGTAATGGTAAGATGAAACAGACTGTCGTTCCCAAGCTCAGCGGCAATGATGGGCAGAAAGGCTTGTTTGTGTGACAGATGGATATGGTTTTGTTACTTCACCTCACAGATAGTTGTGGGTTCGTGATGGGTTAGCTCCTGGTACGTCGTGTGACAGGAAATGTCACGTTCAAATTTACCAATCCGTGCATTGCATGTCAACACACTTCTTTCGACAAGGTCAAAAGCTTCAAAAAACAAGCAGAACGAGCGCATTGCACGACGGCATTTCGTGGCGATTTCAAGATCCACTCGAAAATGGAACGCCGAGTTATAATGTTCGTTCTTTTGCGGCGCGTCCTTCCACCGCCGATACTCTCCTCGGGCGAAGAGAGCCGGGCTTGTACACGCGCCAGATCGAATCGGCAAAATAGCGCTTCGAATCGAAAAGGTGTTCGTACACTTCGAACCCGGTTTCCGCTGCAAGCTGTTCGATGTCGGCGACGAGGTACTTGTAGGAGTATTCGGTGTGGATCGGTTCCCAGGCTTCGAAGTGAAACCACCGTCCGATCTTCTCGATAAAGACGGATTGCTTTTCGAGGCTCACCAAATAGCTTTCCATCGCCCCGCTGAAGACATCGTACGTTCCGAAGTGCCTGAACTTCGTGATATCGAAGTTGCCGCCCAACTCACGATTGATCCGCTCTAACAAATTCAAATTGAAGTCGCGCGTCACGCCGTACGGATCGTTGTACGCTCTGATGAGCATCTCAATATCCTTTTTCAAATCAAATCCTACCAACAGGAGATCATCATGATTGAGGGAATTCCAGAGACTGCGGAAGAAGAGAACATTCTCCGAGTGCGTGAAGTTGCCGACCGACGAGCCGAGAAACAGCACAAGGTTTCGTCTTTTGTGTCGGTGATTGAGCCACTTGATGCCGTTGCCGTACTCGGCGACGAGTCCATGCACTTCCACCGTCGGCAGATGGACATGCAGCGAATCCAACAGCCCTCGCATCGCCCCTTCGGAAATATCAATCGGCACGTACTGAAAGTCGAGTCGGAGATTGGAAAAGCTTCCCAGCAGCGCAAGCGTTTTTGGACTGAAGCCGGCGCCAAGTTCGACAAGATTGAAGGGCTGGTCATGTTCAATGAAGCGCACGATCTCCTTCATGTGCCGCTCGATGATCTCTAACTCGCAACGCGTCGGATAGTACTCCTCCAGTTCGGTGATCTTCCGGAACAGTTCGCTGCCGCGATCATCATAAAAGTACTTTGAGGGAAGCGACTTGCGCGGCGACGTCAATCCCACCAAGACATCGAGCGCAAACTGATCCGTCTCGGTGAATGAGTCGGCAAAATCCTTCTCCCGCAAAATCTTGTACGACTGTTCCATTGTCTCCTCCGTCGCAGTTGTGAAGAAAGAAATTCTTTCAAAGAACACACTAACCACGGCTCTATCTCGAATCTCCCGATTCGAGTCCGGTCTTGTTTCGGTTTCAAAGCCTCGGAAGCGAAACGGGAGTTTAGCGCTACAGGTCTGACGCCAGGCGGAAGCCCGTGAACTGCCAGCGCTTTTCACACTGGAAGAAATTCCTGTACGTTGGCCGGATGTGCGTGCGCGGTGTCGCGCATGAGCCCCCGCGCAGCACCATCTGGTTGATCATGAACTTGCCGTTGTACTCGCCGAGGGGGCCGCGTTCCTGCTTGTAACCGGGATACGGAAGATAGGAGCTGGCCGTCCACTCCCACACATCGCCGAACATTTGCGACAGCCCCTGCGCGTTGACCCCCGGCGCTGCGCCGTACGGAACGGGGTGGTAAAACTCGCTCTCGAGGAAGTTGCCGCATGAGGCATCGGTCTTCACCATCGCGGCAGCTTTCTCCCATTCCGCTTCGGTGGGCAAACGTTTGTCAGCCCAGCGGGCGAACGCAGCGGCTTCGTAATAGCTGACGTGCGCGACCGGCTCCGTGGGTTCCAGCGGCCGCAAGCCGCCGAGCGTCATCACGTGCCATTGCCCGTCCCGCTTCTGCCAGTAGAGAGGCGCTTCCCAGTGTTCGCGCGTCAGCCAATCCCACCCGTCCGCAAGCCAGAGCAATGGATTCCGATAGCCGCCGTCGTTGATGAATTCGAGAAACTCTCCGCAGGTCACGAGTCGGTTCATCAGAGCAAAGTCGCTCACGTACGTCTTGTGCCGAGGCATTTCGTTATCCCACGCGAAGCTCTCTCCGCTTGCCCCCATCTCGAACACACCACCCTCGACGGAGATGAAGCGAGCGCGCGGAACCTCCGCCCCCTGCGGCCGCGTCTTCGGCTCTCTGTACACCGGCATCAGCGGACTCGTCGCAAGGATGTGCTTGATATCCGTGACCAACAATTCCTGATGCTGCTGCTCATGATGCAGACCCAGTTCGATGAGCGGGGCAACTTTCTCGTGCGTCGCAGCATCAACGGACGTCATGAATTCCTTCATCCGCTCGTTCACTGCCAAACGATAGTCGTAGATGTCTCGCACCGTCGGGCGCGACAGCGTGCCGCGGATGTCTCTTCTCCACCTTTCGCCAAAACTTTGATAATAAGAGTTGAAGAGATAGAAGTACGTCTCGTTGTACGGCTTGTAGTCTTTCAGATGTTGGGTGAGAATGACTTGTTCGAAGAACCACGATGTGTGAGCGAGATGCCACTTGGGCGGACTCACATCGGGCATAGATTGGATGCAGTAGTCCTCGGTGACGAGAGGTTGGCAGAGACGTTCGGTGGTTTCTCGAACATCATCGAAGGCGGAAAGCAATGCACTGCGGTCCATCAACGTGATACCTCCTTCCGGGTGGAATGAAAGAACGGGTTGCCAGCAATGTGTACAAAAAGTATAACAAAACTATCATGAAAACGTCGCGGAAAGCACTGCCCCTCGTTGCGACAAGGCGCGGTGCTTACTTCATTCGACCTTTCGTCACGAGATACGTCGCCGCGTCGCGGACGGATTGCTTTTCAAGATCCACCATCCTGTTCGCGCGGCGCATGGCTTCGTTGGTAATTGACCCGATGAGAACTCGCAGGGCATTCACAAGCTGAGAATCTCGAGCCGCCTCGGATGAAATCAGTAAGACGGCATCATACGGAGGCAGCGCCTGTCGCGGATCGGTAAGAACACGAAGGTTGTACTCAACGATGCGCCCGTCGGTGGAGTAGGCCGAGATGACGTCAACCTGGTTTTCACGAACGGCCGAGTACATGAGTGTCGGATCGAACGTTCGCCGTCCGGCAAACTGCAGGTTGTATGTTTCCTGCAGTGAACGCCATTCGGGGCGACTGAAGAACTCGTAGTCACTTCCAATCGTGAGCCGACGCGCATGCACGGCAAGTTCTTCCATCGAAGAAATATGCAGCCGATGCGCCGTGGATTCCGGCATGGCAAGCGCATACGTGTTTTCAAATCCCAATCCACCCAACAACACGATGCCATATTCTCTTTCGAGGAAAGATCTGATTTGTTGCAACATCTCGTTCTTCGGCAGCAGGTCGGACCGGTGCATGACGTTGGCCCACAGGGTGCCGGTGTAGTCCACGTAGCATTGGATGCTGTTCGCCGCGAGAGCATCGAACGCGACGGTGGATCCCAGACCGGATTTGGTTTCCACGGCGAACCCGGAGGCAGCCAATCGTTGCGAGATGAGATCGGCAAGGATGTACTGCTCGGTAAACGTCTTCGCCCCGACGATCACCGCGGGCTTCGTCGTCGCTGACTTCATCACCCACGGAAGAAACCCGGCAGCAATCAGCACAAGAAGCAATCCCGACCCAAACACAGCGAGCGACGTTCGGCGCTTTGCTGCGGCGAGTTCCAGCAATCGAATACTCTGATCGAGAACAATGGCAAGGAGAGCCGCTGCGACGCAACCCACAAGGACAGCAGTGAAGTTCTGCGTTTGCAGTCCGGCGAAGATGTAGTTGCCCAGACTCGTCGCGCCGACGGGCGTTGAGAGCGTCGCCATTCCCACCACCCACACCGCCGCGGTACGAATGCCGGCAATGATAACCGGAAGTGCAAGCGGCAATTCGACCAGAAACAATTGCTGCCGCGCCGTCATGCCGACGCCTTTTGCCGCTTCGATCATCGTCGGCTCGATGCCGAGGATGCCGGTCACCGTGTTTCTCAAGATCGGCAGCATGCTGTAGAGAACTAAGGCGATGAACGCAGGCAGAAAGCCGATCTGTCCGAGCAAAGGAACCATCAGCGCGAGAAGCGCGATGCCCGGCACGGTTTGCAGCACACCGGCAAACGTCAGCACCGGCCACTGAAGAGCCGCGACGCGCGCCACCAGAATCGCAAGCGGCAAGCAGATGAGAATGCTCAGCCCGAGCGCGGAAAGTGAAAGCAGCAAATGATTGCCGAGGTAATCGGGAAGCAACGAAAGTTGTTTGGCAAGCTCGGCTTCGCTCATCAATCCGCCCTATCTGTGCGTAATGCGTGCAGCTTGTCCGCCTGACGCTGAGGTGTTGTTAGGAGTGCGGCGGCGTATGGGTGAAGAGGTGCGATCAGAAGCTCGCGTGGCGTTCCGAGAGCGACAATCCTTCCGTTCTCCATTACGGCAATGCGATCTGCCATCAGCAGTGCCTCGGTCATGTCGTGCGTTACCAGCACGACGGTGAGGCCGAGCGTCTTCTGAATCTGGACAAATTCCGTCTGGAGGCGGTCACGATGAATGGGATCGAGCGCGCCGAACGGCTCATCCATCAGCATGATGGAGGGTCGTGCGGCAAGTGCCCGCGCCACACCCACGCGCTGCTGCTGTCCGCCGGAGAGTTGCGCCAGCGTGCGCTGGCGAAACTCCGACGGAACGAGCCCGACCAGGCTCAGCAGTTCATCAACCCGGTCGGCAATTTGTTTCTTCTCCCATCCCGAAAGACGAAGTACAATGCCGACGTTCTCGGCCACCGTCATGTGCGGAAAGAGCCCGACGCCTTGAAACACATAGCCGATCGAGCGACGGAGGTCGGAAGGCTTCACACGCGTGTTCTCGACGCCATCGATGAGAATCACTCCCGAGCTTGGCTCAATGAGGCGGTTGATCATTTTCAGTGTCGTGGTCTTGCCGCAGCCGGATTCGCCGAGGAGGACGAGGAGTTCGCCGCGGGAGACGTCGAGCGAGAGGTCGTGCACGACGGGCGTGCCGCCGGAGTAGGATTTTGAGACGTGCTGGAATTGAATCATCACCAAAGCCAATGCAAAGAACAGACCCCCGGACGCCGAGTCCAACGTAGGAAATAATCCGCAGTGAGGCAAGAAGGAAGACACGTTTGCATGTCGCGCTCTTTTTGCTGTAATTTTCGGTTGCCGATGGGTGGATGCCAAGCGGGGGTGTGTTTCTACCGCTTAACCACATCAACATTTTCACAAACAAGATGTATGGTGATGTTGAAGTGAAGACAACAATATGTAGAGTCCCGTTGTTGAACCCTATCATTTTGGCAGTGATGATACTCTCCGGCCATTGCACGGTGCAAGCACAACCATATGCCGACCACCTTGTTTGGATTTGGGGTAGAAGCTTGAACACCGACAGTGGCTTGAACCAGATTCTGGAAATCTTGGATAGTGCTGCCCAGCATGGTTACAATGGGGCAGCGCTGGAGGACCGATTGGACTACTTGTCAGCGCAAGACTCTAACTATTTTCGTCGTCTTGATTCCCTCAAGAGGGCGTGCGATCGTCTCAACATTGAACTCATCCCCGCGGTTTTCAATGTAGGGTACGCTGGACGCATCTTAGCACATAATCGCAATCTTGCAGAAGGCTTCCCTGTTCGAAATGCACCATTTCGTGTGCAAGGCATTCAGGCGGTACACGTCCCCGATACATCAGTGCGGGTTTTCAATGGGGGCTTTGAACGGTTCAACGGAAACACCTTGGAGGGCTTCCAACTCCAGGAACAACCTGGTATTGTAAGCTTTGTAGATACCCTCGTTCGACATGGCGGCAGAGCATCACTCCGCATGGAACATTTCATGCCACCGTACGGTCACGGACGCATCATGCAAGAGATCACTCTGCTCGCGCGTCGTTGCTACCGGGTGAGCATCTGGCTAAAAACTGATGGTCTCCTACCCCAGGATAATTTCTCCGTCATGGCATTTGCAACGGAAAACGATCGCGAGATTGCAAAGCGCGTTTTTCAAGTCCAGCACACGAGAGATTGGTTCAAGCTCACAATGTTATTCAATAGCCTGGCATCTCAGCGCGTGAAATTGTACACAGGAGTATGGGGTGCAACTGCGGGGAGATTTTGGATAGATGATTGGGTGATTGAAGAAATCGGACCGCTCAATGTGTTGCATCGTCCGGGAACGCCGGTGACTGTAACAAACCATGATAGCTCGATAATCTACACTGAAGGAGTTGACTACGCACCGCTTGTGGATTCAAGCTTCAGCAACGAAAATGTTGACCGCCCTCCAGCTACACTGCACATATTGCCCGGAAGTCGCATTATGAACGGTCAATTGCTTCGGGTGAACTGGTTTCACTCCCAAGTTATTTATGGAGGACAAATCACGGCTTGTATGGGTGAACCCGAACTATACAATATCTTTAACGATGAAGCGAGGCGGCTCTGGGATCGGTTGCATCCACGACGCGTATTCCTCTTCATGGATGAAATTCGCATGGGTGGGTCATGCGATGCCTGTCGTCACAGAAATATGGCACAACTCTTAGGCGAGTGCATCACGCGGCAAGTGCAAGCGTTTCGGATGCACGATTCACTGATACAATGTTACATCTGGTCCGACATGCTCGATTCAAATCATAACGCCATTCCCAACTACGAACTGGTGGAAGGAGACTTCACGGGGTCTTGGAATTATGTGCCCACCGACTTAGTGATCGCCGTCTGGGGAAGGGAACCGCGTGAAAATAGCATGCAGTTCTTTGCCCGGAATAATTTTCAAATTCTGGTGGCGTGCTATTATGACGCTGATAACCTGAATGATGTCATCGGCTGGATTCAACTTGCCCAGCGGACGCCTCGTGTGCGAGGTTTCATGTATACCACGTGGCGCCCGAGGTACGATTTTCTTGCCGCATTTGGTAATCTGGTGTGGGGGACGACTTTTGTTGATGGAGAAAAAGAGAAGAATGTACCCTTGCACTTTGATCTTCATCAGAACTACCCCAACCCATTCAACCCAAACACAACGATCAGTTTCACAATTCCAGACTCCGAGTTTGTTACACTTAAAGTGTATGATTTGCTGGGACGAGAAGTTGCAACGCTTGTCAGTGAATCCTTAACTGCAGGAAGTTACTCGTATAAGTTTGAAGCAAGTAATCTTACCAGCGGAGTTTATTTCTACAGAATTCAGGCTGGCAAATATACCGAAGTAAAGAAAATGATTTTAACAAAATGAATTATAGTCATAGAGACGGGCGTGTTTTGGTTTACGCAGTATATGGCCTCGTCTCTACAATCACAAAGTTTCCCATTCATCATAGCGAGGAGTCTCTACAAATCATAGCCTTAAGGCAATTTGCTTAGTCACTCAAGAGAAAATGATCGTGGTGATGAATTAACGGGAGGGGATTTTCTTTCTTCTGCAGCTTTGGTCTCACGCGCTCCACTTCTCGCCACACGCGTAACAGCATGTCACCCCAGATTTTTTCAATCTCCTCTTCGGTATACCCGCGACGAAACAACTCTTTCGTTACGTTCAGCGTCCGGCGGCGTCGCTCCAGCCGTCGAGTGAGGCAAGAAGAAACACACGTTTGCATCTCACGCTCCTTTTGCTGTAATTTTCCTGTGCCGATGGTAAGCTCACTCCCACACAAGGCGACACGGAAGCTGTTAGGTCTTCACGAAGGGCGTTCTGAAGCTGCATGACATTTCTGAATCCACTGTTGCTGTTCGGTCTCTTCGCCGCCGCAATCCCGATTATCATTCATCTTCTGACGCTCCGCAAGCTGAAAACGGTCGAGTTCAGCACGCTGCAGTTTTTGAAGGAGCTTCAGAAGACGAAAATGCGACGGGTGAAAATCCGTCAGTGGCTGCTGCTCGCTTTGCGGACGCTGTTGGTGATTGCCACCGTGCTGGCCTTCTCACGACCGGCGCTGCGCGGATCGCTGGCAGGCTTCGGCATAGGCACCACGACACATGCCCGCACCACCATCGTGATCCTGCTCGACGATTCGCCCAGCATGTCCGTACGCAATGAGCGCGGGATGCTGTTCACGCAAGCAAAGGACTTTGCCCAACAGATTCTCGGTCTCGTGCAGGAAGGGGACGAAGCATACGTCCTTCCCTTCTCGCATCTCAGGCATGCAGCCGCGTTCGCCCCTTCGCATGATGCTGCGTCGCTGAAGAAGATGCTGACACAACTCTCCCCTTCGTATGAATCCGTTCCCTTGCGTGAGGTGCTGGGCGTTGCAGCAAAAATTCTCGCCGAATCGAAGAATGTGAACCGGGAACTCTACCTTCTTACGGACGCACAGGCTTCGCAACTTCAGCAGCCCAGAGCCGATACGACCGATCTGTTCGACGATCACGTGAAACTCTTTCTTGCCGATGTGCAGCGCGGAAGCACATCCGCTCCGCAGAATGCGGGCATCACGAATGCTTCTGTCACGTCGAAGATTATCACGCTTCACAAGCCAGTCACTCTGCAGGCCACGATACACAATGCAGGGCCCGCCCTGTTGCGCAACGCGGTGCTGAGTGTCTATCTCGACGGCGCACGTGTGTCGCAGCACTCACTCGATGTAGCGCCGGGGGGTACCGTCTCGCCGACGCTTTCGGTGACCCCAAAACGACCCGGCCTCCTCACCGGCTACCTGCAGATCGAAGATGATGCACTTGAAGCAGACAACAAGCGTTGGTTTACATTGAACGTCCCGAAGACAATCGTCGTTCTGTGCACCGGGGCTTCGTCGGCGGCAACACGGATTGCAACGCTCGCACTCACACTGGACGCCGACTCGGCGGGCACGGGACTTTTTTCGGTTGATGAGATACCGGAAACTCAACTCTCCTCGCGCGATTTGAGCCGATACGATCTTCTGCTGTTCTCCAACGTGCAGGATTTTTCGACGGGCGAGGCCGAACGCATCGAGCAGTTCGTGAGCGCAGGCGGCGGGGTTCTCATGTTTCCGGGCAACGAGATGAACATCGCCAACTACAATGCAGTTCTGTTTGCCCGCCTCGGGATTCCCCAGGCCCGCTACGCGCCACCAACGCTCGAGCGTGGTCACGACGAGAGTTTTCTGTCATTCAGCAAGATTGAGTTCGACCATCCCCTCTTTACCGGATTGTTCGACCGACCAATTGCGAAGGGAGTGAAGCCCAGCATTGAGTCACCAAGAATTTTCACGACGCTTGTTCCGGGCGTTGGGACAAAAGGAAACTCGATTATCACACTTTCCGACGGCACAAGTTTCCTGACGGAATATGAGCACGGCGAGGGCAAGATCCTTCTCTTCTCGGTCGAAGCCGGCACCACATGGTCGGATTTTCCGCTCAAGGGGATTTTCGTTCCGCTGTTGTATCGCTCGGGTCAGTACCTCGCACAGGGCGCACCCAGCCCTTCGGTTACTGTGGGCGAAGAGATGCGCGTGAATATCCGCCTCAAACAGCGCAGCGATCGCGATCGGTTTGTGCTTCGCTCGCCTTCGGGCGTGGATGAACGCGTTGTGCCGCAGTTTGCTTCCAGTTCGGGTGCCGCAACGTTCAGCTCGACGAGCCTGACCGAGCCGGGCATCTACGAACTTCGACGCGGACCCTCTTCACACGAAAGCGATCTCCTAACGGCAATCGCCGTAAACATCTCAGCGGATGAAACGGACTTGCGCCATGCCGATACACAAGAACTCGAAACCTTTTTTGCCACGGTCGGCCTCTCCCCCAATCAAGTTCGTCCTATCACCCCGGGAGAGAATCTCGAAACGGCGGTGATGGAATCCCGTTTCGGCATCGAGCTGTGGAAGTTCTTCATACTCCTGGCACTGGCGTGCGCCGTTGCTGAAATGGCTATCGGCCGTGAGTCCAAAGCAGCAACGATGTGAAACGATGAACGAAGATCGAAAACGACAGCGCCTGCATTCAATAGAAACCAACAGGAACGAACGGGCACTTCTGGTGGGTCTTGCCTCGCGCGCCATTGCCAGCACACTCCGCGAGAGCGAGCTGACGGCCAACTATGGCCTTGCATCGGACCGCAGCGCGAGGGCGAACGCCTTACGGCGACGCGTCTCGGAGTACCTTGAAGAGTTGGCGCTCCTGGCCGAGTCCGCAGGCGCGGAAGTCGTTGGCACAATCATTCAAGAGCGCGAGAGCATCGACCCGGCGTTCTTTATCGGCAGCGGCAAGGCGGAAGAGCTTGCAGCGCGTGTCGAGCAGGAGCAGATCGATCTGGTGATCTTCGACGACGACCTCTCGCCTGTGCAGGTGCGCAACCTGGAACGCCTGATCAAGTGCAAGATTCTTGATCGCAGCGGGTTGATTCTCGATATCTTTGCGTCGCGTGCACGGACGAGCGAAGCCAAAACGCAGGTGGAGCTTGCCCAACTCCAGTACATGCTGCCGCGCCTGACGCGGCAGTGGACACACCTTTCGAAGCAGTTCGGCGGCATCGGCACCAAAGGGCCCGGCGAGACGCAGATCGAAACCGATCGCCGCGCCATCCGTGCCCGCATCACCCATTTGCGCGAGAAGTTGAAGCACATAGCTCGTGAACGGGCCGAGCAGCGCAAGGGCAGGGAGAAGTTTCCGCGCGTTGCGTTGGTGGGCTACACAAACGCAGGCAAGTCCACGCTGCTCAACTGGTTCACCGGCGCAAGGGTGTTGGTCGAAGACAAGCTCTTCGCCACACTTGATGCAACGGTGCGCCTGGTGGAGCTTTCTCCTGCACACAAGATTCTGCTCTCCGATACGGTCGGGTTCATTCGCAAACTGCCGCACCATCTCGTGGCGTCATTCAAGAGCACGCTTGAAGAAGTGGTGGAGGCAGACATTCTGCTCCACGTCGTGGATGTGAGCCATCCGCTGTTCGAGGAGCAGATTGAAGTGGTGAAGGAAACACTCGAAGAGCTGCACGCGCACGACAAGCCGACCATCTTCGTCTTTAATAAGATTGATAGGTTGGAGGATCGAAGCATTGTTGGCTCACTCTCGAAGCGCTATCCCAACTCCGTGTTCATCTCCGCGCGGCGCAGCATAAACATGGCCGCGCTGCAGCAAAAGATAATCGAGCTCCTGGACACCAACATCTCCGAACAGACCATCACGTTCAGTCAGTCAGACTACCAGATCATCTCCCAGATTCATGAGATGGCGGAAATCCTCGACAAGACGTATGATGGAGATGCGATCAAAATCCGTTTCCGCATGCACACGCATCATGCGGATAGGCTCAAGAAAGTTCTCGCGAAGAGATCGTCCACAGCTTGACATTGGTTGTTGCCTTCGGTACCTTGGAGCGGAATGCTCCAACGCTCATCTGTCGGTTCTTCTTTTCAAGCACTCAAGCTCGGAGGGCGCCATGAAAACTCTCGTGGTAGTGTCCGCTCTGCTCCTTCTCATTCCAACGTCGAATCGTCTCGCCGCGCAAGGTGAGGCTGCCGTTCCCGTGCTCCTCATACATCCATCGCCGGAGGCCAACGGATGGGGCAATATCGCTACCGCCGTCGTCTCCGACAACCCTGTTGCCACGATTGCCAACCCGGGACAGCTCGGCATGTTCAGTCTCGACGGAATCGTGTCCGCATCCATGTATAGTCCGAAAACCAAGTGGTTCCCAGAATCAGGCATACCCGATCTGACGTACGATGTTTGGGCAGTCAACGGAGGGTACGATCTGACTCGAATCCTTGATTTGCCCTTCCGCCTCGGCATCGGAGCCGGGTACTCGCGAGTATATCTCAACCTCGGTGAGTTCACCACAACAAACTCCGTGAGTGTGTTCAATCCATTCGAGAAGTCTGAACAGTTCTCACTCGGATTTGGGATCGACTACTTTCTGAAGGTAGGTGTGGGATGGAATTTCAAACGCGTCGTTTCGCGCGCTGCCTTGATAAATAACTCGCTTGTTGAAGCTAAACCTTCAGCCACCGATTTCGGACTGCTTGTGCAAGCTCCGCTCTTTGACATTCTCGAAAGAGCCGGTCAGGAACCCATCTACCTTTTTGAAGATGTGCAGCCGCTCTTTCGCCTCACGTTTGGTTACGCACGCAGCAATCTCGGCGATAGGCCGGTCGATTATGGCGACTACACTGCCGATCCCTTGCCCCGCAATGCAACGATCGGACTGAGCGCTGAAATAGGGTTGACAACGGACGTGAACGGGACGGCCTGGAAGATGCTGACGTTCACGCTTGCACGCGAGGCGGAAGACTTGCTCGTGGTCCGCACATCGGGAGGCGGATACGAGTTTCAGTCGGGATTGGGAGACATTTCCTTCTTCAGGCACGTTGTGCGTGGGAAGATCGGCGACCAGGATCGGGTCAAACTTCACAAAGGATGGCAGCTCAACATCGGCGAGTTCATCTACATACGCAGCGGTTCCTTCTCCGAATCGCCCAACTTCGGTAACCGGAATTATACAACGAGCGGCTTCGGCATTCGCCTGAGCGGATTTTTCAAAACGATCGAAGCGGTTCATCCCGCAGCGCTGGAAGACGACGTTCTTGCGTTCATCTTCCATCACTTTGACTTTGTGTACGATCATGCCGAGTACACTCATTCGGTGTTTGGGGGAACAAAGTTCAACGCGTTGAGTGTGGTGATTCGATAGACGGTCACTCTTCGTTCGGAATCCAAAGCAAGGGCGTTCAATTGAACGCCCTTCTTTTTTTGGCTATCTTGGATTTGTTTCTGTCCACAACCGATAGAATTGAAGCTCATGCTCAGCATAGCCATCGAAGCTGCGAAAGAAGCAGGAAAATTCCTCAAATACAACGTCGGTAAAGTCAAGAACATCGAGATGAAGCAGGGGGAAGAGCGGAATCTTGTTTCGGAGATCGACAAGGGTTCGGAAGAACGCATCATCACGATCATCCGGCGACACTTTCCGACGCATGCGATCCTCGCCGAAGAAAGCGGCGCAAGCACAACATCATCCGATTACATGTGGGTGATCGACCCGCTGGACGGCACGACGAACTTTCTTCACGGCGTTCCCATCTTTTGCGTCACGATCGCCGTCGCATACAAAGGCGAGCTTGTCGCCGGCGTCGTGTACGATCCCAATCTCGACGAACTCTTCACAGCCGAAAAAGGTTCGGGCGCGTATCTCAACGGGCGGCGCCTCACCGTCTCATCCACATCCAAACTCATCAACAGCCTGCTCGTGACCGGCTTCCCATACGACATCGCACAGAACCCCGAAAACGCCATCGGGCATTTCGTGAACTTCCTTGTCGAGGCACAGGGGATACGACGACTCGGTTCGGCCGCGCTCGATCTTTCGTACGTTGCGGCGGGCCGCTTCGACGGCTTCTGGGAGGTGAATCTCAATCCGTGGGACATGGCGGCGGGCATGTTGTTCGTGCGCGAAGCAGGCGGGCGTGTCACGGACTTTGCCGGTGCGGAGTCAACCATCTACAAAAAACAAGTCCTGGCTTCCAACGGCATCATTCACGATGCCATGCTGCAAGTGCTGCGCAAGGGATTTGTGTAGTCGGCTCTCGGGGCCGGCTCGCATCCCATGAATGAACGTCTTTGCGTCAGTTCAGAGCGGAGACTTTCGCCTTCTCGAGTTTTCCGAGTATCACCTGGAGGGTTTCGGCTTTCTTTTTTAGAGCTTGACGAAAGTCGTAATCTGAGGTATCGGCTATCTCCATGCGCAGCTCGGTGAGGTATTCTTTGATGACCTCTTCGAGAACGGTCATCTCATCCTGTGTGAATCCACTGTTCATCATGGTCTCCTTTCTCTCCCCTCGTTGCGCTAAAACTTCTTGATCATATCCAACAAAAGGAACACAAACATCACGGTGAAGACCAGCCCAAAGATCGACGCGATGCCGGCAAGCACGAACCGTTCTTTCGTCTTTTGCCAATCGATGGGACGCTGAGGGTGTGTCTTCACCACCATATCTCCCACAACAGTAGTCTGGCACGCCAGCCGGAGGTTCTTGTCCACCTTGCGAGCAATGAGCAGGTTGCCTACCAGGGTTGCCTCTTCATCCTGTCCGCGCGGACCCGCGCCCTTGCCGTCCACCACCTCCACTGCGCACGTGCCGCAAAAGTTGTGGCCGCGGCAGTTGGTCAGCACATCAAGACCCTTGTAGGGTGTGACATGAATGTCCAGCATAAACCTGCGGAGGTTGGTTCCGGGTTCGACTTCGAAAGAACGATGCTCGTTGTGGAAGGTAACAACCGGCATTGCGAGAACTCCTGAGCTGATGATTTAGCGGGCATATTTCTTTTCCATGCCGGCAGGGACATGGAACATGTAGGTATTGAGGAACTCGATCTTGTCGTCTTTTTCGGTGATGTCCACCTGCAGCAAGTCGCGCAGCGAGATCACGCCGAGCAGCGTGTCGCCTTCAACCACGGGGAGATGACGGCAGTTTGCCTGCTTCATCTTTCTCAAACAGTCCTCGTAAGTTTCATCTGATTGTGCGACCACAAGATTCGTCGTCATGACGTCCGCTACACGCGTCGTCTCGGGAGAGAGCCGTTTGGCGATGACACGGTTGATGACGTCGCGCTCGGAAAAAATCCCGACGAGTCGCCTGCCGTCCATCACAGGCACGGCACCGATGTTATTCTGTGCCATGTAGACTGCCGCTTCTTGCACCGTTGCGTTTTGTTCCACGGCAAAAAGCGAGCGGTTCTCCAAGAGCTGTTTTATGGAGGTCATGACTGCTCCTTACATAGTTCAGGTGGTGCGGAACAACGTGCTGCTTGTTTGGAATTGCATTGAGGATTACCCCTCCCCTCTCGCTCGGTGGAGCGGCGGGGTGTTCCTGTGGTGGTGTGCCGACATGAAAATAGGTGAGTTTTCGTTGAATGTCAATACAGCAAACGATAAAGATCGCGTTCATCGCTCCAGGAAAACCTTCACCGAGTCCGTCCCGAGCCGGGCTTGCAGCCACCGCTCGATCTTGTCTCGCTGCGCCGTCGTGCGAGAGAGGCGCTCGCTGGCCAACACGACGACAAATGCCTGGCGGGACGCCGTCGTATCTTTCTCATCAAAGAACATCCCGCGCGAGATCGAACACGAACGTATCTCAGGAAACAACGGTTGCAGTTCGGCCAGGATTTGCTTTCCCATCATTGCACTCTGCCGGAGGCTATCCTCGCGCAGCTGCGCAGCGTGCAGCAGTGACTTGAGTCTGTTGATCTCCGCCTTGAAGGTCTCGGTTTGCGAGAGTTCCTTGCTGACATCCCCAATGGTGAATCCCTGTTGAAACGAGAGCGTGAGATCGTTGAGGGTAAAATCGGATGCCCTCTGCACGATCTCCTGCTTCTGTTCATTGGAGAGCGTCCTGCCGCCGTAGATAAGCTTGATCTCGCGCTTGGCGGGATCGACTTCGTGCTTGAGCAGATATGCGCCCTCGACAATCGTGACACTGTTGACGAACCGGGCTGCGTTTCTGAGAAACTCGTCCTTCTTCACCAACCGGTAGCCGAAGAAGATGCTGGGCACGATGGTGAGGAACACGATTCCCGTTGCCCACCGGTTTGCGAGAACTTTGTGGCGCTCATCGGCCTGTTTATGCACAGGAACGCGCAGGAGCCGCGTCGTCACCAGCGTAGCGACGGCAATGAAAACCGAATTGATGGTGAAGAGATAGAGCGCGCCGAAGAAGAACTCGCCGTTGAGCGTCGCCAGGCCGTAGCCTGCGGTGCACAGCGGCGGCATGAGGGCCGTGGCAATGGCAACACCTGCGATCACCGTGCCCTTGTACTTGCTGGTGATCGCAACAATGCCGGCAAGTCCGCCGAACAAAGCAATCAGCACATCATAAAAACTCGGGCTTGTCCGCGCCAGCAACTCGGAGTGTGCTTCGCTGAGAGGGGTGATGGCGAAGTACGCGGCAGAGGCAAGCAGGCTGGCTCCAATGGCAAACGTGTAGTTCGCGACAGCTTTTCTGAACAGCACAAAGTCGTACGTTGCAGCGCTGTAGCCCATGCCGATGATCGGGCCCATCAGCGGCGAGATCAGCATCGCTCCGATAATGACGGCCGTCGAATTGACGTTCAGGCCGACGGACGCAATGAAGATGGCAAAGATGAGAATCCAGAGATTCGTGCCGCGGAAGAAAATTCCCTTCTCCACCGTTTGGTGGATGGTCTCAAAATCTTCCCGTTCATGCTTCAACTGGAACCGATCAAGCATTCGTTCGATCATAGGTGTTGCGACTCCCAGGGCGTGACACCGTGTTCATCAATGTACGAGTGAATCGTCGGAAGGCGGGCCGGCTTTGTTGATCCGATGTGGATGCAGGAACGAAGTGCCTGTGCTGCCCGTTCCGCCACCTCGGTCCGGTCGGTGTAGATGGTAGCAAGCAGTTCACCTTTCGCCACCGGCTCGCCGATTTTTTTTGTAAGAATGATACCCGCCTTCGGATCAATGCTCTCTTCAATCCTTACTCTGCCGGCGCCCAGCTCGATCGCAAGCAAACCGATCTGCATCGTTGCATAGCCCGTCACGTATCCTGCCGCTTCGCTCGGGACGGCGATGACATGCTGCGCCACCGGATATCGTTCGGGATGATCGAGTGCAACGGGGTCGCCGCCCTGCCGTTTCACCACCTCGCGGAACTTCTCGTACGCCTTCCCCGAAGCAATGGCGTCGCGGCATCGTTCAATCCCCTCCGCAAGCGACGAAGCCTTCTTCCCAAGCCACAGCATGGCGCCGCCGAGAACATACGTCACCTCCATCAGATCGGGCACATGTTTTCCCTTCAAACACTCAACAGACTCAACCACTTCGAGCCAGTTGCCGATCGCGTATCCTAACGGCTGGTTCATGTCGGTGATGAACCCGATCGTTTTTTTCCCCATGCTGTCGCCGATGGAGACAAGGGCATCGGCAAGCTCCACCGCGTCTTCATATTTTTGCATGAACGCGCCATTGCCTGTTTTCACATCCAGGACAAGCGCATCAATTCCTTCCGCAAGCTTCTTGCTCATAATGGAGCCTGCGATCAGAGGAATAGACTCGACGGTCGCGGTAACGTCGCGCAGAGCGTACATGCGCTTGTCAGCCGGAGCAATCTCGTTCGTCTGACCGATGAGCACCAGGCCCGTTTCGGCAATCACGCGTTTGTACTCCTCGATGTCGAGATCGGTGCGAAAGCCCGGAATGGATTCGAGCTTGTCGAGCGTCCCGCCGGTGTGTCCCAAACCGCGCCCGCTGATCATCGGGACGGGCACGCCGCACGCGGCAACCATCGGCGCGAGGATGAGCGAGACCTTGTCCCCAACGCCGCCGGTCGAGTGTTTGTCCACTTTCACGCCGGGAATGTCGGAGAGATCGACGATGACGCCGGAATGCAGCATCACGTCGGTGAACGCTGCGCGCTCGTCGGCCGTCATCCCCCGGAAAAAGACGGCCATCAGAAAGGCCGCCATCTGGTAATCAGGGATCTCCTGACGGACGAATGCCGAGATGAACGCATGCATCTCGTCGCGCGTCAGCATCGCGCCATCGCGCTTCTTGCGAATCACTTCGACCGGTGTCATCGAAACACGAGTGTGGTATTCGACATCGTTACTCAACAATCGAAAGCAGTTGGGGAAAGCTATCAATCATGAAGTCCGGCTGGAACGCCTTCAGTTGGTCGGCGCTGAATGAGCCGTACGTCACCGCGCAGGTGGCAATGCCGGCGTTACGACCTGCAAGCACGTCATAGTCGGTATCTCCCACGATGATCGTCTCGTCTCGCTGCCATTGCTGATCGGCAAGAATCGTATTGACGATGGCAGGATCGGGCTTGTAAGGAAGGTTGTCGCTTCCTTGCAGTTGTACAAAAAAGTGGGTGATGCCGAAGTGATCGGTTGCACGCTTGATGCCCGGCCCCTTTTTCGTGGAGGCAACGGCGAGCCTCTTGCCGTGTGCGCAAAGAATTTCGAGTGTCTCCCGCACACCGGGAAACAGGCGCGCCGTGGTGAGCGAACGAGGCCGGTAGTAGTCGGCATACATCTGCGCGGCTTCGGGAATCCTGTCGTGCAGTTGATCCGGCAGCAGCGCGGCAAACGTTTCTTCCAACGGCCTGCCGATGTAGGAGAAGAGATCCTCCGGGGCGTACCTCGTCACCCCCAACTGCTGAAGCACCCACACCTGTGCCGCCGCAATGTCGTGCTTCGAGTCGGTAATCGTTCCGTCGAAATCGAATATGAGATTCCTGTATGACATCTTCTGAAAGGCGCGGTTAGCTCGTTGACTCGAGACTTTGTCGAGTAGAAACTGTGAGCGTGACCTACTCGAACTCTACAAACTCATACCTCACACCTCCACCTTCACCACAAATCGGCGGTGGCATTGATTGCACTCCAACTCCATGGTCATCCAGTTGTTGCGTTCGTAGTAGGAGATTTCCGCAAGCTCGCCTCCGCAGGAGTTCATGATGCAGGACTTGACGTCGAGGCGGTATGTTCGTCCGGATGGATGTTGTTCACTCATGTTTCTGCCTCCTCAAGTATTCAGCGGCAAGCAGCACGCCGACGATGGTCTTGCTGTCTTTCAGCTCCCCGTTCACGGCCAGCGCGATTGCTTCGGTAAGCGGCATCGTATGAACCGTCATGGAAAACTCTCCTTCTTCGCGTCGGTGGCCGTCGGGCGACGGTTGTAATCCGGTGCCAAGAAAAATGTGCAGCTCCTCATCGCAAAAGCCGGGCGTGGTGTAGATGGACGTCAGCTTGGTGAGATGCGCTGCTCGCCATCCCGTTTCTTCTTCTAACTCACGCTGCGCGGCCTCGGCCGGATCTTCGCCGGGACTCAACTTGCCCGCGGGCAGCTCGAGAATGCGTTTGCCGAACGGATAGCGCAGTTGCTGTACCATCATCACGTTCCCATCGTCCATAAGCGGAACGACTACCGCTCCGCCCGGATGATGCGCGATCTCTCGCACCCCGCGCTTACCCGATGGGTACTCGACCTCATCCACAATCAGGTCGAACACCTTGCCCCGGTAGAGCACATCCCGCTTCAGCCGCTTCAGTTCCATCATGCCGATGCTTTCATGTGAACGACGCGTTGCGGGAACGGGATTTCGATCCCCTTCTCTGCAAACGTCGTGTAGACTTGTTCGCGCAAGTCACACTCGGCCTTGAAGCGCTTCATGAAATCCGACGCCCGCGCGACCAGCGTGAACTCGATCGCCGAATCATTCATGGCCGTGAAGAACACTTCCGGCGGAGGGTCCGGCACAAGATCGGGATGGCTCGAGGCGAGAGCCAGAAGAATGGAGCGGACTTCCGACGGATCTTCTCCGTACGCAACAGCGACTTTGAGCATGACCCGCATCTGGTTGTGCGGGTAGGCATAGTTGATGATGCGCCCCTTCACCAGGTCACTGTTGGGAACGATAAGAAGATTGTTATCGAAATTCAGGATACGTGTGGAGCGCAGGCCGATCTGCTGCACGTCGCCGACCTGACCTGAAGGCAGCTCAATCCGATCGCCGACGCGGAACGGACGATCCACCAACAACACGAAGCCCGCAATCATGTTGGCCAGCGTATCCTGCGCGGCGAGAGCAACTGCCAGCGACCCCACGCCCAATGATACCAACAGACTGCCGATGTTGACGCCGAAATGATCAAGAATGATCATGATCGCCACCATGCCGATGACGAGGTTCATGATCTTGGTTGTGAGGGGACCGAGGGTGAGTCTCAACTGCGCACTGGCACCGTCGCTCAGTCTTTCCAGATACCACGTGATGAAGACGTGAACGATCCCCAACACGATCTTCAGCATGAGAAGAACTACTGCGATGTAGAGGATTGCATCGGCGTAGTCCAAGATCTGTTGAGCCGTAACGTCCCCAGCAGTTAGTCCTTTGCGGATTTCTCGCACGGCGATGTGCAGCCCGGTCACCACCATGAGCCAGCGGACATTCTTCCGGACGACTTCGATAATCAAGTCATCCAGCTTCGTCTCCGTTCGTGCAAGAATTTTTCCTCCGATCCATGCCAGCAATCGCTTGACGGGACCGGAAAGAAAGAAGAATGCAGCGACAATGATCGCCGCAATGACAAGGTGATACATCATCCGATCTTGAACGACGTGTTGGAGCCACTCCATAAGTTGAATACCGAAAGGTTCTACAGATTTCCTCGACTGCCCGGCTTCGTCACCGGTACGCCGCGTTTGCACAGCGGACAATCATCCGGCGGGTACGTTACCACATCCATGTGGAGCGCGGCGACGTACTGCCCGCCTTCATCCAGGTCGAACGCTGCCTTGCCGCCGCTGCGATCAACGATGCAGCCAACGCCCGCGACCTTTCCGCCATGCGAGCGGACAATCGCGATCACTTCGTTCACCGAGCCGCCGGTGGTGATGACATCCTCACACACGAGCACGCGCTCACCCTTGTGAATCTCGAACCCGCGCCGCAACAGCATGACGCCATCTTTGCGTTCGGTAAACATCGAGCGGACGCCGAGCTGGCGGCCCACCTCCTGCCCCACCACAATCCCCCCAAGCGCCGGCGCTACAACTGCATCGAGGCGAGCGTCGCGGAACCGCGCCGCAAGCACACCGCACAGTTTCTCCGCATGATGCGGGTATTGCAGGACCTTCGCACATTGAAAGTAGTTCGGGCTGTGCAGCCCCGAGGTGAGCTGGAAGTGCCCTTCCAGCAATGCACCGGTCTCGCGAAAAACAGCAAGGACGTGATTGGAATCCATCATCTCAAAATTTGTATTGTACACCGGCACGGCCGTGAAGCAGCAATCCCACCGCCGGATCGTGGTGAACGTACGTCGCCTTCACTTCCAGCAGGAGACTGAAGTGGTAATCGAGCGCGTACGAGCCTCCGGCGGCAACACCGAGCGTGAGGCGGGTTCTTCCACCAACATTGTAATACGTATAGCGCACGCCGGCAATCACCTCACGGTAGATCGCCTGGGTGATGAACTCCGCGCCGATTTGTCCTTTGATATAGGGTCGCAACCTCGACGCGGGCATCGGCGAGTACGCGCCATCCAGAAAGACATTGCCCAGAAACAGATTCACTTTTGTCTGGAGGGGAACGCCGGGCCATCGCTGGTTGAATGCCGCCTCATCGAAATAGAGCACGGACAGGTCGCCGCCTGCGCCGAGAGAGAACAGCGGACTGAGATGCACGCGGAACTCTGCCGCACCGCCCGGTCCGTTCAGCCAAAACTCCCGCAGCCGATCATGACCCTGTGGATTGGTGATGCCGAACATGACGGCGACAGACGTGCGCTGCACCTGCCGTACGCGTCGTAGATCAGGGCGCTGTGCAAATGAAATGTCCTGAAGCAAGAAGAACAGAAGAACGATCGTCAGGTTCGGTACGCGTCGCAGCAGCATGAATGTGTTTCAGAGTTCTTTCGGTCATGGGGCAACGTTTCGGTGAGTCAATATACGAAGGATGGGGGAGTGATTGCAAACAAGACGGCGTCTGCGTGTGTTTGTTTTGTGGTGGATTTTTTTCTATGTTAGCGCTGGTTTCACAACTGCGAGTCTCCGCATGAGCACAAACAGCGAGATCCTCGAAACAACTCAATCGTACGTCTCTTCGCTGCTGAACGGTAAGCTTCCCCCGTGGGCCGTGTATCACACGCTGCAGCACACGGAAGAGACGGTTGCTGCCGCGCGAGAGATTGGCGAGGGCAGCAAGCTCGGCAAGAGCGACATGGAAATCGTCCTGCTTGCCGCATGGTTCCACGATGCAGGCTACATCGACACTGCCGACGGGCATGAAGAACGCAGTGCCGAAATAGCGGAGGAGTTTCTGAAGAAGCATGCCTACGCGCCTGAGAAAATCCAACAGGTGGTTGCCTGCATCCGGGCCACCAAAGTCCCCCAAAAGCCTGCAACCGCGCTGGAACAAGTGCTGTGCGACGCGGATATGATTCATCTCGGCAAAAAGCGCTTCTTCGAGCGAAGCGATCTCCTGCGCATGGAAATCGAACTGCGCACCGGCAAGCCGTTCACGGAAGTCGAATGGCTGCAGAAGAGCGTGGAGTTCACCTCATCGAGCGGATTCTTTACAGAGTATGCTCGCGCCGAGTTTGCTGCGCGCCGCGAGAAAAACCTGCTTGCTCTGCAGGAACGCCTGCGCGAGGCCCTCGAGCGCTCAGGGCAACAAAAATCAAAACAACAGAAGGCACAGGAAAAAGCCGCTCTCAAGGAAGAGAAAGAAAAACGTCCGGAGCGCGGCATCGAGACGATGTTCCGTGTCGTCCCGAAGAATCACCTCGATCTGAGCTCCCTCGCCGACCAGAAGGCCAACATTATGATCAGCACGAACGCCATCATCATCTCCATCGTGTTCGGCCTTTTGCTCAGCAAGCTCGACACCCATCCGTTCCTGATCATCCCTACCATCATCCTTCTCGCCGTCTGTCTCACGGCCATGATCTTTGCGATTCTTGCGACGCGGCCCACCATTACCCACGGCACCTTCACGCGTGAAGACATCGAGCAGAAGCGTGCAAACCTCCTCTTCTTCGGCAACTTCTACAATTCCCGCCTGGAAGATTTTGAGTGGGGCATGAAAGAAATGATGAACGACAGGGAGTACCTCTACGGCAGTATGATCAGAGACCTGTACTATCTGGGGAGAGTCCTCGGCAGGAAGTACCGCATGCTGCGGATCTGCTATACCATCTTCATGTACGGACTGGTTGTTTCCGTCCTCGCCTTTCTCATCGCGCTGCTGACGGCGCCGGCGCCTACACCTTTGCCCCCACAATAGTCCTTCACACACAGGGTGAACATCCCGCTCGTCACACTGCTCGGCGTGCTGATCCTGATTGCAGTCCGTCAGATCGGAAGCGTCCGTGTTCAGATCTGGCACGCCATGGCATTAGGGGCAGCCGTGGTGCTTCTGACCGGGCAGATTCCATTTTCAGCGGCGCTCGATGCTATTGACTGGGATGTAATGCTGTTCTTGTTCGGGATGTTTGTTGTCGGTCAGGGATTGGAGGAAAGCGGATATCTCGCGCATATTTCGTATAAGTTTTTCAAACGCGCACGCACACGGGATGCCCTGTTAGGAATGATTCTGCTCGGCGCAGGAATGACATCCGCCCTGCTCATGAACGATACGCTGGCCATCGTCGGCACGCCGGTGGTCCTGTTGCTCGCACGCAAGCATGAGATGTCGCCGCGACTTCTTCTTCTGGCGCTTGCCTTTGGCGTTACCACCGTCAGCGTCATGAGCCCGATCGGTAATCCTCAGAACCTACTCATTGCCCTGCACGGCCGCCTGACGAATCCCTTCCTGACTTTTCTGAATTATCTTCTCGTTCCTACGCTCGTGAGCCTGGCTCTCACGTTCCTTGTGCTCAAGAAGATGTATCCCGATGATTTCCATGAGGCCGAGCTGCGTCACTCGCAAGAGCCCATTCGCAACCACGAGCTTGCCGTTCTCTCGCGCCTTGCGCTGCATATCGTGCTGGTTCTTGTCGTTGCCCGGATTCTGTTGTCCGCCTTCTCGATCACAGTCAATCTTCATCTCACGCACATTGCCGTTGCCGGATCGCTACCGATTCTGATAGGAAGCCAGAAGCGCTTCCGAATTCTGCGACATCTGGACTGGCAGACGCTGACTTTTTTTGCCGCAATGTTCGTGCTGATGCGAAGCGTGTGGGACAGCGGCTTCTTTCAGCGACTCATCGCGGAAACGAATGCCCCGTTGACGACGGTCGAGATGGTTCTTGCCGTCAGTGTTGTGTTGAGCCAGTTCATCTCGAATGTCCCCCTCGTCGCCCTCTACCTGCCCGTCCTTCAGCACACGGGGGTTGACACCAACGCGTTGATGGCTCTCGCTGCGGGCAGCACCATCGCCGGCAACATGTTCATCCTCGGCGCGGCAAGCAATGTCATCATCATTCAAAATGCGGAAAACCGCGCGAAGCAGACGCTCACCTTTGGGGAGTTTGCAAAGGTGGGTGTGCCCGTGACCGTGCTGCAGGCCGTCGTGTACTGGGTGTTCCTGCGGTTGCTGTCGTGAGGAAATGTTTCTCGATGGACGAATCGAAACCCGCGGAACATTCTTGAACACTACCTCCGACTTGCGTAGCTTATTGACGAAGCGAGGCATCAAATGTTCAGAGTGTTTTGCTTGCTTGTCGTCGCCTCTTCGATCCTCACGGCGCAATCACGCGAGGACGAGCGAGAGGAGATGGTGCAGGCACAGATTGCTGCACGCGGCATTACCGACGAGGCAACGCTGCGCGCAATGCGTACCGTGCCTCGACACCTGTTCGTACCACCCGCCTGGTCGGACGCCGCGTACGCCGACCGACCCCTCCCTATCGGGTACGGCCAGACCATCTCCCAACCTTACATCGTTGCCTACATGACGGAGTTGGTAAAGCCCCGACGCGGCCAGCGCGTTCTCGAAATCGGCACCGGTTCCGGTTACCAGGCTGCCGTGTTAGCGGAAATTGTGGATAGCGTCTTCACGATCGAGATTATCACCGAACTGGCGAACGAAGCTGACGCCCGCCTCAAGAACTTGGGCTGCAAGAACATTCTCGTCCGCAACGCTGATGGGTATTACGGGTGGGAAGAAAAAGCACCGTTCGACGCCATCGTCGTGACGGCTGCAGCCGAGCACATTCCGCCCCCGCTCATTCGGCAGCTGAAGGACGGCGGCGTGATGGTGATCCCGGTCGGCACGCCGTTTCTGGTTCAGATGCTGACGCTTGTGGAGAAGCGCGGCGAGAGTGTTACGACGCGCAGCCTCATTCCTGTTCGCTTTGTGCCGCTCACACGCGGCAAATAGCCCGGCCGGCCACATGACGAGAATGCTTGTCTCTCTTGCTTTGCTCTCCTGCGCACTCGTTGCCTTCCAGCTTGTGTTGATGCAGTCGCTTTCAATCGTGCAGTGGTACCACTTTGCCTACATGGTTATTTCGGTTGCCCTGCTCGGGTTCGGCGCAAGCGGAACACTGCTCAGTCTTGCACGCGACCGCTTCTTGAAACGTGCCGACGTTCTCGTTCCCCTGTTGATGATTGCCAGCGGAATGACCATGACGCTTTCGCTTCCCCTCTCGCAATACAACTTTATCCGATTCGATTCCTATTTGTTGTTTGTGGAAGGAAAGCAGGTTCTGCGGCTCGTCTTCACGTACCTCCTGTTCTTTTTCCCGTTTGTGCTGGGCGCACTGGCCACAGCGCTTCTGTTCCTTCAACATACCATCGTGATCGGAAGAGTGTACGCAGCGAACTTAGTCGGTTCAGCGGCAGGCGGAGGTGTTGCGTTGGGATTGATGTGGCTCGTTCCTGTTCACCACATGCCGGCCGTGACTGGCTTCATGGCAATTAGTGCCGGTGTTCTTCTCATCACGCAGACTCATCGGCGAAGCCTCCTTGCGGTCGCAGCAGTCGGCGGTGTGCTCGCTCTCGTTTTCGTTCTTCTTCCTTCCCCCCTTCACCCATCCGAATACAAAAGCCTCTCCCGCACACTCACATTACCGGAGGCGAAGGTTACGTACGAACGAAGCAGCCCGTACGGGTTGGTGCACGTGGTTTCGTCTCCGGCTCTGCGCTATGCGCCCGGGCTGAGTCTCTCCTTCAAAGGAACAGTACCTTCGGAGAAAGTCGTGTTTAACAACGGCGATTGGTTTGGCCCGATTGTCGGATACCGAAGCGATGATTCGCTGCACGTGGCGGACTACTCCACGTTCGTCTTGCCCTACGTTCTGGACCAACGCCGCCGCGTGTTAGTGCTGCAAGCCCGGACGGGACTCTTCGCTGCTCAGGCGTTGCTGCGCGGCGCTGAACACGTCACAGTTGTGGAGCCGCATCGGGAGGTGCTGGAACTCCTCCGGCATGAGTTCGCGCATGAGTCGGACTCGTTGCTTTTCCATCCTGCCATCAACGTGCACGCGCTTGAACCTCGTTCGTTTCTGAAGGCCGATACGTCGCGCTTCGATCTCATCGTGCTTCCCACATTGGATGCGTTTGGAGGAACAAGCGGCATGTACGCGCTGCAGGAGCAGTACCTGCTGACGAGGGAGGCATTCCGAGAAATGTGGGATCGGCTGACGCCCAACGGCGTTCTGACGATCACGTCCTGGATGGACCAGCCTGCACGGAACCCGCTGCGCGCTCTGGCAACGATCGCCGATATGCTTGCCGATGCCGGCGTCGTGAATCCGAAAATGCATATTGCTGCCATCCGGAGTTGGGGTACCGTCACCTTCGCCGTCAAGCGCAGTCCCGTGACGCAGGAGGAAAGCAACCGTGTGCTCGACTTCTGCCGACGAATGCAGTTCGATCCATTGTTGCTTCCCCATCTCCAGAACGATGATCGGAACAAACACAACGTATTGTACGATCCGTCATTCCTCAGTTTGGTGGATGGACTCCTCGGGCCTCAGCGTGAGGCAGTGATCGCATCGTATGCGTTCCGCATCAACGCGCCGACGGACAATCAGCCGTACTTCTCGCAATTCCTTCGCTGGTCGAGCATCCCGAAGCTCTACGACTCATTCGGGCAGCACGCGCTACCGTTTGTCGAGTTAGGCTCGTTCCTTATTGCGCTGACCCTTGTGCAGATACTGGTATTGGCGATCGTTCTCATCCTTCTTCCGTTAGCGAAGAAGAAGATCGCCGGACCCGGAAGTGGAAGCCTGCTTCTGTACTTTGCCGCACTTGGCTTGGGTTATATGTTTGTGGAGATGGTGTTGATTCAGCGGTTTGTTCTGTATCTTGGCCAGCCGCTGTACGCCGCTGCCGCTGCCATCGGTGCAATGCTGATGTTTTCCGGAGCAGGCAGCGCGCGCTCTTCACGATTCACGTCACAAGCATCTCTGGTCCGGCGCAAAGCGCTCGTCATCGCAATCCTCGTTTTGGTATACGCCGCATTCCTCGACTCTGCAATCCATCGCACGATCACGCTTGCTCTGCCATGGAGATTTCTGCTTGCCGGGCTGATGGTGGCTCCTCTTGCCTTCATGATGGGCATGCCCTTCCCGCTCGGCGTGCGAGTCTTCGGGGACATTCATCCAAATGCAGTGGCGTGGGGGTGGGGCATAAACTGCTGCGCATCCGTCATCGCCGCACCGCTGGCAACGTTGATTGCAAGCGAGACAGGGTTCGCCTTGGTGTTGGTGATCGCGGCCGGATTGTATCTTGCTGCCGCGCTAAGCACCATCCTCCTGGCGAACAGAATGTGATGGAAGAAGGATGACGCCCTCGGGCGTGAACGGCCGGCTCGATGGCACCAACTGACGAGTTAGTGCGTCGAATCCTCCTGCTGAATGAGATAGCGCTTGATTTTCTGCGTGGTGGTCTTCTCGAACTCCTTTTCGCGAATTTCCACCTTCTTGATTTGCTGGTGACCCAGCAGATGCGTATTGAGTTTGCGAATTTCCTCGTTGAGTATTTTCTCAATCAGGTCGGTCGTCACCTCGACCTTGTGTTTCTGCGCATATTCGATGAACGCCTCGGCGTTCGGAACAATCATGACGCGAATCTCTTCGTCGTTCTTTTCGTTCCGTGCGCCGTAAATGACCGACTCCAACACGAACGGGATCTTGTTCACCTTGTCTTCGAGTTCTTCGGGATAAACGTTCTCGCCGTTGCGCGCAACAATCACGTTCTTCTTTCTGCCATTGATGTGCAGAAACCCGTCGCTGTCGAAATAGCCGATGTCGCCGGTGTAGAACCACCCATCGCGCAGGACTTCTCTCGTTGCGGCCTCGTTCTTGTAGTACCCGAGCATGATGGAGGGGCCGCGCGCAATAATCTCGCCGTGTCCGTTGGCATCGGGATTTGCAATTCTGATTTCAACGCTCGGGAGCGGCAAGCCGGCGGCTTCATCTTTGAAGTTGAACTCCCGATTCACGGTCAGAATCGGCGACGTTTCGGTAAGACCGTATCCCTGAATGATCTTGAAGCCGAACGAGCGCATCCCCTTCATCACCTGCGGGTCGGGCGCCGCGCCGCCGGCAATGAACAGGCGGATGGCACCGCCGAACGTTTCGTGCAGCTCGGAAAAGATTTTCCGCCGCGCGCCCTCGACACCGAATGCCTCCAGCCACCCCCCGAGCGTTTTCAACGAAGGGACGAGCGCCTTCGTCAGCTTCCTCTCCTCGATCGCCACCGTGATGCGCCGATACATCTTGTCGTACATCAGCGGCACGCCGAGAAAAATGGTGGGCCGGGCGCGCTGCATGTCCTCAAGGATGGTTTTGAGACTGCGCGCATAATGCACCGAGGCACCGGCATAGAGCGGACAGAGGAATCCGCATGTCCCCTCGTACGTGTGATGCATCGGCAGAACCGACAGGAAGCGATCCTCGGGACCCAGGTTGATCATCTTCCGCATATCCATCAGGTTCGTGCAGAGATTCTTCTGCGACATCATGACACCTTTGGCGCGCCCCATCGAGCCCGACGTGAAGACGATGACGGCAACCTCCTCCGGATTCGTTCGGGCGAACGATGCCTTTGCTCCATCTGTTCTCGCCTTGTTCATCATTTCCACCATCGAATGGACACCATCCTCTTTGCGCGGAAGGTCCATGTCAATCAGATGCTGAAGCGCCTTGATGGAGTGCTTGAACTCGATGAACATATCGCGGAACGGTTCGGAGAAGACCGCCGCTTTCGCATCCGAGACGTGCAGGATGTTGACGATGTCGTTCTCCTTCAGGTTCTTGTCAATCGGAACTGCGACGAAGTTGAACGTCACGCAGGCAAGATGGGTGATGGCCCATTGGACGCGATTTTCACCGATGAAAGCGATGTGGTCCCGTTCTTTCAATCCCAATTTCTTGAGCGCCGTGCCGAAGGCAAGAACATGATCGTACAACTCACGGTAGGTTACTCGCCCAATCGGCGTTGGGTTCAAGTCTTCCAGCGCGAGCTTGTTCGGGAATTTTTCTACCGAACGGGTCAGCATCTCCGCGATCGTGGAGATGTACTCAACGTCGTAGTAGGGATAGTTTTCTCTCATTGTCTTCATGGCTGTTTGAGGGGATGATGCATGAAACGTCAATCGGGATTTATTGGTACGTTCGTGTTGACATCCATCGGGCTTCGTGTGTTCTCGTCGCCGTGCGGAGGCCGTTTCTTCCAAAAATAATAGACGGGAACACCCAGCGCAAGAAACGCGAGTCCGGCAGCGGCCTGCTGCGGTTTTTCCACAAACGTGTTGATGACAAACCAGACGGCAACAACAAGAAAGATCAACGGCGTCGCGGGATAGCCGAAGGTTTTGTAGGGGCGCGCAGCGTCCGGCATCTTTCGTCGGAAGACAAAAATGCTGGCGGCGGTCAACCCGAAGAAAATCCAATCCGTGAACACAACGTAGGAGATGAGTTCGTTGAACGTCCCCCAGAACAGAATCAGCACGCATGCCCACGCCGATTGCATCATGATGGCGAGCGCCGGCGTATAGAAGCGCGGATGCACCTTCGCGACGCTGCGGAAGAATACACCGTCCTGCGCCATCGCAAAGTAGATGCGTGGAGCCGTGAGCGTGTAGATTCCCGCCGTGCCGAACGTGGAAATAAAAATCGCAAGCGAGATAATCGTGCCGCCGGTGGGTCCTAACACAACGCCGATGGCATCGGCCGCCACGCGCTGGGAAGTTCCCATGGCCTGAGGTGAAAGAAGGAACAGGTACGCGAGGTTCGTGAGAATGTACACAGCCGTGACAATCAGCGCACCGGTTACCATGGCAAAGGGAACCGTCCGCTGCGGTTCCTTCGCTTCTGCCGCCGCAAATGATGCGTGCTGCCACCCGCCGAACGACCACATAACGCCGACCATCGCAACGGCAAGTGCGCCGCCGAGATTGTCGGGCAGCATCGCTGTCGCGGAAAATTGTGTGGCACTGCTCACGCTCGATCCCCATCCTACCGCAATCAGTAGAGCGATCCCTGCTAACTTCAGCAGGGTGAAGACATCGGAGAAAATTCCCCCAACCTTCACGCCGATCACATTCACAGCCGTCAGAAACACCAGCCCGATGATTGCGGCGATTGTAGTACCCGGTGGACTGAGAGGCACGAAGTAGCCCAGGTAGGTCGCAAACGCGACGCTGAGCGCTGCAACGCCTCCGGTGTTCACCACCAACAAGTACGCCCAGCCGTAGAGAAAACCCCAGAGACCTCCGTATGCTCGACTCAGATACACGTACACCCCGCCCGCTCCCGGCAGCATGCCGCCCAGCTCGGCGAAGGTCAACGCGCCGGCGATGGCTGTTACCCCGCCGAGTACCCACACGCCGAGAATGAGCCAGGGCGTTTCCAACTGTTGCGCGATGAGAGATGGCGTCAAGAAAATTCCCGAGCCGATGGTTGACCCGACCGCAATCATCGTCAGATCAAAGCGCGTCAGTGCTTGCTTCAGTTGAGGCATACGCTGCGACGAACGAATGTATGATGGCCTAAGGACTGAGAGGATCGAATTCGGCTACGCGCATAAGAAAGGTTCGCAGAGCCTTGTCCCAATACTGCCAGGTATGCTTGCCCGGGGTCTCATGGTACTCGTAGAGAATGCCTCCGGCGCGCAGCTTTTCAACCAAGCGACGATTCGTCTCAACAATGCGCGCCAGTTGATCGTCCTTACCGGTGGCAATGTAGAAGTACGGCAGTGATGCCGGTGCAGCCTTCTCGGCCAGCACGGTCAAATCGTTGCCTGTCCAATGCTCGCTGCGTCCTGTCCCGAATGCACGGGCAAGGCTCTCGGAGATTTCCTTGTTGTCCGACCGCGAGCCTGCCGGCACATACAATGCCCCGCTAAACGAGCCGACGAAGATGAAGCGATCGGGATATTTCATGCCGAACTTGAGCGCGCCATAGCCGCCCATCGAAAGCCCCGCAATCACGCGGCCGTGACGCGTGGCGAGCGTCCGGTACTTTTGGTCCACGTACGGAATCAGTTCATCAATGATGTACTGCTCGTATTTCAGCGTGCCGTCCGGCGTGTTGGTGTACCAGCTATTGCGAGCATCAGGACAGACGAACAGAAAGCGATACGCCGCCGCATAGCGCACGAGACCCGTACGGTGAACCCAGTCGAAGCGCGTGCCGCCGAAACCATGAAGCAAATAAACCGTCGGGTGCCGCTCATCCGTGCGGTAGTAGTCTTTGGGCAGGACAACGAGGAAGCGCATCGTCGCATTGACGCTGGCGGAGCGGAGGCTGTCCTCCAGAACACTAACGCTGTCCTGAGAAAAAATCGGCCGGCAATAGGCAACAGCGAAAATCCACAGAACGACGGCACGCGTACGCATCATGATTCCCCGGTTTCACACGGACTTAACGCACAGGAGCGCGGCCGCTTGCGAAGGATGCCGGCGCGTGTACACATAGTGGGAGAATGCCGAAAGCATACCGGACAGCCACGCAGGCCTCAGCCGATGCTGATGCTGCTCGCCGCGCAGCGCTTTCCATCCATGCATGCCGATCACGGTAAAGCCCAGCGCCTGCATCTCATCCGCCGTCCATCCCGAAAGATGTTCCTGCAAATCTCCCCGATGACTTTGCTGTGGAAGAAACCCGTTGGGCGTGAACAGAAGAATTTTTCTTGACGCAATCCGTTCCATGCTCGACATCAGTTTTCGTCCATCGTCTTTTGAGAGGTGTTCGATCAGATCGAGAGCTACACAGCAGTCGAATTGCTTCGGCGAAAAGTACCGGTCGAGTTCTGTTGCGTTACACAGCACAAACTCGTCGTGCGTGTGGTGTGCCCGTGCCTGCTCTAACAGCGGCTCATAGCCATCCACACCAACGGTGTACTCGAACCCGAGATGGCGGACGGGCGAGTCGCCTCCGCATCCGATGTCGAGACAGGTGCGGCAATCCTTCAGCTGATTCCTCATCGTGTTGAGATAGGAGAAGTGAAGGAGCCGTGGGAACGTGATCGTGAACAGCGCTGACGAAGATGTGGGCATGGAGCGGGATACGGGAATCGAACCCGTTTTTCAAGCTTGGGAAGCTCGCGTTGAACCAATCAACTAATCCCGCACAAACTTCATCTCAAATATACGCCATTCGCACGGGACTTGCAATCCGGCGCGGAGGTTTGCTTCTGCTCTCAGGCTTCTGTAGATTGTCACTGCGCTGACAGTTCCATATCTAACGGATTTTACCCCGATGCATGAGACACTCCCTTCCGCTGAGCCGAGAAAGAAAAAATTCCGCTGGAAGCTCTGGCTTTCGCTTACCCTGCTTACGCCTGTTGTGCTGCTCGCTCTCTATACCTGGTTTGTCTTGACGTGGAGCTATTCCACGGGCGAGAGGGCGGGCTATGTTCAGAAACTTTCCAAGAAAGGCTTCATCGCCAAGACCTGGGAAGGCGAACTGGCAATGGTCTCGATGCCCGGCACGCTCCCCGAAATTTTCCACTTTACCGTCCCGAGCGACGAAGTTGCCGCCGAGATCAACGCCTCGCTCGGCAAGCGGGTACGCCTGCACTACGAGCAGCACATCGGCGTGCCGCTGAAGGTGTTCGGTGAGAGCGAATACTTCGTCACCAAGGTAGAGGTTGTTGAGTAGCTCCTTGCGACGCAGCATTCCCGAATCATGAGCAAGCACTTTTTCATCACCGGTGGAACGGGTTTGGTGGGGAAGAATCTGATCCCGCGCCTGCTGAAGAAATTTCCTGGTTCGACCATCACGCTTCTTGTGCGCGGCGAAGACGAAGCAGAAGCGAGCGAGCGGACGCGCACGATTGCGCATGAAATTGCCGACGAGTTTGGTATCCCCGACGCGCCGCAGCGCCTGGACGGCATGCTCGGAGACGTTGCACTCGACCATTGCGGCCTCAGTCCCGACCAGCGTGAGCGCCTCATCGCCGAAACCACACACATCATCCACGGCGCGGCAACCATTCGATTCGATCATCCGATTGATGAAGCGCGCGCCATCAACTGCGGCGGCACACGCCGTATGCTGGCGCTTGCCCACCTGTGTGCCGAGCGCGGCAAGCTCGAACGCTTCGTGTACATCGGCAGCTCTTCGGTTTCCGGGCGCCGCAGCGGCCACATCTACGAGCATGAGTTGGAAATGGGGCAGACGTTCTTCAACACCTACGAGCAATCCAAGAACGAATCCGAGCGCATCGTACGCAACAATTTCGACCGCCTGCCGTGCACCGTCTTTCGCCCCAGCATCATCATCGGCGATTCGCGTACGGGCAAGACAAGTTCGTTCAACGTCATCTACATACCGCTGCGTCTGGTGCACAAGGGATTGCTGCGCTACGTCCCCGGCACACCCGACACGCTGATGGATCTCGTTCCCATTGATTGGGTGGATGATGCCATGGTACACATCATGGCGAAAGAGGAATCGGTGGGAAAGGTCTTTCACATCACCGCGGGGCCGAAGCGCGCCGCGCGATTGGATGAAGTCGTCGTTGCCGCCGTGAACTACTTCGACAAACACTCGCCGCTGAAACATCCCCGCACGATGGAGTTCATCACCAAAGAGGAATACGAACGACGCCGCGCCGCAATGCGAGGACGTGAGGATGCTCTCATGTCCCAGCTGGACACGCTGCTTCCCTACGTCACCGTCAACCGTCTCTTCGATTCGACGAATGCAGATGCGCTCTTAGAGGGAAGTGGTATCGTGTTTCCGCTGTTCAAGGATTACTCCGACAGGATTTTTGAGTACTGCCTGAAGACGAATTGGGGCAAGACGGTGTAGGCCGCCTCGGGTCAGATTCTCCCCTTCTTCCACTTCTCCCATTCACTCCGAAGGATGATCTGTTTCGAATCAACAGCGCGGTCGATGGCAAGAACGCCGTTGATGTGATCAATCTCGTGCTGCAGCAATTCCGAAAGGGGACCGATGGCTCGGAGCTTCTTCCGCTCCCCATCTTCGGTGCGGTAGGAGACTTCGATTGCCTGATGACGTCTCACCTTCACCACCAGATCGGGAAAGCTGAAGCAATCATCCCACAACGTGAAGGTCCGTCTGCTGCGTTTGACGATGACGGGATTGATAAGCGCCTGCGGTTGGTCAACATGAATGAAAATGACGCGCCGCGTCGTGCCGATCTGCGGCGCGGCGATGCCCCGCCCGAACCCGTTGCGCTGCTTGAAGTCGTACAGCGTGTCGCGCAAATCCTCAATCAGGGAACGGAGGGCCGGCGTTCCGAAGTGTTCCACGCGTCGGCATTTCACGCGCAGCGTCGGATTTCCGAGTAACAGAATCGGCCTGATCATGCGTCGCCTCGTGTTAGAATCCTTCCGCTCTCATCACTCTTCCCAACTTCTGACCGAGAAATCTCTCCCCCACTTCGGTGAACTTTGCCGGTACGTCGCTGACGAAGAATTGAAGATGAGGTTTGAGAGACGATGGGTTGCGCAGCTTCCGCTCCTCGAGGATGCGTTCGACTTCGGCCGCCGCTGCTTCACCCGAGTCAATCAGGTGCACGTTGCCGTCAACGACTTTCTTGATAACGTCCTTCAGCAGCGGGTAATGCGTGCAACCGAGGATGAGGCAATCAATCTTTTCTATCTTCAACGGAAACAGATACTCCTTCGCAATCATCTCCGTGGCTTTGTGATGCGTCCATCCTTCCTCGGCAAGAGGAACGAACAACGGGCATGCCTGCGAGAACACTTTCACGTCGGGATCGAGTTGGCGGAGGGCATTGCTATACGCCTGACTGCCGATGGTGGCGATCGTACCGATGACTCCGATGCGCTTCCTTTTCGATACGGCCACTGCTGCCGCCGCCCCCGGAAGAATCACACCTACCACCGGAACGTTGGCGCGCTTCATCACCACATCCAGCGCAACGCCCGAGACGGTGTTGCACGCTATGACGATCATCTTGACATTCTTGGAGAGAAGGAAATCCGTATCCTCGGCCGCATATTCGCGAATCACGCGCGGCGACTTGGGTCCGTAGGGCACACGCGCCGTATCGCCGAAGTACACGATGTTTTCATGCGGGAGGCGCTGCGTGAGGGCATGGACGACGGTCAGTCCGCCGATGCCGCTATCGAACACGCCGATCGGTCTGGAGTTCATGGACTTGCGGCAAGCTCCTGCTCGGACACCTGTTTGATAGTGTGAAGAAGCTCGAGCCGAATTTCCTCGCGCCGGGCAGGCTCGGTAATGCGGTTGCCGTTGCGATCGAGGACGTAGAATGCATCGAGGATGCCGTCCACCCGCGTGGCGATCTTCGCGAAATAGATGTCGAGACCCAGCTTGGACATGGCTTCGGTGATTCTGTACAGAAAGCCGAGCGCATCCGGTGCGTAGACGTCAATAATCGTGTAGCGCGGATGCTCTTCGAACTGCACATCCGTGCGGATGTTGGGGTTGTCGGGGCGCTTCGGCCGTCGCTTCCATTTCCGGCGGTGCGCCGCGAAGAGATGTTCGATATCCAACTTCCCTTCCATCACATCATTCAGATCACGAGCAATCTTCTGACACACACTTTCACGCAGCTCGGCCTTGGTTGCGGCATCGCTCACCCGAAACCGGTCAATGATGACGCCGTCCTCGCGTGTGAAGATATTGGCGTCGAAGATGTTTGCATCGTTGGCGGCAAGAACCGCGCAGAACTTGGAGAGGGCAAACGGTGCATCGTCGGCAATGACGGTGATTTCGGTGTACCCGCCCTGGTGCGAAAAGATCGTGGACACCGTTTCTGCCGTCTCGCTGTGGTGAATATGCTGCGCAATTTCCTCGTCGTTGAACAGGGCAACATAGGCGTCGCTCTGGATGCCGTTGAGATGCTGGTGGATGCGTTCCCGTTCCAGCCTCTCGCTGAGGCGGTTGACAAGAACTTCCTTCGCTCGCTCGTGGCGCGCCTGTTTGAAGCGCTCGATTTGCTCGCCCTTCAAGTTGCGGTGCAGCACTTCCGCCGTAAGCTGGTACAACTCCTGCAAGAGTGAGGACTTCCACTCCGTCCACACACTCGTGTTCACCGCCGAAAGATCGGCGTAGGTGAGAAGGTAGAGATAGTCAAGCTGTTCGGGGCGTTCGAACTTTGCAGCAAACTCTCTGATCGTTGCCGGATCATGGATATTGCGGCGAAAGGCGACCTGTTCCATTACCAGGTGATGACGAATGAGGAAGGCAACATCGGGAACGATGTCGCTCATGCCGAGACGATCGAGCATGGCATTCGCCACAGCAACGCCCGTGACTTCATGATCTGCCACGCCGAGCGGCTTTGCGATGTCGTGCAGGAGGATGGCCATATACAGCACGTCCTTGCGCCGGAGGTTGCGAAACACGTCTCGCATCACCCCCTGTCGTTCGCGCAAGCGTTCGGCATTGGCCAGGGCGATCAGCGTGTGCTCATCCGCGGTGAAGTAGTGATACACGTTGTGTTGAAAGAACGCGACGAGGTCGCCCCATTCCGGAAGATACGCCGCCAGCACATTCAGCTCATTCATGTCGTGCAATGTTGCGGCAACGCGGCGGGAGTGTATAATCCGGCGGAACATCAGCGCAAGCTCCGGCGAGCGGCGCTGCTCGTCATCGAACACGTCAAGGCTTTCGGCAATCACCCGTCGGAGCCGCGCATGCAGGTCCAGCTCGTACTCGGCGCAGAGCATGAACGCTTCGAGGATGTCGCGCGCCTGAGCAAACCGCTCCACATGCGGGGCAATGGTGAGCGTCCCATCGACACGAGAGAATGTGTCCGTCAGGCGTTCGGCGCGGGAACTGAAGTGCCGTACCGGCTCGATCACTTCCTGGAAACGATGCGAGAGGTTCTGATAGAGGCGATGCAGAATGCGGGCATGCAGGTAATACTCACGCATGAAGACTTCTACAGAATGCAACTCGGCTTTGCGGCCAAATCCCAGGCCCTCCGCAACCTCACGCTGCAGCGCGTATTCCAATCCATCGCTGGCCACCTCGCGGCGGAAGTGCATTTCGTGCCGTGTGCGGAGAAGGAACTGCAGTGCCCGCTCGACGGCCGCGTGTTCGTGTTCGTCTATGATGCCGTGACGGGTCAATTCGACGAGGAACGCTGCCAGCGCCGCCTTGCCGCTCTCGAGCGGGAAGAGGTAATCCGGATCGTTGCCGCGATAGAGCCAGAAGAGTGCGTGAAGATCGCGCAAGCCCCCGGCGCTCTTCTTGATGTTCGGCTCCAACAGCTTCACCGAGTTGCCAAAGCGTTCATGCCGCGCGCGCGCTTCCTCGAACACTCCTTCGATGAACCAGCGATCGGTTCCTTTCGCCACCTGCCGACGCATCTCTGCGGCAAAGGCTTTTGCCAGTTCCTCGTTTCCGCAGACGAACCGACTCTCCAGCAGCGATGCCCACGATTCGATCGCCTTGCCTTGCTGCGCCAGCGCCTCTTTCACCGTGCGGACGCTGTGCCCGACGTTCAAGCCTGCATCCCACAGGACGTGCAGAACCTGCTTCGCCAACCCCTCCGCGACTTCTTTTCCTTCTCCATCATCTGCAAGAATCATCACGTCAACATCCGATCGGGGACAAAGTTCTGCGCGACCGTATCCTCCGAGGGCAAGCACGGCGATGCGGTGGCTCTGCGCAGCTACCGACTCGTAGGCGCGATGAACTGCTTCGTCCATCATCGCGGTGAGGGCAGCACACGTTGCCAGTCCTTGCGCGCCCGATGTATGTACGGCAGCGATTGCGGTTCGCCGAGAAGAGATGAATTCTTTGAGAGAGATCGTGGATTCGTGCATGTGTGAATATACTGAGAGAGGAGGGAAATTCAAAAGCGGCGGCGCAACGAAGGACCCGCCTCAGTCCAATCCCATCCGCTTCACGAGAGAGACAAACCGCGGATGGAAGCGAATGCCGTCGAACGCCGGGTCCACCTTCACCATCACCATCGAGCCATCATGCTCGGCGAATGCCTTTTCGAGCCACGCCAAGGCTTCATCGTTCTCGCCCAACCCTACTGCAACAACAGCCCGCCAGTATGGCGGCACATACCGCTCCGCTGATATCTCATCGAGAATCTCCACCATCATCAACGCATCTTCCTTCCTTCCCGCGCGTGCGTAAGCATTTCCGAGTGCGGCAATGGGCACAGGATGGCGCAGCGCAGCAAGACTCATCCCCGCGGTGACATGCTGAAACGCAGCAATGGCTTCCCTGTACATTCCTTTCTGAACGAATGCGCCTCCGAGCGGAATGTTGGCCACCACAAATGTCGGATCCATCTCTACCGTTTTCGTAAACTGACGAATGGCCTCGTCGTATCTTCGTGCAAAGTACAATGTCAGACCGACGTCGGCATTGATCACCGGCGAAAGCGGGTCGAGATCAAGCGCCTCTTGCCGTACGTCCGTCGCCTGCCGAAACCGTCCCATAACCGTCAGCAGGTACGCATACCAGCTTCGCGCGGTGGCGTAGTTGGGGTTGAGGTCCATCGCCTGCCGTAACTCCCGTTCGGCCGTTGGCCAATCCCAATCATAATTCATGATGGCAAAGCCGAGCGACGCGTGGGCTTCGGCAAGCGTACTATCGAGCAATATGGCTTTCGTTGCGGCTGCCTTCGCCTCCGGATACGTTTGTTGAGGGGGATCGAGATTGTAATTGCCGAGGATTGTATAGGAATCTGCAAGACCGGCATAGGCAAGCGCGTAGGTGGAATCGCGCGCGATGGCTTCTTTGAAATGCTGAATTCCTCGGTTCAGCTTGTCAGGAAGACGCTTGTTCCAGTAATACCGACCCTTCAAGTACAGATCGTACGCTTCGAGATTCTCGGTGGGTTTTCGTTCGAGACGATCTTTTTCCGTGGGTGAGATGGTCGCTTCGAGGGCTTTTGCGATTTTGATCGCAACATCCGTCTGGATAGCAAAGATGTGTGTCAGCACACCGTCGTACTGTTCCGTCCAGAGATGTTGGTCATTGCTTGTGTTGATCAACTGAGCCAGAATCCGAACCCGATTGCCCACTTTGCGGACACTTCCTTCGAGGACGCTGGCAACATGTAGCTCTTCTCCGATCTCGCGTACACTTTTCTGACGATTCTTGTACTGCATGATCGAGGTTCGCGAGGTGACCCGCAGCGCGCGAATCTTCGAGAGCTGTCCGATCACCTCATCAGTCATACCATCGCTAAAGTACTCGCCTTCATTGTCGCCGCTGATGTTTTTGAAAGGCAGCACGGCGATCGAATTGCTCTCGGTTGGCCCGCGAACAAACGGAACAAGCACAAGGGCGGCGACAGCAATCCCCATTCCGAGTGCAAGCCCTGCGTACACGGGTCGTTTCTTTTGTTTGAGAAAGAACGAGAGACGCTCGGCACGTGCCGAACTCTTGCGCTCCCATGGCATGACCACGCGGTAGATGCCGACGGGAAGCTGGATGTTCTTCAGCTCGCCTCTCCCTAGGCGGACCAGCGACAGCTCGATCTTGTTTTCGATCTGACGAGCAAGATCTTCCGACAGACAGATGCCCCCTGTCGGTGCGAAGGGCTCAATCCGCGCGGCAATGTTGACGCCATCGCCATGCACATGCTTGCGCCGATGGACAACATCGCCGACATGCAAACCAATCCGGAGAAGAATGTGACGTGCCGCTGCGGTCCGGAGATTTCGTTCATGCAGCCGCGTCTGAATCTCAACGGCACACCGCACCGCATGCAGGGCACTTGCAAACTCGACAAAGAAGGCGTCGCCCGCCGTTTCAATTTCCTTCCCACCAAATTGAGGAAAGAGGGGTCGCAGAATGCGTTTTTGTTCCTCGAGCAACTCCAGCGCAAGCGCTTCGTCCTTCTGCGCTAACGCACTGTAGCCAACCATGTCCGTGAACATGATGGCGGCAAGTCGGCGGACGTCTCGTGCGCTGTCAGACATACCTTTTGTCTTGTATGATCATCTGCCGCGGTTCCCTTCGCTGGCGAGCGACGCATCGCTCAACCCCATACGATTCAGGAGTGAAGTAAATCTCTTGTCCGAACGAAGCGGGTCGAAGACCGGATCGGCTTTCAGAAACACCATCGAAGCGTCGCGATCGGTATACGCACGTTCGAGCCACTTCAGCGCTTCATCGGAATTACCCATGCCCATGGCGACGACGGCTCGGGAGTAGGGCGAGACATACCGGTTGGTTGTTGCAAGCCGATCAAGTTTCTGCACGGTTTGCAAGGCCTCGGTCGGTCGGCCGGCAACGGCGTAGGCATGGGCAAGGGCCGCCAGCGGAAGCGCCTGTCGAAGGGGCGTACCTGATGCAACTTGCTGCAACACGTCAATGGCTTCCGTGTACATCTGCTTCTGGAGGTATGCGGCGCTCAACGGAATGCGCGCCAGCAGGACCATCGAATCGAGTTGCAACGCTTTCTTGAATTCCGCAATCGCCTCGTCGTACTTGCGCGAGAAGTAAAGAATGAGACCGCCTTCGCTGTTGACGGTCGGTGAAAGAGGATCGAGCCGGACGGCCTGTCGGTGCACGGTGTGGGCCTCGTCGTAGCGGCCCAGCACCGTCAGCAGATAGGCGTACGATACCCACGCCGGTGCATAGCTGGGATTGATTTGAATGGCGCGCTCAAGCTCGCGCTGCGCCGTCGCCCAATCCCAATCGTAGTTGAGCGCAGCAAGTCCCAGCAACGCGCGAGCCTCGGCGAGCGTGCTGTCGAGCGTCAACGCCTTCTGCGCAGCTTCCTTCACGAGCGGATAGGTCTCGCGCGGAGAGAGAATGTTCATGTCTTCCAGCCGCGCGTAGGATTCCGCCAGCCCGGTATAGGCAAGTGCAAAGGTCGAGTCGAGGGCGATGGCTTGCTTGAAGAACTCGATGCCCTTCTGCACATCTTCCGGCAGACGTTGATTCCAGAAGTAGCGCCCTTTCAGATACAGATCGTAAGCTGCGCGATCGGCTGTTGGCTGCCGCGCCAATCTGGCTTGCTCTTCGGAGGAGATGTTCGCTTCCAGCGACGTGGCAATTTTTTTTGCAATATCGGATTGAAACGCGAAGATATCCGTCATAACGCCGTCGTACTGTTCGGTCCAGAGATGGCGGTCATCGGCGGCGTCGATCAGTTGCACGAGGATGCGCACGCGAAGAGAGTCACGTCGCACGCTGCCTTCCAGGATATGAGCCACCCGCAGCTCGTTGGCAATCTCGCCCACGTTCTTCGGCTTGTTCTTGTACTGCATGATGGAGGTTCGTGAGGTCACACGAAGGGCATGCAGTTTCGACAACTGTCCGATCACTTCCTCCGTAAGCCCGTCCGCAAAGTATTCGGACTCGCCGGCAGGAGAGAGATTTTTGAAGGGAAGGACGGCAATGGAGTTAGGCTCGGGCGGCGCATGCAGGAGTGATGGCACGACGAGCAAGGCAAGAACGAAGATCACGACGATTGCCAGCGTACTATACGCTCTTCGTCTTGCCCGCCGGAGCAGAAACCGAACCCGGTCGATCGCAGCAGCGGTTCTGGTTTCCCATGGGAGTACGATGCGAAAGATGCGCACCGGCAGACTGATGTTCTTCAACTCCCCCTTGCCGAGCTTGGCCAACGGCAGGCCGAGTTTGTTTTCGATCTGGCGCGCAACATCTTCCGACACACATATACCGCCCGGTCGGGCACAAGGCTCGATGCGAGCTGCGATGTTCACGCCATCTCCGTGCACGTGCCTGTCGAGATGAACAACATCGCCAAGATGAAGTCCTATCCGAAGCAGGATGCGTCGTTCGGGCGAGACCTCGGCGTTTCGTTCACGAAGGAGTTTCTGAATCTCCACGGCACATCGCGCAGCATCGAGGGCGCTGGCAAACTCCACAAAGAAGGAATCGCCCGCGGTTTCGATCTCCTCGCCGTTGAACTGTGGGAAGAGCGGCCGCAGCAATCGCCGGTGTTCCTCCAGAAGGTCAAGCGCAAGCGTTTCATCCGTCTGCGCGAGAGCGCTATAGCCAACCATGTCGGTGAACATGATGGCGGCAAGCTTGCGAGCGCGGGAAGCTTCTTCCATCATGAGTACATCTCCCGTTACAGTGACGACAATTGCGTGGTGCACTCCGGCGTTCTCACCGCCGACGGGGTGGGAACATCTTCAGGGAGAGTGCTTGTACACTCTTCCATCTTTCATCACGAACGACACATGTTCAAGAACGGAGATATCATCAAGCGGATTGCCTTTGACGGCAACGATATCGGCAAAGGCACCGGGCGTAATTTCGCCAATCAGGCCCTTCATGTCAAGCAGCTCCGCTGCCACGGTGGTTGCCGATTTGATGGCCTGCATGGGACTCATCCCCCATTTCACCATGTATGAAAACTCCTTGGCTTGATTTTCCGTCCATGCGAAGCCGCCTGCATCGGTCCCGAACGCTATTTTCACACCCGCTTTAACAGCTTTGCTGAAGGTGATGGGCAGGATGTCGTTGAAGGCTTTGTTCATGGGATTGCCGGCAGCAGCTCGCCCTTCTGCAACCCAGATGTTGACGTAGATGGTCGGACACCAGTACACTCCCTTCTGGACCAACAGGCGGATGCACTCGTCATCCATCGCGAAGCCGTGTTCGATGGATGCGGCGCCGGCGTTGACCGCGTAGATCACTCCGTCGCGCGTCACGGCATGAGCGGCAAACCGCTTGCGGGAGATGCGCGTCTCTTCGGCGATGGCGTTGATTTCTTCGTGCGAGAAGTTCGGAATGCTGCGGAAGGTTCCGTCAGGAAGGCGGTAGTAGCCGCGGTCGGCGTAGATTTTTATCCAGTCGGCGCCGTAGGAAAGCTGTTCTCGAACGGCACGGCGCGCTTCATCGGGGCCGGTAATTTCCTGCACGCCTTTGGGCATACGCAGTTCCCATGCGTACGCACGATTGCTGAGCAGGTAGTGTCCCGTCGTGTTGATGGCGCGCGTGGAAACAAACAGCCGCGGCCCTTCGATGATACCGTTGTTGATGGCTTTCTTCAGATCAACGTCCGCGTACATCGCGCCTTCGCTTTCCACATCACGCAGCGTTGTGAAGCCGTTCAGCAGCGCCGTTCTGCATGCGGCGGCGCCGCGCAAGGTTCGGTACGGAAGGGACTCCTTCAAGATCTGCTCGGCGTAATCCTCCTCGGTGATGTCTCCCTGCAGCAAGACATGCGTGTGGCAGTCGATGAGTCCGGGGAGAACCGTCGCATCGGACAGATCAATCACCTTCGCTCCGTCGGGAATCTGAACGCGCTGCCCGACCTGCCGAATGATGTTGCCTTCGATCAGCACAACGGCGTTGTCTATCGGCTTGTCGGATTTTCCGTCAATGAGTCTGCCGCAGGTGATGGCAGTAATGTGCTGCTGTCCCCATGCAATGGAAAGACCAAGCAGGCTCAGCAGGCTCAAGCAAAAGAGTTTCATGGCAATTCCTCATCAAAAAAATCAACAAAACACAGGATACCGAGGATTCAGTTCGCCGCCCTCGTGACATCTGCCGTTATGGCGTCAAGCAATCGAGCAACATCATCGAGAACTTTCCCGGCACGCACAATTTCTTGTTCGGCTTCCTTCCACTTCTTCTGTTCAATCGCTTCGCGCACACCCGGAATGGTTTTTACTCCGTAGCCCGTGTACAGTCCCGGAGCGTAAATGAGATGCTTGAACCACGGCCGGTTCGGCAAGCCAGCATCGTCTGTGAGATATCGCTCGCTCCGGATGAGATTCTTGTTAATCAACGCAGTCTTCGATGTCGTAGAAGAGCGGGCCTGGTCGAGCGCCTCTTTCAATCGCTTCGCCGACTCGGTCAGATGTGCCGAGCCGTTCTCCAGCGGGGCAAAGTTGAGAAACGGCGGCACGGGCTCTTTTGCCGGTGGCAACGTTGGACGGCGAGGATCCGAAGTTGCGGCAAACACGCCGTCATCGAGCTGACGGTTGCGTTCGATGATCTCGTCCCGCTTCTCCTGCGATAGCTTCTTCAGCTCATCAACATATTGAGCAAACGTGGCTGCCTGTCGTGTGAACTCGAACGGCAAAAGCTCGGCATCGGCGACACGCATCACCGCGGTACCGGCAGTTTGTGCGAGCGCCCTGCCGTAGAGGAAGCTCGTGTCTGAAAACGTCGTGTACCAGTAATAATCATCATAGATGGAATGATAGATTCCATCGCGGTCTTCGCCGCCGAAACCGAGGTTGAGCGACGCGATGCCGAGATGTTCGAGAAACGGCGTATAGTCGGAGCCGGAGCCGAGGGCATCAATCTTCATGGTGGAGGAGCTGCGAAGCTCGGCGCGGACTTCGCGCGCCGCGTTCTTGATGCGCAAGAGGTGCAGCCGCTTCCACACGGAAAGGTTTGTTTCGGGATCGGTGATTTCCTTTGCAACCTCGTTGATGAACTGCTCCAGCGAGTGCGAACCACCCATGGAAAGATAGCCTCGTCCGTTGGAGTCGGAGTTGATGTACAGGACGGCCTTGGAGCGAAGCTCGTCTGCGTGCGCCTCCACCCATTCCGTCGAACCGAGCAGACCCTGTTCCTCGCCGTCCCACGCGCAGAACACGATCGTTCGCTTCGGCCGCCAGCCCTGCTTCAGCAGCATGCCCATCGCCCGCGCCTCTTCAAGCATAGGCGCGAGACCCGAGATCGGGTCCTCCGCCCCATTCACCCACGCATCATGATGATTGCCGCGAATGACCCACTCATCGGGATAGGCCGAGCCTTTGAGTCGCGCAACGACGTTGTGAATCTTCACCAAATCCCAATTGCACTTCACCTTCAAATGTACTCTTGCGGGCCCAGGTCCGACCTTGTAGGTGAGGGGCAGCGCGCCGCGCCAGCTTTCGGGTACGACCGGACCTCCAAGCGCCTCAAGCAGCGGCTTTGCGTCTGCATACGAGATGGGAAGCGTCGGGATTTTGGTGAACGTCTGAACGTCGGCGAGCGCCAGGCGCTTTGCCTGCGGCGTTGCCGGAACGCCCGGCGTTAGCGGGTCGCCGGAGTGGATGGGCATGTCCATCACGCTGCCGCGCTGCACACCGAACTCCGGACGAAACGGCCCCTTGGGAAAGACATCGCCCTGATAATAGCCGTCATTCTTCGGATCGGAGTAGATAAGGCAGCCCACCGCGCCGTACTCGGCCGCCACCTTTGGTTTGATGCCGCGCCACGAAGCACCGTACCGCGCAATCACGATGCACCCCTGAACGGAAACGCCCATCCGCTCGAGCTGCTCATAGTCTTCGGGGATGCCGTAGTTCACGTAGACAAGCGGAGCCGTCACCTCACCGTCTATCGAGAAGGCGTTGTACGTCGGCAGGTGTTCATCCTGCAATTGTGAGTACGGATCTTCCGCAAGCGGCGGCTCACGCAGCGACGCGACGAATCGTGTCGGCGCGACCAGCTCCAGCACTCGCTCCTTCGGAGTTGGAAACAGCACATCGAACGACTCGATCGTCGCCTCCCATCCCCACTCTTTGAAGCGTGCGAGCATCCATTCGGCATTCTGCTTTCCGTACGCGGAGCCGATATGATGCGGCCGGGCCGAGAGCAGCTTCATGTATTCACGAATGCGGCCAGGCTCGGGAATCGCGCGGAATTTCTCCTCCCAAACCCTTCCTTCGGGTTGAGCCGTTGTCCAATAAAGAGGTATGATGAGAAAGAAGAGGACAAAACGAATACTGGGCGATGCCATAGAGTTTCGGACCGTGATATGAAATGCTGTGGGTGTTTTGAAGTTGGATGAATATCGGCAGAACGCTTCTCACAATCAACTCACCGCAAGAGAAAAGAAGCAATCTTGCTTGTTCCTCCGCTTCAAACCCATTATCTTCCATCGATATTCCGAATCTCGAACTCTCAGGTCCTCATCATG
>JBBIRR010000029.1:0-54865 GCA_037441705.1 Ignavibacteriales bacterium
AAGGAACAGCGCCTTCCGATCTTCGATTCTCAGGTCGGCATCTTTGTTCGAGTTGCTGAGGCTGACTGAAGCCTCGATCCGCTGGAATTTTGTGAGCGGATAGCTCAGAGCAAAGTATCCGCCGAAGACACGCTCGTAGAAAAACTCGTCGCGGTCGGTGAGATCATATCGCCTCCCCGTGAAGCGGTAGATGCCGTACGCGTAGCTCGTCCGCTGGGCGAGAGAGATGCGCGAGACGGCGACGTTGAAACTGGACAGCAGCTCGTCCTGTGTTTGCGCGGTGTTGTAGAGCAGGAAGTAGTACTGATCGTTGCCCAGAAGGTCGCTGAGCGCTATTGCCGCACCGCCCGATGTACCGAAGACCGGATCGGTCGAGATGGCGCTTTGCGCGATGTCCAGACTGTACTCGCCCTCGTATTTGTAGCGCTTGATTTCTGTGGAGCCGGCAAGTGATTTGGCCTCCCACGGCTTCTCTCTGTTGTACACGTCAATCAGGGCAATGGTCGTGGAGGTATCGGCGACAAAGCGCGCATTTTCAATCACTCGAATCTGGAAGCTGAAGCGCTCGAAGGCCGTGAAGACGATATCGCCGTCCGACGTCCACGCGGGGTCGAACGCCGCCGTGACGAAGTGCGTTACCTTCCGCATGGTGCGAGGGGCGCCGTTCATCGGTTGCGTCATGTCCATCATCCACACGTTCTGTGTGCCGCCACGATCGCATGTAAAGGCGAGCCGCTTGCCGTCCTTCGACCATGCCGGCGATGTGAAGTTATCATCGCCGTACGTCAGGTAGTCCATCGCACCACTGGAGACGTCGTACAGGAACAGATTGTACTTGCCCCGCATGCCGGTCGCTGATCTATCCGAGATGAAGGCAATAGTTTTGCCGTCGGGCGACCATGCCGGGTCGCGGTCGTCGTAGTAGTCGTTCGTCAGTTTGGTGAGGTCTCGTGTCGCGGTGTTCAGGATGTACAGGTCGTTGTTGCCGGATTTGTCGATAGCCGAAAAGACCACGCGTTCTCCATCAGGTGCCCACGATGCCGAGCCGATACTCACCAGGTGCTTGAACCGGAACGATTCGACAAGCTCGCGCTTGTTCACATCGAACACATGCAGCGCATCGTTCTCGCCGCTCTTGGTAACGAATGCTAACAGGCCAGCCTTCGAGACATCAATCTTGCCACGCAGCAGATGGAACGCCTCGAACTCATCCGTCTTCTCGCCTTCAATGATGTTCTCTGCCGGCTCCTGTGCATAGGTTTCATCGGAATACTCTCCACCCTCGCCCGATGAGGAAGGCTTCAACGCCTTGCGATAGATGCCCGAGTACCCCGTTTTGTTGCCGATGAAGTAGACGTCTCGGGTCGTGTCATGCTCGAACACCACAGGCTTGGAGTTGAACCCATCCAGCACAAGCGGACGCGCCCTGCGACTCGGCGCATCTTCCTTTGCGTAGAGCGGATAGTACTGCTTCTTGAGCGCGTACAGCCACTCCTCATCGAACTCCCGGTAGTTCTTGCCGATGGTCAGCTTCATCACGTTGCTGAAGGAGCTTTCCTTCCAGAAGTTTTCCATCAGTAGAAGAATTTTCTCTTCCCCGTACGTCTGAGCAATGTACTGCAGAGCATTCTGACCCTCCTTATACATCAGAAACGAGCCGTAGATCCGATCCATGTCGCTGAGGCCGACGACGATATCGTTCAGCACGGCGTCGCGCATCACCATGTCCGCCTGCGTGTCCCAATCGGTGGACCAATACTCGGCGAGACCTTCGGTAAACCAGAGCGGCGGCACACGATCCTGTACCTTGCGGTGGTCGGCCATCACGCGCGCAACTTTGCTGTGCATGAAGACGTGCACCAGCTCGTGGCGAATAACATGACGGAACTGCGCGGTGGAACCATCCGACGGAATGACGACTCTTCCTTTCAAAAACTCAAAGAAGCCGCCGACCCCTTCCGGGATGAACCCGCCGGTGGTGTTTGTCTGCTGGAAATGAAGATGCGAGCTGTAGAAGATCAGCGGAACCCGCTGGTTGAGGGTGTGGTTGAATTTGACTTCGAGATGCTTGTACGCTTCTTCGGCAAAGAATGCTCCTCGCTCGGCCAGGGCCTGCATCTCAGGGTAATAGTAGATATCGAAGTGCTCGGTCTTGAGAACATGCCACTCAAAGTCCGTGTACTGCACTTTGTTGCGACCAAAGTAGAAGAACTGCCCATGCGCCTCTATCCCGGAAAGAAGAAGCACAAGGAAAGCAAGAAGACATCGTCGGTGACCGATCATCGCAAGGCCCATCAATCACACTTCACATGGTAGGCAAAGACCTGGCTGTTCTCGTCTGCTGCTGGTGGATGGTGATCTGTTAGATGATAGCCAGAACAGAGGAGAGTTGCAAGGCTTCAGATGTCAATTGGTCGGGGCGCAGCCCGACAACAGAACCCGACGATGAGCGCGGAAGATACTTGTGGTCAGGTAATTGAACCCTTTCAGGGTTCGCATGAGTACGTGTTTCTTGTCCGAGGATCGCGCCCTCGGTTATTCGTGTCTATCCCCTTCGGGGATCTGGGTAGTGTTGCACGGAAAAAGATTCCTCTGAAGGTGAGTTATTTGTCGAGGCAGCCTTCGCATGAGTACGTGTTTCTTGTCCGAGGATCGCGCCCTCGGTTATTCGTGTCTATCCACTTCGGGGATATCGACTGGGTTGGACAAACAAGAATCCGCTGAAGATGAGTTTTCTATGGAGGCAGGATGCTCTTGACGCCGCAGGCGTCCAATATCAATAGGTCGGCGCGAAGCGCCGACAACAGAATCCAACGATGAGCGCGAACCCCGAAGGGGTTCAACTGAAGGCATTTGATGTTCTCGATTGTTTGTTGAGACAAAGAAGATGATACTGGCGAGGTGAGAACACCGACCCCGAAGGTTTGCGTAGTCGCGCATCCGAGCGTGCATGGGCGTTGATTTGGTATTCGGTTGCTTGTTTCCTTCCCATGTCGGATATTGTCGCTCACAGAGGAAAGGAAAACCCGATGGCCGAACTCAAGACCACGCCTACCACCCGAAGCGTCAATCGGTTCTTGAACGCGATTGCCGACGAGCCGACACGTAACGACTGCTTCACTCTTGTCACGCTCATGAAGAAGATTACCAAAGCCGAGCCGAGGATGTGGGGGACAAGCGTTGTCGGATTCGGCACGTATCATTATGTGTATGAAAGCGGCCGCGAGGGCGATTGGTTCCTCACCGGTTTCTCGCCGCGAAAGCAGTTCCTCACCATCTACCTCATGGCAGGTGCCGACTCGAGGACGGATTTGCTCAAGAAACTCGGCAAGCACAAAACGGGCGGGGCCTGTCTTTACATCAAACGCCTGGATGACATCCACCTGCCGACGCTAAGGAAGTTGATTCAAGAATCAGTTACACGGATGAAGAGAAAATGGAAATCGCATGCGGCGTAGCTTGAATGGGCGAGCTTTCTTCATCCCGCTCTTCTTTGCAGAGGAAGCGGGATTTTCGTATCAAGAGCAGTGATATAGTATTTCGGAGGAAGAGCAGAGGAAGCACCATCAGAAGATGGACTCGAATCTCTCCGGCACGTAACGCATGCAGTCGGGCGATGAAACCCTTCGCGCACACGTACGTATTGACCGCACGAATTCCCGTTTTCGCTTGACGGTCTCGATGCAGCTTCCTGCGCAGCAATGGTCATGCAACAATCGAATGAGCACCGTGTGAGTGTCACAGCATACATCACCTGGATTACTATCGTCCTCGTCATCCTCGGCATCGGCTACGCCTACGTCGGGTGGAGAGTGATTGCACCCGCCAGGCTGGATACACCGTGGAAACTCTTCTCCTGGCTCGCGCTCAGCGTGATGTTTCTCGTGCAGCTCAGCTCGATGCTGTTCCTGCGTTACGACGAACGGGTAAGCGACACGCTCGCATGGGCGGCGTTTGTGAGTCTGGGCTTTCTTTCCTTCCTGCTCACGTTGTTGCTTGCGCGCGATATTCTCTGGTTGGGTGCCTGGTGTGTCGGGAAGGTTGTCGCTCTCTTCCAGCCTTCGACGCCTCTCGACCCTTCTCGCCGGGAGTTCCTCACGCAGGTCACAAACCTCAGCGTGTTAGGGATTGCGGGAGCCTTCACCGCATACGGCATCTATGAAGCGCGCAGAAGGCCGGGCATTGTGAACCTGACCATTCCCCTGCAGAACCTTCCGCGTGATTTTGAAGGATTCAAGATCGTTCAGATCAGCGATATTCATGCCGGCTTAACGGTGAAAAGAGATTGGATCGAAACGATTGTGCGGGAGGTGCAGCACCTGAAGCCTGACCTGATTGCCTTCACCGGCGATCTCGCCGACGGATCGGTTCCGCATCTGCGCGAAGATGTTGCGCCGTTGGGCGAGCTGCAGGCGCCGCACGGAAAGTTCTTCGTGACAGGCAATCATGAATACTACTCAGGCGTTCTCCCGTGGGTGGAGGAAATCCGACGGCTGGGCTACGACGTCCTGATCAATGAGCACCGACGCATTGATCGCAACGGCTCATCCATCGTGCTTGCAGGCGTCACCGACTACACAGGCGGGCAATTCCTCCCGCGCCACGCGTCGAGCCCTGCTGCGGCAATTGAGAATGCACCGAAGGGTACGGTACGGATCCTGCTTGCGCATCAGCCGCGCACGCTGTACGACGCACACGCATTGGGATTCGATCTGATTCTGACGGGACACACACACGGCGGACAGTTCTTTCCGTGGAATCTTGTTGCCACCATCGGTCAGCCCTTCATCAAAGGCCTGCACAACGTCAACGGAACGTGGGTGTATGTCAGCAAGGGCACGGGCTATTGGGGTCCGCCCGTCCGTCTTGGTGCGCGCTCGGAGATCACCGTCTTTACTCTTGCGCGAGCTTCGGCATGATTCTGTCGTCCTCGCCTGTCGAAAGCGGCACAGGCTGTTCGACTACAAGATGAGAATCGTTGAAAATGGTAGTTGAGATTGAGTCGGAAGATCGATAGGTTGATTGCATCGTGTTCTTTAAATTCATCACATCCCCTATGTCCAGAACAAGTGCGTTCCTCGTTGCAGCTTTCCTTTCTCTTGTCTTCTTTCAGACGACGTTCACACAAACCTCACCGAGCAGCTCCGCTCCGTTCAATCCGGACAGCGCGCTGCAGATTATTTTAGAGAACCTCGAAGGCACACCGCTCTCGTTGCAGCACGCGGTGGAATCCGCTCTGCAGAATGCAACCTCGGTGCGGAGCGCAGAAGCGTCCTATCGTGCGGCGCAAGGCGCCTCACGACGCGAAGCCGGCGTGTTCGATCCCGAATTGTTCTTCAGGCTGAACTATGCGGATCAGGAAACGCCCACGGCGTCGTTTTTCGCCGGCGCTCCGACGCTCGCAACAAAACAAACCGATGCAGCAGGCGGTCTTCGTATCCTGCTTCCTATCGGCACGAAACTCGAAGCTTCGTTGAGTACCGTTCGGCTCGAAACCAATTCCGCCTTCGCGTTTCTCAATCCTCAGTACACCGCCTTCGGGAGTTTGAGTTTGCGTCAGCCGTTGTTGGGAGGATTTCACATCTCGGCTCGCAAACAGGCATCGAAAGCCGACAGCGAATTGGAAGCAGCAAAAGCACGCTACGATCAGGAAGTGCTTGCCGTGCGCGCCGAGGTGGAGCAGAAGTACTGGGACCTCTACGCAGCCGAGCGTGACTATGCCGTGCAGAAGCTGACGCGCGATCGCGCGGAGGCGTTCCTCGGCGAAACCGAACTTCGTGCACGCACCGGACTGATCGGCCCGAACCAGGTGGCGAATGCACGAACGTTTCTTGCCGAACAAGAAATTCTGTTGCTCGATCGCGAAGAGCAACTCGACAGACTGTCCGATCAACTCGCATCGCTGATCGGGTTGAGGCCGCAACAGGGTCGGGCGCGCTTTGTTACCACCGACAATCCGCCGGCTGAATTTCCGGCGGACGACGTGGACGCGTTAGTGCAGCGTGCCGTTGCGCGCAATCTCACACTTCAGGCTGCCCGAGCCGATGTTGAAGCTCGTCGTGCGCTTTCTCGTGCCGCTTTCTGGGAAGCGTTGCCGCGGCTGGACGTGGTGGGAACCTTAGGAGGCAGCGGATTATCCGGAACGGCACGCGACGTCATCTTTGGTTCGGACACGCTGCGCACAACGCGCGGAGGCACGTTCGGCGATGCGCTGAACCAGGCATGGAAGCGCGCATTCCCTACCTGGAGTGTGGGCCTCGAACTCACTGTGCCCATCGGCTTGCGCGGCGGACTTGGCGAACAGGAGCGTTTGGAAGCCGATGTGGTGCTTGCCGAGCAGAGCCTTGTACAACAGGAACGCTTGCTCGAAGAAGAAATCCGCGCCGGCTACCGCGAGCTGATGAACAGCGGTAAACGGCTTGCCGCCGCGCGCAACGGTGTGCAGGCGGCGCAGGAGCAAGTCCGCATCGGCCTCATCGAGTTTCAGAACGGCAGAACGACGGCGTTCGAGCTTGTCCGACTCGGTGCAGACTTTGCCGTCGCCCAGCAGCGATACTCGCAGGCGTTGGTGCGCAGCGCCAAGGCAGCCGCTCAATTGCGGCAGTTGACCTCGGGAGCGTACCCCGCATCGAGCACCGACCAGCAGTGACAGCATGAGGCGATCATCTCCCAACGCTATTGCCGGAACGAAAGAAAAGGGCATACACATATGAAAGGATTAAATGTTCTTATGATGAAAACGATTGTTCTTGTCGCTGCTTGCCTTCAATTGTTTGCGGGTTGTGGAGATGGCAACAAGAAGGGAGGGTTTGCCTTCCCGCCAATGCCGGTCGAGGTCAGCCCCGTGGTCGTCCAAAAAGTGACCGATCGCTTCGAAGCTGTCGGAACGATCGAGGCGATCGAAGCGATCACGGTTGTTGCGGAAATTGATGCGATCGTGAAGACGATTCCGTTTGCCGAAGGAGGGTTCATCCGGCGCGGCGGCCTCATCGCACAGCTCGATGATGTTCAGCTTGCCGCCGAAGTGGCGCGGGCAGAAGCGTTGCGCGAACAGAGCAGAGTGACGTTCGAGCGAGTGAAGTCCGTGGTAGATCAGGGAGCGGGGGCGCCGCAGGACCTGGACGATGCAGCAGCAGCGTTGAAGGTTGCCGAGGCGAACCTTGCGCTTGCGCGGGCACGTTGGACGAAAACACAAATCGTCGCCCCGTTCGACGGCATCATCGGCGCCCGGCGCGTGAGTGTTGGGGCATTCCTCCGTGCGGGCCAGCCCATTACCGATCTGGCAAACATTGATGCCATTCGCGTCATCTTTGCGGCGCCGGAACGATTCCTGCCGCAGCTTCAGCAGGGCGCAGCAGTTACGGTATCGTCGCCGGCCTTCCCGGGTCTGTCGCTGCGCGGCACCATCATCGCCATCGAGCCGATTCTTGATGCCCTGACGCGCAGTGCGCGCGTGGTTGCCCGAGTGCAAAATGTCGGGCGCAAGTTCCGTCCCGGAATGTCGGCAAACATCTCGGCAGTTCTGAGCGAACGTCCCAGAGCACTGACCATTCCCAACGAAGCCGTGTTCGGAAGCGGCAATCAGCTTTTTGTTTTTGTGGTGAAAGAGGACAGCACGGTGGTGCAGACACCGGTCGTGCTGGGACTTCGTCTGCCTGACGTGGTTGAGGTGATTGATGGATTGAAAGAAGGTATGACCGTCGTTCGTGCAGGCCATCAAAAGTTGTTTGACGGGGGTAAGGTGATGCCGATGCCGCATCAGGCAAGCACGAGTGCAGCAGAACAGAACGTAGGAGGATAAGCCATGAAGTTGAGCGTCACGTCCATACAACGCCCGGTCTTTGCGAGCGTCATGAGCTTTACGATTTTGCTGTTCGGGATTATTGCGTTTACTCGCTTGCCGGTGCGCGAGTATCCCGATATTGATCCGCCGATTGTCTCGGTGGTGACCACCTATCGCGGCGCGAGTCCGAACGTGGTGGAGACCGAAATCACCAACGTGTTGGAGGAACAGTTTGCGACGCTCGAAGGCGTCAAGACGATGACCTCTTCCAGTCGCGAGCAAGGATCGGTGATCACCATCGAATTCGAATTAAGTCGAAACATTGACGAAGCCACCAACGACGTGCGAGACCGCGTTGCTCGCATCCGCAGTCGGCTGCCGCGCGAGATTGATGACCCGGTTATCTCGAAGGTGGACGCCAATGCGCAGGCAATCATGTGGCTCGCGCTTTCGAGCGATCGCCACAGCGGCCTGGAACTGACCGATGTTGCCGATCGCATCCTGAAAGAACGCATCCAGCGTCTGACGGGCGTCGGTTCGGTCATCATCGGCGGCGAGCGGCGCTACGCCATGCGCATCTGGCTCGATCCCCTCCGCATGGCAGCCTACGGACTGACCACGCAGGACGTGGAAACCGCTATCCGCCGTGAGAATGCCGAGATTCCTGCAGGCAGAGTCGAAGGGGCCGAGCGTGAGTTTTCCGTCCGCACGCGCGGCGAACTGAGCACGCCCGAAGAATTCGGCGCCATCATCGTCTCGCAGCAGGGCGATCGGACGGTGCGCTTGCGGGACATCGCCGAGGTGAACGTCGGCGCGGCGGACGAACGAACCACTGCGCGCTACAACGGGCAAACGGCCGTCGGTTTGGGGATCGTCAAACAGTCCAAAGCCAGTACGGTGGATGTCGCTGCCGAAGTGCGGAACGTTCTGGACGACCTCCGGTCGCTCCTTCCGCCGGGCATGAAACTCCAAATCGCGTACGACTCCTCCGTCTTCATCAACGACTCGATTGCCGAAGTTCAGGAGACGCTTATCATCGCGATGTGTCTTGTCGTGTTAGTCGTGCTGGCATTCCTCAAAAGCTTTCGTGCGACGACGATCCCGACGGTTGCCATTCCCATTTCCATCGTCGGGGCGTTTGCCGTTGCGTACTTCGCAGGGTTCACCATCAACATTCTGACGCTGTTAGCGTTAGTGCTTGCTATCGGCATGGTGGTGGATGATGCCATCGTCGTGCTCGAAAACATCTACCGCCACATGGAGATGGGGAAGAGTCGTTTGCAGGCGGCTGTTGACGGCAGCAAAGAGATCGGGTTCGCCGTGGTGGCAACCACGATCACGTTGGTCGCCGTCTTCGTGCCGCTGGCATTCCTTACCGGTTCGGTCGGCAGACTCTTCAACGAGTTCGGTGTTACGCTCGCCGTAGCAATTCTGATCTCCGGCTTTGTGGCCTTGACGCTGACGCCGATGCTCTCGTCAAAGATTCTCAAGCCGCTGCATCACGTGAGCGACAGCTGGGCATCGCGATCATTCGATACATTCTTTGAGATGCTCGATCGTGTCTATCATCGCATTCTCACCGGCGCATTGAAACGCACGGCATGGGTGCTCGGTGCGGCGGCGATTGTTGTGGTGATCAGCGTTGTCCTGTTCCGTCTTCTGCCCAGCGAACTTGCGCCGATTGAGGATCGAAGTATCGGATTCGGAATCGTCATTGCGCCCGAAGGTGCTACGCTGCAGTACACGGATCGCTACATGCAGGAGATCGAGCGGCGCTTGCTTGCGCTGCCCGAACGCGCCGGACTGTTTACCGCCGTGGGGCTCGGCTTCGGCGGCCCGGGTCGGGTGACCAACGGCGTTCTCTTTCTGCGCCTGAAGCCGAGGGGCGAGCGCGACAAAACGCAACAACAGATTGTGCAGGAGCTCTTTCCGCAACTTCTTTCGATTCCGGGCGTGCTCGCCTTTGTGATCAACCCGCCGAGCCTCGGCGGCACGTTCAGTTCGAGTCCCGTCGAGTACGTCCTCCAAGCCGATAGCTACGAGGAACTGAACAGAGCCATGGGCATCATGATGGGCGAAGCGCAGAAGCTCGGCTACATGATCAATCTCGATACGGATCTCCGGCTCAATAAGCCGCAGCTCGACCTGACGGTGGATCGGGAGCGCGCCGCCGGCGTCGGTGCTTCGCTGGCCGATATCGGAACGACGCTGGAAACGTTCCTCGGCGGGCGTGTGGTGACGAACTTCAAGCGCGGCACGAAGCAGTACGACGTGATTCTGCAGATGAAGCCCGCTGCCCGCTCGACACCCGAAGCGATTCGCGACATCTACATTCGTGGCAACCGCGGGCTTGTGCAGCTTGCCAATGTTGTTCGCGTCGAGGAAACGCTTGCCCCCAAGGAATTGAATCACTACAACCGCGTACGCGCTGCAAAACTCACCGCGAGCCTCGTGCCCGGCGTCAGCATCGGTAAGGCGTTGGACGATCTCGATCGCATTGCGGCCGAAAAACTGCCCGCTGGCATCAAGCGCGAGTATGCGGGCCAGTCGCTCGAGTTCAAGACATCCAGCTCGGCACTCTACTTCATGTTTCTGCTTGCCGTAGTGTTCATTTATCTGGTGCTTGCCGCGCAATTCGAAAGCTGGATCCATCCGCTGACGATCCTGCTGTCGGTGCCGTTGGCGGTCTTCGGGGCGCTGCTGACGCTGTTCATCTTTCGCGAAACGCTCAACATCTATTCACAGATCGGCCTTATCATGCTTATCGGGCTGGTGACGAAAAACTCGATTCTGATTGTCGAGTTTGCCAACCAGTTGCGCGAACGCGGTATGCAGATCACCGAGGCCGTCATCGAAGCGGCGGCCATTCGGCTTCGTCCCATTCTCATGACGTCGTTCTCCACCATCTTCGGCATCCTGCCGATCGCCATCGGTTTGGGTGCCGGCGGTGAAGCGCGCCGTCCGCTGGGCCTCGCGGTGGTGGGCGGGATGCTCTTCTCCACGTTCCTGACATTGGTGCTCGTGCCGGTGGTGTACACCATGCTTGCTCGGTTTGCACGATCGCGCGCAATCGTAGCTCATGAGTCCGAACAACATGAACAGAAACGAGAGATGCCGGCGCTTGCAGAAGGCGTCGTTGCGGACACACGATGACGCCGAAAGTTCCGCACGGTCTCAAGAGGTTTGAATTCTTTATGCGAATTCAGTTTCTTGCTTCTCGATGATGTCGGTCGTCCAACCTCCTGGTGCACAAAGGTTTCATTGGAAGAGATAGCTATGAAATCATCGTTCACCGTTTCGTTACGCGTGCTGCTGCGCGGTTCCATCAGCGGTGTTTGTCTCCTTCTAACAACCGTGCACACTGCGGCACAATGGACGGGCGCGTCGCACGACACGCTGACGCGTGATGCGACCCGAGATGAGGTGGAGAAGCAAGCCCTTGCTGTGGACCTCAGCAATACGCTGCATGCTGTGTGGAAGAAAGCGAATCCGGGCGGCGGGTGGAGATTGTTCTACTCGAAGAAGGTGCCTTCGGGAACCTGGTCTCCTCCACGTGAGGTGGCCGACTCGAATCTTCTCATCTTTCAATACGCTCTGGCAGTGAACCGGCAATCAGGAGTTCCGTACGTTGCCTTCGAACGGGAATCGGCCGTACCGCGAGAAATCATTCTTGCTCGCGATTCGGCCGGCATGTGGGTACACACGCGGATTACGGCAAATGCGTCGGAGGATGTCTCTCCCACGCTTGCCCTGGACAGTGCGGGCTACCTGCATCTTGCATGGATCGGTCAGGACACATCGTCGAATTGGAAGATCGCTTACGCGACGAACCGCAGCGGGGTGTGGCAAACGCAACTTCTCACAGCAAGTGAGCCCGGTCCCTTCGGCAGCGGGGCGGAACCGTTCATTGCCGTAACGCCCGCGGGCATTGCCCACATCTTCTATCGCGGCGGCGATTTCGGCACCTATCACATTCATCATGCCTGGAATGCGCAGCCCGGCGGAACGACATGGGCGTACGAGATTGTGATGACCCCCAACGGCAATGACTTCTCCGCACATGCTGTCATCGACGCGCAGGGCACAATCCACCTTCTCGCAAGCGGCAACGACGGTTTCGGTTTCCCGCCCCGCGCGTATTACCTGACAAAAACCGCTGCGGGCGGATGGTCAACTCCACAGCACGCAAATCAAGGCGGGAACGGTTGGGGCGGGTCGCTGGTGATTGATCGCTTCGGCATCGCTCACATTACGTGGGATGAGACGAGCGGCAACATCTACACCGGCAATCTTTTCTACGCAACCAACAAATCAGGCCAGTGGGCGAGCGTGCCGATACTTTCGGACGGAAAGACGTTCAGCGGATCGCTGACGGTGGACGGTACAGGAAAGGGGCATGCTATCGCATTCAACGGCGAGACGTTTCAGACGCAAGAGATTCTGGTGATTCATTCGTCCGGCGCGCTTACCTCTGTTCGGAAAGATGAATTGTCTCTCCCCTTCGATCTTGTGTTAGAGCAGAATTATCCGAACCCATTCAACCCCGTCACAACTATCAGGTTCGGGGTTCGAGGTTCGGGTCGTGCAACCTTGAAAGTGTTTGATGTGTTGGGACGTGAAGTGGCGACACTGTTGGATGAGGTTGTGGGTTCGGGGTTCCGGTCGGTCGAGTTCTCTGCCCAAAGCGAATCCAGCAATCTCCCGAGCGGGGTCTATTTCTATCGTCTGGAGTTTGGCGGACTTGTTCGCCAGAGGAGTATGGTAGTTCTTAAGTAATTCCTGCGGGAGATCGAGCAAGCGATCAGAGGGATCGTCATTCTCGAGGATGAAAAGGCCAGCGAAGTGTGTCTGGCCTTTTCTGTTGTTGTCGAGCAAGCGTCAGATCGTATACCCTGCTCGCAGCGCAAAGATCTTTCGTGTTGATTCCGGTTGATGGAAACCTCGGTCTGCGGCTGATTCCGTGAGCGTCCATGTTTCATACGAGAGCGAGACGAACACACGATAGATGCTGGCCTTGGCACCAAACCGAATGCGCGGCGACACGCCCGGGGAGAGACTAAGGTCGGCAGGTCCCCGCAGGCCGGACTGAGAAAGGTCAATGGACTCCGAGATGGAAAATGGGACTCGTATGTTGAACCACGGGGTCAGTTGAACATTCCTTCCCAGCCGAAACGTCCCCTCGATCCCAACGCCAGCCAGGGGCACGCTGTAGACTTCTGTGTAGCCGAATTGTCCGCCTTTGTCAAGCACGCGCGTCCAACGTTCATACCCAAATCCTGCGGTCGGCACAAGCTCAAACTCTCGCGCCACACGAAAAACATATCCGGCACTTGAAGTCAGCTCAAAGCCGGTGTAGTCCACGATCGTTTGAAACGGTGTTAGGTTGCCCTGACGGTCTTGTAGATGCCCATCATAGTCCACTGTGCCGAAGTAGTATTCGAAATTTCCATCAACGAACCATTGCTTTTCCTTGCCGAAGGCGACTCGAGGATGGACGCCGAAACTCGCCTGCAATCCACTTTCGGCAAGAAGTTGGGCGCCGTTCGGTGAGTACTCTTTCCACCCAAATAACCGCCCTTCGGAATACGGAGTTATCTGGAACGACTCATTCAGGTTCTGCGCAAGCAGATGCGATGCGCCGGTGAAGAGTCGGAGTGCAACAGCAAGCAGCAGAATGTTTTTCATCGTTGATCTCCTCAAAAGTGATACACGTGCATAGTGCTTCCGACGCGTTACGAGCGCATCACCGGCAAGTTGCCTGCATAAGGATGTAGGTGTTGTGCGTCTGGTGCCGAGAGATGATGATGTTGATTCCTCAAAAGGATGTTCTTACCTTGTGTGCGTTCATTGAATGGAGATGCAAAGATGCGTTCATGTCTTTTTGTTGTGGGAATACTTCTCTTTGCGGGCTGTTTTCACAGGAACAATGAAGTAGTTCAGCCCAGCTTTCTTCGAGGCAACGGAGAGTACTCAACACGCATCCAGCCGATCTTTGATCGCAACTGCGGTGGAACAAGCTGCCATGGCGGAGGATCGCTCGGATTTGCAGCGAGTTTGGACCTCACATCGTACGAGGGTCTGATGCGCGGCTCTCGGTTCGGTGCGGTGGTCATACCGGGGCACCCGTTCATGAGCCACCTTGTTCAATCCATCAATCCCTCCGATACGACGCTCAGCCCCATCTCGAGTGTTCAAATGCCCGCAGGTCGCAATCCGCTTCCCGCCGAGGACGTCCGGAGGATCGTTGAATGGATCCGCGAAGGCGCCCGAAATGATGATGGTGCAGAACCATTTCCCGAGCCGCGGCCGCTGGGCAAAGTGTACTTCACAAGTCAGTCTGTTGACCTTGTTGGTGTGCTGGATCGTTCCACCAATCTTGTGATGCGCTACGTGACCGTGGGCCGTCAGCTTCCGTTCAATCTTCCGCCGGATGCTCCCCACAATGTTCAGATAGATGATCAGGGAGCGTTTTATTACGTGACGCTGATTCGCGGGAATAAGCTGCGCAAGTACGAGGCGGCAACCCACCAGCTCCTGGGCGAAGTAAATGTCGGCGTCTCGCCCGCCCACGTCGTCATCACTGCCGATGGATCAAAAGCCTACGTAACGAACTTCGACCTCAGCGCTGGTCGGGTGTACGTCGTCAACACTGCTACCATGACTGTTACCCGCATCATCACGGCGGGCAGTCTCATGCGCGGAACGCATGGCGCGCGGATCTCGCATGACGGGAGGTACGTTTACATCGGCAGCAACGGCACGGACCTTATTCATGTGGTTGATACCCGATACGACTCGGTCGTGGCAAATCTGCCTGTAGCGCCCGACGTTCCGCCGTTCGGATCGTTCGTGTACAAGCCATATCAGATTGCCGTGCGGGATGACGATCGATTTCTTTATGTTACACTCAACGGGCGTGGACTGGTGAGCGTCTTCGAGCGCAATGGCGATACATTCACCTGGCGCGATACCGTAAGGGTCGGCACCCGGCCGCTGCAATGCGAAGTGACGCGCGATATGCGCTACCTCTATGTATGCAACCAAGGCTCGGGCAGCGTTTCAGTGATCGACGCGCAGCAGAACCGATTGTTTACCACCATCGTCTCGGTCGGCCAGCAACCTCACGGGATTGATATTTCCGAGGACAGCCGCACGGTATACGTCACATGCGAGAACGTCTCGTCGCCTGAGCCGCCGCATCATCCCATCACGGGCAGTACAACGCCGGGATTCCTCGTGCTGATTGATGTCGGCACACAAACCGTCATCAAGCGGATCGAAGTGGGAGGTTTTGCCGCAGGCGTTTCCGTTTTCCCGGGAAAGGGGAATTGACCATGAGAAGGCTTTTGGCAACACTGTTATGTCTTTGGTTAGCTTCCTGTGTTCAAACCAATGAGGTGGTTGAGCAGATCTCTCTTTCTGTTCAAAATCTCCCGCCGCTCCAGAACGCCTACTATCAACTCTGGGTGACGTTTTATCAATTCAACATTCCGACCGGTGGCGATGCTCCGCAGCATGAGGGAGAGTACGAAAGCGTGGGAGCGTTCACCGTTGCCGAGGATGGGTCGCTGCGCGGACTATCGGGTGGTGCTGCGGCGTTTCGCCTGCCGCCGGGAACGAACGCGCAGTTGCTCAAAGATATCGTCATCTCGGTGCAAACGGCAGAGACCGAACAACCGCAATCCATCATCATGGGCGGACCGATACAGGGTGATGCGGTCACTGCTTCCGCGAGTTTGGACATTGCGTATGCGGATGCCTTTCGCACGAACTTCGCGTCGGCCTCGGGCGTTTGCACAATTACCTCTCCTACCTCTCCTTCTGATTCGAATTCTGGTGTGTGGTTCGTTCAGTTAGGCTCTCCGCTCAGCGCCGGATTGCAAAACGTACCCTTGCTGCCAGGAGCGTGGAGGTACGAGGGTTGGGTACTACAACCGGTTGCTGGAGGGCAGATCAGATACATATCGACCGGCAAGTTTTCTCGCGCCGATAGCGCTGATCATGATGGCGCCGGACCCTATGCCGGAAGCGCAGGACCCGCGTTCAATTTTCCGGGGCAGGACTTCATTCAAGGGATGCGAATCCCAAGTCTGCTGGAACCGGGATATGCCTTCATGGTGACGCTCGAGCCTGAGCCTGACAACTCGACCCAGCCATTCTTTCTTACGCTCTTGAAGTCCCAGCCGGCCGGCGCCTCGGCCCCGCGGACGCAAACACTGGACAACGTTATACAAGCAGTGGCCCCAAGGGGGAAGATTGTCATTCGTCGGTAGGAGCGCAGCACACATGACCGGTCAGGTCGTTGAACAGAAAAAATCGAACGGTGAGCCGGGCAGTGCACCGAGCATCAATCGCAGATGTCGGGTAGCGATTGCGGCGATTCTTGCAGCGTTTGTCCTTGCGACGCGTGCGTATGCACAATTCGAGGGGATTGTCGAGAGCAAGAATACGACGATCGATGAATTGGGCAGGCCGCAGGAGTTCATTATGACGATGTGGATCAAGAAGGGAATGGTCCGGATCGAAACCAGGGGCGCCTCGACGCCGACCTCCACCATGATCTATCGAACCGACCTGAAGAGAATCTGGATGCTCAACGTGGATGAAAAGTCGTACTTCGAAATCCCGCAAGAGGACAGGGGCGAGGAGGTGTATTCGCCGGGTTCGGGGAGCGGGTACTCGGTGAAGCGAACAGGAAAGAAACGAACGATCGCAGGATACGAATGCGAGCAGTTCATCATCAAACGGGAGACCGAGGAGACCGAACTGTGGGGCACAAAGAAACTCGGCCATCTCGTGAGCACGCTTTCGGCCGCGCTTGGCGGCGATCAGATGAATGCCGGCGAAGGAGCCGTGGCCGAGGTGATGAAGCGCGGCATTTATCCTCTGCGCTCCGCCACAAAAGTGGACGGCCAGCTCATCGAGTCGCAAGAGGTGACGCGCATCGAAGCAAAGGCGCTCGACCCAAGCCTGTTCACGCTGCCCGCCGACTTCAAGAAAATGAAGACGGTGGATATGATGCAGGAGACGCCGGAGGAGAAGAGATAATGCGCATGCTGGTTTTGCTTCGACCTTGACGTGACCTCGTTGAATTCTCCTCAGGTTTTTTCTATATTGATGATGCCCGAGTTGCCAAAGTGGCGGAATTGGTAGACGCGCTGGACTCAAAATCCAGTCCGGCTTACACCGGGTGAGGGTTCGAGTCCCTCCTTTGGTACAGATGTGAGATGGTCAACCGCCGTTGGCCATTTTTCGTTTCCACCGGTAGCAAAAGGAAGAGAAATGGCTCATCTTTGATACGACGTTGTATTCGTGTATATTTCGCGTAGATGAGCCGACTCTTCTTCATATCTTCTATCACGCTGGTCGCTGCTTTCATCTTCCTGTGTGCTCACCGCTCGCACGCACAAACACCCTCCGATGCCATACTTCCTGCCGCGTCAACGATCATCACCATCACCCCTGCGAACAAGGATTCTGTATTTCAGCTTCCCCATCGTTTCATATCAGCATTCTCAGACAGCGTCGTGCTTGATTCTTCCCAGACACTTCGGAGGGGTGTGGAGTATGTTCTGGAGTACACACAAGCCCGCGTAGTTCTGGATTCGGTTTTCAAAGCCGAACTCTTCGGGTCGGGAGAGAGGCAGCACACGCTCGAGGTCTTCTACAGATACTTCCCCTTTCAGTTTCAGGATTCGTATTTCAGAAGGAAGTTGGTGGTGCTGAAGGATTCCGTCGGGAGGGATACGCTGCGTGTGGCGAAGCCTCGCAGTTCGTTTGGGTTAGACGACATCTTCGGCCAGAATCTTCAGAAGAGCGGTAGTATTGTGCGCGGGTTTACGTTCGGTTCCAACCGAGACCTGTCCCTGAACTCCGGACTTCGCCTTCAACTCTCGGGCAAGCTGACGAACGATATTGACGTGGTCGCTGCACTGACCGACGAGAACACGCCCATCCAACCCGAAGGAACGACGCAGACGCTGCAGGAGTTCGATAAAGTGTTCGTCGAGTTGCGCAGCACCGACGCCGCAGCAACGCTCGGAGATTTCAATCTCGATTTTGCGGGCACCGAGTTTGCCCGGCTGAACAGAAAGCTCCAGGGCGCCAAGGCGACGGCGGACTACCGCTTCGGGTTTTCTCACGGGTCGGCAACTGCCTCGGCGGCAACAACACGAGGCAAGTTCAACACGAACCAGTTCCCGGGGCTGGAGGGCGTGCAGGGACCCTACCGCCTGACGGGACGCAACAACGAGCGACAGATCATTGTCATAGCCGGGACGGAGCGTGTGTATGTCAACGGCGAGCTGCAAACCCGCGGCGAGACCAACGACTATACGATTGACTATTCCAACGGTGAGCTGACGTTCACCACCCGGCGGCTGATTACTGACGCTTCGCGCATCACTGTGGATTTTGAATACACCGACAGGCAGTTCTCGCGCACGATTCTTGCCGGGCAAAATGCAAGCGAGTTCTGGGACGACAAGGCGAAATTCACCTTCTCCTTCATGCGTGAGGCCGACGACCCGAATGCACCGATCGACGTCTCGCTGACCGATTCCGCACGTGCTCTTCTGCAGGCAGCCGGGGACGATCGCGCAAAAGCAATCCTCAGCGGCGTCACCCAGGTGGATTCTAACGGCTTCTACATTCTTGATAGCACAACCATCGGCACCACCACGTATCGCTTCTATCGCTACGCGCCCGGACGCGATGCCAGATATGTTGTTACATTTTCCAGCGTCGGCTTCGGGCAGGGCGATTATGTTCGAAAATCCATCGGGGTCTTCGAGTGGAAGGGACCCGGGCAGGGAGATTATCTGCCGGTAAAGTTCCTTCCGCTGCCGCAACTTTCTCAAATCATGGATCTTGCCGTTGATGTTCATCCTACAAGCACGCTCCAGTTGAGTGGTGAATACGCCGCGAGCACGTTCGACGCGAACCGCCTCTCGTCATTGAATGATGACGACAATGCAGGACACGCCTTGCGCCTGGAAGCCGCGTATGCTCCACGTGAAATCACCATCGGGGGTACGAGCATCGGTTCGTTCGATGTTCGCGTCAAAGAGCGTTTCGTCAACCGGCGGTTCGTTCCCATCGATCGGACGAACGATATCGAGTTCAACCGCAAGTGGGGCATCGAATCCGTTACGCAAGCCGATGAAGAGATTCAGGAAGCTTCCGTGCGATATTCACCCATTCAACCATTAACTATCGGCGGGGGATACGGAAAAATCACCCGCGGCAGCGATCTTCGCTCGGTCCGCAATGAAGCGACGCTCGAGATGAAGGGCGATTCTCTCCCGACGATCTCCTATCTCCTTGAGAGTGTGCGCTCACGTGAAACGTTGTCGGATAACTCCAGCTCATGGCTGCGACAAAAAGGTTCAGCGCAATATGTGGCGGGGTTCTTCGTGCCTTCCTTTTATTATGAGAGTGAAAACAGAAAGAACCGGTTTCTCTCGAAAGACTCACTGCGAGCGGGCAGCTTTACGTTCAACGTTTTCGCTCCGGCGCTGGAGATTCGAAATCTGTGGAACATGACCTTGAACCTCCGACTCGAGTGGCGGACGGACGATCAGTATCTCAACGGCAGTGTTGTGCGGGAGTCGAAATCGGTCACGCAAGGTCTCGGCTGGAAGCTCACCGAGTGGAATGCGCTTACCTCCTCACTGGATGTAACGTTCCGGGAGAAGCGTTTCTCGCCTGCCTTCAAGGCGTTGGGAAACAACGACATACAGACGGTTCTGGTACGCAATCAGACCCGCTATGCGCCGCTGAATCGGGGTTTAGAAACCGATTTGTTCTATGAAGTTTCCACCGAACGGGCGTCGCGTCTGGAGCGGGTGTTCGTTCGGGTTGCCGTTGGGTCGGGCAATTACAAGTACTTAGGTGATCTCAACAATAACGGCGTCGCCGACGAGAACGAATTCGTGCCTGCACGCTTCGACGGCGATTACATTGCGACAACGCTTCCGTCGGATGAGTTGTATCCGGTGATTGATCTCAAGACGAGCGCGCGGCTTCGCATCACACCGTCTCGATTTCTCACATCTGCAGGCTCTACGCTGATTGACATCCTGAGAGCCATCAGCAGCGAAACGTACGTCCGCGTTGAAGAAAAAAGCAGTGAACCGGACCTGAAGAAAATCTATCTTCTGCACTTCAGCAGATTTCAATCCGATTCAACGATCGCAGGCTCCACGTTGTTCACGCAGGATATCAACGTGCAGGAGGGGCGACCAGAATTTTCAGCGCGGCTTCGGTATTCGCAACGTAAAGGATTGAGCCGATTTGCTTCGGCCACTTCGAGCGGCACTCAAGAACGCAGTTTTACACGAGAACGCTCGTTGCGTCTGCGGTGGCAACTTGTCACAGAGATTGCCAATCAGATAGACGTCGTGAATCGGATCGATCGTGTCAGCAGCACGGAGGCGTCGCTACGTCTGCGGGACATCGAATCGAACCTGCTCTCGCTGGACTTCTCCTATCGTCCCTATCAGAATGTTGAGGTGGGAATGAAGTTCGAGGTCGGAAAGGCGACCGACCGGCATCCCGTTCCGGAAGTGAACTCGGATTTGAATACCCAGGCACTTCGGTTTGTGTATGCGTTCGAGGGAGCCGGACAGGCACGAGCTGAGTTTGCGCGGGAGGAAATCAAACTCAGCCGCCTGATGGAGAGTTTTCCGTTCGAGTTGACCGGCGGTCGGGTCAACGGTCGAACGTTCATCTGGCGTATCGGGTTCGACTATCGCGTCACGCAGTTCATTCAGGCGAACCTCAGCTACGATGGGCGGTCGGAGGGAGGGCGCGCACCCGTTCACACCGCGCGTGCCGAAGTGCGCGCATTTTTCTGATTCAAAAAAATTCATCGCCGAGAAATTCTCTTGAAAATTTTCTTGCCTTTCATGATGTGTTTCTGTATACTCATTTCGCATCTACAGACTGTACGCGTCCGCAAGCACGCGCCTCAAACAACGACACTGCTGCACCCCATGGTTTACTGCACGTCATTCGAATCCAAGATCGGGCTGATTTACGTCGCGTCCACCGAGAAGGGTGTGTGCAAGGTGAGTGTCCCGCGCAATGGTCGCAAGGAATTCTTCAAGTGGTTGCATGAGAACTTCAACAACAATGATGTTGTTGATAACAAGTCGCGCAACCGGGACGTGATCGATCAATTGAATCGGTATTTCAACGGCAAGCTCGCGAAGTTCACCATGCCGCTCGATCTGATCGGTACACCGTTTCAGATTCGTGTCTGGAAAGAGTTGACCAAAATCCCCTACGGCACAACCATCAGCTACAAGCAACTCGCGAAGCGCCTCGGCACCGGCAAAGGATTTCAGGCCATCGGTCGGGCGAACGCCGCCAATCCTCTTCCCATCATCGTTCCGTGTCATCGCGTCCTCGGTACCGATGGGTCCCTCGTCGGGTATGCAGCGGGCGTGAAGACGAAGGAGTTTCTCCTGAAGCTCGAAGGCGCGCTGATGATTTGATGGTCGCATCATCGCTGTTGGCATCAAGGACTCGAACCGTTCGAGTCCTTTTTTTGTGCGTCGCATGCATCCTCACGCACGGACGCGTTTCTTGCATTTCGATCATCAACAGCGTATTTTGATTCAGCATGTGATGGATGAACTCCAGAGAAATACGTTGTGGTCGTTCGTGTTCATATTCTTGTCGAGGGAGTTGTTCAAGGGGTCGGTTTTCGGTGGTTCGTGTACCGCAAAGCGGAGGCGTTAGGCCTCACGGGATGGGTCAGAAACCTCTACAACGGCAGTGTTGAGATCGAGGCAGAAGGGGATCGCTCGCTGCTCGAAGAGTTCATCAAGGAAGTGAAAGTCGGTCCGCGGTCTGCGCATGTTACGAACCTCACGATTGAATGGAAAGACAGCAAACCTCCGCACTACCAACGGTTTGACATTTTCTAACTGACAACGCTCATGCCTCGTGCTCGATCCCTCCTTGCTGTTGTTTCAATTTTGGTGACCGCAGTTCTTCCGATAGGCAGCAGCCCGGCGCATCAGAAAACGTACTGCAACCCGCTCAACATCGACTATGCCTATTGCGCCATTCCGAATTTCGTCGAACAGGGGAAACATCGCACGACCGCCGATCCGGTGATCGTTCTGTTCAAGGAGACGTATTACCTTTTTGCGACGAACCAGTACGGCTACTGGTGGAGCAAGGATCTCGCGACGTGGAATTTTGTTGCGCGACGATTTCTGAAACCTTACCACACGGTGTACGATGAGCTGTGTGCGCCGGCTGCCCTGCCGCTCGGCGATACGCTGCTGCTCATCGGTTCCACGCACACTGCGGACTTTCCGCTCTGGATGAGTACGATGCCGACCCGCGATGATTGGACGGAAGCGGTTGATTCATTTCGCATCCCGGCATGGGACCCTGCGTTCTTTCTCGATGACGACGGTCGGCTGTACCTGTATTGGGGATCGAGCAACGTCTATCCCATCTATGGGCAGGAGATCGATCGAACAACATTTCAACCCATCGGGGAGCGGAAGGAACTGGTTCGTCTCTCCGATGACATTCATGGGTGGGAACGGTTCGGCGAGCACGCGGACAACACCTTTCTCCGTCCGTTCATTGAAGGGGCGTGGATGACGAAGCATCGTGGCAAGTACTATTTGCAATACGGCGCGCCGGGCACGGAGTTCAGCGGGTACGCCGACGGCGTGTATGTGGGTACGGGCCCGCTCGGACCGTTTACCTATCAACCTCACAATCCGTTTTCCTACAAGCCCGGCGGCTTTGCGCGCGGCGCGGGTCACGGCTCCACATTTCAAGACCTCTACGGGAACTGGTGGCACATCGCAACAACGGCCATTTCGGTGAAGAACAACTTCGAACGACGCATAAGCATGTGGCCCGCAGGTTTCGACGCGGACGGTGTTCTCTATTGTAATACTGCATACGGAGACTATCCGCACTCGCTGCCGACAGTACAAGGCGAGACGAGCCGCTTCACCGGTTGGATGCTGTTGAATTACAGCAAACCTGTGCGCGTGTCCTCAACGCTTGGAGGATATCTCCCAAACTTCGCCGTCGATGAAGATATACGAACCTACTGGAGCGCGGCAAGCGGCCGCCGCGGAGAGTGGCTGGAATCCGACCTCGGTGCCGTGTACGCAGTGCATGCCCTTCAGGTCAATTACGCAGACCAGAACGCGGAATTGATGGGGAAACATGCCGGTCTGTTCCATCGCTACATCGTTTCTCATTCCGTTGATGGAAAAAACTGGACGACGTCGGTTGATAAGAGCAGGAACACGAGAGACGTTCCGCATGATTACGTGGAGCTGGAACGTCCGGTGCGTGCACGCTACCTGAGAATTGAAAACCTTCATGTCCCGACAGGAACATTCGCACTGAGCGGATTCCGCGTGTTTGGGAAGGGAACCGGCAGCGTGCCGGATACCGTGCGGCACTTCGTTGTGTTGCGCGGCGAAAGCGAGCGACGCAACGCCTGGCTGAAGTGGCAGCCCGTGGATGACGCCATCGGATACACCATCTACGTTGGCGTCGCTCCTCAGAAGTTGTACAACAGTATCACGGTGTACGGCCGGAACGAGTACTACTTCACGGCAATGGACGCCGGTTCGGCGTACTATTTTCAGATCGAGGCGTTCAATGAAAACGGCATCGGCAAACGAACGCAGGTGGTGAGGGTGGAATGACGGCACACACGCGTATCGGGTTCGGGTTCGATGTGCATCGCTTTGCCGAGGGTCGGAAACTTGTCCTTGGCGGCGTTGTGATTCCGTATCCGCGCGGGCTTGAGGGTCATTCCGATGCCGATGTTCTTCTGCACGCGATAATGGACGCGCTGCTCGGTGCGGCGGCGCTCGGCGACATTGGTGGCCACTTTCCGCCAACCGACCCGCAGTACAAGGATGCCTCAAGTCTCGAACTGTTGAAGCGCGTCGGCGCGTTGCTTCGCGACCATCACTTCGAAATCGCTAACATTGATAGCACCCTCGTGCTCGAACAACCGAAACTCCTTCCTTACGTCGACAGGATGCGCGCGAACATTGCCGCCGCTCTCTCGCTTACGGTGAACCAGATCTCCATCAAGGCAACGACGAACGAACGGCTGGGGTTCATCGGAAAAGAGGAAGGCGCTGCTGCCCATGCCGTCGCGGCCATCATCTCGCGTGAGATGTGACCATGGCCGAGGATATTATTCTCTTTCTTCAGTCACTCAGTCCTTTGCTGATCTACTCGGTCGTCTTTGCCATTGCCTATATCGAAAACATCTTTCCTCCATCGCCCAGCGACACGATTATCGTCTTCGGTGGTTCGCTTGCGGGTCTCGGCCATGTCGGCTTCGCTCCGACCCTTGCCGCCGCAACGCTCGGCAGCACACTCGGCTTTCTGACGATGTATAAGATCGGCGATTGGTTCGGGGAGAGAATTCTGGAAGAGGGCAAAATCAAATTCATTCCCATCAGCGCCGTCCGAACCGTGGAAGAGTGGTTTCGCAAGTACGGCTACTGGATCATCGTTGCAAACAGATTCCTTTCGGGAACGCGTGCGGTGGTGTCATTCTTTGCCGGCATATCGGAATTGAGTTTGTTGCGAACGACGCTTCTCTGCTTCCTCAGCGCCCTTGCGTGGAATGCCATTTTGGTGACGGCAGGTTTTTATCTCGGCAAAAACTGGCAGGCGATCGGCTTTTATCTTAGCGCGTACAGTCAGATCGTCACCGGCATCATCGTTGTCGTCGTCATCATCCTGGTTGCGCGGTTCCTCCATCAACGAAAAACCAACGGAGACAAACCGTGATCGAGTGGTTGTATTCAGCGGATGTAGCGGTCTATCTGTTCCTCAACCGAACGCTGGCCACGTCGGTGGGCGACATGCTGTGGCCGCTGATCACCGACTACGACAAGCAGTGGCCTATGCGGTTTGTGCTGATCGGCATCTGGTTGTGGTTGATGATCAAGGGCGGCAAGCGAGGACGAACCGCGGCATTGCTGCTCATTCCGCTCATCGTCATCAGCGACCAGGTGAGCAGTAGCCTAATCAAGTCGCTCGTGGGGCGTGTCCGGCCCTGTCATGTTCTGCCGCTCGATCAGATTCATCTCTTGGTGGGATGCGGCAGCGGACTGTCGTTTCCGTCGTCGCACGCCGTCAACAACTTCGGCGTGGCGACAATGTTTTCTCTCTACTATCCGCGTGCGCGCGCGTGGCTGTTCGCAGCCGCATCACTCGTAGCCATCTCACGAGTGTTCGTCGGCGTTCATTATCCATCCGATGTCCTCGGCGGCGCGGTGATCGGCACGTGTGTCGCCAGGTGTGTGGTGACCGGATGGCAGGCTGTTGCCCGCAGATACCTTCCCGTTCTTTACGTGCAAAGGAGCGGAACGTGAAACGCCTCTTTGCCCACCGACAGCAGCACAACGCCGTGTTCCACAAAGTCTTTCTTTCGATTACATCTGGAGTCATGCTGGGATTTGCATTCCCTCCCAGTCCATACGGCATTCTCGCGTGCTTCGGCCTTGTACCGCTCCTCGTTGTGCTTGATGAGACGGCGCGAACAAAATCAGCCCTTGGCTACGTGTATGCCGGCATGCTCGTCTTTCACATGATCACGCTGAACTGGACGGGCGGCTATGCCCATCTGAACGATCCGTACATGGCGATTGCCGGCGCGGTGACGATGACGGTTCACCCTCTTTTCTATTTTATCCCGTTCGGATTGTTCTTGTTCGTGCGACGCCGAGCGGGAAAGCTCGCCGCGCTTGTCGGGCTGCCGTTCTTCTGGGTGGGCTACGAGTATTCCCACACGCTCACCGAGTGGTCATTTCCGTGGCTCACCCTCGGCAACACGCAATCATACGATCTCGCGCGTATTCAGATTGTTTCCTCAACGGGCGTCATTGGACTTTCGTTTTGGATTCTCGTGCTCAATGTTCTCGCATACATTTTTCTGCAATCCCTTCGAGAGGAAGGAAGCCGCGTGCTACGCGCGAAGAACGTCGGTCTCCTCCTTGCACTTATTGGACTGTATTTCCTTCCTGCATTGTATGGCATCAAGGTCTTGCGTGCGGCGCCATCCATGGATCATGTGGTACCGACAAGCGAGATAGGAAAACAAAAACTTGTAACGGTCGGGATGATACAATCGAACGTCGATCCATGGGAGAAGTGGAAGCAGACAGGAATGGAGATCATCGAGCTTTACATGCAGATGACGGACTCGTTGGTGAAGCATGCGTCGCCGAAGCCCGACCTTGTCCTGTGGCCCGAAACGGCGATGCCGTACTACATCCTCGTGCCGAAGAATCGTACGCTGCTGGAGTTTGTGCGGAGCAGAATTGAAGAATTGGGCGCACCGGTGCTGTTCGGTCTCCCCCATGCGGTGTACTATGACGACACGACAAAAGCGCCGCCCAGCGCAAAGCGCATCGAAGCAACGGGCGAGCGGTACGATGCGTTCAACTCCACCGCCTTCATTCAACCGGGCGTGGAGGAAGTCCCCTGGTACGGCAAAATGAAAATGGTGCCGATTGCCGAGCGCGTGCCGTACGCCGATGCATTCTACTTTCTGGATTTTCTTCGCTGGGGTGTGGGCATCGGCGGGTGGCAAATCGGGCGGGACACTGTTATCTTTCAGGAAAAGAAAACGGGCACAAAGTTTTGCTCGCTCATCTGCTACGAGTCGGTGTACCCGGAGTTCGTGGCAGAGTTCGTCAGGCGGGGCGCGGAATTCATCGCCATCGTGACAATCGACAGTTGGTGGGATCGCATGTCGGGCGCGTACCAGCATCATCAGTATGCCATCTTTCGCGCTATAGAGAACCGACGCTGGATTGCGCGATGTGCCGTCGGGGGCTTCTCGTCCTACATTGATCCGTACGGAAGAGTGTACGACAAGACGGAGTTGTTCACGCAGGCGACTCTCAACCGAACGATCCTTCGCATCGACAAGAGGATGGCGAACACGTTTTACACGCGCCACGGAGATTGGGTGGGGAGATGGTCGGCGTTCGTTGCGGTGGGGTGGGTAATCGTTGCGCTTGTATTGTCACTGAAACGGAAACCGGGCTCGCCCCGTCGCTGACGCGACGGAAATCGTGATGTGCTGGTTTAGTGCAGGCCATAAATGGCCTGCCTAATGTCAGGTCGTCCCTACAGGACGAGCCGTGCGTGGATTGGTTCGGGGATCGCCCAGATGCGAATGCTTCTATGCGGGTTCGGAGAACCGTCACGTAGTGACGCAAGCGAAATTAGCCCGACCTTTCAAGGTCGGGATTCAGAGTCAACCAACAGTCGTCCGTCGCAGAGCGACGGATTGAACAAGGACAAAGAAAAATCATTTCTAGACCTATGATTGATCTTCGTAGTGATACCGTAACAAGACCCTCGCGCCCAATGTTGGAGGCAATGCTGCAAGCAGACGTAGGCGATGATGTGTTCGGCGAAGACCCGACCGTGAATCTGTTGCAGGAAAAAGTCGCGGCCCTCCTGGGAAAGGAAGCGGCGCTTTTCGTTCCCAGCGGCACGATGGCCAATCAGATTTGCGTCAAGGTACACACGCAGCCCGGCGACGAGGTGATCATGGAGAAAGGCTGCCATCTCTTCAACTACGAGACCGGAGCTTTGGCATTCCTCTCCAACATCCAGCCGCATTTGATCGAAGGCGTTCGAGGCGTGATGCATGTAGAGGAAATCAAGAAAGCCATCCGCCCGCGTGTCTATTATATGCCGCGCACGGCGCTCATTGCCGTCGAAAACACACACAACAGAGCCGGCGGCACCATCTATCCGATCGAGGTGATTCGGGAAATTCATGACCTTGCACGGCAGGAGAACATCGGACTTCATCTGGACGGCGCCCGTCTGTGGAATGCCTGCGTCGAGACGGGTATTCCCCCGGCAGAATACGCTCGCTACTTCGATTCGGTTTCCGTGTGCCTCTCGAAAGGACTTGGCGCGCCGGTCGGCTCTGTGATTGCAGGAACGGCGGAATTCATTGAGCGGGCGCGGAAGTACAGAAAAATCTTCGGCGGCGGAATGCGGCAGGCCGGCGTGCTTGCGGCTGCGGGCATCTACGCGCTGGAACATAATCGCGAGCGCCTGAAGGAAGATCACGCAAAGCTCCGCTTCCTTGCCAACGAGCTTGCCTCCATTCCGAAACTCACCATTGATCGCGAAGCCGTACAGACAAACATCGTCATCATCGGTGTGGAGAAGACCGGCAAGCAGCCTGCCGAAGTTCTCGCTTTGCTGAAATCGAAAGGCGTGCTGCTGACGATGGGAAACTGGATGAGTGTGCGAGCGGTGACGCATCTGGATGTTTCCATGGAGGAGGTCCGGCAGGCGGCAACCGTATTTCATGAACTCTTCGACTGATGCATGTTTGAGCGAACAAAATTCAAGCATAAAGCCCAGGTAACGGTTCGCAACAACGAGATTGACTGGCAAGGCGTTGTGCACAATGCCGTCTACCTTCATTATTTCGAGGTCGGGCGGATGGGATACTTTGACACGATCGGCTTCCCTATTGTGATCACGCCCGGAGCGATGGATTGGCGGGTCGTCATCGCGCGCAATGAAATTGACTATCGCTCGTCGGCGCGCTTCAACGAAACGCTCGATGTCTATACACGCATCGCGTGGATTCGCAACACGAGTTTCGCCCTGCAAGGCTTCATCGAAGAAACCAATACGAAGCGGCTGATCGCCGAGAATGTTTCTCTCCACGTCTGGCTGGATAAGGAGACGGGCGAGCCGATTCCCGTTCCTAACTTCTTTCGTGAGAAAGTGCAGCAGTTCGAAGGAGATGATGTGCTGATTGTGCCCGTGACGACTCCTGTTCGGCAACGCTCGTAGACTTGATGTCACTCGATGTTCTTGCTTTTTCTGAATGTCGTATCTATCTTCCGGTAGCCTTTCCTGCTGACAGGCCGTCGCCAGCCGAGCACAAGATTGGAGGTGGGTATGAAGATAATGCCGCGTTTGTTCTGCTTCCTCATCATGCTCAGTTTCGCTGCTTGCAAAGATGAGGGAAGAGTTGATCACGCGTATGATGTTGACCCGCGCCTTGTTGGGGACTGGTACGACCTGGACACGCTCGCCCTTGCCCAGCCCTCACCGAGATTCGTTCTTCGCGGCATGCGCATCTCCGCAGAAAGGACGATACAACCTCTCGGCATTGAGTTTTCAACAGGGCGACTTGCCCTGATGGAGACCGATCAACCAAAACACATGCTGCACGCAAATGGCGGCCTCCTTGTAGTTCAGTACGTTGCTTTCCCGGATATCGGAATCGACACTCTACACTATGCCGCTCAACACAACACGCTCGTACTTACTGACAGGTATTCAACCCAAATCTATCGGCGGATAAGCGTCGGCTCACAAATCACAGAACCGCTGCAAGCGATCATGGATGTCACCATTGACAGCGTTCGTGTACGAACTCCACGTGTTGCTGCGGTCGTTCCTGTTTACGTCAGCAGATTGCAGCCATCGCATCTTCAATTTCAGGCCGCCATTCCCAATGGCTTCCTGCGGATTGACATACGCGGGTTTTCTGGTGTCGGCAGTTACGCCATCGGTCCGGGCGATGGAGTTCTGATGCTTTTCAGCGGTGACGTTGCTTTCATGTATGCAACAGATTCGTCGTCGCCGGGTACGGTGAGCATTGATGAATACGACGAAGCGACGAACCATTGTGCTGGCCGATTCGCGTTCTCGGCTCGGCTGCCCGTTCCTCCACACGATCCTCCCATCATACGGCGGTTGACGGATGGATCGTTTTCGGCTCCGGTGTATCGGTAGATTTCCGATTCATCCTGAAGCGCCGTAACCTCCGCCAGAACGAAACAGTCAGTTATGTTTCGGCAGACACCTGCTTGTGTCGTGCCGAATAGTGAGAGACTTGATCTTTGAAATAGCGATGCTTGTGCAGCCCCTATCTCGGCGAACATGAGTCGCATGTCGGCGAGTCGGAGGTGCGTCGAAGCTTTTCGCCCGTCACTATAACAAAGAAAGGAGTTGATCGTATGGTAGACCAATCTAAAGTCACCTCCGGCTTTGACGTTGAATTCTTGATGGGGGAAGAGTTCATCCGTTATTTCTTGCTCTGCTCGATGGAGACCGGCTCCATCCCATGGTGGTCCGAAGCAAGCGGCGTTGACGAGAATGGCAACCCGTACCACTCCGCAACAATCACGCATCCACCTGCCGAATTGCTGGAACGACGACTCTACCCTGTGCACCCGGATTTTGCGGGCAATGAGCATCCTTTCCAGGACATAGTCAGTACCGTCTATTCGGGCCAAGCCGATGAATTCCGAGTCACCATCCTGACGGACGATACCTCCGGGGCAGACATTCTCTTGAGAGTGTTTCCCAGCGTGATCAATCTCCTGACACAGCCGCCGAGAGTGCTGTCCGAAAATCTTTTGGCTGCCGATTTGCACATCAGCTTCGATGTGGTGTTCGATACACGTCAGGACGGTCTTTTGTCCAACATCGGCGTGCAGTTGGAGTTGGTTGATGTGTCCGGTCCGTTGATTGATGCCGCCGTTTCGCTGGGATTCTCTAAAGACAAAATCCTGGAAGACATGAAAGAACAGATTGACCGCCGTGTGCCGTTCGCGGTATCCGGCGGGAGCAGTCTGCAGCGCATTGCGACACGGAAGTTCGTGGGCGAGGATACCAGACCAAACGCCATCGGTGTGTACATCAATCTCGCTCTGCAAAACAGCCCGGAGCCGGGTTCCCTTCTTCCTGACCGCGGGGACATCACCCTTGCGCAGAATTTTCTGGAACCAGAAGCCCGGATGGCGTTCGCATTCCCGGCCGAAACATACTCGCGGCTCTCCGATGACTTCAAGTTCAAGATGGCGGTACCCAAACCCGACGATCCCGGTGAGTTCCACTATCCTATCATGGACGGCGACAAGAAGGTGGGGGTGATTAAGGGGATTTCGGTTCGGCCTGAAGTCATTGGCTCACCACCGGCATTCGCAAATGTGTTGGTGATCGACATCCATGGCGAGTACGAAATCGAAAACTTCTTCGACCCGGATTTTCACCTCCGCATCCGGCTCGTGCCGAAGGTAGAAGACAACGGCGTTTTCGATTTTGAAGTAGATATTGATCTATCGCTGAGTGTTGCTGCGTACCTGGTGGCTATTTTCTTGACCACGGCTTTGACGTTTGTCTTTCCGAAGCTTGGCTTGTCGTTGCTGTTTATGTCGCTCATAACCCTCAAGATCGTCGAGCGTGTGGGTAAAAGCGTCGCGCAGTCTGCGGTCCAGGAGCAGTTGGATCGAACGTCATTCCTCGACACCCTCCCCCACAAACTCACCGTCGAGGTTCGACGCTGGGATCCGTTGTACTTCACGCTCCACCGTGTAGAAACCGCCGACGTTCAGATTCGCGTCAACGATCACGGTTTTGCGTTCGATGCCAGGAATGTTTTTGTGGGCCGAAAATTTCAACCGCTGCAGAACATGGTGATTCGATCCGAGACGCGAGACGCCGATAACGCAGTGAACGGCCTGCTCTACCGCGCCAACGATATCGGTTCCTATCTCAACAACGATCTTGTGAACGTTTTCCCCGCCACGGACCGCATGCCGTATATGGAGCTTCTGCCGCCGCAGGGTGATATCGAATCGCACCGTGTACTGCTGTCTCTGGATCAAGTGCAGGAACGCATGGAAGCGAAAGACCGTCACGTCAAAGAGTTGGATTACATCCCCAAGAAAGTTCACGTGATCGAGAACCAGATCTACCAGATTCTGGCGATCTCCCAAACGGAAATTCCTGAGATCGAGGGCCTCACCCGCAGTCGGTTCCGGAACGAACTTCGCGCAACCCGCGGCGCGGAATTTCGCCAGCAGGCTATTGCCGAGCTGACGGCCGAGTTGGGCCGGACACCCACCGAAGAGGAGATCACCGCTCGCTTCAATGAAATACTGGAGAGGGCCGTGAACAGCGGATTTCGAGGCCGATTCCTGATCGAACTCGACAACCGGATGAGATTCGATCTGGAGCCGCACGAGTTTGCCGACCTGCAGCGGCGGAAGATTCTCGTGCTCGGACGGAATCATCTCGTGATTCGACACATGACCAAGAACGACAAGGTGACGGTGTACTACCGCGACTACGAGCGTCCGTTCGAACCCAACACCGACAAGAGCGACAACTTGCTGTCTCTGCCGAGATATGTGCACGCGGAAGCCTGATCGACGCACAAATTCCAGATTACCGTGCAGGCGCTTGAGCTCTTCACGGGGTTCAGCGCCTCTTGCACTCTCAAATGCAGTCGCCTGTGGGTAAGCCCTTGCATCTCGCCCCCCGTCTTCGTATCTTAGTTCGCCCCAGAAGTAGCCCGTCACGGGCTATTTTTGTTTGGGTGGTTTGAAGTACCCCCGGAAAAACGTTGTTTTTGCAATGGTGAGTCAGGATTTGGTGCCCCTCGTTGCCCCGTGCTGCGAGCTGCATCATGCGCACCTCATCGAAGTTGTCTTGCGGGGAAAGCATGCGCGCCCCGTCGTCGAAGTTTTTGTCGACGCCGAGGAAGGAGTTACCAGCGACCTCTGCTCGGCAATCAGTCGCGATGTGGGGAAGGCGTTGGATACGCTGAGTGGATTTCCCGAGACGTACACCTTGATCGTCTCGTCACCGGGCATCGAGCGGCCGCTGCAGTTTCTATGGCAATATCGAAAACACATTGGGCGAAAACTGATCGTGAGGATACAGGGAAGCGAGCAGCAGGGCACGCTGCGCGCCGTAGGAGAAGATACCATTACGCTGGAGTCATCCGAGGGAAGCAAGGAGATTGCCTTCGGCTCGATTGAGTGGGCGGTGGTGAAGGCTCCCTGGTAAGGCTTGTAGAACATTTCATTTTGTGGAGGTTGTAATGAATTCCGAGATTGTCGAGTCCTTTGCGTCGATGGTGCGTGAGAAGGGCATCGATAAAGACATGCTTGCAGGCATCGTCGAAGAAGTCTTTTCGATGCTCGTCAAGAAGAAATACGGGCCGGACGTGAACTTCTCTGTTGTCGTTAACATGGACAAGGGGGATATTGAAATCTTCCGTATTCGGGAAGTCGTGGAAAAAGTGGAGAACCCGGTCACGCAAATCGATGTCGAGACTGCGCGCGAACTCTCGGGCGAAGACATGCCGGTGGGAGAGGAGTATGCCGAAGTGGTGGACCTCAGCGCCTTCGGGCGCCGGCTCATCGTTAGCGCAAAGCAGACACTCAACCAGAAGATCAAAGAAATTGAACGCGAGAATATCTTCAACGAGTACAGCAACGCGATAGGAGAGATTGTTGTTGGAGAGATCTACCAGATCCGCCGCGACGAAATCCTGATCAATCACAATCGGAACGAGTTGGTTCTTCCCAAAAAGGAACAGATCTTCAAAGAGCGCTACAAGAAAGGGGAGAGCATCCGCGCGGTGATCAAGGAGGTGAAAAGGGTCGGCGGCAACCCGGTGGTGATTGTTTCGCGCGCCGATCCGCAGTTCCTCATCAAACTGTTCGAGATGGAAATTCCTGAAATCTACGACGGCATCATCGAGATCAAGGCGATTGCCCGCGAACCCGGCGAGCGCGCAAAGGTCGCCGTCGAGTCGCATGACGACCGCATCGATGCCGTGGGCGCCTGCGTCGGCATGAAGGGCGTCCGCATCCACACGATTGTGCGCGAGCTGAACAATGAGAACATCGACGTCATTAACTACAGCGACCAGCCCGCAGTCTTCATCCAGCGCGCCCTGGCTCCGGCGAAGCTGAAGGGAATCGAAGTGGACGAGCAGACCAAAACGGCCAACGTCATCGTCTCGCAGGACCAGGTGTCGCTTGCCATCGGTCGCAACGGGCAGAACATCAGGCTCGCCTCGAAGCTCACCGGTTACGAGATCAACCTGATCAAGGAAGGTGGCGAAGAGGAGTATGATATCGAGCTGGTGGAATTCAAAGAGGAACTCGGCGAGGACCTTTATGAGAAGCTGGTCGAGAAAGGAATGGAAACGGCCACCGACGTCATCAATGCGAAGCTGGATACCTTGCTGGAGATTGAAGGCCTGACGGAGGAGAAGGTGAAGGAACTGCGCGAGATGATGCAGCGCGGGTTGGAAGAGGCAGAAGTTGAAGAGGAGGAGGAAGAAGAGGACGAAGAAGAGGTCGAGGTGGACGAGCAGGATGAAGACGAGGAAGAAGAAGAAGAGGAATCTGAAGAGGAAGCTCAGGAAGCCCGCGAGGTGAAAGCAGAGGAAGTGACCGCGGCACCTGAAGAGGCACCCGCATCACAGGACGAAGCCTCAGCAAAACAACCAGCCTCGGAGGAATCACCGGAATCGAAATAGCTGTTCCGCAACGGATGATGCGCCATATAAAGGAAACGAATGGCTGAGATAGTCGAAAAGAAAAAGAAGATCTACACGGTTGCAACCGAGTTGAACCTCTCTCACCAGACTCTTATCGAGTTTCTGAAGAAGAAGGGCTACGCGGTGAAGAACCAGATGTCGTCTGTCGATGACCAGATGATGCGGGACATCCTCATCCATTTCAAGAAGGAAAAAGACGTTGCCGAGAAGCATCATCGGAAGCTGACGGAGCTGCGCGAGAGTAAGAAGAAGGCGGAGAAGAAAGTAGAGGAAGCTCCGGCGTCGCCCGCGCCTGTTGCTGTTCCGCCGCCACCGCCACCGGTTGCTGCACCCGAGCCGCCGGCTCCGCCGGAGGTTGTTGTGCCTCCGCCGCCCGTCATGCAGCCTGAAGTTGCTGAGCAGCCTCAGCCGACAGCCGCCGAGCCTGTTGCCGCAGCAGATCGCGCGGAGCCTGTGTCTGCTCCTCCGGAGCCTGCTGTTACCGAGCAGACACCGGTTGAAGAGGTCAAGAAGGAAGAAGAATACATTTCGCCTCTGGAGAAAGAGCGTCGCACGCGCATCGGGCTGACGGTCAAGGGAAAGATTGATCTCACGGCTATCAAGAAACCCGGGAGAAAGAAAGCGGCCGAGCCGAAAGGAGAGGTCGTGGAAGAAGAACCCGGCGGCGTTCTTGTTACGCCTGAAGAGGAAGCTCACAAGAAGAAGAAAAAGAAGAAGAAGGTACGCGGAGCAGAAACTCCGGAAGCGGCGGCCGAGGTCGACGTCCTCGATCGCAAGAAAAAGAAGAAGAAGAAACTCCGCCACAAGGAAATCGATCAGGCGGAGGTAAAGGATGCTATCCGGCGGACGTTTGCCGCGATGGAGGACACACCGTTGGTCAGTCGCGCAACGTTCAAGAAGCGCAAGCGCAAGGAACGCGAAGAGGAAGAGCAGCGCTTGTTAGAGCAGGCTGAGCGTGAGAAGGGCAAACTGCGTGTTACCGAGTTTGTCTCGGTGAACGACCTCGCTAACCTTATGCAGGTGAACGTCGCCGACGTGATCAAAAAGTGCATCGAGCTGGGGATGATGGTGTCCATCAACCAGCGGTTGGATAAGGACACGATCACGCTCGTAGCCGACGAGTTCGGCTACGAGATCAGCTTCTATGAGGAGATCACCGAAGAAGAGGTTCTTGTAGATAAAGAGGATCCTCCGGAGAGCCTCCAGCGCCGACCGCCGGTGGTAACGATCATGGGCCACGTCGATCACGGCAAGACATCGTTGCTGGACTACATTCGTCGGTCGAATGTGGTTGCGGGCGAAGCCGGAGGCATCACGCAGCACATCGGCGCCTACGAAGTGACGACTCCGACGGGCAGCCGCATCACGTTCCTCGATACGCCGGGTCACGAGGCGTTCACGGCCATGCGTGCACGTGGAGCGAAAGTGACCGACATTGTTGTGTTGGTCATCGCAGCGGACGATAGCGTTATGCCTCAAACCCTCGAGGCGATCAGCCATGCGCAGGCGGCAGGGGTTCCGATTATCATCGCCATCAACAAGGTGGATAAGCCCGACGCCAACCCCGATCGCATCCGTCAGCAGCTTGCCGAGAAGAACATTCTGGTTGAAGAATGGGGTGGAAAATACCAGTCGGTGGAACTCTCCGCCCGCACCGGAAAAAACGTTGACGTTCTCCTGGAGAAGATCGCGCTCGAAGCCGAAGTCCTCGATCTCAAAGCCAATCCCAACCGCCCGGCGGTGGGAACGATCATCGAGGCTCAGTTGGATAAGGGCAGAGGCATCACGGCGACCGTCCTGGTGCAGAAGGGGACGTTGCGCGTCGGCGATCCGTTCTTGGCCGGCATCTATTCGGGCAAGGTTCGCGCGATGTTCGACGAACGCGGCAATCGTGTCGAAGCAGCGGGTCCGTCCACGCCCGTGCAGCTTACCGGTCTGGATGGGTTCCCGCAGGCGGGCGACTCGTTTATCGTGATGGAATCCGATCGCCTTGCGCGGGAAATCAGCTTGCGGCGCCAGCAATTGAAACGGGAGCAGGACTTCCGCCAGATCCGCCTGACAACGCTCGACGATATTTCCCAGCAGATCAAACAGGGGCAGGTACAGGAGTTGAACGTCATTGTCAAAGGGGATGTGGATGGTTCGGTCGAGGCGCTGTCCGACTCGTTGATGAAGATTGATCACAAGGAAGTAAAGGTACGGGTGATTCACAAAGCGGTCGGCAGTATTTCCGAATCCGACGTGATACTTGCTGCGGCGTCGAGCGCCGTCATCATCGGCTTCCGCGTGAGGCCCAACCTCAACGCGCGCCGTCTGGCAGAAAAAGAGAAGGTGGACATTCGTACCTATAACATCATCTACGATGCCATCAACGACGTTCGACAGGCGCTCGAAGGACTGCTTGCACCCGAGACGAAGGAAGAGATTACCGCCACCGTCGAGGTGAGAGAAGTGTTCAAAGTCCCGAAAGTGGGCAATGTCGCCGGCTGTTACGTGCAGGACGGCACGATCATGCGCAACAACAAAGTTCGGCTCCTGCGCGACGGGATTCAGATCTTCGAGGGAGGCATCTCCTCGCTGAAGCGTTTCAAAGAAGATGTACGAGAAGTAGAAGCAGGGTTCGAGTGCGGAATCGGCCTGGATGGCTTCAACGACATCAAGGTGGGAGATGTGATTGAAGCATTCCGCATTGTAGAAATGAAACGGAAACTCTAATGTCCATCAGAACGGAGCGGGTGGCGTCGCTCATCAAACACGAAATCGGCGCCATAGTGCTGCGCGAGTTCAGCAGCACCGAGTACGGATTCATCACCGTCACCGACGTGCGCATGTCGCCCGATCTGAAGATTGCCAAAGTCTATTTCAGCATCTTCGGCTCGGTGGAGAAGCAGGCAAAAACCATGGAGATGCTGGAGGACCAGAAGCAGCATATCCGCGGCGAGGTTGCTCATCGGGTGCGACTGAAGTTTGCACCGGCGCTGCACTTCTTCCAGGACACGACGATGGAAGAAGCCGATAAGATCAACCGACTCATCAAACAAATCCACCAACGCGACGGATCACATGACGGGGAAGCTGAACCGGGAACTGAACGTTGAGGCCGGAGAAGTTTTCCTCGTGGACAAACCGCCCGAGTGGACATCGTTTGACGTCGTGAACAAGATGCGGCGCATTTTTCGCATCAGGCGTATCGGGCATGCGGGTACGCTCGACAGGAGTGCAACGGGGCTGTTGATTGTGTGCACGGGCAAGAAAACCCGGGAGCTCGCAGCCTATCAAGCGTGGGAAAAGGAGTATGACGTAACGATGCGGCTGGGCGAACGAACGGAAAGCTTTGATGCGGAAACGCCGGTTGTGGAACGCCGTGATATCGGCATGCTCAATGAGGCGACCATTCGTTCGACGATCGGACGATTCGTTGGCCCGCAAACGCAGGTGCCGCCCATGTGGTCGGCGGCGAAGGTGAAGGGCAAGCCGCTGTACCGCTACGCGCGAAAAGGAATTGAAGTCCCGCGCAAGGAGCGTGAGGTGGTCGTGAAAAGTATCGTGGTGAACGCCATAGCTCTGCCCGATGTCGCGATGACGGTCGTTTGCAGCAAGGGGACCTACATCCGCACGTTGGTGAACGACATCGGGAACGCCTTAGGCGTGGGAGCCCATGTGGTACGATTGCGAAGAACCCGCATCGGGTCGTATCACGTCAACGACGCATTGACGATTGCCGACCTCATGCAATACAAAGCTGCTCATTCTGATTGAGAGTATGCAGGTTGCACGATCCATCGAAGAGGTTGCGAAGGACGCCAACTCTGTCGTGACGGTGGGGACGTTCGACGGTGTGCATCTGGCGCATCAGGAGATTATCCGTGAGGTGGTGCATCGCGCACAGATGAAGGAGGGGCGCAGCGTGGTGGTGACGTTCGATCCTCATCCCAAAGAAGTGGTCGGAACATTTGCCGATCCGATTCACCTGCTGACGACGATGGACGAGCGGATCGAGTTGCTGCGTGCGTTGCAGATCGACATCTTGCTGATTCTGCACTTCACGTATGAGTTTTCGCGGCAAAGCGCGCGGGCGTTCTATGAACGATATCTTGTCCACGGCACAGGCGTAAGCGAGGTTGTCGTCGGCTACGATCATATGTTCGGGCGGGATCGGCAAGGGACGATCGAAGAGCTTGTGCGGATGGGCAAAGAGTTCGACTTCTCGGTGTTCGCCTTTCATCAGTACACCGTGAACGGAGAGGTGGTGAGCAGTACGCAGGTACGCCGGGCGCTTCTGGCGGGAGATGTGGAAAAAGCACGCGCCTTTCTGGGACGGCCGTACTCGCTGCGCGGGACGGTGATCGTGGGGGACAGGCGAGGTAAGACCATCGGCTTCCCGACGGCGAACCTTAACCCGCAGGGAGCGAACAAGCTCATTCCTGCGCGCGGCGTCTATCTCGTCGGCGTCACGCTCGAAGGCGAGCACCGCTACGGAATGATGAACATCGGCGTACGCCCGACGTTGACCGACGGGATGCGTCAGACGATGGAAGTGCATCTGTTCGACTTCGATCAGGATATCTACGGGAAAGAGCTGACCGTTCGTTTCCTGAAGCGGCTGCGAAACGAGCGGAAGTTTGCGTCGCTTGAAGAACTGGCCGCCCAGCTTGATGCCGATAAGGCGCACTCGCTCAAACTGATCGCCGAGTTGAGCTGACGACGATAACACGTGTATCATTTTGACTAACTCAGGAGCAAAACCCCATGGCATTAACCAAAGAGCAAAAGGCGGAAATCATCAGGAAGTACGGACGAAGCGAGAAGGACACCGGGACACCCGAAGTACAGATTGCCCTTCTCACGGCGCGCATCAACGAGTTGGCGCCGCATTTCGACCGACACAAGAAGGATCACCACTCGCGTGTCGGATTGCTTCGCATGGTCGGCAAGCGCCGCCGCTTGCTGGATTATTTGCAGGAGAAGGACATTGAACGGTACAGAAAGCTGATCACGGAACTGCAGATCAGAAAATAATCTTACACTCAATCAGAAAGATGAAGTGATTGTATGAAGGTAGTCAAAGAGGTCACAATCGGTGGAAAGCCATTTACGCTTGAGACCGGAAGGTTTGCCAAGCAGGCCGACGGTGCGGTGATGGCGCGCTATGGCGACACGATGGTGCTTGCCACCGTTGTTGCCGAAAAGGAGGAGAAGGAAGGATTGGATTACTTCCCGCTGCAGGTCGAGTACCGGGAAAAGGCCGCATCGGCCGGAAAAATTCCCGGAGGCTTCCTCAAGCGGGAAGCGCGTCCGACCGAGAAAGAGATTCTCTCGGCGCGCCTGATCGACCGCCCGATTCGCCCGATGTTTCCCGAGTGGTTCAAATGCGAAACCCAGGTGATCGTCACCGTGTATTCGTCCGATCAGGAACATGATGGTGACACCATCGGTGCGGTTGCAGCGTCGGCTGCGTTGTGTTTGTCCGACATCCCCTTCGAGGGACCGATCGCAGAAGTTCGTGTCGGGCGCGTCAACGGTGAATTCATCGTCAATCCCACCTACACACAGTTGCAGCGCAGCGACATGGACGTGACGGTGGCGGGGACGGAGGATTCAATTGTGATGGTGGAGGGCGAGGCAAACGAAATCTCGGAACAGGACATGCTGGCCGCGCTGGAGTTTGCGCACCACTCGATCAGGCAGCTCTGCGCGCTGCAGGTGGAGTTGAGGAACGAACTCGGAAAACCCAAACGTCAGCCGCCGCCACAACCCGATACCACCGAGTTGCGCAATGCGGTGAAGGAACTTGTCGGCAACAGAATTGTCGAGCTGGCAAACACCCCTCTCCTGAAAGAGGAGAGAGCGGCGCGAACGAAGGCCATCTACGACGAAGTCCAGCTCGCGCTCGCCGAACGTTTCCCCGAGCAGGAGAAAGCAATCGCCGAAATTCTCCACCACATGGAATACGTTGCCATGCGCGAGATGATTCTCCAGCAGGGCAAGCGTTTGGATGGCCGCGGCCTTACGGACATCCGTCCCATTACGATTGAAGTGGGCTTGCTGCCGCGCACGCACGGCTCGGCGTTGTTCCAGCGCGGCGAGACGCAAAGCCTCACCACGCTCACCCTCGGCACCAAGCTCGATGAGCAAATTATTGACGGGCTGATGCCCGATACCACCAAACGCTTCATGCTGCACTACAACTTCCCGCCGTTCTCCGTCGGTGAAGTGGGCCGGCTCGGAAGCGTGGGGCGTCGCGAAATCGGTCACGGCAATCTTGCCGAGCGAGCCCTCAAGAACATGATGCCGCCCGAAGAGGAGTTTCCCTATACCACGCGCATCGTGTCGGATATTCTGGAATCCAACGGCTCCTCCTCGATGGCAACGGTCTGTGCAGGGACGCTCGCGCTCATGGATGGCGGCGTGCCCATTCGCAAGCCCGTTGCCGGCATCGCCATGGGGTTGGTGAAGGAAGGATCGCGCGTTGCCATCCTCAGCGACATCCTCGGCAATGAAGATCATCTCGGAGATATGGACTTCAAAGTGGCCGGGACGAAGGACGGCATCACGGCGTTCCAGATGGACATCAAGATTCGCGGCATCTCGCTGGAGATCATGCGCGAGGCACTCGAACAGGCACGGGAAGGGCGGCTGCATATCCTTTCCAAAATGACGGCCGTGCTGCCCGCGCCGCGTCCTCAACTCTCGATCTACGCGCCGCGTCTGACGACGATCAAGATTCCCGTTGATATGATCGGGGCAGTGATCGGTCCGGGCGGAAAGACCATCCGCCAGATTGTGAAGGACAGCGGTGCCGAAATCGACATCGAGGACGACGGAACGGTCGTCGTTGCCGCCACCTCGAAGGAATCTTCCGACAAAGCCATCAGCGTCATCAAAGGCATGACGGATACGCCGGAGATCGGGAAAGTCTATCGCGCGCGCGTGACGAAGGTGACGGAGTTTGGCGCCTTCGTCGAGTACCTGCCCGGCAAAGAAGCGCTGGTGCACGTCTCGCAACTCGACGTGAAACGGGTGAACAAACCCTCGGATGTCGTGAAGGTGGGAGATGAATTTGACGTGAAGATTATCGACAAGGATGATCAGGGCCGATGGAAACTCTCCCGCAAGGCGCTGATGCAATCCGAACCGAAGCATCATCACCACAAGGCCGTTCAAGAGTAAGTCCGCGCTCACGTACACGTCAAGGGGCAGTTATGGTATGTCGTTCGTGCGTTCTCGTGTTTCTGCTCGGCACGCTGATCGTAAGCCCGGGAGTCCGCGCTCAAAGCGTGGAGGAGAAACTTTCGTTCGGATTGCGTGCAGGCCCGAACCTGTGGATCAACGATCTCAATGATCGCGTCGTGGGAATTGGCATCGAGGGGATTGCACGGTACGGCCTAACGCGCAGCCTGACGCTGGGCGCGGCGATCGGTTACGAATCGCTCAAATCCCGGCAGTTTCCCCTCACCGCGTCCATTCCCGTTGACTACATCCACGCAAAATCCGCGCACGGCTCGGTGGATTTGTGGATTCATCTTTCCCCTGCCAGCCAGTTCTCGCCGTATGTGTACGTCGGTGCCGGTGCCATGCATTACGTTCGAAAGGATGGGACGGGCTTCGGCTATCCGCCCGGCGCTTCGGATGTGTCGGTCTACATTCCCTTCGGCATCGGCTTCGAAGCGTTTGTCAACAAGACCTCGGCGGTGACGTTTGATTTCGGATACCGCATCCTCGACGGACGAACCGATAACTTCGCTTCGGGTTCCTCCGATTCCTATCCCACCTTCAAGGCCGGATATACGATGTACTTCGGTACCAACGATGAGGATGACGACGACGAGGACGAAGTCAACAACGGAACCGAACGCATGATGGGACTCGACCCCAACAACCCCGATACCGACGCGGATGGGTTGACCGATGGAAAAGAGCTGAAGGTGTACAAGACCAACCCTCTTCAATCCGACACGGATGGGGATGGTATAAAAGATGGAGAAGAGGTGTGGCGCTATCAGACCGATCCGCTTCGTGCCGATACGGACGGAGATGGGTTGAATGACGGTGACGAGATTTTTACGTATAACACCGATCCTCTGAAAGCCGACAGCGACAAAGACGGCTTGACCGACGGCGAGGAAATCCTCACCTACAAAACCGATCCGCTGAATGCCGATAGTGATCACGACGGCGTCGGCGATGCGGACGAGGTGTTCACGTACAAAACCAACCCACTGAATGCCGATACCGACGGCGGCAGCGTCGACGATGGAACGGAAATTCAGCGCGGCTCGAATCCGCTGATGGCCATTGATGATGTTCCTGCCAGGAAAGGCCCGGCGCTTGAGGTCGGCAAGAGCATGGTGCTCGAAGGTCTGACGTTCAAACCCTGGAGCGCCGAGATCACGCCCGAATCCGAAAACGTGCTGCAGCAGGTTCTGGAAATGCTCACCCTGTATCCGGACGTTGAAGTGGAAATCCGCGGATATACAGATGATGCAGGGCCGCGGGCGCGCAATATGAAAATCTCGGCCGAGCGCGCACAAGCAGTCAAGCGGTGGCTTGAAGTTCGGGGGATTTACGGCACGCGGCTGCGAACGAAAGGACTCGGACCCGATGAACCGAGGGCATCGAACAAGACGGAAGAGGGACGGGAACTCAATCGGCGCGTTGAGCTGTACAGAATCAAGTAGTCGTACGCCCGAGGCATCTGCGGCCTCTACTCACCTCCCAGCGTCAGCAATTGATGTTTGAACGCAGCGACGTCCAGCTCGCCCGCAATTCGTTTGACGAGGTCGAGGCCGTACTTGTTCATGTAGTGGATAATGCTCATTTCTCGCTCCTGCAGGGCTCCGTTGGGCAGGAGGCCTGAGGCCGCGCGTTCAATCTGTCGCACTGCTGTTTCATTCCGCCGTCGTTGTGCTGCGAACGCTTTTTCCTTCAGCACACTCATGTTCTGATCAATCTTTCCCTGAACATTCTCCAGCGCCGCGATCAGCGTGGGGTCGATTTCTTTCAACCCGTAGCGCAACTCGTTGAGCGCCGTGCGCATGCCTGCGGTGGCGTTGGCAAACAGGTCGTCGATTTTGATGGAAGAGATTTGCTCCGCCACGCGCGTGGCCACCTTTTCCGGATCCTCCATGAACTGCAGCATGTCGAGGCCGTACTTCTCCGTGGCGCGCAGCAGGCGTTCTTCGACAAACGATGCGCTCGCGCGCGGATAGAGAACAGGCTGCGGGATGCCGAAGAACTCGTACACCGGTTTCAGCTGCGCGTGATAGGCAATCTCACTCGGGCCGGCGACGTAAGCCACGGTGGGCAGCAGCGTGTCCTGGGCAATCGGCCGGAGGATGACGTTGGGACTGAGCAACTCAGGCGTCTCCGTCGCAATGCGGAGCAGCTCATTGGGTTGGATGAAGTGTCGTGTTCCCTTGAGACTGAAGTCCTTCTCGCCCTCCCGCGGTTGAATCAGGTATCGTCCCCCTTTATGAAACATGAACAGGTTGAGCGACTTCGGCTTCACCTGCGCGTGATAGTGTTCTTCAAGCTCCGCACTTTGCGCGATAACAAGCTGTGAAGTCTTGGGGAACGTCGAGATCTCCTTCACGAACACCGGAGAGAGAAGTCGTTTCAACTCGGGATGGTTGGAGGAAAGAAACACCAAGCCGTAATCGGCGAAAAGAAAATTCATCCAGGCGGCAAACCCGTGGTTGAATGTGAATCCGGGCGCATAGGCCGACTTGATGACGCTCAGCAGCTGCGACGTGAAATCCGTTTGCTGCAGCGTGGAGGTGAGCTTCTCGTACGTTGCGTTCAACGAGCCGTTGAAGCGAAGTTCGCCGATGGCGCCGAGATTATGCTCGGGCACTTCATCGCCGTGCAGGTATTCGATCTTGACCGGCCGGTTGTCGGCGTCGAGCAGGACAATGTTGTTCATCTCAAGGAAGTCGTGATCTTCGCCTTCGAGCCAGAAAATCGGAACAAAATCGTACGAGGGGAATTTGGCTTTGAGGCGCTCCGCGAGTTTGATGGCGGTGATGGTTTTGAAGATCGTGTACAGCGGCCCGCCAAAAAGACCCACCTGCTGACCCGTGACGACGGCGAAGGTTGTTGTCTTTTTCAACAGCGCGATGTGCTCCAGGGTCCGCGTCGTCGAGCCGAAAGCGCTGTTTTGTTCTCGTAAAACCCGTACGAGCGTCTCTCGATCGAAGATTCTCGCCCCGACGGTCGTAATGGCTTGCTCGTACGACGCGTTCACACGAAAGTTGGAAGGAAAGAACGGACGTACTTCCTCGAAGTTGTACACGTAATCAAAAAAGATCTGAGAGAATCCACCCGCGGCGGCGGGAAGCTGACGGTAATCAATCCAATCCATGAGGAGGTCTGCAATGAGAGATGCTCGCGCGAGGCCAAAGCTCTCGCCTTCGGAGAGAAATATAACGGTATGTTGACTTTATTTCAACGGAACGCTATATTGGTTTTGAGTTCTGAGAGAAGCAGAGCAGACTCAGCCACACAAACTGATCTTTCGCAATTCATGTTGAGAGTGTTTCTTCCTTTCGTACCCGCATTCATTCGATTAGCGGACTTCTCGATTTCCTCTTCCATCCTTTTTCTTCATCACAATTATCATCAAGGTATCCAGCGAGCGCTTGTGAACCACGGCTCGCAAAGGAACGCGTATGGCTGATGAGAAAGACATAAAGCAAGACGCAGACGAAAAAACACAACAGGCGCCGCAGAGAACTCTTCCGCCGATTTCATCGGCGAAGCCGGCCAGCGCCGCGCGGCCGCTGCCTCCCATCGCGTCGGCTAAGCCTGCAGGCGGAACCGCGCCAGCAGCTCCTGCGCGCCCTGCGCCCAAGCCTGTGCCCACCGCTACCGCAACACCTGCGGCTTCAGAACCTTCCGCGCCCCCTGTCGGCACTGTTCCCCGCGCAGCGGCCCCGATTGCCAAACCCACACCCGAAGTCCGCAAACCCAAACAAGACCGACCGCCGGACGACGATCCCGGCATCTGGCGCATGAGCCGGAAGAATTTTCTGAACGTTGCCGGATGGTTCGGGTTTGTGAGCTTCCTCGTTACGGCAACGCTTGGGGCAATTCGCCTCATGGTTCCCCGCGTGTTGTACGAGCCGCCCTCGGCGTTCAAAGCCGGCTATCCGGAAGACTACATCATCGGCGAAGTGAACGAGAAGTATAAGGACGAGTATCGCGTGTGGATTGTTCGTGAAACTGACGGCTTCTACGCGCTTTCCGCCATCTGCACGCATCTGGGATGCACGCCGCGCTGGCTGGCGTCGGAAAACAAGTTCAAGTGTCCCTGCCACGGCAGCGGTTACCACAAGGATGGCATCAACTTCGAAGGGCCGACACCGCGACCGTTGGAGCGTTTGAAAATCACCCTGGCCGACGACGGACAAATCCTCGTCGATCGCAACGTCAAGTTCCTGTACGAAAAACAAGAGTGGTCCAAGCCTGACGCGTTCTTGAAGTACGGCTAATCATCTCGGAGACGTTTATGCTCGGCATACTCGATCAACTCAAGTCGAAATGGGAAAAGACGGAAGTCTACAAATCCATATTCCGCCACGGCTATCAGGATACGCAACGCAACCGGGCTCTGCAGATTGTGGACAACGTGTTTCTGCATCTGCACCCCGTGAGGATTACACGCCACGCGACGAATATCGGCTATACGTGGGGAATGGGTGGCATCACGTTCCTGTTGTTCATCGTTCTTACGATCACCGGCGTCATCCTGATGTTCTACTATCGGCCTGCTGCCGAGTACGCCTATGACGATATGAAGTATCTGATGAATGACGTGGCCTTCGGGCCGCTGATGCGCAACATGCACCGATGGGCGGCCCACGCCATGGTCATTACGGTGATGCTGCACATGTTCCGCGTTTTTCTTACGGGGTCGTACAAGCCGCCGCGACAGTTTAACTGGGTCATCGGCGTCATCCTCCTGACCCTCACCCTTCTGCTCAGTTTCACAGGGTACCTTCTGCCCTGGGATCAGCTCGCAATCTGGGCGGTGACGGTTGGGACGAACATGGCTCGCGCAACTCCTTTGCTGGGGCATGAGGGTCCGTTCGGGCCTGAGTTAGGGATGCGCATTGACAACGACGTTCGATTTGTCTTGTTGGGCGGAACGCAAGTGGGGCCTCCCACGCTGCTGCGCTTCTATGTGCTGCACTGCATCTTCTTTCCACTCGTGGCGGCGATTCTTATGGTCGTCCACTTCTGGAGAATTCGCAAGGACGGCGGCATCTCAGGACCCGACGTCACGTCGAAAAAGATCTGACCTTCTTCTCATGAACGCGTGAGACGTCATGGAACATCTTTTCAAAATCATCTCCAAACCGGACAACCTGCCGATTGTGCTGATGCTCGTGCTGACCATCTTCTACACTTGGTTCGCAATGAAGAAAGCGCTGCACAACGACAGGCAAGGCATGCCCGAAGAAGCCAAGCAAGCGGACAAAGTGCAGGTCTGGCCGTTTCTCGTCAAGGTCGAGTTCCTCGGAGCGTTGGTCGTGATGGTGATACTCACCTTCTGGTCGTTTCTGATTGATGCGCCACTGGAGGAGCCCGCCAATCCCTCGCTGACACCGAATCCCTCCAAGGCGCCGTGGTACTTTCTGGGCCTGCAGGAAATGTTAGTGTACTTCGATCCGTGGATTGCCGGCGTGCTGCTTCCAACCCTGATCATCCTCGGGCTGTGTGCAATCCCGTACATCGACATCAACCCCAAAGGCAATGGCTACTATACGTTCAAGGAACGTCCGTTCGCCATTCTGACATTTTGTTTTGGCTTCTTGTTGATGTGGGTGGCGTTGATTGTGTTGGGCACATTCTTCCGCGGGCCGGGATGGAATCTGTTCTGGCCGTGGGAGTACTGGGATACGCACCGCGTGGTGGCATTGACGAACGTTGACTTCACGGAAAAATTCTTCGGCGTGCCGACACGATTGGTCGATGATTCGCTCAACCCGCTCGCGATGGCCATCGGTGGGGCGGCGGTTGTTCTCTGGTACGCCATCCCGGTGGTGTACTATTTCTTGAAACGCAATACAGACCTGATCCGGAAGATGGGTCCCCTGCGCTACGGCATCACGGCCTTTCTTTTCATGACGATGATGGCCGTCCCCGTGAAGGTGATCCTTCGCCTGACGCTGAATATCAAGTACATCGTCGTTACGCCGTTCTTTAATATCTAATTGTAAGGAGCGTGTTCTTGTTCAAGCAACGAGCACAAATCCCGATTGAACAACGAAACTACAGCACGTACTACGTCGTTCTCTCCGGCCTGCTGTTCCTGGGTACGATGTGGGCAGTGGTGGACGAGATTGCGACGCGTCGGCCGTGGAAACATCATCAGAAGGAATTCTACGCTCTCGCGGACTCGCTCCTCCAGCAGAGGATCGAACAAGCAGCGGCCGAGATTGATTCGTTCGCCCTCGATGAGGCTAAAGCTCATCTGAAAGCCGCTCAGGATTCCTTGCACGGCGATCGCTACAGAATGCTGATGAAGCAGTACGAAGCGACGGCGGAGAAGTTGATTGAAGAAACGCGGGAGTATCAGTTTGCCAAGAGCCGCGGCGATGAAGCGTACTACTTCTACAAAAAGTCGCGCCTCGAAGGGAACGAAGACCTCGCGCAGAAGAGAAAGCTCGAAGAGAACGAAGCCCAGATGGCCCAGCACCAAAAAGTGATGGACGTGCTTCAGGCACAAAAAGACTCTCTGCTTGCAATCCTCAATGAGTATCGGCAGAATGAACGCAAGGCGCGCAACGCAGTCAATGACCTGCTCAAGAACGTTGAGAAGTGGCAGACGCGGCGAGAGCGACTTCGTTCTGCTCCCATTGAGATTCGCCAGGTGATGATGCTCGACTACGACCGTAATCCCTTCAACGATCCGAAGGCGCGTGTGGATCGCTGCCAGACTTGCCATTTGGGATGGAACGAAGAGGTGATGGAGAACGCGCCGGAACCGTACAAGAAACATCCGCTTCCCGATCTGCTGGCAACACACAGCCCCGAGAAATTTGGATGCACGCCGTGCCATCGCGGGCAGGGCGCGGCGCTCACCGCGGGCATGGCACACGGCGAGGATGATCACTACTGGGAGAATCCGCTTCTGCGCGGCAAGGATGTGTGGGCCTCCTGCAACGAATGTCATGAGAACGAAAGCATCCTTGCCGGCGCGCCGGAGTTCACCAAAGCCAAGAGACTCATGATCGAGTCCGGCTGTCACGGCTGCCACGAAATCAAAGGCTACACCGACCTTCCCAAAATCGGCCCGCAACTCACCGGCATCAGTTTCAAGACAACGCCCACATGGGTGTATCGGTGGGTGAAGAATCCGAAGGACTACAACCCGCATACGCGCATGCCGGACTTCAAGCTTTCTGATGAAGAGGCCGAAGCGGCGACGGCATACCTGATGTCGGTATCGGAAAAGAGTGCGTTCGCGTTTGCTGCGTCGAAAGGTGCATACGCGGGCGGCAGCGCGCAGCGGGGCAAAGAGGTGTTCGAAACGGTCGGATGCCAGGCGTGCCATGTCGTGGGAGCGATGACGAAGGTGCGTGAGGCGCGCGGCACCAGCTACGACATTGCGCCGGAATTGACGCGCGTCGGCAGCAAGGTCAATCCGGACTGGCTCTACGATTGGGTGCGCAACCCGCGCCACTTCAATCCGACCACGAAGATGCCGAACCTTCGTCTCACCGAGAGCGAAGCGAAGGACATCGTTGCGTACCTGATGACGCTCAGAGACGAGCGGGACCTGCCGTCTCGTGAATTGGACGTTGCGTCCGAGCAGATGATCAGGCGCGGCGAGAAAGTCATCCGCGAGTACGGATGCAATGGCTGCCATCTCATACCGGGCATGGAAAAAGAAGGACGCGTCTCCGTCTCGCTCTCCAACTTCGGGCGGAAGAAGGTGGATGAGATGGACTTCGGCGATACGCATGTGCCGCATACGTGGCATGATTGGGTGTACAACAAACTCAAGAATGCTCGCGTCTTCCAGACCGATCGCATCGTTCAGAAGATGCCGGTGTTCTCCTTCACCGATGACGAAATCACCTCCTTGCGGATGTTCCTTCTTGCACAAACGAAGGATGAACCGGACAAGCGTTATGTCCGCACGTTCGATAAAAGGCAGCAGAACATCGAGGCAGGTCGGCGTGTTGCGATGAACTACAACTGTCAACAGTGCCACCAGCTCGAGAAAGGTGGGGCATACATCACTTCGATCATCGAAGAGACGGCTTTCCATCCCCCCATTATTACCGGAGAGGGCGCAAAGGTGCAGGAGCAATGGCTGTACGGCTTCCTCAAGCAGCCCTCGCCTGTCGGACGGAACTCCGTTCGCCCGTGGGTGCCGACACGCATGCCCACGTTTCACCTGACCGAAGACGAAATCAACAAACTGCAGAAGTACTTTTTGGGCTTGAGCGGCCAGGACCTTGAGCTTCGGGATTACACCGCCTTCCAGCCCGATCCGAAGCTCCTGCCGGTGGGGAAGCAAATCTTTGAAGATTTTCAGTGTTTGAAGTGTCATCCTGCGGGTACGACAACGGCGAAGCCGGGAGAGGTGTCAACGTCCGATCTTGCGCCGAACCTACAGCTCGCGCGCGGGCGCTTGAAGCCGGAGTGGATCGTTGTGTGGCTTGCCGATCCGGGCAAGATTCAGGAAGGGACGCGCATGCCGACCTTCTTCCCCGACGGCCAGTCGCCGCTGCCCGATGTGCTGGATGGCGATGCGCATAAACAAATGATGGCAATCCGCGACTACCTGTGGACGCTGGGCCAACCTGTGCGCACAACGGTTGCGGTCAGATAGATTTCATCCAAATCAATCCATGTCACATTATTTTACCTGGAGATAGGAGAATGAACAAAACGCTCGGTATCGTTCTGTCGCTGTTGGTTGCGGGTCAGGTGCTTGCCGGTGATGTCGTGGGCAAGGTTGTGTTCGAGGGGACGGCTCCCAAAGCCGCTGTGCTGAGGATGGATGCGGACAAAGTGTGCAAAGCCGCGCACAAGGAACCACAACGAAGCGAGGAAGTTGTGGTGAACGCCAACGGCACGCTCAAGAACGTTCTGGTCTATGTGAAGGACGGTCTGGGGAATCGCAAGTTCGATCCGCCGGCAAAGAAGGTAACGTTCGATCAAATCGGCTGCATCTATGTCCCTCATGTTGTCGGCATTCAAACCGGGCAAGAGCTTGAGGTGATCAACAGCGATCCCACGCTCCATAACGTGCATTCACTGTCGAAAGAGAATCCGCAGTTCAACGTCGCTCAGCCGAAAAAAGGAATGAAGCTGACGAAGAAGTTTGAAAAGCCCGAGGTGTTCAAAGTCAAGTGCGAAGTCCACACGTGGATGGGAGCCTATATCGGCGTCTTCAACCATCCGTTCTACGCCGTTACAGGAGACGACGGAACATTTACGCTTCCCAAGCTTCCGGCGGGCGAATACACGATCGAGGCGTGGCATGAGAAGTACGGAACGCAGACCGGAAAAGTGAAGGTGGATGCCGCAGGGAAAGCAACGCTGGATTTCAAGTTTGCAGCGAAATAACCTCGTCAACCGACAAGAAGCCAACATCGAAAGGAGAAACAGTCTTGAGCGACAACACCTCCCACTCCTCATCACCGAAGCAGGTCGAAGGCGTTGGCGTTGGAACGCATGTTCATGTTGCGCACGAAGAGCACGTCCATGAACTCAGTTTCATCCGCAAGTACATTTTCTCCACCGACCACAAGGTGATCGGGATTCAGTATGGCATCACCGCGTTGCTGTTCCTGCTGTTCGGGTTCACGCTCATGATGATCATGCGGTGGCAGCTTGCCTATCCCGGCGAACCCTTCCCGCTGAAATGGCTTGCTGCGTTGATCGGCAGTGAGAACATGCCTGACGGCATTATGCTGCCAGAGTTCTATAATCAACTCGGCGCGATGCATGGGACCATCATGGTTTTCCTCGGCGTTGTACCGCTGGCCGTCGGTGCCTTCGGCAACTACATTGTGCCGCTGCAGATCGGCGCGCCGGATATGGCGTTTCCCAAGCTCAACATGATGAGCTACTGGTTCTACTTCCTCGGCGGCGTTACGATGCTCGTCAGCTTTTTCCTGCCGGGCGGCGCAGCAAACTCCGGCTGGACGTCCTACGCACCGCTGGCCGTGATTGCTACGACGGGGCAAACGGCCTGGCTCATTGGGATGGTGTTTCTGATTACCTCGTCGCTGCTCGGCTCGGTCAATTTTATTACGACCATCATTCAACTCCGCGCCCACGGCATGACGTTCATGCGGCTGCCGTTTTTTGTGTGGGCGCAATTCGTGACCTCGTTTCTCCTGCTGCTGGCGTTTCCGCCGTTAGAGGCGGCGGGCATCATGCAGCTGATGGACCGGGTCGCGGGGACGAGCTTCTTCATGCCGAGCGGATTGGTGGTGAGCGGGCAGCCGTTGCCCTATACCGGCGGAGGCAGTCCGCTGCTGTGGCAGCATCTGTTCTGGTTCCTTGCCCATCCCGAAGTGTACGTGCTGATTCTACCGGCGATGGGGATTGTGGCCGAGATTATCGCCAACAACACGCGCAAGCCTCTGTGGGGATACAAGTCGTTGGTGTACGCTGCCGTGTTTCTTGGCTTCATGTCGTTTGTCGTGTGGGCGCATCACATGTTCATGACGGGGATGGGAACGGTGATCAGCTCGTTCTTCCAGACCACCACGATGATCATCTCGATTCCCTCCATCATCATTCTCACGGCATTCTTCCTTTCCCTCTGGGGCGCTTCGATTCGCTTCACCACGCCGATGCTGTTTGCGCTCGCGTTTCTGCCCATGTTCGGCATCGGTGGATTGACGGGGCTGCCGTTGGGCCTTGCTCCGCCGGACATTCATCTTCATGACACATACTACGTCATCGGACATTTTCACTACGTCGTTGCTCCGGGCACGCTGATGGCACTCTTTGCCGGCATCTATTACTGGTACCCGAAAGTGACGGGAAGGAAGATGAGCGACCTGCTCGGCAAGATGCACTTCTGGGGTTCGTTCGTCTTTCTCAACGGTGTGTTCATGCCGATGTTCATTCAGGGACTGGCAGGCGTCTCACGTCGCCTGTACGATGGAGGCGCGCAGTACGCGCATGCGCAAGGCGTTCTGCAGTGGAACGAGTTCATGTCCGTTTCGGCCTGGTTGTTAGGGCTGGCACAGATTCCGTTTATCATCAATTTCTTCTGGAGTATGAAGAAAGGAAAGAAGGTGGAAGAAAACGTGTGGCAAGCAACCACGCTGGAGTGGGCGGCAACCACCTCGCCGCCGCTGGCGCACGGCAACTTTGCTCGCATCCCTGAAGTTCACCGCGGCCCGTACGAATACAGCGTGCCGGGTGCGCCGACCGACTATCTGCCGCAAAACGAAAGGGCTTAGCAATGAACATTCCGTACACCGCCACCGCCCGTCCCGATACCGGCTTGTACAACGCCAAGCTTGGTATCTGGCTCTTCCTTGCGTCGGAAGTGATGCTGTTCGGCGCGTTGTTCTCGTCCTATGTTCTGCTGCGGGTCGGTGCGCCTTCGTGGCCGCACGGCTATGAGATGATGAACATCCCGTTGGGAACTGCCAACACCATCATCCTCATCGGCTCCAGCGTCACGATGGTGATGTCATGGGCATCGCTGATGATGAAGCAGTTCAGCAAGTACAAGCTCTACATGGGATTGACGATCCTTCTTGCCGTCCTGTTTTTGGTGAACAAGTACTTTGAATACTCGGCAGAGTTTCACCACGGACGCTTCCCGAGCACAAGTACATACTTCGCAATCTACTACACGCTGACGGGCTTGCATGGCCTGCACATTCTCGGCGGCATTATCGTGAACTCGTATCTGTGGGGGCCCGGCGCGAAGATGTGGAAAACGGACCCGCAGCGTTTCACCAATCGCGTGGAAGTGGCCGGATTGTACTGGCACTTCGTGGACCTCGTGTGGATTTTCCTCTTCCCGACGTTATATCTTTTGTAGGAGACGCACCATGGATTCGGCACACGTAGAAGAAGTAAAGAAAAGCGTCAGAACGTACATCATCGTCTTCGTGGCACTGATGGCGCTGACCGTCATTACCGTCGCCATCTCGACGCTGCATTTGAACGTTGCAGCAGCGGTGACGGTGGCGTTGATCGTCGCGGCGATCAAAGGCTCGCTCGTCGCGGGCTTCTTCATGCATCTGATTTCGGAGCGGAAGCTCATCTACGCGACGCTCATTCTCACGGCAGTCTTTTTCATCTTCCTGATGTTCCTGCCGGTTTCAACATATCTCGACAGCGTGGTGAAATAACGTGTCCCTCAAAGCAGTCCACATATTCTTCATCAGCCTCTCGATACTTCTGGCACTCGGTTTCGCCGGATGGGAACTTCAACGGTATGCCGAATCGGGCGAGTCGCTTGAACTGATTGCCGGTATACTTTCGTTCGGCGTGGCCATCGGTCTCGTCGCGTACGGGATGTATTTCTTGAAGAAAGTGAAGCGTGCGAGTTTCAGTCAAGGTAAGGAGGGTTGATATGAAGCGCTTGTATTGTATCCTGCTTGCTGCATGTGCAGCGGCATTCCTTGCTCGGGCGGACGTGTATGCCTGCCCGAGTTGTTTCGGTGCACCGGATTCGCCGCAGACGGAAGGAATCAAATGGGCGATCCTCAGTCTGTTGGGCATTACGGGCACCGTGTTGGTCGGCGTGGGGGCGTTTGTTTTGTATTTGCGAAAGAAGACACTCGAATTCAACCGTCGGTTCGACGACCTGCTGAACTGATTCTTCATTCGGAGGATTTCCATCATGCACGATTTGTTAGGCCTTCCCATCGACGCATCGGCGCACGGGCAGTATATTGACCAGATCATCGTTATACTCCACTGGCTCATGTTGGTGTTGTTTGTGGGATGGGGATCGTTCTTTGTGTATTCTCTGATCCGCTTTCGAAAAAAGAGAAACCCTCAGGCGGATTACATCGGAGTGAAGAGCCATGCTTCGAGCTACATCGAAGTGGCGGTGGCACTGTTTGAGGGACTGCTCCTCGTCGGCTTCGCCATCCCCGTGTGGGCGAATGTCTGGACGAACTATCCGGCAGAGAAGGACGCCGTTGTTATCCACGTCGTTGCCGAGCAGTTTGCATGGAACATTCACTACCCCGGCAAAGATGGCATCTTCGGGCGTCGGGACATCAAGTTGGTCACGTCCGACAATCCCCTCGGTCTGGATCGTACCGATCCCGATGCGAAGGACGACATCACCACGATCAATCAGTTGCACATTCCCATCGGCAAACCGATTCTCATCTATCTCACGAGCAAGGATGTGATTCACAGCTTTGCACTCCCATTGCTGCGCGTGAAGCAGGATGCAATACCGGGCGAATCCATTCCCGTTTCCTTTACGGCGACGATGACGACAGCCGAGATCCGCGAGAAAATGAAGCGCACGTTCCCGCTAGAGAAAGGAAAGATTCCGCCCCATCTGACGAGCATGATCGCTGCGGCCTCCTACACGGGCAGGGACGGTTCGACGCTTCTCACAAAAGGCGATCCGATCACCGAAGATGCAATCGCTCAACTGCTTGAGGCGGGCGTCACTTCCATCGAAGCAACGCAGGACACGCCGACCGAAATTGCATGTGCCCAACTCTGCGGTCTCGGAC